>JBAZZA010000004.1:0-251693 GCA_041659025.1 Bacteroidales bacterium | reverse complement strand
TAAGGATTTTTTCTTGCTATAATACTTTATATTTCAACATCTCAGAGATATTAGATATTTAATCACCAAATAAAAACCAAAATTATATTTGGAAAAGTCTTAGAATACGACTGAGGATGGACAATGCCCCCATTGTTTTGTCGGGGCTTATTTATTGTGGTTGATAAAAAAAAAGGCCAACCTGTTGGTAAGCCTCTATTTTATTAATTCTAGTATATTACTTAAGCATGATCCCGGAACCAATTGTCCCATTCTTGAATATCTCAGTGTGATTTTTGCGTACTCTGGCTTTCCAGTCTCCTTTATGATATGCATAGCTTACTATCATTGGAACAACTGTTGTAGCCTCTGCATAAACCATTTGCTCATGAGCAGTATTCACCTTGCCCCAAGAATTGGCCTCTTTAAGTGTTGAACTTGAACAGGCTCCGTCGCGAACATCAGCTACAGTAATCTGAACTGCATATTGATGCATTGGAACGTCGAATCCCAGACACTCGGCACATACAACTGTATCCTGTGCGAAATTTTTTGGAACACCACCGCCAATCATGAATAGTCCACTTGTTTTTGCAGCAAGCTTTACATCTGTAAGTTCACGGAAATCGGCAACAGAATCTATTGAAAGATAAGGTTTACCCTCTTTCATCCTCTCTACCTGATGCATCACAAGCCCAAATCCGGCACTACAATCGCTGAAAGCAGGAACAAAAATTGGAATATTCAACTCATATGCTGTCTGGATAAGAGAATTTTTCTTAACAGAGTTCTTCGAAAGCCACTTACCTATTTCGTATATAAACTCACGAGAAGAATAGGGACGTGGTTCTAGTGAATCGGCAATTGACTTTATTGTAGAATCACAAGCCTGAAGTTCCTCTTCATCTATGAAAGTGTCGTATATTCTGTCAATATAGTTGCTTCTAAGAAGTGTGTCATCTATGAACTGAGATCCCTTGTAATGTTTATAACCCAATGCTTCAAAAAAGTCCATGTCAATAATTGAGGCTCCTGTTGAAACAACAGCATCGATCATGTTAAAACGGAGCATGTCCACATATACCTGCATGCATCCGCCTGCAGATGTGCTGCCTGCAATAATTAGCCAGTTTGTGGATTCCTTGTCTTTAATCATAAGTTGAAGAATGTCAGCTGCAGATGCAGTATCGCGTGAGGTGAACGACATATCTCGCATTGCATCTATTATGGGAGTGGAATCAATCTTTGTAATATCAATGTGTTTAATGGTATCTTGCAACAGTTCTTTCTTTTTCGGTTTCATTTTTGTCTCTTTTAATTTTCCGCAAATATAGATAATTTCAGTTAAGAACAAGTTTTTTACTACTTTTGAACTTTAATCACAAACATCAATAATCCAATGTTTGATATACAAACTTTAAATAAATTCGGGACTCTTGAGACTCCTTTTTACTTCTATGATCTGGAATTGCTAAGAAAAACCCTTGATCTGTATTCAAAAGAGAGAGATAAATACAACTATCATGCTCACTACGCATTAAAGGCAAACGCCAATGAGAGGATACTGTCAATAATAAAAGATTACGGATTTGGTGCCGACTGTGTAAGTGGTAATGAAGTTTCGCTGGCTCTGAAAATGGGGTTCAATCGCAATGAGGTGGTCTATGCGGGCGTAGGTAAATCTGATAAGGAGATTATCACGGCACTTAAGGGAGAGATATTCAGCTTCAATTGCGAATCCATTCCTGAAATCGAAGTAATTAACAATCTGGCAGAAAACTTAGGTAAGAAAGCCTGTATTTCACTAAGGATTAATCCTGATATAGACGCACATACTCATAAATATATAAGTACCGGAAGAGCCCAGGACAAATTCGGAATCAGTCCCTGGATGTTCGAATCTGTTATAAAAACCATAAAAAATTGTCAGGCAACAGAGTTGACAGGTCTTCACTTTCATGTAGGGTCACAGATAACCGATCTGAATGTTTTTGAACTGTTGTGTAACAGAATAAATGATTTACAGGATTGGTTCAGAGACAAAGGTATGCTTTTGAACAATATAAATCTTGGAGGGGGTCTAGGTGTAGACTATTCAGATCCCGATGCTACACCAATTCCCGATTTTGCCAGCTATTTCAAGATAATAAATAAAAACCTTAAGGTTTACCCGGGACAAACAATACATTTTGAACCAGGCAGGGCTCTTGTTGCTCAGTGTGGCACCCTCGTGTCAAGAGTTCTTTATGTCAAGATGGGAAAAGGAAAGAAGTTTGCTATATTAGATGCAGGTATGAATGACCTTATACGGCCAGCTTTGTACCAGGCCTCTCACAAGTTGCAAAATCTGACATCACATGGCAGATTACTTAAGTACGATGTTGTTGGCCCGATTTGTGAATCCAGTGACAGGTTCGGCAAAAACATCATTATGCCGGAAACAGGAAGGGGAGATATTATTGCCATACGTTCTGCAGGTGCTTATGGTCAGGTTATGGGTATGAGATACAATCAAAAGCCACTTGCTCCTGATTATTATTCTGAATAAACATTATACTAAGTAAAAAATAAATAAATTATCTATGAGCAGGTTAAGTTCAAAAGAGAAATACGTTAATCAAGTATATCTACTTTTCAGGCAGAAGGGATTAAGATTAACAATGGATGATATTGCGAATGAGCTAAAACTTACAAAAAAAACGCTTTATAATAACTTTACATGTAAGGATGACCTTATGCGTACCGTTATGCAACATGTGCTTGAAGATATTGAGTTTAAAATTAATATAGCTCTCAATCAGGGGAAAAATGCTATAGAAGCTCTTTACCTTACAAGTTCTATGATGAATAAGTCCCTGGAAGAGATCGGGCCGCTTTTGTTAAGCGACTCATCAACATATCTCCCAGATCTTAAACTTCTGGACCATACTAACCGTATGAGTTTTTATTCAAGGATTATTTTTGAAAATCTGGAGAGAGGACTTTCGGAGTCATTATACAGAGAGGATATAAACAAAGAGCTCACTACTCTGTTTTTTACCTCTGCAATGGCAAAAATTTATTCATGGAACGGATCATACATTTTTTTGAAAGATCCATATATCTTTCATTCAGAACTTGTAAGATACCATCTTGAAGCAATTGTCAATGATGAAGGGAGGACCATCCTTAAGAATTTCATCAAAAAATGACTACTTTTGCCGTCTGAAAAATAATCGAAGAGATGTTTGAAAATTTAATTGACAGATTAGAAGGTTCGTTTAAGCTCCTAAAGGGAGAAGGTAGAATAACAGAAATAAATATTGCCGAAACGCTTAAGGAAATCCGCAAAGCATTGTTGGATGCCGATGTCAGCTACAAGATTGCGAAGAATTTTTGTGACGATGTCAAACAGAAGGCACTTGGGCAGGATGTGCTGAGAGCTGTCCGCCCAGGTCAAATGATGACAAAGATAGTTCACGACGAATTAACTCTCCTGATGGGAAGCGAGGCGGAGGATATATCCGTTAAAGGAAACCCTGGTATAGTTTTGGTTTCCGGACTACAGGGATCTGGTAAGACTACATTCTCCGGTAAGCTGGCACTAAACTGCAAAACAAAGAGAGGTCTTAAATGTTTGCTGGTTGCTTGTGACGTTTACAGACCTGCCGCTATTGAGCAACTAAAAGTGCTTGGTGAACAGGTAGGTGTTCCTGTATATTGGGAAGAAGGTTCTACAAATCCGGTACAAATTGCAAAAAACGCGATAGCAAAAGCAAAACAGGAGGGTTATTCTCTTGTAATAGTAGATACTGCTGGTCGTCTGGCAATTGACGAGCAGATGATGAACGAAATTGCTGCAATAAAAAAAGCAATTAATCCCACTGAAACTCTGTTTGTTGTTGATTCAATGACTGGACAGGACGCAGTTGAGACAGCAAAAACATTCAATGAAAGGCTGGATTTTGATGGAGTGGTCCTTACAAAATTGGATGGAGATACCCGTGGTGGAGCTGCATTATCAATTAAAGCAGTAGTAAACAAGCCTATAAAATTTGTCTCTGCCGGTGAAAAGATGGAGGCGTTGGATGTTTTTCACCCGAAAAGGATTGCCGACCGGATACTTGGAATGGGAGACGTTGTCTCTCTTGTGGAGAAGGCTCAAGAACAATTTAATGAAGAAGAGGCAAGAAAACTTCAGAAAAAACTTGCAAAGGACCAGTTCACCCTGGACGACTTCTACGCTCAGATTCAGCAGATCAAAAAGATGGGCAACATAAAAGATCTGGCTTCCATGATTCCCGGTATGGGTAAGGCTCTCAAGGATATAGACATTGACAACTCATCATTTAAAAACATAGAGGCGATTATCCAGTCGATGACTCCTCAGGAGAAGGGAAACCCAAACATACTCAATGGTAACCGCAGAAAGAGAATTGCTATGGGTAGCGGAACATCCATTGCTGAGGTAAACCGTCTGGTTAAACAGTTTGAAGATACCAGGAAGGTTATGAAAAACATGGCTGGAGGCGCAGGGAAGAATGCAATGAAGGCTCTCGGTTCTCTTAAAAGAAGATAGATTTAATCATCAAAATTATAATGAAATATGGTAATTCTTGACGGAAAGGCAACAGCAGACCAAATTAAGATAGAAATAGCTGAAAAGGTTGAGGATATTATAAAAAAAGGGGGCAAAAGACCTCATCTGGCAGCAATTCTGGTGGGTGAAGATGGTGCTTCTCAAACATATGTCGGTCACAAAGAAAAAGCTTGTGCCCAGGCAGGCTTTAAGTCTACGATACTTAGATTCCCTGCTGATACATCCGAAGAAAAACTTCTAGAGAAGATTGCATTAATAAATGCGGACAGCGACATAGATGGACTGATTGTTCAGTTGCCGTTACCAAAACATATTAATGAACAAAAGGTTATCGAAGCTATTGATCCAAAAAAAGACGTAGATGGTTTTCACCCTGTGAATGTGGGCCGAATGGTTCTGGGACTTCCTTCATTTGTGTCAGCAACTCCAGATGGCATTATGGAACTTATTTCACGATATAAAATAGAAACAGCAGGTAAACATTGCGTAATAATAGGCAGAAGCAACATTGTCGGAAGGCCAATGGCTAACTTGCTTTCACAAAAATCAAACCCGGGAGACTGCACAGTTACAATATGCCACAGCAGAACTAAGAATCTTAAGGAGCACACTCTTCAGGCCGATATTATAATTGCAGCTCTTGGTGTACCTGGATTTCTCAAGGGAGATATGGTAAAAGAGGGAGCAGTAGTTATAGATGTAGGTATATCAAGAGTGAAAGCCGATACTAAGACCGGCTTTCGTTTGGCAGGGGATGTTCTGTTTTCTGAAGTTTCACCTAAATCATCTTTTATAACTCCCGTACCTGGAGGCGTTGGACCAATGACAATAACGTCATTGTTGAAGAATACCCTAAAGGCTTCCGGAAACTAATTTCCGGGTGCAACTCTTGCTGCCTCTTCTGATTCACCTACTTTTCTTGCTTTAACAGCTTTACCCTGACCGAACCTGTAAGAGAAATTCAGAATGATCTGTCGGGTACTGTTATTTTGTTGGAACTCATAGTTATTAAGAGCATTACTGTTTAGTATCGCTTTAGTGTTCTGTGTTCTGAAGATATCGTTTACATTAAGGGATAGTGTTGCTTTGTTATCCAGAAGATTCTTCTTTATACCCATCGACAAGTCTCCGGTTGGTTTGATAACGAAATATCCATATGGTATCCCCGACTGAATCCTTCCGGATAATTCAATTTTGTAATTCTTTGGCAGTAAAAAAGCAGCATTCATGTAACCCTGGGTAAACAGGGAGCTTTTGCTGTATCCAACATCCTTGTTTTTGACATTTGCAACAAAACAGTTGGCACTCAGAACAAACCACTTGTTTATTGGTAGTTCTGTAAGAGATACCGTTGCACCCATAAATGACTGTTTACCGAAATTTTCCCACATAAGCATCTTTTCTCCGGTTGACGAGTTGAAGGAAGGATTTTGTATAATCACATTCTCTGTAAACTGACCATTAAGGCTTATCGAAAGATTTTTGCCAATTCCAAGAGATAGACTTACCTGATGGCTGAATTCCGGATCCAGATTAGGGTTCCCCTCCAATGAGCTGCTTGCGTCTATATACATCCGGAAAGGATTCAGCTGAAAAAAACTCGGTCTTTTTATCCTGTAAGCATATGATAACCCAAACCTCAGATTGTTTTTTGGGGTGTAACCCAGAAAAGCTGTGGGAAAAATGTCCAGATAGTTCTTTTTAGTAATGGTATCAGCACTTATCCAGTCACCTTTGGCATTGGTAAGTTCCGCTCTTATACCGGCTTTTGCAGACCATTTAGGATTTATTTGTTTAGACAGTGAAATGTAAGCAGCAGAAACATCTTCCACATAATTGAACTTGTTGCTCAACTGATTATTCCTTACCCATACATTATTGATTTTATCTTCTCTTACAAGATCATTTTGAGTCCTGCTCTCAGCCCATTTGATGCCGGCTTCAAGTTTTGCCGTTTTCCAGATAACCTGTTCATAGTCTGCCTTGATCGCTTTGATATTTATATATTGAGATGAGTTGCTTTGAAAGATCTCCGCAGGTCTTAGAGTGATATCTGCAACATCAAGAAAATCATTTGTCTGAAAACTGTAGTTGCCAATATCATAATAACCATAGTCTGCATTAACCGTAATTTCCTGATTGTCTTTGAAAATATGTGTATAGTTCAGATTAGCAGATACATTTCCGAAGTTGTCATTGTTGTCGATGCCGGTATTTACCTTCTCCACCAGTGTCCCGTTATGATAAAGTTTGCTGCCGGTAACAGGGTCGCTGGTATGCATTTCGGCATTCCTGACCAATCCTGAAACAATAATGCCAAATGTGTTTTTCTTATTCAGGAAAAAATCGTTTGAAATTTTATATGACTGTATGTTATTTGCCAGATCTGCTTCTGTAACTCCTTTAAGTATCCTTCCGCTGCCCATGTCGGAAGTTGAATAGAAATTGACGAAGTTCTCGTTGTATCTTGGACTAAATGACAATGAGGTATTTGTCTTTTCCCCCCTGTAGTTGATATTGAAAGCGCCGTTTGCACTCTGATAATATTTTGAGTATGGCGCAGCAGAATAGGCAGCTCTCAAAGAACCATTGATTCCCTTTGCGAAATTTTTTCTTGTTCTGATGTTAATTATTCCACCACTTCCAGAAGCATCATATTTTGCAGAGGGATGAGCTATGATTTCAATTTTGTCTATTGAAGCTCCGTCAGTAGAACTTAATAGAGATTCAAGTTCCTGTCCTGAAAGGTAGGAGGGTCTGCCATCGATCCAAATCTGCACTGCTGAACCGTTCAACAGTATATTTCCATCGGGATCTATGCTGATTCCTGGAGCTTTCCTCAATACATCCAAAGCATTACTTCCCTGAGTAGATATTGCATCAGCCACATTCATTACAATCTTATCTAGTTTTTGCTCAATAACCGGAATCCTGGCAGTCACTACTGCAGATTTAAGAGTCACTGCATCGGTCGCAAGAGCAATTGTTCCAAGATCGATGTTGGTTGCATTTTCTGCAATCCTTATGTTTAAGGTTGTATCCTTAAATCCTATGAATGATACCTTGACATTACAAACACCAAAAAGAATATTGTTGACAGTGAATTTCCCATCCTCTCCCGATGTAGCACCTCCGATGATTTTCTTTTCGTTGTTTAAAATACTTACTGTTGCAAAAGGGAGAGCATTTCCATTCTCCTTTTCAACTACTTTGCCATAAATTATACCGCTGTTTTTTGCAGCAAAAGCACTGCTGAATATTAAAATTGTCAGGAACAGGCTTATAAATTTGTTATACATAGATTGTTTGAAAATTAAATACATTGTTATACATAGTTGTTCTTTCACACATTTAGACGTAGACTATTGTCAAATAGTTGCACTCTTCTGAATATTTTTTTAATTTATTTGCAGTTAAAGACTTCAGACGGCTCAATTCCTAGTAAACTCATCCTTGTCACTATTTTTGGAAGTTCCTCCTTTATGAATTGCTCCTTTTGAATTTTTATTATTGAATTTTTGGATTCGGGAGAGATAAAATATCCAACTCCGCGTTTATTGTAAATCACTTCGATAGACTGAAGATGATCGTAAGTTCTCATTATAGTGTTTGGATTGACTCCAAGGGCAACTCCAAGCTCCCTTACAGAGGGAATTCGGTCTTCCGTTACCCACTCTCCGGTCAGAATCTTGTCGCACAAGGTATCTGCTATCTGGAGGTATATCGGTTTATGTTCGTTGAATTCCATGATTAGTATTGCTGAGTTTTCATTTTATAAAAGGTGCCGGTAAGGAATCCGATTGGCATAAAGACATAAAATGTAGTCATCGCCAAATAGTACAACGCTTTAACAGCACTGCCCAGTCCGTCTGCAGATCCTAGCTTCCCTAATTGAGATAATGAATTCTGACCTATCACAATATGAGTATTTGTAGTATCAATATTAATGAACTGATCTCTTACAACAACTGTCAGAAAGAAAACTACTATAAGAGCCATTACAAAATACAAAGCAGCCCCAGACATTATGGTCTTTGATACCTTATTCTTTTTAAACAGAAAATTGCCGAATATACACCCTTGTTGAAAAATCAGTGCGTCTGCTATACTTTCCAGTATTCCCTGAGTATTAAGGACAGAGTTAATTGCATAACCGGAAAACAATGATGGAGACAATGTTGATATTATTGTATCTGTAAAAAGAATAGCACAAAATGTAACTAGTGGTAATATAATGACTGTGTTGATCAACATGCTAAGGTACTTCTCGGTTACAGATGCCGGGAGCAGTACATAATCGATGCCCTTTTTAGGATGATTATAGCTTTTGTACAAGTTGAACGGAGCAATTACCATAGTGATAAAAGTAGCAATAAATACATAGGTTGCTCTTGAAGAGGCAGCTGAAGGGCCACTGTTAAATAATAAAATGCTCAACCATAAACCAACCAATAGCAAAGAAAATATTCCTGCCATTTTGACTATCATAGGAACCCTCTCTGCCAACTCCTTTTTTAGCAGTTTTAAAAATCTGTTTGTTGAAAATATTTCGTTCATGACATTATTTGCTATTAAAAATTTCTCTAATTTTCTGTTTATTTGTAAGAACTGAATTGAACAGAGCTTCTATGTTAACCTTGCTCTCCTCATTGGTGGTGTTTCTTTGAACCACAAGATATCCTCCCAATGTAGCTTCGCAATAAAGTGCATTGTTTGCAGGTGTGTTGCTAAAGCTGAAGTTTAGTTCCTTGCTGATGTTCTCAATTGATTCATTGAGCAGTACGGCATTCTTGTCAAGTATGATAATCGGATCGATGAGGTTCTCTAGATCCCTTACCTGATGTGTGGAAATCACTATGCAACTCTCTTGTGTAGATGCCTGTGAAATGACCTTCCTCAGTTGAGATTTTGAGGGAATGTCAAGACCATTACTCGGCTCATCAAGAAGAATGAGCTTTGTGTTTGTAGAGAGCGCAAATGCAATGATGGCCTTTTTTTGCTGGCCGAATGATAGTTGCGTGAACTTTGAGTTGCCGTTTACCTCAAAGTCAGTCATAAGTCTGCTGAACTTGTTTGCATCATAGTTAGGGTAGAATTGGCCCCGAAGCCTGGCAAAATCGTTTACAACAATGTCGGGCCCCACAAAATCCTCAGGAATAAAGAAAATCTCCTGAAGGAATCCCGGTTTTCTGTCAAATGGATCATAACCCATAATTGTGCAACTTCCTGACTTAAGTTTTAACAGACCGCTCATAATTTTGAGGAGAGTTGTCTTGCCAACACCGTTTTGTCCTAGCAGACCATATATCTTCCCTGTCTCCAGAGTTAAACTGATATCCTTGAATACCAGGTGTTTTGAATAATTAAAATTCAGATTTTGAATCGTTACCATAATATATTATATTGTTTTCGCCTTAGTGTATTAGTGAAGTAGTACACTACAAAGGTAAGTGTGTTTTTTTAACCACCAAATTTTTTTGTAATTTTGTGGAAATATTTTTAGAAAATCAATGACAAAATATAAAACTCTATATACTATTATTCTGATAATAAGTAGTATAAATCTTTTTTCGCAAGTTAGAGAAGCCGATGAAAAAAATGTCAGAAGTAATCTCACATATATGTCGTCTGACAAACTAAAAGGCAGAGAACCTGGTACAAAAGAGGATAAAATTACAGCACAATTCATTGCTTCAAAATTGGAAACATATGGTTTAAAGCCACTTATAGGAAATGATCCTCTTGTCCCTTTTCAGTTCACTCTATACAGGGAGAAGAAAGGAAGGGCATCAATAAAAATTGGCAGAACCACTCTAAATGAGGGAGAAGATTTTTCGGTTTTACCTATTTCTCCATCTGCTGATATTACGGGTAGCCTTATATTTGGAGAAAACGAAATTGGAGATGCTGTAGCCGACCTTAAAGGGAAAGTTGTTGTCATAAAGACTACAATAGATAGTATACCATTTAAAGTAACTGCTTTAAGAGACAAAGGTGCAGTTGCCGTATTGTTTTACTCAAATGAGATACTAAATCTTGAGACAAGAACAGAAAACAAAGGCATTTCTCTGCCTGTAGCTCAAATTTCGTTGCAGACCGTAAAAAGGATATCTGCAATGCAGGGAGAACGTGTAAGATACAAGGCTGTTATTCACATTGTAAAAGGAACATCCTATAATGTTGTAATGCATACAGGTCAACAAAATTTATCAAATGAATCAATACTGATTGGAGCGCATTATGACCATCTCGGATATGGAGGGATGGGCTCATCCAGCATGAGTCAGGGGAAAAAGGAGATACATAACGGTGCCGATGATAATGCAAGCGGAGTAGCAGCTGCAATGGAGATTGGCAGATTATTGGCAGAAAACAGAAGCAATTTAAAGAAAGACATAATAATTGCAGCATTTGGAGGAGAGGAGAGAGGTCTCCTGGGATCAAAAGTTGTCGCAGATACTTTAAAAAAACTTAGCCTCACACCTACTCTTATGATCAATCTTGACATGGTGGGGAGATTATCGGATAATAAGCTTCAGGTGGGAGGAACAGGAACCTTTTCAGAGGCAGACTCAGTAATTCACAAAAACAACAAGTACTTTAAATTCAATCTGGCAGTTACCAGAGAGGGAAACGGACCCTCCGATCACTCCTCATTCTATTCCACCGAAGTTCCTGTGCTATACTTTACAACAGGAGTCCACAAGCAGTATCATACTCCTCAGGATGATGTTGAATTGATAAATTTCCCGGGGATGGTTGCAGAAATCAACTATATTTCCTCAATAATCAATGAATTGGCAAGTAACTCATACAAGCCGGAATTTATAAAGACAGCATCTCCATCATCACCTGCAAGAGCAAATTTCAAGGTTACATTAGGACTTATTCCAGACTTTACATACGAAGTGGGAGACGGGTTTAAGGTAGGTCCTGTAACTGACGGTAAACCTGCTCAAAAGGGGGGAATGTTGTCCGGTGATATAATAACAGCTATAAATGAAAAAAAAATCTCCAATATATATGAATATATGTCCCGTTTGGGAGAGCTTAAAGCCGGAGATATTATTCAGGTAGATATTAGAAGAGAAGGACAGGCAATGAAGTTAACAATCAAATTGTAATATTGAAGCGATGAAAGCAAATACACAATACTGGATTCTGGCAATTTTAATAACGCTATCTGCTGTTTTTTATCAAAGATTGACAGGTCCGACAAACCCAAAAAGGGTAAAATTTGAACTTGCAGGAAAAGAGTACTCAACAAAGCTGCCAAGGAGTCTGGAGACATCCGTAACACTCAGCGAGGCACAAAACGACTACGAATCCCTGGGCAAGAAATCATTGATGGAGATTGTAGTTCCGGAATCGCCGAAAGAGATGAATGTGATTGTTTACTATCGGATATATCCTGGTAATGACACAATAAGAACAATTGCAGCATCAAAATCGGGAGACATCTATTCCGTGATTCTCCCTTCTCAGCCGCCAGCTGGTAAACTGGCTTACTTTGTGGAATTTAACGATGGATATCAGGCTATTACATTAGGAATGAGACAGAATGTTATAATACGTTTTAAAAGTCCTGTACCGCCATATGTCCTTGTTCCACATATATTACTTATGTTTCTCGCAATGCTCATATCAACATTTGCAGGTATACTTGCCTTTACAAAATCAACCAAGACAGCAAAATACGCACTAATTGTAATTATCACACTTGGTATAGGTGGATTGATACTGGGCCCTGTTGTTCAGAAGTATGCTTTTGGTGCTTTTTGGACAGGGTGGCCTTTTGGTGAAGATCTTACCGACAATAAAACCCTTGTCGCATTTCTGTTCTGGCTCACTGCGTGGCTAATCAACAGGAAAAAATCGCGGAAGTGGCTTTATATTTTAGCTGCTGTGGTTATGCTTATGGTATACTCAATCCCGCATAGTACAGCAGGATCTGAATATAACCATGAAAAGGGCAGTATAGAAACCGGCAACTAAATCAGTATTTGTGAGAATCTGGTTTGGCTATCTCATCGGTGCTTATTTTAACCTTAGTAAGAGTCCTCCATACGTAAACAATGTACCCTAATACAAAGGGAATCATCAACGATGCGAAAGCCATCACTTTAAGGGTAAACTCGCTGGAAGAGCTGTTATACAAGGTCAGGGAATTCTGGATATTAACTGTAGATACAAAAAATGCTGTATCGTTAAATGCGGCGCAAATAAGAATACTCCAAACAGCCAGAACCACACCTCCGCCGGTCATGTAGAAACTGTATTTTCCTTTGGCAAAGAAAGATGTCCCCAATCCCCAGATTACCAGAATAACCCCCAGTAACAACATTGCTAAGGGCCATATCATCTGGGTCATGTTGAAGAAATATTTATATCTGACAGGACTTATCAATCCGTTTTCCTGACTGACAGAATAGCCTGTCAAGGTAAAAAGCATAAAGAGAAGTAAAACAAAACCTATGACAAATGCAGTACCTGTTATCTTTACCTGAGATTTACATCTTGATATGAACTCTTCAGAGTCAATCTGCATGATTATATAAAGTAGCCCAAGTGTCCTTGCCGCAAGGAATACTACAATGCCCATAGTAATGTTAAACGGATTGGCTATTGCATCAAGGCCATGCCATCCGTTTGTCCAATAAGATATTGTGGGTTTATAAATATCAGTAATACTCATTTTGTCCATTAAAAATGAACCACCTGTAAAGAATGTCCCAACAGCAACACCAATCAGAATGGTGCCTATCATACCGTTAAGGAACAGAAAAATTTCGTAGGTTTTCGCTCCAAGCAAATTTCCTGCCTTTCCCCGGAATTCATAGGAGACTGCCTGTATGACAAAAAGGAAAAGTATTGCTATCCATAACCAGTAGGCACCTCCAAAACTTGTGGAGTAGTATAAAGGAAACGAAGCAAAAATTGCCCCACCGAATGTAACAAGGGTGGTGAATGTAAGTTCCCACTTATGTCCAAGAGCATTTATAAGTAGTGTTTTTTCGTCCTTGTTTTTTGTGGACCATATCAATAATGACTGGCCACCTTGAACATACATCAGAAAAATAAGAATTGCACCAAGAAGAGAGACGAGTGTCCACCAATAGTGTTGAAGAAAATATAACATAATCCAGAGTTTTAGTTATGAAATTATAGATTATTATTAATCAGGCACCCGGGCCTTTCTTGATTACTTTGAACAGAATTGCCAGTTCGGCAACAAGTAAAACGGAAAACAGTACAAAGAAGAGGATAATGGTTACTAGTACCGAAGAGGAACTTACTCCTGAAACTGAAGCCTGTACCGGAAGAAGATTCTGAATTGTCCAAGGTTGGCGCCCGACCTCTGCAACTATCCAACCTGCCTGAGAACAAATATATACAAGAGGGATACTTATAATTGCCAGGTATTGGAACCAGCGGCTCTTACCAATAAGTGACTTCCTCTCCATAAATATAGTTAACAGGAACAGCAGAATAAAGTATCCGCCAAGGATGACCATTACTCTGAATGCGTAGAACGTAAGAGGAACATTTGGTACAATATCCTGAGGATTTTTAATAAAACCGTATCCAAAATGTTCAAAGTTATCCATTAGCTGCTTTCTGGCAATTTCCTTACCCTCGTCATCTCCTGCCTCTTTAGCTTTGTTGTAAAGAGCCAGTGCATTTATAGCACTTCTTCCCCGTATGATTCTCTCCTCCACCGACAAAGCCACTTTTTCTTTCCCATTTACATCTGTATAGGTATATCCCCCATTAAGTATGTCTTCAATCCCAGGCACAAAAGAGTTAAACTTCCTGTTAGCCAGAAGAGAGAGACCCTGAGGTATGGAAATGTTAAAAAGATATGGCTTCTCCAGTTCATAACCTATTGAGTCATCAACCATAGCCGATATGTTTTTCTTTGGATTCAGAATACCAAATGCAACAAGAGGAGTTCCACTGGTGCTTTTGTACAATCCTTCCATTGCAGCGAGTTTCATAGGTTGTTTTTGTGAAACCTGGTAACCAGACCCATCTCCAGACCATATAAGTACAACAAGGGATATCAGCCCGAATATTGCCGCAATTTTGATACTTCTACGGGAGAATTCTTCCTCTCTCTTTTGAAGAAGGTACCATGAACTTATGCCAATGACTACAACGGAGCCTAACACATAAGCATTGGTTATTGTGTGGATGAACTTGTTAAGTGCAATAGGTGAGGTTGCAACGGCCCAGAAATCCACCATCTCATTTCTAGCCGTATCCGGATTGAATTCCATTCCTATCGGATACTGCATCCACGCATTGGCAACTAGTATCCAGAGAGCAGAAAGTGCGGTGCCAATTGCCACTAGCCATGTAGATAAAAGATGAGTCTTCTTACTCACTTTGTTCCATCCGAAGAACATTATTGCAAAGAATGTAGTTTCCATAAAAAATGCAAGAATCCCTTCAATTGCCAGAGGGGCACCAAAAATATCACCTACAAACCACGAGTAGTTGCTCCAGTTTGTTCCGAATTGAAACTCTAGAATTATTCCCGTTGCCACGCCAATTGCAAAGTTGACAGCAAAGATCTTCATCCAGAATTTTGTTGTCCTTTTCCAAAATTCATTCCCTGTACGGACATAGTATGTCTCCATAATTGCAATAATGAAGCCCAGTCCTATAGTGAGGGGAACGAATATCCAATGGAACATAGCTGTAAGGGCAAATTGTAGCCTTGACAGATCTACGAGTGAAGCTAAAAACATATTTATTAAGTATTTAGGTTTAGTCTAATTTATTTTGTCAACTCTTGTAAGACATGCCGGCTCTTCTCTTCATCAGTATTGTAAACCCCAAGTTCGTTTTTAAAAAAGAATAGCTTGAGTATAAAAAACATAATGAAAAGTTTAATGAGAACAATCAACCAGAGTGTCTTTCCAAGAGTCATGCTCCTGAAACCATCATAGTAAAAAAACCAGATTCTTTTTAACAATGATTCTTTCATAGAATAAAATTCTCTTTAAAGATAGCGTTTTTTTTAGTTATTTAAAAAACGGGTAAGATGTTTGTGAGAATTTCTATCTTTGTAAAAACAAAAATAACTCATATGGAACGTAGAAATTTTCTTAAAACTGCTCTTCTGGGAGGAATAGCCGGTGTTGTACAACTTAAGTCAAATGTTCTTTCGGCAAGTGAAAACATCTCTGTTAAAAAGGAGAACGATCTTGTTGCCGTTATGGGCGGAGAACCAGAAGTCATGTATGCCAAAGCAATAAAAGCAATGGGTGGCATCTCGGCATTTGTTAAAAAAGGACAGAAAGTAGTTGTAAAACCAAATATTGGCTGGGACAAAAAACCTGAAATGGCAGCAAACACCAATCCAAAACTAGTTGCTGCAATTGTTAAGGATTGTCTTGCCGCTGGAGCATCTGAGGTTGTTGTATTCGATCATACCTGTGATGAGTGGCAGTCGTGTTATAAGAATAGCGGTATTGAAGATGCTGCAAAAGCAGCAGGAGCAAAAATTGCATTCGCACACGACGAGAAATATTACAGGGATGTTCAGATACCTAAAGGAGTGAGACTCAAAAATGCCAAGATTCATGAATCAATTCTCGATTGTGACGTTTGGATAAATGTTCCTGTCTTAAAAAATCATGGTGGAGCCAAAATGACCATAGCCATGAAGAACTTCATGGGAATCGTGTGGGACAGAAGGTTCTGGCATGCAAATGACCTGCAGCAGTGTATAGCAGATTGCACAACTATAGCAAAGATGCCTGTTTTAAACATAGTAGATGCATACCGGGTTATGACACAAAACGGACCAAAGGGCAAATCAGATGAAGATGTACAAATGGGAAAAGCTCTTTTTATGTCGTCTGACATAGTTGCCGTAGATACAGCTTCAGTAAGGTTCTTCAACCAATTCAGAGAGATGAAGCTTGAAGATGTGGGACATATTGGGCAAGCTGACAAAATGAAAGTTGGAACCTCTGACATAGATAAATTAACAATCGAAAGGATTAAAATCTAAAAATTCATGTACAAATTTCTGAAAAGGATAAGAGTAGCTCTCTCTGTATTGTTTCTTGTCCTTATTACCTTGAGCTTTCTTTTTTTTGCAAACAGAGAGACTCAGTTTTTTTCTTTCTTTCTAAAACTGCAGTTTGTACCATCTGTGCTTGGAGCCATTACTGGAAGCGCACTTTTCCTTTTAATTCTGTTAATTCTCACTCTTGTTTTCGGGAGGGTATATTGCTCTACTCTTTGTCCGATGGGTACCCTGCAAGATATTATAACAAGGTCAGCAAATTTCTTTAAATCGAAAAAGAACAAAAGGTACAAATATGATACACCTTATAACTGGCTAAGATATTCTGTACTAGCCATTGTAGGGCTCCCATTTATTTTTGGAATAACTCTACCATTAGCCTACCTTGATCCATATTCAAATTATGGCAGAATTTCCAATGAAATCATAAATCGTTCAGAACAACTTATCCACAATGGGTTATCGCAGATTTTTCCTGATGCACTCTTTTTCAGAAGTTATTCGGTCTTTGTTGCAGGTTCATTTGCCTTTGCACTGTTTTTCCTTTTAATGATAGTTATTTTCAGTGCTTTAAGAGGACGTCTCTATTGTAATACCCTATGTCCGGTAGGATCAATTCTTGGTTTAATATCTAAATTTTCGATGTTCAAGCCTGCAGTGAATGACAATTGCAACCATTGCATGGCATGTGTACAGAAATGCAAGAGCCAATGTATAGATATTCCAAACAAAAGTGTAGATGAGACCAGATGCGTAGCTTGTCTTAATTGCATGCAGACATGCAAAAGGGGAGCCATTTCATATAAGTTATCATGGGTAAAAACTAAAAAAACAGTGGTTGAGGGAGATTCCGTAAAGCCGGACAGAATTGAATCACAAGAGAGGAGACGCGCAATTATTGCTCTTGGGTTGGTTGGAACAGCTTTGGCGGCAAGAGCTGCAAACTTAGGTCCGGTATTGACATCAAAACCAAAAATTACAGGTATAGCACCTCCGGGATCACAAAGCATAGAACATTTGAAAAAGAATTGTACTGCCTGTCATGCATGTATTGCAGCATGTCCTAACGGAATAATCTTACCTGCAACAGGAGAGTACGGACTGGACGGAATTCTGCTCCCTGTCCTTAACTTCAAAGATCATTTCTGCGGTTATGAATGTAATATATGCACCAAAGTGTGTCCAAATGGAGCCTTGCTACCTATGACCGTAGAAGATAAACAGTTATGTCAGATAGGAAAGGCACATTTCTCACTTAAAAGCTGTATAGTATTCACAGACAGGACAGACTGCGGAGCATGTGACGAACACTGCCCTACAAAAGCAATAACAATGGTCCCTTATCGTGACTTTGGATTGTTCATTCCAAAACTGAACAAAGATATCTGTATAGGTTGTGGGGGATGTGAATACATCTGTCCCGCAGTACCAGTTAAGGCTATGATTGTTCACGGAAATGAAATTCATGCGCTGGCGCATAAACCCACTCGTGATGAACAGAAAAAGGTAAAGGTAGACGAATTCGGATTCTAAAAAGAATCATCACTCTTTTTCATCCTTTAACAGATCAGGTCTGAGCTCTTTAGTTCTTTTTATTGCCTGATCATCCTGCCACTCCTTAATAAGTTTAGGATTCCCCGATAGCAAAATATCGGGGACCTTCCATCCGTTGAAGTCTGCAGGTCTGGTATATACCGGCGGGGCAAGCATATTATCCTGAAATGAGTCACTTAAGGCAGATGTTTCATCCGATATAGCACCGGGGATAAGTCTAATTATGGCATCACAAAGTACGGCAGCGGGTAGTTCCCCTCCGCTGAGAACATAATTTCCGATTGATATCTCTCTGGTAATTACGTGTTCACGTATCCGGTGATCGATTCCCTTAAAATGACCGCACAAGATTATGAGATTTTTTTTGCAGGATAGTTTATTTGCCAGTTGCTGACCTAAAAGTTCACCATCGGGACTCATGTAGATTATTTCATCATAATCCCTCTCTTTTTTTAATTTGGAAATAAGCTTGTAAACAGGTTCAATCATCATAATCATTCCTGCGTCTCCACCGAATCCGTAATCGTCTACCTGCTTGTATTTACCTTTACCATATTCACGTAAATCATGAATATACAGTTCTACCAAACCTTTATTTTTAGCTCTCTGTATTATAGAGTGATTGAGCGGACTATCAAGCAGTTCAGTTACTATACTGAGAATATCTATTCGTATCATGGTGCAAATTTACATAAATCACTGCTTTAGCAAACTTTTTTTGTATATTTGCGAGTTATTAATCTATTAGTCTTGTAATGATGAGTCAAGAATTGAACACTACTGCTCCAGAGGAGCAATTCAAGGAAGAAGATATCCTTGAAAATACGTCGAGTAAAGAATCTTTAACAGAGTATCCGGATCACTCCAGTAAAAGTCTTAAGGAAATAGTACAAATCTTTCAGGAACTTCTAGACAGAGGTGACCAACAGGAGATGTACAAATATGCAGAAGGAATAAAAGCTGCATTCTACAAGGCTCTTAAGAGAGAAAAAATTGCTGCTGGGTTCCACATCTCTTCTGAAACCACAGAGGAACACCTCGTAGATTCTGAGGAAAATCTTGTTTCCAACAACCCATTTGCAGAACTGGAAAGAGGCTTCAAAGAGTTGTACTCGAGGTATAAGACAGTGAGAATCAGTTTCTTGCAAACACTTGAGAAAAATAAAGAAGAGAATCTGCACAAAAAAAACCAGATTATAGATGAGTTAAAAAGCCTATTGGAAAAACAAGAGGACCTGCATCAGACTTTCCCTGCATTCAGAGAATTGCAGAACAGATGGAAGTCAGTTGGCCCTGTTCCTCAGGCAAATAACAAGGATACATGGGATACATATCAGTATCTTGTAGAAAAATTCTATGATTTCGTCAAGATCAATAACGAGCTCCGCGATCTGGACCTTAAGAAGAACCTTGAGATAAAGATAGAATTATGCAATAAGGCAGAAACTTTGGTAAACGAGCCAAATATTGTGGTCGCTTTCAGGAAGCTGCAGAAATTGCATGAGGAGTGGAGGGACCTTGGCCCTGTTAGCAAGGAGCAAAGAGAAGAGATATGGGAGAGGTTCAAGAAAGCTACATCAAACATAAATAAAAGACAACAGGATTATTTTGAAGGTCAAAAAGATGACCAAAAGAAAAATCTTGACCTTAAAGCTGAACTTTGTGAAAAAGTAGAAGCCATTGCCAATATTGACAATGATGAGAATAAAGACTGGAACACACTTACAAAAGAGATAGAACAACTCCAGAACCAATGGAAGAACATCGGTTTTGCATCTAAAAAGGATAATCAGAGGATTTATGACAGATTCAGGGCAGCCTGTGACAAATTCTACAACTCAAAGAGAGAACACTATTCACAATTCAAAGGTGTCATGCAGGAGAATCTCGATTTGAAGATATCACTCTGTGAACAGGCCGAGGCATTAAAGGATAGTCAGGACTGGAAAAAAACAACAGATCTTCTTATTAACCTTCAGAAAAGATGGAAAGAGATAGGACCTGTTGCTCGTAAACAATCCGATATTGTCTGGAAAAGATTCAGAGCTGCTTGTGATGCTTTTTTCGATAACAAGGCAAAACACTTTAGTTCTGTAGATGATTCATATGAGCAGAACCTACAAAAGAAACTTGAACTTGTACAGGAGATAACAGACTACAAGATAGATACTAAAGCATCTGAGAATGCAGAGGCTCTAAAAGACTTTCAGTCAAGATGGAGTGAAATAGGATTTGTCCCTATAAAAGACAAAGAGAGGATACAGGCTGCATACAGACACGCGATTGAGACCAAGTTTGGCGACGTCAGGAATCCTGAACAGGAAAACAGGATTAATAAATTCAAGAAACACATCAAAGAGGTTCAATCTTCCTCAAAAGGAGAATGGGGTATTCGTGCAGAGAGGGACAAACTGGTTCAGAGGTTCCGTCAGATGGAGTCTGACATTGCCGTATGGGAAAACAATATCGGTTTCTTTGCAAAATCCAAGAATGCTGATAGCTTGTTGATTGACATAGAAAAGAAAATTGTGAATGCAAAAGAGGAGTTGGCTCAGTTGGAGGAGAAGATAAAACTAATAGATAAACAAAACGAGCAGATTTAATGAAGAAAAATTCCATTCTAGGTTTTGCACTGATAGCAGGAATCCTGATTATCTTCAGTTGGTACAATTCAAAGATTTACAACGAGCAACAAAAGAATCTCCCAGTTGCTGATTCAATCGTATCTGCAAAGAGTCCCGACACATTAGTAAATGGGGTTAATGATTCTATTGTAAATTCAAATATCACAGCTAACTCAAAGGATTCACTTAAAAAGAACGACTCATCGTTTTCAATTTACAAAGACTCTTTGCTAATTAAGGCAAGTAACCAGCCCGAGGAGTTTACAACACTTGAAAATGAAAAAGTAAAGATTGATTTTACAAACTTAGGTGCCCAGGCATACAAGGTGCAGGTAAAAAACTACTTTACCTTTGACAGTCTGGACCTAAATCTGATAAGGGAAAAAACCAGCAAGTTTTCCTTGGTATTTTTTACCAACCAACAGATATCTACTTCAAATTTTGCATTTGAAAAAGCAGAATCGACCGATAGTTCCCTTACATACAGACTTTTTTTAGACTCAACTTCATTTGTAGAGTATAAATATATACTTCCGGCAAACAGCAATTTGTTGAAATTCAATGTTCGGATGGTAGGAATGGGAAAACATATCCCAAGAAATATTACTACTTTGGATCTTAACTGGAGTCTGGACCTGCCAAGACTTGAAAAAGGCTATGATAATGAAAAGAACTATTCGACAATAGTTTATAAGTTTCCGAATTCAAATGGAGTAGAGGATCTTGGCTTAAGAAAGGATGATTCAGAGAAGGATGTCAGAACCAAGGTATCATGGTTTGCATTTCAACAACAGTTTTTCTCTGCCATTTTGGTGGCAAAGGATAACTTCAATGTAGGAATTCTTAACTATAGATTCTACCCGCTAGGCGATCCTGACGGAAACCTGATGCATTGTGAGGCAAAAATGCAGGTTTCATATAACGATGCAGAAGAGGTAAACATCCCTTTTGAATATTACTATGGTCCAAACCATTACAAAACACTGAAGTCTTACGACAAGGGTTTTGAAAAGATAGTACCTTTAGGTGGCTGGTTAATCGGATGGATTAACAGATACATAATAATTCTCATGTTTGATTTTCTTGGTAAATTCATGACTAATTATGGTCTCATCATTCTGATTCTCACATTACTTATCAAGATTGTCATCTCTCCTTTGACTCTAAAATCATATATGTCATCGGCAAAAATGAGGGTCCTCAAGCCAGAAATTGACAAGATAGCAGAGAAGTACCCTAAACAAGAGGATGCGATGAAGAAACAGCAAGAGACAATGGCTCTATATAGTAAAGCCGGAGTCAGCATGTTTGGAGGATGTCTTCCGATGCTTCTTCAGTTTCCAATTCTCTTTGCGATGTTCAAATTTTTCCCTGCCTCATTCGAATTGAGACAACAGGGATTTTTATGGGCCACCGACCTGAGTGCTTTTGATTCTGTTTTAGATCTCCCTTTCACAATACCGTTGTATGGCGACCATGTAAGCTTGTTTGCCTTATTGATGGCAATATCGATGTACTTCTATTCAAGGATGAATATCGACCAGATGACTACAGGCGGTCCTCAGATGGCAGGGATGAAATACATGTCCCTCTATTTTATGCCTATCTTCCTGTTGGTTCTTTGTAACAACTTCTCAAGCGGTCTTAGTTACTATTACATGTTGTCCAATCTTATAACCATGGCTCAGACCTGGGTAATTCGAAAGTATTTTGTGGACGAGGAAAAATTGTATGCAAAACTAAAAGAGAAAGCAGCCTCGAACACTCCTAAAAAGAAATCAAAGTTCCAGGAGAGACTTGATGCAGCTTACAAAGCACAACAACAGCAAGTTAAAAAGAAGAAATGACAATTGTCAAAGCAATAAATGAAATTCAAAAAGAACTGCCGCCAACTGTAAAATTGGTGGCAGTTTCCAAATTCAAGTCAAACGAAGCGATTCTTGAAGCCTATAAGGCAGGTCTCAGGGATTTTGCGGAGAACCGACCGCAGGAACTTAAACAAAAGATGTCAGATCTTCCCAGTGACATCAACTGGCATTTCATAGGTCATCTACAGACAAATAAAATCAAGATGATTATAGATAGGGTTTCTATGATTCAATCTATAGACAGTCTCTACCTTGCAAGGGAAGTCAGCAAGGAGGCCCAAAGCCGGCATCTTGTAAAAGATTGTCTGATTCAGGTACATATTGCAAGAGAGGAGACTAAACAAGGTTTTTCCGAGGCTGAGTTACTAGAATCAATCATTGAGCTTAAAACACTCTCTGGTATCAGAATTTGTGGTTTAATGGGGATGGCATCCTTTATTGAAGATACCACTCAGATAAAAACAGAGTTTGCAACACTCAGAACACTATTTGTAAAATTGAAAAGTCTTTATTTTAAAGATTGTGATTACTTTAAGGAGATTTCTATGGGAATGTCCGGTGATTATAACCTGGCAATAGAGGAGGGGAGCACCATTGTAAGAATCGGAAGCAAAATCTTCGGTAACAGATAAATCACCAATTTATTGGTTCTTTACCTGATTCCCTTAATATCAAATTGGTTTTGGAAAAATGTCTGCAACCAAAAAAAGCACCGCCTGCCAGTGGTGAAGGATGTGCTGCTTCAAGAATATAATGTCTCGAACTATCTATCAGATCTCTTTTCCCTTTTGCAAAATTACCCCACAGAAGAAACACTACTCCATTTTTTTGGTCGGATATCGTTTTAATGACTGAATCGGTGAATTCTGTCCATCCTATCTTACTGTGAGAGGCAGCCTCTCCTGCTCTTACCGTAAGTACCGAATTCAACATGAAAACACCCTGAGAGGCCCATCTGTCCAGACATCCATTATCGGGAGGCATCACTCCAAGGTCTGCTCGCAGTTCCTTGAAAATATTTGACAATGATGGAGGAAACTTAATACCAGGAGGAACTGAAAATGAGAGTCCATGAGCTTGTCCTGGACCGTGATATGGATCCTGGCCAAGTATTACAACTTTAACTTTATCCAGAGGAGTTGAGTTAAAAGCGTTAAATATGAGAGAACCTTTTGGGTAGACTGTTTTACCGGATGAGATTTCTGTATGGATATAATCTGTCAGTTTGACAAAATAATCCTTTGTAAACTCATTTTTAAGTACCTCCTTCCAGGAGTCCTCAATTTTTACCTCCATAAGTCAAAAGTGTGAACTAGAAGATATAGGATAACACTTCAGAAATGTTCCTTACATATTTGAAGTTGAGACCCTTTACATATATTTCCTTGATTTCCTTAATGTCTTTTTTGTTTTCCTCAGACAAGATAATTGTAGTTATCCCCGCCCTTTTGGCTGCAAGAATCTTCTCTTTAATACCTCCAACAGGTAAAACACGCCCTCTTAGTGTTATTTCGCCAGTCATTGCTATGCCACTCTTAACGTTCTTTTTAAGGAAGGCAGATGCCATTGCACTTACCATTGTAATACCGGCAGATGGACCATCCTTAGGGATTGCTCCCTCTGGTACATGTATATGAATGTCCTTGTCGGAAAACTCCTTATAATTCATCGATAGATAATGAGGATTAGCTTTAAGATACTGATATGCTATTATTGCTGACTCTTTCATTACATCACCCAGGTTACCGGTGGTTGTAAGTACACCTTTACCTTTACTTAGACTGCACTCAATAAAGAGAATGTCTCCGCCGTTTTCGGTCCAGGCCAGTCCTGTAACCACACCTGGAGCCTCATTGCCCTTTTGCATATCGTGCTGATTAGTAGGCATACCTAACATCTCTTTGATCTGTTGCGAACCAAGCGATTTTTCAATCTGTTCATCAAGTGCAATTTTCTTTGCAGTAAGTCTCGCAACTCTTGCTATCTGTTTATCCAGACCTCTCACACCTGACTCACGAGTATATTCATCTATGATTGTATCTATTCCCTCTTTGGTGATTTTTAATTGAGATTTTTTAAGTCCATGAATATCAATCTGTTTTGGAATAAGATAATCTTTTGCAATTGAGCGTTTCTCTTCTGCAAGATAACCACTTACGTTAATCATCTCCATCCTGTCCCTGAGGGCCGGGTGAATAGTACTGATGTTGTTTGCGGTTGTGATGAAAAGTACTCTTGAAAGATCATAGTCAATATCCAGATAGTTATCATGGAAGGCTGTATTTTGTTCGGGATCAAGCACCTCAAGTAATGCTGATGCAGGATCTCCCCTGAAATCGTTGCTGACTTTATCTATCTCATCAAGAACAATCAATGGATTTGATGTTCCTGCCTTTTTAACAGAGTTTATAATCCTGCCGGGCATAGCACCGATATATGTTCTTCTATGTCCTCTTATCTCTGATTCGTCATGTAGCCCTCCAAGAGATATTCTGCCGTAGTTTCTACCAAGAGCCTTGGCAATGGACTTTCCTAGAGATGTTTTACCAACCCCAGGGGGTCCGTAAAGGCACAGAATAGGCGATTTCATATCTCCTTTAAGCTTAAGTACTGCTAGATGCTCAATTATTCTGTCCTTGACCGTTTCAAGGCCAAAATGATCTGCATCAAGTACCTTTTGTGCATGCTTGAGGTCAAGGTTGTCTTTGCTGGTTTCGTTCCAGGGCAGATCAATCAGAAACTTGACATATGAAAGCTGAATATTGTAGTCCGGCGAATTGGGATTTGATCTTTCCAGCTTTTGTAGTTCGGTCTCAAAAGTTTCGGCAACACTTTTTGACCATAATTTGTTTTTTGCAAGTTGTCTCAGGTCGCTAAATTCCTGAATGTTTCCATTTATTCCAAGCTCTTCTTGTATGGTCTTCAGCTGATTACTAAGGTAGTACTCCCTCTGTTGCTGATCTATTTCTGTTCTTACCTTTTGCTGGATATCGTCTTTTATCTTTAGAAGATCTATCTGTTTATTCAGTAATTCCAGAAGCTTAAGAGCTCGTTGTTTTAGTCGCCCCTCTCGTAATAGTATTATTTTGTCCAAAGGATTATCAAGTTCAATGCTTGAGGCTATGAAGTTGACAAGGAATGCATGACCCTCTATGTTTTTGATAGCAAAAACTGCCTCCTGCGGAAGATGAGGAGACATTTTTATTATGTAGAGAGCAGCATCCTTTATAGAACCAGTTATTGCATCAAGTTCTTTAATGTTTTTCTTACTTACTTCATCTTCCAGATATTTGACCGAGGCAATGAAATACGGTTCAGTGTTCAAAATATCAAGAACCTTGAACCTCTTTATCCCTTGCAGGATAATAGTTATTCCACCATCAGGCATCTCAACTATTTTAATGATTTTTGCCAATGTCCCAATGTCATACAAATCACCTGGCTGAGGGTCTTCCTGTTTGGCGACTTTCTGAGAAACAGCTCCAATAATCTTCATTTTGCTGTATGCCTCTCTTACCAGTTTTATCGATTTCTCTCTGCCTACAGTTATTGGAATTATTGTTTCAGGAAAAAGAACAGCGTTACGTAATGCAATAATTGGCAAAGTGTCGGGTAAATCGGAATCCCTTAATTCTTGACCACTGTCAATATTCATAACAGGGATAATATTTACCTCTTCAGAGACCGAGTGTTGCAGATATATATCAGAAAATTTCATCATCATTTTAATATGTCATTTTGTCAGACATTAATACGCTCTTAAGCTTAATACATAATGTCGGTTATAGGTGTCCAATCTCTGTGCCAAACTAGAACAATAGACTCTTTATGGAAAAAAAGAAACCGTGTTCTTTTAATTGATTGAATGAATAGTCAATTGAAAGATTAATATTGTAATAGGTGATTAAATCAAGACCAACACCTCCACTGCATAGGAATTTGTTGCTCAGAAAATTACTGATATTCGGATAGGAGTGGTGCGAATAGCCAATATCAAAAAATGCCTTACCGTAGATTGTAAAGTGAATTTTTCTGAACTTAGGTAAAAATGACAGGAAATTCAAAACTGAAACCTTTGTAGGCAATATATTATACTTTAACGTAGGATTAAAAGTCACAAATTGTTGTCCGTCATTTACATAGAATTCATACCCCCTGAGAGTGGCATCCTCATATCCTATAGCTCTGTCAAAGATGTATGCCTGAACATTTTTCATAGAAATTCCTGATGTCAGATTCGCACATACGTTCCATTTATCAGAAAGAGGAAGGTAATACTGAAGATTGGTTCTCAGCTGACCGTATCTCACTGTATAGTCGGTATTGACGTAACCTCTTAATTCTCCTTTAATAAGATAACCTTCTAGAGGATATTGGTAGTTGTCTCTTTGATCAGAAATAAAAATGTAATTCAATGATAAGCTGTTTCGGGTTGTATCACTGTTTCCCCAATACTTTGGATTAAGTTTAAGAATTGTATCAGAGATATTAATGTTCTCATATTTGATCATAACTGTGTGACTGACTCTGATTTGGGGCCGGTACGTGTAATTGATGTCTGCAGAGATTTTTTTTACTGCAAACTCATTGACAGATCTATTATATACTGGAGAATTGAATAGAGATATAAAGTTTTCTGTTTTTGAGAACTGGCCAAAAACAACAAAACCTAAAACATGGCTTCTTGTTTGGCCTATAGAAATATTTTCGTACCCCAGACGGAACCCTTTGTGATAACCAAACTTATAACTGGCGCTGACCGTATGGTTCAATCCCCACAGATTGTATATTCTGAATCCTGCATCCAATGTTATTCTTTTGCTGTCAGATGTTCTTATCCAGTTGCTTAAATTTCGGTCTTCAAATTTAATGTCGATTAATGGCCATATGAACCATCTCTCTTCAACATCAATATTAATATCCAGATTTGAACTATTATCAGGATTGATGCTTTTCTTAACGTATACAAAATTAAAAAGTGAGAGGTTAAGCAGATTGTTTTTTGCCATCTTCAACACCCCTTCTAATTTATCAGCCCTTATTGTGTCTCCTTGTTTAAACGGAAGCTCTCTTGTTATGACCTTACTCTTTGTTATTGTGTTACCCTTGATGTAAATATTTGAAATACAATAATTTTGCTGAGAATATAGGTAAACCGGAGCAAACAGGAAAATAATTAAAAATAGTTTCAATTTTGTTGTATTTTACACCTCCAAATATAGGCATTAAAGCGCATAAATTGGTGAGAACTAAAAGAATTTGTAAAAGTTTTGGCACAATGTTTTGAAATATCGATAAATTAATAGTAATTTTGCTCGACAAAAAATTGACTAACCCTTTAATTTATTTAATTATCATGACAAAAGCGGATATCGTAAATGAGGTTGCAAAGGCAACTGGCATGGAAAAAATTGCTGTTCAAAATGTTGTAGAAAGCTTTATGGATAGCGTAAAGGATTCTTTATCAAAAGATAAAAATGTTTATCTTCGTGGTTTCGGCAGCTTCATCGTTAAAAAACGTGCGAAAAAAACTGCAAGAAATATTTCTAAAAACACTACTTTGGTTATTCCTGAACACTTTATACCATCGTTCAAACCTGCAAAAGTGTTTATGAACAAAGTAAAAAACAACGTAAAGTAATAATACTTTACCAAAAATAAATTAGTTATGCCTAGCGGAAAGAAAAGGAAGAGACATAAAATGGCTACTCACAAGCGTAAAAAACGCTTGCGCAAGAACAGACATAAAAAGAAAAAATAGTTGCTATTTAAGTCTTCAGTGTGTGATAATCTAAAGCAAGTCATTAGATTTGCTTTAGATTGTTTTTATTTAATAACGTAGATGGAGAAAGATTTAATAATTGATGTTAGTTCCACGGAAGTTTCTATAGCTCTGCTGGATAACCACAGGTTGATTGAGCTGAATAAAGAGCAGAACAATGGAAATTTTTCGGTAGGGGATGTTTATATAGGAAGAGTAAAGCGTATTATGCCAGCTCTTAATGCAGCCTTTGTGGATATTGGAGATGAAAAAGATGCATTTATCCATTATCTGGACCTTGGATTATCATTCAAGGCCCTTGATTTTTTTATACGTCATATAGGCCAGAGCAAACAATACGGCGCTTTGTTTTCAAGTGTGAAGCTTGGAGACATCTTAGAGAAGGAGGGCAAGATTGCAGATGTATTAAAACCAGGCCAACACATAATGGCTCAGATAGTAAAAGAGCCAATTTCAACTAAAGGGTCCAGACTTACTTCTGAGATTTCAATAGCTGGAAGAAACATGGTACTTATACCTTTTGCAGATAAGGTAAATATATCACAAAAAATTACCTCAAGAGAGGAGAAGAAAAGATTGGAGAGATTGGTATACAGCATATTACCTCCAAACTACGGAGTCATAATCAGAACAGTTGCAGAAGGTAAGAGAGCAGCGGTGCTTGACGGAGAACTTAAATCCCTGATAAAAAAATGGGAGGATTCCTGGCCAAAAATGGCGAAATCTAATGCCCCACAACTCCTTTTTACAGAAAACAGCAGGACAACCACTATTTTAAGAGATCTTTTAAATGATTCTTTTTCCAATATTCATATAAATGAAGAAACCATTTATAATGAAGTTATTGACTATATTTCAATAATTGCACCAGGACAAGAGAAGATTGTAAAGCTTTACAAGGGGGGCGAACCCATCTTTGACCATTTTGATGTCAATAAACAGATAAGAGGAGCATTTGGTAAAGTTGTACCAATTAAACAGGGGGCATATCTTGTCATAGAACATACAGAAGCTCTTCACGTAATTGATGTGAACAGCGGTATAAGAGCAAAATCCGGAGCCGATCAGGAGCAGAATGCATTTGATGTTAATATGAGCTCAGCTGATGAAATTGCTAGACAACTCAGACTAAGGGATATGGGAGGAATTATTGTTGTCGATTTTATTGACATGGATTCTAACGAAAACAAGATCAAACTGTTCAGACACATGATGGACCTCATGCAGTCAGACAGAGCTAAGCATAATATTCTTCCAATAACTAAATTCGGCTTGATGCAAATTACTCGTCAGAGGGTAAGACCTGCCACTGAGATCAATACAAGCGAGAATTGTCCTTCATGTAACGGGACAGGGAAGATTTCGTCAAGCTTGTTGATAGATGAGACCATAGAGAGACAACTTGCCTACTATGTCAAAGAGAAAGGAGTCAAATCAATTATTATTACCGTAAATCCAATTCTTGCATCATATCTTACAAAAGGGTTTGCCAGCATTAAGTTTAAGTGGACTCTTAAGTACAAATGCTCAATAAAAATTCAGACAGCAACTGACAATGCTTTGCTGGAGGTCAAATGGTTCAACTCAAATGGCGAAAAACTGGAAGATTAGTTCACTTTTGTACAAACTAGTATCTTCTTGAACCCATTCGAAACTATACATCCGAAAATATAAATATCACCACCATCCTGAATTCTGAGAATTTTCTTTAACTCCTCAGGACTTAGCGGAAAGTTGCGCGTAGATATGTTTGCTTTTGGAAACTTGGTTCTTAGAAGCTTAATTGTCGCTTTATTAAAATCAAAAACCTCTTTTATCTCAAAACATCTGCCCGGAAAACTTTCCAACTGATTTTCTGATATATATAGGTGTGTGTTCTTCTGCAATTTCTTTAAACCGAAGGATTTACCTAATATCTTAAATGCACCTGCTTTAAGAATGCTTGAATTTGGTTCATACAGGAAAGTGGACAGCTCCGTATCTGCAAACTCGGATAAGCAGTTGTTTTCATCTCCCATTTTGAAATCAAAATTCTCTATATGGCCATTATTACAGAAATTTACAGTATAAATATTTATGTTGTTAATTCCTGATAATAGATCGGGGTAATTTCGATCTAGAAGAAATAACAGCTCTTTACATTCGTTGTTGACAGAAAGTATATGAATTTCTGAAATTTCCGGAATTAGTCTGATGGTTGCCAATATATCAACCATAGGGGAAACTTTTACAAGAATAATACCGGACAACGAAAGAAGAGAATCTTTCAATTCAAACAGATTCGGCTGACATTCAGTTAAGGCATAAACAGGATTTTTGTTGTTGTCTCTTCTTGCGGGATCAAGATAAATAAGGTCTGACCGGGGAATATCAAGCTTATCAATATTATCAACTGTGATTTCACAATTTGTAACGGTAATATTGTCTACACCCAGATACTTGAAATTTTGATCAGCAGATTCACTCAGCTCTTTATTCTTGTCAAAATAGTAAAGATGAGTTGCATTCTTTGACATAAAGAATGAATCGACTCCAAGCCCACCTGTTAAATCAAGAACAATCCCATTTTTGACAAATCTTTTCTTGTAATCCGCAGTAAGTTCAGAACTGCATTGTTCAGTTGCCAGAATGTCACTGAAAATTAGTCCCTCTGATTGGCTCCATGAGGGGACCTTTTTGACAATCTTCTTTCTGGCAGATATAAATCTTACAGCAAGCCTTACATCAATTCCCGGATATTTGTCGGCTGAGAACAGTAACCTCTGAATATCGTCTTGTTTATGTAAACTGACAAACTCTGTAAAAGCTTTGTTATGAATCATTTTTCTGTATTAGGACTTAGTGCTTCTGCAGGGACCATTCTTAATTCCTTAAATCGATAAATTGTATATCTTACAACAGGATTGTTCATTCGCCTGATATAAATTATTTTAGCAACTTGAACGCTTTTAAAGTATCTGTTTCCAAGCAGTGTCCCTGGTATGGAATCACGTGAGGACTCAATATAATATGCACTTTCTCCAATTTTGAACCCACCTTGCTCTATTGTAGTAAAGGCATATTTTCTTGTCTCATTTAGATTCCCAATAGTTTTTACGGCGATTTTGTTGGGTCGTGCCAAATAGTAATCATAATGCGCTGCTGCCAGATAGTTGTTTGAAATTATATAGGCATGATTGGAGATATTGCCAAGAGCAACATCCATATATCTGAGTTTATTAAACTCTTTGGCCAGTTTTCTCCATCCGTATCGGTCAATTGAGATATCACCGGCCCCTGTCCTTGTCTCAGGAATCTTTTTTATATCAAAGTTGAATGCACCACTGTAAATCTGCGTCATTATAATTATCACAATTACAATAATTGAATAGAAGCTGTTTTTAATAACCTCGGGAAACCTGATTCTTGTTGAACTGTATTTTGTATCAAGATATGCGGCAGAAAGTAGAATAAGAGAGAAGAACCCAATTGGTATAATGCCAGCTACAATAAAGGGTAAGGATAAGTTAATGAGTAGTCTGTACTGATTGTTCTTTAAATATTTCATTTTTTTAAATGAAAATATTGCAATAAATGCCAGGACAGTATTTACCGGATTATTATATATAATCTGAATTCCTATCTTCTTTATGACAGTGACAAAATCTACATTGATATAAAAGCTTAAAACTTGGGTATAAAGAAATTTAAATCCGATCAAGTTATTATTGATATTCCAGAGAATAACTGGTAAAAAAATAAGAAAGCTAAGAAATACTGAGAGCCAGAGTTGTGGTTTTTTAAAGTAACTTCTATCAAATAGTGAGATGTATACAATAACTCCTAACCATATTAAAACTGAAGAAATGTTGGAAAGCATTGCCAAACCAACAAAAACTCCTGCCATTATAAGCGAGATTGAACTTAATACCCTTGATTCCTGGCAATCCTGGTGTTTTATTATAAATCCTTCATGGAAAAAATAAATAGAAAGCAGTATAAACAATACTTGAGGAGTATCGGGACTAACGAGGGTACCTGTAATAATGCTGCAATAAATGGAAGTTGTATATAAGATGGCTGCATATAAAGCGGTTAGTTCATTTTTAATTCTTCTTCCTATTACAAATATAAGCCAGGTGTTTATAGAACCTATAAAAACGGAAACCAACCGGATAAAGAACTCATCATTCAGAAAAAGGTTATTTGTGAACAACTGAATCATCCATCCAATCATAGGGGGCTGGTCAAGATGACTTAGTTCAGGATAAAGAGCGAAGGTCCAGTAATAGGCCTCATCGCCACCAAGTTCAAGTGTAAATGCAATAATACACCTTATGATAATAGAGAATGCTATAAGGTACAAGAGATAGATTTTATTATTGGACATTTTCATATTAAACGTGATGAGATTTTATCAGTTCATTACTAATTTTATTAAATCGCCACAAAAACAAAAGAGCAGCAAAAACAAGTCCCAGAAGCAGACCAATCCATACTCCCACTGCTCCCAGACTAAACACGTTACCACATATGTATCCAAGAGGAAGACAAATGAAATAGTATGATATGACAGAAAGGAAGAGTGGAATTTTAACATCGGAAAGTGCCCTCAGACAAGCCAGACATGATAGCTGTATGGCATCAAATATTTGAAAAAGGGCAGAAATAATTAAAAGCTTGGCTGCAAGTGACCTTACGGCAGGATCACCTGTAAATATATGAGGAATATCATTGTTGAAGACAATATATGCGACGCCACATATCGACATCAAGGCTACACTAAGGTGTATGGCTGCAAAACCAGCTATCCGCATAGATTTGAAATCTCCATATCCGTATTGATGTGATACCCTTATAGTTGCGGCCGCTCCAACCCCTAGGGCGAGCATGAAAGAGAAACTGCTCATGCTCATTGCAACCTGATGTGATGCAAGAGCAATCTCGCCATTCCATCCAATCATTATTGCGCTAAGACTAAATGCAGTAATCTCTACCAGATTTTGAAATGACAATGGAATTGATGTGTTAAGAACCTCTCTTACAAGTTTCCAGTTAATAACGGGCTTGGTAAAATATTTAAGATATCTTTTGTAACTGTCAATTTTGCAGAAGATAACAAGAAAAGAAGCAAGCATGACGAAACGACTGATTGTAGTGGCCAGTGCTGCTCCCTTTACACCCATAGGTTCGATTCCAAAATGGCCGTAAATCAATACCCAGTTAAGGAATATGTTCAGGAGATTTGCAAATAAGGTAATAAACATTGCATATTTGGTAATTCCTATCCCTTCTGAGAATTGCCTCATTCCAAAAAATATCAGAGCCGGAAACATTGAGAACAGTATAGTGAAATAGTACTCTTTACCGAAGGATACAACCATGTCGGTCTGTCCCATGGAGCTCATAAAAAAACTTAATCCGAACATTGTCATTGTGAGAAGTATGGAAGCGGCAAAAACCATAATCATTGAGTTTTGGAGTAACTGCCCGACTCTATTGTGGTCGCCTTTCCCAAAGCTCTGGCCTATATGTGGTGTAATTCCCTGAGTGAACCCAATTCCAAAGACAAGACCAAGTACTATTATTGAATTCGCAAATGAGACACCGGCCAGTTCTGCTGTTCCAAGATGACCGACCATAATATTGTCAGCAAGCTGCACTGTTATTTGTCCAGCATGGGTTAACATTACAGGAACAGCAACCTTAAGATTTCTTTTGTAGAATGGTATATACTCTCTGAAATTCATGGTACAAATATACTCTTCTTTGTCTGATATTTGAAAATCGTCTATTATTCATTAAATTTGTATATACGAGCATAATTATTATTATATGTCTATGAATTATTTGAAAATAGCGCAATCCTGGCTGGATAAAAGCTATGATATTGAGACAAGAGAACAGGTTAAAAAGTTGATTAATAACGATCTTAAGGAACTGGAAGATTCATTTTACAGAAACCTTGAGTTCGGTACCGGTGGGTTGAGAGGAGTAATGGGAGTAGGGACCAATAGAATGAACAGGTATACTGTTGGTATGGCAACTCAGGGTCTTGTAAACTACATGAAGCATTCCTTTAAGGGGAAAAGACATTTGTCTGTTGCAATAGCATTTGACAACAGGAATAATAGCAGGTATTTTGCCCGGATAACTGCAGATGTGTTTGCTGCAAACGGATTTGTGGTTTATCTTTTTGATGAACTCAGACCTACACCCGAACTTAGCTTTGCTATAAGACATCTTGATTGTGCAGGGGGAGTTATGATAACAGCATCGCATAACCCAAAGGAATACAACGGGTATAAGGCATATTGGAGTGACGGAGCTCAGATAACTGCACCACATGATGTCAATATAATTGACGAAGTTCTCAAAATTGAGAAAATTTCTCAAGTCAAATTTAGCGGAGGCGAACAAAATATAAAATACATTGGGAAAGATATGGATGAATTATATCTCAATGCTATACTGTCACTTACTCTTTCGCCCGACATTGTCAAAGATCATAATTCATTTAAGATTGTGTACACTCCTCTACACGGTACAGGTGTGAAAATTGTTCCCGAGGCACTCAAGAGGCTTGGATTCAATAATGTAATAAATATTCCTGAACAGGATGTCACAGATGGTGATTTTCCTACAATCAGTTCTCCAAATCCCGAGGAACCATCGGCTTTGAAGATGGCAATGGAAAAAGCTGCAGAAGTACAGGCCGATCTTGTTATGGCAACTGATCCGGATGCTGACAGACTTGGAATTGCCGTAAGGGATAATGAGGGAAGACTTATACTTTTAAACGGAAACCAAACTGCAGCAATATTGACATATTACCTACTAGCTAGATGGAAGGAGACCGGAAGGCTGAAAGATGGACCCAATAACAAAAAGTACTATATGGTTAAGACAATTGTCACTTCTGACCTGCTTAAAAGTATAGCCGACAAATTCTGTGTAGATATTTATAATGTTTTGACAGGTTTCAAATATATTGCTGAGATAGTTAAGGAGAATGAGGGAAAAAGGGTATTTATCGGAGGAGGGGAGGAGAGTTATGGCTTTAATGCCGGTGAATTTGTAAGAGACAAGGATGCTGTAATTTCATGTTGTCTTGTTGCTGAGGCAGCTGCCTGGGCAGCGAGCAAGGGAAAGACTCTCTATGAAATGCTTCTTGATATATATATAGAATTCGGTTTCTACAAGGAACGCCTCATATCTGTAACAAAAAAAGGGAAAGATGGTCTGGAACAGATACAGAATATGATGAAATCATTCAGAGAGAAGCCGCTTCAGGCTCTGGCAGGTTCTCCTGTGGTTCTGGTTCATGATTATAAGATTTCTGTAACCTTTGATATGATAAGTGACCTAAGGTACAAGATAAACCTTCCAAAATCAAACGTTCTGCAATATATAAGCAGTGATAACAGTGTGGTTTCGGTAAGGCCTTCAGGGACAGAACCTAAAATCAAGTTCTATTTTGGTGTGAGAGGAGTATTAAACAGCAGGGAGGAGTTTGTCAAAACCGATGAAGAACTTAACAGGCTTCTTGACAAATTAACCGAACAGATGATGCAATTATAAAAGGTGTTTTTTGATCATCATTAGCAAATCATCCTTTTTTATTGGTTTTGGCAAATAATCGTTACATCCGGCCTCTAATGCCTTCTCCCTGTCTCCGGCAAAAGCATATGCCGTCTGGGCTATCACAATTACTCCGGGATCGACATGTTTAATTAGTTTAGTAGCCTGAAAACCATCCATTTCCGGCATTCTTATATCCATTAGGATTATTCTGACATCTCTGTTTGCATTAAACATATTAACAGCCTCTATGCCGTTTTTTGCGAAGAGAAGATTATAATTGGTCTGCTTTAATATTGTGTTAAGATAGAATGCATTAGTCTCCTCATCTTCTGCAATCAGAATTTTTACGGTTTCAGGTGAGTCATCTGATGACAAATATTGATCTTCGCTTTTTAAATTCATATTTTCATTATCAGTTAATACTTCTGACCTGTCAAAAGGAATTACAAATGTAAATTTAGAACCGATACCGGGTTCGGAGTTAACATTAATAACCCCACCCAATAAATTTATATATGCCTTTACAATTGAGAGACCAAGCCCTGCTCCCTCGTGACTTCTCATAGATTCGGATTCAGCCTGGATAAAACGTTCGAATATCTTGTCAATCTTCTCTTTTGGAATTCCTATGCCTTTATCTTCTACAAAAAACTCTACGAACTTCTCCCTTTTTACTGCTCCTACCGTAATATTTCCCGCATTTGAATATTTGACGGCGTTTTTTATGAGGTTTGTAAGTATTGCATATATCTTTTCAAGATCGGATACTATTGTAAGGTTTTCTGCTGACGGATCAAGACTGAGATTGATTTTCAGTCCCTTTTTTTCTACTTCGGGTCTGAAGAAACAAACTACATCCGATACTAATTGTTCAACTGAAACTATCGAATTCTTGACCATTACAATCCCCGCTTCAATCTTGGATATGTCTATAATGTCATTTATTGTATTGAGCATTCTTTGGCTGCTTTTCTCAATAATATTGAAATAGACAGTCTGTTCTTCTCCTGTTATATCCGGATCTTTTAAAAGCTCTATAAACCCAATTATGCCGTTCATAGGGGTACGTATCTCATGACTGATATTCTGCAAAAATGAGGTTTTTAACCTGTCGCTCTCTTCTGCTTTATCTCTGGCAACAATCAGTTGCGTTATTAATTTTTTCCTGTCTGTTATATCTTCCTTAACGGCAACATAATGACTTATATTTCCATTCTCTCCTAAAATAGGTGATATTGAGATATCCTCCCAGTGAAACTCTCCGTTCTTCTTCCTGTTTTTCAACTCACCACGCCACTCTTTTCCCGAAGTAATAGTGCTCCACATGTTCCTGTATAGCGAAACAGGAGTATCGCCCGATTTGAATATGCTTGGATTAGAACCAATTACTTCGTCAGAAGAGTAGCCCGTTATTGAAGAAAATTTTGGATTGACATACTCGATATGACCAGACAAATCGGTAATTATTACAGAAGCAGGGCTTTCAGTAACTGCCTTGGTAAGTTTTAGTGCATTTTCCTCTGCATTTTTCTTGTCAAGGAATATTCTTATTTCATTTGCAACTAGTTCCACAACTTCAATATCGGCATGACAAAAGGCATATGGATTCTCATAGTTTTGAATGACAATTGCTCCTGAAATACCTTCTTCACTAGTAAAAGGAACTCCCATCCATAATTCTGCCATTTTGCCAACCTGTTTGATTTTTCCTGTTTTGCAAAGGTTTAGAATCTCCTCTTTGGAAACAAATACCGGTTTGTTCTGTTTTATTGTATAGCCTGTCAATGAACCTTCTGCGGGCCAGACATCAATATTTTTGTCATTGTCGTCATTACCACCTCCTACTGATAGTAAACCGCTTTTCGGGTCGTAGAATGCAACATATAGATTATTAAACGGAATTATTGAGTTGATCTCCTCAACTATTACAGAGCAGAAATCTTTGAAGTTCTTGCATTTGATAATTGAACATGCAAGATTCCTCTGCATTTGTAGCAACATTTCATTTCTGGTCATCTCAGTAATGTCCTGTGCACTTAACAAAATAGTTAATTCATTCCCTTTTTCTTCTCTTAAAAGCCTGAATTTATGGTCGATTAATTTGAATTCTCCAGATTTGGTACGTACTCTGGCAGAAAACTTAACAGCGTTGTTTCTAATAAGCTGATTAAAATAGGTATCCTTTACCCTAGACATTTCTTCCGGGTGGAAAAGATCATATACGTTAGTTCCTAGCAGCTCGTTCTGGTTATATCCAAGAACCTCGTTATATACTCTGTTATAATACAGGAATTCTCCTTCCAGAGAGAGTTGCCCGATAAGATTAAAACTATTTTCGAGGATGGTTTTGTACTTTAACTCATTTTCCTCAGAATGCATTTTAGCAATTTCCAGTGAGCTGTTGCTATCTTTTAATGCTTTTGCGATTTCCTTAAGTTCTTTATTTTGCCTCTTTTGTTCCTCCTCATATTTCTTTAAAGAAGTAACATCTTGATACATAATGGCAATTTTTTTGACTTTGCCTTTAAACTTTATTGGAAACGATATGCAGTTCAGATACTTTTCAGCACCGGTATATCCAAAAATTTTTGGATCATAGAGGGTATTTGAAAGAAAAACACTTTCACCCATTAAGCCCCGACGTAAAAAAGTATCGCTTCCCAAAGCGACTGATCTTGTATCTGTAAGTATATTATATTTTCCAACGATCTTTTCTCTTGGAATCATGAACATCGAATCGAAGGCTTTGTTGACTTTCTCTGTTAATCCGTTATTATTAATAAAATGAATGCTTAAAGGAGACTGGTCAAACAATGCATTAGCATAAATTTCACTCTCTTCTGCCTGCTCCTTTGCAGCAATGAGTTCCATCCTGTTGCGGTTTCTATAGAGATACAATCCTAAGGCTGAAGCTGTATTCTGCAGGATACTAAGCTCATTATCATCCCATTTACTAGTCTCTTTACAATCGTCCAAACCAATAAAGCCCCAACATATCTCATCTACAAATACCGGAATTGCCATAAGCGATGCAATACCCTGTTTTTCTAAAATTTCTCTCTCTTCTATGGAAAAATCCTTTACATTTCCTTTGATTGTTTCTCCATTACTTAATCTGGAGTGCCATTTAGGAAGGATCAGTTTTAGAGCAACATTATGATCATTTTGATCTGTCGAAAGAGAAAGAGTATCTCCTTTAATTTTTTCAAATCTTTGATTTGCTGAGAAATAGCAATTTGATAAATTCTGACGAATTTCGCAAATATAAGTTCTGCTATGACCAGTTGTACTACTGATTATGTCAAGTACCTCATTTACAGCATCGTCGAAGTTTTGATTGGATATCAGGGTGTGACTTACTTTAGCCGAAGCCTCCAAAAGTTCTCGCTTTCTAATATTTCTCTTATTTTGATTTTCCTCTTCTCGGGTACCCCTGTCTTCGCTTGCAATTAATACTCCTATGATATTCAGTAATATCAGATCGTCGTCAGTTGGTGTAAAATCAGTTTTGAAAAACAAACAAAGAATTCCCGAGAGAAGTCCATCAGATCGGATTGCTTTTCCAATATATGTTTTTAAATGATTATCGTTGATAAAAGAATTTGAACCGGCGTAGCAACTTTCTGTAAGGTTGTTGATTATAATGGTATCGTCTTCTATAAATTCCGGTGCAAGACAATATTTTTCAGTCTCAATAAGCAGATTATCAATATATCTGTTGTATGATGCGGAAAATGCACCCAACACCTGAGAGCAGAGTTCCGTCAGTTTAGAAGTATTCGATTTGTGGTCGGAGCCAAGCTCAAGAAGAGATTTATTTATTAGTTCAAGAGTGTTAAATTTTCCCGCAGAATTCTCCATAACTAGCTCTTTACACAATTGACCAGATAAATAACAATATTTATTAAAATGTAAAGGCAAAATATAATCAGAAGAGAAACCGACCATGTTATGTTGAGTATGAGAGCGGTAACAAACAATACAATAGCGGTAATTATAAGCAGATACCTCATCTCATTACCCTTCCAGTTAAGAGATTTGAACTTCAATGAAAACATGGGAATGTTGCTTACCAACAGAAATGAGAGAATGAGTGATGCAATTGGAATAAAGTAATATGTATTTAATAAACCATCAAAGAAGGTATTGTATGTTGTAAAATGCAAGAACATACAGATTAACAAAGCATTTGCAGGAGTGGGAACGCCAATGAAATTTACCGTTTGCCTGGTATCGATGTTGAATTTTGCAAGCCTCAATGCTGATGCTATTGTAATGACAATTGGTACAAATATCAGGATTTCAAGAAACAGTGCGCTACTGCCACCGGCTATCCCGGAGCCAAGAAGTACATCCATCTTATGATAAAGAAGAATAGTGGGAGCAAGTCCAAAGCTTACAAGATCGGCGAGAGAATCAAGCTCTTTACCCATTGGGGAGTACTCTTTAAGAAGGCGTGCCATAAATCCGTCCAAAAAATCACAAACGGCTGCAATGAGTATGAAATAAATCGCGAATAGCTGATAACCTTCAAAAGCATAAATTACTGCTAATGTCCCAAAAAGCAGATTAAGTGATGTAATTGCGTTTGGTATATGTTTTTTTAACCCCATATTGAAATATGTATTACTTGATTCCTACTACCTGTTAAATCCCTAGTTTTTGACGGATCTCTTTAGGAATTGAGTTTTTATTAACCATTACAGATATACTTTTAGCTCTTACAAAGCTTTCTGACATATTAAGGTAACCTCCGAACCTGTTTCTCTCGGTTCCCCATGAGTTTTTGGTAATGTAATAAATGGTTCCGTTCTGGTCCTTGACCATTCCAGTGATAAGCATGAGATGGTCGTCGGTTGTTGAAAATGATTCATACTCTTTCTGACGAATCTCCTGCGTTACCTTTACCTCTGGAAATGTCTTGTCAAACTTGTAGATATCCTTTATCATCTCTCCTGTGGGATTTTCGATCAGAGGGTTGATTGCCACACCATTTGCATGAGAGAACCCTTTTTCACTTACGTCTCCATCCCAGGCAACTGTATACCCGTTCATAAGAGCATTGTTTATGATGCCCATGAATTCATCCAGTGGAACGTTGTAAAACCGGCCGAAGTCCCAGTTGTCCGGAACTTCAATAACAGATTCTTTATAGAAAGGAATATGACTAAGACTTGTAATCTCTACATAATCAGACATATTTAGCCCTAAGTATTGTACAAAACTCTTTGGAGTGTACTCTTTACCTTTGTAGCTGAATGTTTTGGGAAGAGGACCCAAATATATATCCATAAGGCTTTTAACCAGTTTATAGTACTCCGGACTTCTCTGCTTCATCTCAACTGTAACACCTGATATTGCATTTACAAACTTGTTAAGTTCTTTGTGGTTGTTGAGTTTTGAATCATATTCAATTCCATTGTATACTTCCTGAGGGACAATACCGTTCTCTTCAACAATTTTCGTAAACATATGAGCCAGACTACCCTGCCCAAGGTTTCCCTTCCCGTTTCTGAGATAATTGTCATTCATCCTGTTAATATAGTTGATATTTACAGCATACATCTCAGAAAGGTCAATCTCGCCTTTTCCTGTTCTTAAAAGTTCTGCTTCAAGAAAAGCAGCAGTTGCATAACTCCAGCAGGTTCCGCTGCTTGCCTGATTCTTTACAGGTGTTGCATGATTTCGTACGACGTCTGTAAATATATATCCCTGTCCCAGTAGGATGGATTGGGAAATGAAGAACAGGAAAAAAAATGTAATGGCAAATAGACTCTTTTTCATAATAACTATTTATTTAATACCAAGTTTCGATTTAATATTTTTGGGTATTGAGTTCCTGTTGATAACGATGTTCATTGTTTTGTACTTGACATATGTATCTGAAACATACCATATGCCTTTATAGTCTCCTGAAATACCCCATGAATTCTTGACCTTGTAGTATTTATTGCCGTACTGGTCCTTTGCTATGCCGAATATCTGCATACCATGATCATCTGTTGTCTGTCCATTGTCAAAAGCTATCTGCCTCTCTTCCTGACTTATGTTCCGTTCAGGGGCAACCTCATTCATACCGTAGATTTTAGTGTCAATCTCAATCTTTGAAAGACCGAGCCACTTTTCCTGATCAGAACCGGACATGTTTTTTACTTCAGATTCCGGAACAACAGCAATTCCTTTTCGAGTAAACCCTTTCTCGCTAACATCGGCACCCCATAAAACGGTGTATCCCTGTTCAATGGCATAATCAATTGTCTGCATCATTTCATCTGCAGGCAGATTGAATGAGGTATCCCAGCGCCAATTGTCAGGAATTTCCAGAGCAAACTGAGAATAAAATGGGTGGTGTGTGTATGAAGTTACTGATATATAATCATCGGGGTCTATTCCTAGTTCCTGAGCATAGCTTTTTGGAGTATATTCTTTACCATTATAAGTAAATTTCTGTGGAATTTCTCCAAGATAGGCGTTAAGAATTCCTCTGAATCCATTTTTCCATGCAGTAGAATATTTCCCGTTAGGGTTTTTCTCAATTGCCTGTATATACCCGGAAGTTGCAGCATCGAGTTCATTGTGAGCGTGCATCTCTTCTCCGTAGTTCAAACCGGGCATAAAGGATTCCGGAACTATACCATAGTTGCGAATTACTGTTAGTGCATCCCCGAATGAGCTACCAGGGGAAAAATTGATATTACCGTTTGTACGGATATATTTGTCTGCTTTATCTGAATATGAGTTGGATACTATGAACATCTCAGATAGATCCTGTACACCTTTTCCCATTCTTATAAGTTCAGATTCAAGATATGCTAATGTAGAAAAACTCCAGCATGTGCTTGTCCTGTTCTGATTCTTAACTGAAGTGACCGGAAGCTCCTTTACTGTAGTGAATTGATATCCCGATATTTTTTTCTCTGTATCCTGGCTGAAGCACACGATTGGAAAAAGTGCCAGAATCAGGATGGATGCCTTGAATTTGTTCATGATTTTTAATGTTGTGGATTTAATATTTCAAAGTTATTAAAATTAAATAATTTCCTAGGGTATATTCATGTATTTGTGAGTCTGCAATGAGATATTCCATTCTGGATGTGATTTTACATATTCAACTATCTCCGCTAAAATCATCTTACTATTGCTCCATTCCGGCTGAAGATAGAGTTTGCAGTCTTTTCTGACAAGTTTCTTGTTTTCTTCTGCCCAGGAAAAATCATCGGGATTTTCAACAATAACCTTAAGCTCCGAAGCTAGCTGATGCATCCCTGAAACAGGAGGTTTTTTCTTTTTTGGTGAAAGACATATCCAGTCGAATCGTCCACTAATCTGATGAGAACCTGAGGTCTCAAGGAATATTTCCAATCCCTTGGATTTTAATAAAGTACATAATTTGTCCAGTGGATAAGAGAGAGGCTCTCCTCCAGTAAGTACTATTGCCTTGGCCGGATATATAACTGCTGACGCTACAATTTCCTCTATTGAAGTAGGAGGGTACAGACCTGGGTTCCAGGTCTCCTTGGCATCACACCAACTGCATCCTACATCGCATCCTCCAAGCCTTATGAAAAAAGCCGGTTTGCCGGTGTTGAATCCTTCACCCTGGATTGTGTAGAAACTTTCTACCAAAGGCAAAAGTTCTCCGTTCTTTAATTCAGGATATTTCATATTGTCTTTTTTTGCAAAGTTAATAATTAGAAGAGATAACCATTGTCAATATGCCGTTTTGTCAGCAAATATGAGCTGGCAGATTTGTTGCTGAATTTATTTTAAAACAAAAGACAAGGAAATGAACAAACAAAATTGGGAAGCGCTCAGTACATATGCCATTAATTTGAATGAGCAGGCAAGATTGGGTAAACTGGATCCTGTCATCGGGAGGGATGATGAGATAAGGAGGGTTCTTCAGATTTTGAGCAGAAGGACCAAAAACAATCCGATTCTGGTTGGAGAACCCGGAGTTGGAAAAACAGCAATAGCAGAGGGTATCGCACAGAGGATAGTACATGGTGACGTACCAGAGAATCTTAAGTCCAAGGTTATTTTTTCTTTGGATATGGGGTCGCTGATTGCAGGTGCTAAGTACAAAGGGGAATTTGAGGAGAGGTTAAAGGGTGTTGTCAAGGAGGTGATAGACAGTGCCGGAGAGGTTATACTGTTTATAGATGAAATTCATACATTAGTTGGTGCAGGAAGAGGCGAGGGTGCAATGGACGCAGCAAATATACTTAAACCTGCTCTTGCCAGAGGAGAACTAAGAGCAGTAGGTTCTACAACTTTGGATGAGTATCAGAAGTATTTTGAAAAAGACAAGGCTCTTGAAAGGAGATTTCAGATGGTTATGGTAGATGAACCATCTCCGTCAGAAGCCATTTCAATTCTGAGAGGTTTAAAGGAGAGGTACGAAAACCATCACAAAGTACAGATTAAGGACGATGCATTGATAGCGGCTGTTGATTTGTCACACAGATATATAACAACCAGGTTCCTGCCGGACAAGGCAATCGACCTTATAGACGAAGCTGCGTCAAAGCTTCGTCTGGAAATGAACTCTGTACCGGAATCAATTGACGAACTAAACAGAAAAATACGTCAGCTTGAGATAGAGAGAGAGGCCATTAAACGTGAAGGAGACAAAGATAAGCTGAAAGACCTTGTAAAACAGATAGATGAGCTTAGCAAGGAAAGGGATAAGGAAAATATCCAATGGCTGGAGGAGAAGAAGATACTCGGACAGATTCAGAAAATGAAGATAGAGATAGAAGATCTTAAATTCAAGGCAGAAGAGGCAGAGAGAAGCGGAGACTACGGCAAGGTTGCTGAATTGAGGTATGGCAGGATAATCGCGGCAGAAAAAGAGATCAAGGAGCTTATGGAGAAAAAGAAAAAAAGTGAATTCTCCTTAATAAACGAGTATGTTGAACCTGAGGATATTGCAGAGGTAGTGGCAAAGTGGACAGGCATTCCTGTAAAAAAAATGTTGGAGAGCGAAAAGGAAAAGTTGTTGAAAATGGAAGATGTTCTCCATAAGAGGATCGTGGGTCAGGAGGAGGCAATATCCGCAGTTTCGGATGCAATCAGAAGGAGCAGGGCCGGGCTTCAGGATGCCAGACGTCCTATCGGTTCTTTTCTTTTTCTGGGAACTACAGGTGTTGGAAAAACAGAATTGGCTAAAGCTCTTGCCGAATATCTTTTCAACGACGAGAATATGATGACCAGGATAGATATGAGCGAATATCAGGAGAGGCATTCTGTTTCCCGCCTTGTTGGGGCACCTCCGGGTTACATTGGTTATGATGAAGGTGGACAACTTACTGAATCTGTTAGAAGGAAGCCCTATTCTGTAGTTTTGCTGGATGAGATTGAAAAGGCTCACCCCGATGTTTTCAATATTCTACTTCAAGTACTTGACGATGGAAGACTTACAGACAACAAGGGGCGTACTGTAGATTTCAAGAACACAATACTCATTATGACTTCTAATGTCGGTTCAGAGGTAATACAAGATAATTTAAGCAGGCTTAACGATAAAAACAGGGAAGAGATACTTGAAAGGACAAAAAATGACGTTCTCGAGATATTAAGAGCAAATGTCAAACCTGAATTCCTGAACAGAATAGACGAAATAATAATGTTTCACCCATTGACAATGGCAAATATTAAAGAGATACTTAAATTACAGATAGATGGAGTTAAAAGACTGATGGAAGAGAAGGGACTTGTGCTTAAGTTTACAGATTATGCAATCGACTATTTGTCTGATAAAGGATATGATCCCTCATACGGGGCAAGGCCTGTAAAGAGGTTACTACAGAAAGAACTAGTCAACGAACTTGCAAAAGCACTTCTTGAGGGGAATCTAAACAAGGATAGACCAATAATTGTGGACTATTTTGAAGACATTCTGGTATTCAGAAACTAATCTCTATAAAGATACCTTTTGATTTTTTGAGTGGCAGTTTTCTCGAAAGGAACCTGCTGCTCAATTATTTCAAGAATTCGGGATGATTTGTTCACCCTTTCGTTAACATATTCCAAAACTTCCGCTTTAATTTTCTTTACCCTGTCGCTAAGGTTAATCTCTGCCTCTTCCCTGAATTTGTGAAGGGCTTCAATTTGTTCATAGTTAAAATAAATCTTAGCAATGAGTTTACCGTTTATTTGAAGAACCAGAGATTCCAGAACCAGATCATGTTCGTTAAGGATTGTCTCGACTTCTTCAGGATAAATATTTTCACCGTTTGGACCGACTATCATATTATCACGTCGTCCTTTTATGAATAGGTATCCGTCTTTGTCAATAAGTCCCAGATCTTTAGTCCTGAACCATCCATCCTCTGTATAGCAAGTGGCAGTAGTCTCAGGATCTTTGTAATACCCCATCATTACATTTGGGCCTTTGACAACAATCTCTCCGATATTCTTGCTGTTTGGGTTGATAATCTTCATTTCAATTCCTTGTAGACAAGGACCTGTAGATTGTTCCTTTACATGACCGGGAGCTGTACCGGCAAGCAGGGGAGATGTCTCGGTGAGGCCATATCCTATAGAATAAGGGAACCCGCCATCTGAGAGAAAGCGTTCAACAACTACATCAAGTTTGGAACCGCCTATTCCAAAAAAGCGAAGGTTGCCACCGAATGTTTCCAAAAGCTTCTTTCCTGCTATTTTGTGCAATCCTCTGCGGATAAAGGATATAGAATAGAGTACCTGCATGGGAAAGTTCTTTGTGAACATCGGGCGTATCTTATTCTTGTAGATTTTTTCAACTATTAAAGGAACGCTCATAATTATTGTCGGTCTTACCTCCTTTAGCGCCGGTATTAAAATGGTAGGGGTAGGTGCCCCGTCCAGATATACTATATGAGAACCACTTGTAAATGGTTGAATCATTCCAATGCTGCATTCATATGCGTGAGACAGAGGAAGAATTGACAACAGTCTGTCTGATGTATTCATAGGAAAGAGTTTGTTGCCCATAGTTGTCTGGGCAACAAGATTTGCATGACTAAGCATTACCCCCTTTGATGTACCGGTAGTTCCAGAAGTATATATAATTGATGCCAGATCTTTTGGTAGTGGTGCATTAGGAACTATATAGCATTCTTTTTCAGGAGCTTTAATTATCTCCATTTCATCCATGGAAATTATAAGAGTAAGCTTTTCTGTAATATGTTCCGGAATTTTGTATTGTAATTTTTTTGATACAATCAATGCTTTTGATTCTGAGTGTTCAATGACATTAACAATCTCAAATGCAGTAAAATCAGGAAGAATGGGGACAACTACCCTGGAGGATGTTGTTATTGCAAAATAAGAGATAGCCCAGTTTGGCATATTATTGCCCAGTACAGCAATTTTCTCACCTCTGTCCAGACCATACTTATTAAAAATTTCGGTGAGTTTTTCAACCTTTTCTCCGACTTGTTTGTAAGTTATAACTTCTTTATATATAGTGGAAAAAGCCGGTTTGTCGGAAAAATCAATCAGACTTTTACTAAAAAAATCTGCCAGGCTTAATTCTGAAACATTGTTATACATATGTGCTTAGTGTTCTGTTCACACAAATATACGAATATTATTAGATTATATTATAATTGTAAATGGCCTGATTTTTGTTAATTTTGCACCTGTTCATTACATCTTATTATCATGTTTTTTATCCATTCAATACAGAAACGAATTCTTCATAAGATACATCCTGAAAGAGATGTAAGGTTCATGTCTGTGGATCAGGCCAGAAATATATGTTTTGTTTTTGATATAAATGAAGAGGAGATTTTTGATGTCGTAAAACGTATCACTAGGTTAATGCAGGATAAGAAGATAAATTACAAGGGCTTGGCAATTAACCTTACAAAAAATCACTTTTCGGAACAGGCTTTGGACTGTCAGATTCAGGTAATTACAAAAAAAGATCTTTCTCGCATCGGAACACCCGATCCTAGAATTATTGAAAAAGTAATTAGTGAAAATGCTGACTTATTTATTGATTTTAGCTCATCATATTCATATACACATGACTATATTGCGCGCTCTTCAAAGGCGACATTCAAGGTTGGCAGATTGAACTATGATAATAACCCGTATGATTTAGTTATTGGCAACAATGGAGAGGATGCTTCCTCGCCTATGGACTTTCTAAAACATCTGTTTCACTACTTATCTTCTATAAAATCAGCATAATGACAGGAGACGATTTTATTAATTTCAACGAAGAGGAAGACTTCACAGATCAAATTTCCAAGTGTGAAGAGGCTTACACAAAAGGTGAAATTGATCTGCTTGATTTTTCTGAAGAGGAGTTTGATTACCTTATAGGATATTTTATTGATGAGGGCGATGATTCTCTTGTATATGACCTGACAAGGACAGCATATATCAAACATCCTTACTCTTCCGACCTTGTGGTAAGATATGCAGATGTTCTCATTGTGAACAGAGAAGTTGTGAAAGCTCTTGAAATTCTCAATAATCAGATGGGAATAGACTCAAGCAACAGCGACATCTATTTTCTTTTAGGCAGGGGGTATTTAAGACAAGGTGAACATAAAGCTGCAAGGGAGAATATTGACAAAGCAATTGTCCTGTGTAGTGATGAGGCGGGAGAAATGCTTACTACTGCTGCACAGGATTACATAGATATTAACGAATACTCAATTGCACTGGAATATCTGAAAGATGCTGAAAAGTTGGAAGATCATAATACCGAGATATTCAACGATATAGCATTCTGTCTTGAAAGATCTGAGCAATTTAAGGAGAGCCTTATTTATTATGAAAAATATCTTGATTCTGACCCATTTAATGAAAGTGTATGGTTCAATGTCGGAACAATTTATGCTCGTATAGAGAATTTTGCAAAATCGCTTGAGGCTTTTGACTATGCATTGGCCCTTGATCCGCAGAACTCATCCGTTCTCTATAATAAAGCGATTGTTTATGTTAATACAGAACAGTATAATCTTGCAATTGAGACTTTTAAAGAGTTCCTAAAATACGAGCCCGACAACTTTTTTGCTCTGATTGGAATAGCTGACGCCTACCTTGCCTATGATCAGTTGGAAGAGGCATTCAACGCTTTCAATGTGGCTCTTGGACTAGACGTAGATAATCTGGAGGCAAACTCAGGCTTGGCCTACATAAGCATGTTGAAGCATGACCATTTCAGTGCTCTTGTATACCTTAGAAGAATTATCAGTAACGAAAGGATGGATCACCTCTTCCTTGATTCTCAGATATTGCTCACATATAAAAGGACAGAACTTCCGGAATTTCTGGTTTACCATCTTGTGGCACTTTACCATATGCGATCGATTGACTCGTTTATCACTAATCTGGAGACTCTTCTTACAATGGACGAACTGTGGCTGAACAAGCTTTATGAGCTTATTCCTAAATTGAAGAAAGATATAGCAGTATCAAAGAAAATCAGTAAGTTAAAAGAAAAATAACTACACAATATGCAGTCCTTACAATTTATTGAATGGTGTCTGGAAAATCTGAACTACTGGACAATCACCTTGTTAATGGCAATTGAAAGCTCCTTCATTCCATTCCCGTCCGAAATTGTAATACCTCCTGCGGCATACAAAGCTGCGGCCGGTGAAATGAACATTTTCCTGGTTGTATTCTTTGGAACCCTTGGAGCCCTTATTGGAGCCCTGTTCAACTATTATCTGGCTTACTATCTAGGTCGTCCGATAATTTACAAATTCGCCAACAGTCGCCTAGGTCGCCTATGCCTGATTGACGAGCATAAAGTACAGACAGCAGAATCCTATTTTGTTAAAAAAGGAGCCATCTCAACATTTATCGGCCGCCTGCTTCCTGCAATCCGTCAGCTTATTTCCATCCCGGCCGGTCTTTCAAAAATGAAGCTCTCAAAGTTCATCCTTTATACCTGTCTGGGTGCAGGTTTCTGGAACATTATACTTGCAGCCATTGGTTATGCAATGTACAGTGTAGTTCCAAAGGACCAGCTTATGGACAAGGTTAACCTCTACAGCTCGGAGATATCGACTGGATTTGTGATAATTGTTGCTGCTGTCCTTCTCTATTTCATTTACAGAGGCTTTACAAAGCCAAAAAATAGGAGTGAAGTACTTTAAAATATAAAAATAGTATTATCTTTGCACTCCCCAACGGGAAAACCTTTAATAGGGGTTCGGTAGCTCAGTTGGATAGAGCAACAGCCTTCTAAGCTGTGGGTCTTGGGTTCGAATCCCAACCGAATCACTAAAAATGTCCAAAAAACCGGACAAAAGCCAGACAAAACCTACAATATCAAGTGATTGTAGGTTTTTTTATTTTCAATTTGTCCGGAATAATAGTCAAAAAATGGTCATAATTGGACACTCTTCCGTGACTAAATCGTGACCTATTTTAAAAACACAAAATAGGTCACGAATTGTCATCTTTTGTCTTACTTTTGTCGCGTTTTGTCTAGGGTGCATATATCTAAATATCAATAGTGTATAACTAACTTTACATTATAAAATTTTAAGGTATGAAAAGCACATTTAAGGTATTATTTTTTATTAAAAGAAATGCTACAAAACAGAGTGGAAAGGCTCCAATTATTGCCCGAATTACACTAGATGGCAAAATTGCACAAATCAGTACTCAATTAGAAATTGAGCCAAGTTTGTGGAATATTAAACACGGAAAAGCCTCCGGTAAAGCATTTGAGGCCAATCACATCAATAATTCTATCGACAGTATTAAATCTACGATCTTTAATCATTATCAAAATTTTCGTGAAAGGAAAGCTAACATCACGGCAGAAATAATCAAAAACGCTTTCTTAGGTTTATGTGAGTCAAACGAGACAGTATTAAAACTTTTTGATAAACACAATGAAGACCTAGCAAAAATGATTGATCTAGAAATCGGCAAAGTGTCTTATAAAAGATATTTATTAGGGAGAAAAAGATTAGCAGATTTTATATATTATAAGTACAAGATCTCAGATTTAGCTATTAAAGATATAACTACAACTTTTATAAGAGATTTTGAAGTTTATTTACGCTCGGATTGTAAGTTAACAACCAATGTTACAGCGAAAACTCTTCAATACTTAAAGAAAATAATTATTGTTGCTTTCAACGATGGAATAATTCGTTCTAATCCCTATGGAAATTTTAAGATTAAAATGGAAAGGATAGAAAGAGGATATTTAGATCAAAGTGAATTAGATATAATAATGGAGAAATACATTCCCATTAAAAGGATTGAAAATGTTCGGGATATATTTATCTTTTGCTGTTATACAGGTCTTTCATATATTGATGTTCAAGCTTTAAAATCGGACAGCATCAGAAAAGCGTTTGATGGTAACCTTTGGATTATGATCAAGCGTCATAAAACAGATGTTCCAGTAAATGTTAGATTACTGGATGTTCCTAAAAGTATTATTGCAAAATATTCCGGCGAATTACTAAATGGTAAACTACTACCAGTTTCGAGTAATCAAAAAATGAACGCATACCTAAAGGAATTGGCAGATATTTGTGGCATTACCAAGAATATTACAACTCATGTGGCCAGGCATACTTTTGCAACAACTATAACACTTTCAAACGGAGTACCAATAGAAACCGTAAGCAAAATGCTAGGGCATACTAATATCAAAACCACTCAGATTTATGCAAAAATAACGGACTTGAAAATAAGCTGTGATATGGAGAGATTAGCCGGAAAACTAAACAGAAAGAATGAAATCGTAATCCAATAAAATTGGAGATATGGAAAGAGGAAAATTCGAAATAGAGGTAAACGATGCAGGAAATATTTCCGTGGATATTGAGTTGATAGACGGAACAGTTTGGCTAACCAAACATGAAATTGCCAGTCAATTTCGTGTAGTTGTTCCGGCAGTAACAGCAAACCTACGGACAATCTTTAAGTCTAGGGAATTATTAGAAGCTGACGTGGTGAAATTACACCGTTTTACCCGCAGGAATGGAGAAAATGCAAGCATTGATCTTTACAACCTTGATGTTATTATAGCCTTAAGTTTTCGCATGAATGGAGCGATTTGCAAGGAATTCAGGATTTGGGTCAAGGAGAAAATTAAACAACCAATAGTGCGACACCACAAAATGCATGTGATTATTCAATTGGGAAATACGTTTCTTCCGTGTTAATTACATGTAATTAAACTGCAATGTAATACAAATTCCTTCAATTTTTTAACTCAGTAATTTATGTTCAGTACATATATAGTTATATGCTTGCACCTTGCACTGAATCCTTAAAGATGAAATCTCTTATTCAATTCCATAATGCGACTGATTAATGAATCAAAAGATAAGGATTCACCATAAATCATACTTGACCGCATATCTTCATAATCTGACTTTAAGGCATCAATTATATTATCAGGAGGCGTGAAGTTTATTGTTTGGGGGTTGTGTGTAGAATAATCTATTCCGCTTATCTTGGTCAATTTACGCCTATGCTCCACAATTGATTCATATAAAATTTTATCTGCAAGTGCTGCCTTGGCAAAATCTGTATCCATTAGCTTTTCCAAGTCATAGAAATGTCGGCTCAGCCTAATAACTCCACTTGGGTCAACCGGTTTTTGAAATTTCTCATGGAGTAAAAAGGCTTTTTCTAAAAAAGTTCTGGTAGGCAGAACAGTTGGTATGTCAAAATCCTTGTCCGCAAAATTCGAATCTGGAAATTGTTCACTAATTAAGGATTTAATTACTTTGTTTTGAGATGGTTCAATTAATGATCTGGCACCAATCTCTATTAATACCTTTTCTTTAATATATTCCCCCTCTCCAAATAGGGAATCAAAACTAAGTTCAACTACCTGAGGATCTGCTGTTGTATCTTTTAATTCTTTGAGTGAGAGTTTGTATCCGGTTACTCCTAATGATTGAAGGTTCTGATCAAGTTGATAAAGCAAAATTGTATTTACAAAAGAACAAGATGCTCTTCTTAATTCTGTAATTTCTTTTTTCTTCAACTCTCCGGAAAATCCCAGATAAGATCTATCTATAGCTATATCAATGTCTTCGGAAAATCTTTCAATTAACTTCCAGGCTTTACTCAATGATGTTCCACCTTTAAATACCATTGCGTTGGCAAAATCACACTGGAATAATGCTCTTAAAGCAGTAGTTACCCACCAATCCTTTTCAATAGCTTCTACTGAAAGGTTTAATTTGGCTGCTGTCTGTAATATTACCGTTTTTCTGTCATCTTGTGATAGCTTTAACCACTCACTCATACTATTGATATTAATATTTGTTTAATCCATGCGGGAGCTAATTCCATGTCCTCTTTCCAGTCCGATATTTGTCTTGAAGAGAGCAGGATTTGCAACTTTTCAATATCTTCATTTTTGACATTTTCTTTACCAATAGCTTTAAGAGCAGAAACTATTAATAGTATCAGGTCATTTTTATATGCTAAATTTTTGGGAGCTGTATGTTTGAAAAGAATTCCCTTGCCATTTCCAATTTTTATTCTTCTTGGAGTTCCATCTGTCAGGTATACAATATTCATCGGAACTTGAGTTGATAAACCTAATTTATTCAATGCGTAAATACCTGTTGGAACTATCCTGGCCTTATCCCTCTGGGCTATTTCCTTTGCGATCTCTTCCAGTGAAGGATAGAGGATACCCAAACCTAATTTGGTATCGGTTTTTGGATAATAGTAAATGCCCCTTGCTATTCTAATTATAGTTTTCGACTGCTCCAATCTCTCCAAAGATTTATTTATTGTCTTTGGAGCTCCCAGTAATGCAAAATCTGAAGCAAAATAAATTTTTCCTTTTTGCTTCTGTTTTATTAGACTTTCTATTTCATTTACAGCTTTTTGCATATAATAATCCCATGAAGATTTGTCGCAAATTTAGATATATTTTGCGACAAACAAAATTTATTTGATGAAACACTTAAATGCACTGTATACGCGAAAATACTATGAAATTTTGCTTTTTATCTGAAAATGCAGATTATCAGGTGTTTATTAATATATTTGTAATCTAAACATTTGACTATTAATAATATGATCGAATGAATTTATTACAAACCTAAGATATGTTTATTAGAGCGCCACCTCATATTGAGGATATTGCTTTTTTCAAAAGCGATGCTATAATAGTTGTCCCGAATACTTAGGTTTCAAAAATTCTTTAACAATATTAAATGAAAAAATATACAAACTCGGAGTTATTTGTTCTATTAAGCAACTCCGAAGAACACAGTCAGAAAGAGTATGAAAATTCTTATATCAATTTCATCCAGGAACTAGTGAATCTGAATACACAAGTTCCTGATATAGTTTACCGCCACAATATCCTTACATTTCTGCACATCGAATTGGTTTCCATACGTATGAGAGCAAATGTATTAGGATTAAAAAAAAAACACGGACAAAGGAATTTGCCTGTTTAAGGCAATTTCAATAGTTGGTTCTCACCGAAAGGTTGTTGAATCTCTTATTTCAAAGGATGTAATTTCGTCAAAACAACGGATATATATCGCAAATCAAGATCTACCAAAACTTGTTTGGACAAGTACGATTCGGGACTTGGTAGAATTGATTTATGCACTTCACTATACTAAATCTTTCAACAATGGTGAAATGACCCTCAAAGAGACAGTTAAGCATTTTGAGCAGTTTTTTGGAGTAAAAATTGATAATTTCTCCCATTCTTTTTTGCGAATACGAGAAAGAATGAAAGAACGAACGGTTTTTGTTTCCAAGCTCCAAAATACCCTTGAATCGAAGATAAAAGAGAAAGATCAGTAAAAAATATCAGCCAAGTTGTCCGCAATTTGGCTGATTGTTTTTTTAGACTGTCGCAGCTTTGAACAGAATTAATATAGCATGTATTATTATGGAGGTAATTACAGTAGATTCGATTGCTTTTAAGGAGCTAGTAAAGAAGATTGATATTATAATGGATTTTGTTTATGACAAACAAGGACATAGTGCTATCAATGAAGAAAAAATGTGGGTCGATAGCTATGATGTTTGCAATTATCTTCATGTCAGCAATAGAACCCTTCAGCGGTTACGAGCCAAGAATTGCGTTTCCTATTCAAGGATAAACGGAAAGAATTTCTATCGTATATCGGACATTAGACATCTCTTGGAAAGTAAAATGATCCGAAGCAATGAAGAATATTTGAATGATTTAATTCAAAACGCCAAGTATTATGCTCAATAAAGAATCAATTCTAGAACGGACATCCGGCGGTTTATCCGTTTTCAAATACTATATCTCATTCTCTTTTCGAGTGGGTAGAAACTTCCATAATCCTCTTTACGAAGATAGAAAAGCCTCCTGCAATATCTATTTCGACCGAAATTGCAACTGTTATAGAATGAAAGATTTTGGCAATGAAGAATATAGTGGAGATTGTTTCTTCCTTGTCGGCAAGATTAAAGGTTTGGATTGTACGCGAAGCGATGATTTTGTGGAAATACTCAAGACAATTAATCAAGACCTATGTTTGGGTATTGATGAGAAAATTGGTCAAAATGCAAACCAATCCAAATCACAACAGTTAGTAATAGTTCCGCAAATGCAAAATATAGTACCCGCTAATGAGCTGAAAGAAAAATCATTTCAGATTATCGAACAACCCTTTTCAAAGTCAGAAATGATTTTTTGGCAGCAATATGGAGTTACTAGAGATATCCTTAAAAAATACAATGTAATATCTTTGCGTGCTTTTAAAAGCGAGAGCAATGAGGGAAAAACTTTTCAACTTGAACCAACAGCCAACGAACCGATATTCGGGTATGTAGGCAAGAAGTTTATAAAAATTTATCGCCCCCATTCTCAACTTCGATTCTTGTATGGTGGCACAGTGTACGAAAATTATTGTTTCGGATTAGAGCAGCTTCCTTCAAGGGGTGATATTCTCTATATAACCGGAGGTGAAAAAGATGTACTATCCCTTTGCTCTCATGGTTTCAATGCAATTTGTTTCAATAGCGAAACGGCAGCAATTCCGGATAACACTCTCCGGAAATTATCATTTATGTTTAAGCATATCGTAGTCCTTTATGATATGGATAAAACGGGACAGGAAAGTTCCCTCAAACAAGCAAAAAAATATAACGAACTGGGAGTAAAACGGCTTTTATTGCCACTATCCGGTACCAAGGAAGAGAAAGATATATCTGATTATTTCAGGATGGGGAATACAGCGGATGATTTTCGAATACTTTTCCTTGATCTATTAGATACATTATACAGTGATACCATGTCAATACTCAAATCTTGTGAAGTAAATTTTGATAATCCTCCTCCACAATCAAAAATGGTTGTTTCAGTCAATGATGTGCCACTTGGAACGCAGGGAAATCTGCTCTGTATTACAGGAGGGGAGGGGACCGGAAAAAGTAATTATGTAGGATCAATTATTTCCGGATGTATCATTTCAGAAGAAAGAAGCATTGATTGTTTAGGAAATACCGTATCGTTAAACTATAAATCAAAAGCAGTTCTGTTATATGATACAGAGCAGTCTGAAGTTCAACTTTACAAAAATTGTTCGACAATTATCAAAAGAGCTGGTTTAACATCCATGCCGAACTTCTTCAAAGCATATTCTCTTACCGGCATGTCTAGAAAACAGCGATTGCAGTCCATTGTTGAGAGCATGGATAAGTTCTATCATCAATTCGGAGGAATTCAATTGGTGGTTATCGACGGTGTTGCAGATCTTATCAAAGGAGCCAATGATGAACAGGAGAGTATTTCCATTGTGGAAGATATTTACCGCTATGCAGGAATCTATAATACCTGTATTATCTGTGTTCTTCATTTTATTCCGAATGGATTGAAATTAAGAGGGCACTTGGGGTCTGAATTACAACGCAAAGCTGCTGCAATATTATCCATAGAAAAAGATGACGACCCTGCAATATCGGTAGTAAAAGCCTTGAAGGTACGGGATGGAAGTCCCCTAGACGTACCCTTGATGCAGTTCTCTTGGGATAAGTCAAAAGGGATGCATACATATATGGGCGAAAAGCCGAAGGAGGAAAGAGATAAACGAAAGGAGAGCGAGTTGGTGAATGTGGCCAGGACAATTTTTGAAAAATCACCTTATCGCACTTATGTTGATTTATGCGAACAAATCCAAACGCTCCTGGATGTGAAAGAGCGGACAGCAAAAAGTTACATCAAGTTTATGAGAGAAAAAGAAATTGTTATCAAAGACCCGTCAAATACTTCCTACTTTATTGTTGGGCACCTTAATACATTATCATTATGAGTATAGAAAAAGAACATTTCGAAGCGTTTATGGAAAGAATACTTGATCGATTGGATTCCATAGATACTAAAATTGGCGACTTATCTCAAAAGCATAATATTGTAAACGGGAAAAACCTATTAGACAATCAGGATATGTGCTTTCTATTAAAGGTGAATAAAAGAACACTGCAGCGTTACCGCATGACAGGCAATTTACCCTATATTCGTATCATGGGAAAAAACTACTATATGGTAGATCAAGTACATGAGTTCATTCGTAAGCATATAAGGTGAGATATATTTTCGTTATTTCTTTACCTGTAATGGCAGGCACTGTCCAGGTTTTGTGTAAAAGATAATCAAGTCTCCATTAAATTGGTCTTCGCCTACCTTTTTTCATCAATAAAGACATATATTTTTACAAGCTGCATCTTTTTTTGCGTTTTTAAAGTTTACAGTACTATTAATGAATAAGTATTGTTCCCTATTTTAGATAAAATAAATCCTAAGTAATCATTTAATTCGATTGATTAAATTTTTGAAATTTGAATCAATCATATTTTCCACTTCTATTTTAGAAATACCCCATAGTTCAGATAAGTAGTTGTGGATATTCATAATACAGCTATCATCAATATAAGGAAAATCCGTTTCGGTCAGCACAAACTCTTTAGGTATTTCAGCAATTATTTTTTTTCCGTTATCGGATTGAATCATAGCTGAATTGATTGAGAAAAAAAAACCTGAATTAGTAATGTTTTTTAAAACGCTCAAAGAACCGGAATACCAGTGAAAGATGGCATTCTCAATTCCTTTTTCTATGAGCATCTCCAAAGTTTCCTTTTCTGCTCGTCTTGAATGTAAACTCAATATTTTAGATTTACCATTTACACAATCAAGAACATACTCAAAACTTTTAATTTGAATTTCTTTTGTTGAAAAACCTTCTCTTGAGAAATCTAAACCAACTTCTCCAATATATGAAGTGTCTTTGAGAAATTGTCTAAATATTGAGTACTCTTTATCGTGTTCTTCTGCTCTTAGTGGATGTAATCCTAACGCCAGACGAATATATTTGTATTGCCTGATATGTCTCATGCCCATTTGAAAATGACTAGGTAAATTCGTCATTCCAATGGTAATTATTTTTTTTCGTTCATTTTTCGTAATATAGTTTACAGGATTTTTCGCCATGTCAAAGTGGCAATGGACATCTATCATCTTATTCCCGCTTTTCTTTTAATATCATCGTTTCCTGACGCATTTACCCAAGCAATAATTTGGTCTAAAGTCCTATCTACAACAAGAGCATACTCATGTATTCTTGAAACTTCGCACATACCATTGATTAACAATTCTTTCTCAATGCTTTCAATAGATGGCCTTCTTCTAATGAACTCTAGAAGCGTTCTAAAATCACGGGGTGATTTTAGATTTAGATTTTCAATATTGAATCGTTGTCCATTAAAAACATCTGTGCCATATTGGTTTGCATCATCCAAACCATTCAAGTACAATGAAACTCTACGATAAATACATGGTAGGCACATGCCACAGTGTTTAATGTTTCTTCCTCTAGTATCCCAATAGTGTGTATGGCTACGTTTAGCACAAGAACACGAGGTATTTATTAATTGCCGAAGAATGTTTGGATTCCTTGATTCTGCAACCATTTCACCTTTTGTCTTCAATTCATAAGGATTGTACATTAGATTTGTAATGTCAAGTTCAAATAATATATCCTGTAAACGGCTCATAAATGTAGGATGTGTGGTTCTTGTACTACATGCGCTCCTTCGTGATGGCATTAAAGGGATGTTTAATGCTATTGTTCCATTTTCAGGAATGACTAGAGGTATATCTCTTCCTAACTTGTAAGCAACATAAATTCCCATACCTATAAACAATAATGAACGACTCCGAAATGTAGATTCTCTTGCAATTCTTTCACCCATATCTTTTTTCCCGATACCAACGCTTGTTTGAATCTGCGAATATTTATTCTCATACAAATGTTGCCGACTAAATATTGTCATTATATTGTTTTGGTCTATCCCTTCTTTGCCTAAATCCTTATGAGAAATGAGAAACAATTTCTTTTGTTGTGATATTGTTTCTAATTCATCAATAGCTCCAATTAAAGAATCTAAACCACCAGAAAACAAACATACTTTTTCGAATACGCTAATATCTCCCCAATTCATTATGTTTTCTTTGGCTTGATAAAGGATACCTTCTGATTGGCAATAATTAATATTCCAAACATCTCCCGTTAAAAAATTTATAGCATTGTCCATTTTTGCTTTAACACGTTGAAATTTATCAACATGTAGTACAGGCATATTTGTAATCACTATCTCTCGTGTCCATCCTTCCAATGAAAATATGTGCCGATTCACAAATCTGTCAATATTGTATATTAATACAGCGAAAAATAGAAAATCAAAAGCAATAGATTCTTTATCTCTTGCTAAAGAATACAACGGGTTAAAATCAAAATTAATATTGGTACTATAATGCTCATCTTCTTTATATAAGTGAATGATAACATCATCGAACTTGCCTCTTTTTTGAGGTTCACGAAGTTCTATTTCTATTCTTGCGACCATATCTCTAGTATTTCAGTTTGTAAATTCTTAATAATTGTAGAACCCTGTTCGCCGTTCCAATTTACTCTTTGCAATCCTCTGTTTGCATTCAAGTTTTCAAGTGAGCGTTGAATGTAATTTCTGATTTCCAGGAAGGTTCTGGTTCTATCTCCATCATTCTCAAAAATGCGAGTGCTAAATAATTCACTTGAAAATTCCATGATATATGATGCAAAGAAAAAGCAAAGCCATTCATGTTGGGTTTCAACGTCCGCTTGTCGAAAAATACTCTCGATGCTTTCTAAAGAATCCGTATTATTCAGAAGATATTTTAATAACTCATACATTGCGCTATTTGCAGCCGTTTCGTCTAAATTTGAATTTCCTTCAGAACAATATGCGAGCAAATAGTTAATAAAATCATTGACAGATAAATTTTCTAAATCTGTAATGCCAATTTGTCTTAATGCGTCATTGAAGCCGCTCGATTGTACATTAGAAACAAAAGACATAAATCGTTGAGTGCGGCTTATACCTGCTCGGCCAAATGTACTAGACCGTCCGTGTCCTGCACCGCTACCGCCAACTGCATTGACAAAATGCCTCATTATCCCATGTAGTTGGTTATCAGAAATATTAGCGATGTGAGAGGCCGCTGAAATTGCCCTACTTAAATCTCCCCAATTGGGGTTGTTTTTTACTGATGGGTTGACAGATTGTGATGTTCCCATAATTATTTTTTTTTAAAATTGATATTTAACGATTTGGAAATTTTGGAAGTCTCTTCGAAGGTTTTAATAAGAGCCATAAAATCGGAATCATTTTTGCCTAATGCAACCATTCCTATCGCTAAGCTTGCAGGAATCGAAGATTCCTTTTTATTATCTCGAAGATTCTGTAAAGTTTCTTTGTAGATTACCATCATGTCAGAAAAGCCACTGTTAATAATGGTTTGTGCAATCTCATAATACCTTTCTTCATTCGGATGTTCCAATATATTACGATTTATCATATTAAATATGACAGATCTTTCTTCATCTGATAATTGGCTTATCTTTTGAACCTCGGACTTTAATGAAGCTTGTGTAGTGTATGTAGTGATTGATTTGTATATTAAACGAACGATTTGAGAAACCATCGCTTCAGCATCTATGGTATTTACTAATTTATCTCTTGCAATCCAGTAATAATCCATCAAGTTTATTTCTTTCAATGATGGCCTCATTTTTGCCCATTTCAGAAGAATATCTTTATCCCATTCTGCTAGTTCCATACTTAGTTTTACAGTAGGATTTTGTGTGTGGTTTTCTAATTCAATAATTTGCTTTGGTCTGCCATTTTGCATTTGTTGCCAATCACATAATTCCTTAAACCGAGCGAGGGCAATGTATTCCAATACCATTAATTTAGCCAATATCTTCTCATCTAAATCAAATTTAGCAATTTCGGCTAACTCTAAGCGTAGGGTAAATGTATTCAGAAAACGTTTTATCTGTCTGGGATTGCCTTTTAACCCATCCGTTACCATCGGTGCTATTTGTTGTACCATTTGAAGTTGTTGTACGACTTCTTTATGTTTAGCGTTTTTCTTTCCGTTAACAAGGGTTTTTACCTTCTCATAATTGAATGATGAATGTCTGTCTTGCTCTCTGAACTTTACAAATTCATCATATACAATATTGAAGTCGTTTTCTGAAAGGTCACGATTACAAAATAATAAAGTCATGTATGTTTCTACATCAGCATTAGATAAGCGAGGAAGCCGATAAGGTACCTGAATCAATTTTTCGAGATAATCTGTTACAATTCCTTTGTATTGTTCTATTTCGGCAGATTGAATATTAGGGGATTTATAGCGACATTCAATAGCGTGGCGAACTATTCGCTCGTCTGCACCAATAATGAATGCCGTTTTAGGAACATTCAAGAAAAGTTTAATGGCTTCAAGATTGTCAATAATTCGTTCAGGATTACATCTGTCTAAATCATCAATGAGAATGACTAAAGATTTAAGACCTGTTTTATTGATTGTCTTTTCGAAATCTTCTCGAAATTTTCTAACTACTGTGGGAATGGCATCACTATTATTATTTTTTATTATCCCTTTTAACTCATTTATTATCCCTTTTCCTTCTTCAGTACCCATCTTGTTCACTAAGTCAGTACTATTCTCTATTGCATTACCAAAAAAATCTCTGGCTTTACCTACTACATCAACAATCAGGCTTGCACCTCCTGTAGCATAAGCCATAAAAGAAGGTTGAACAATATTTTTCATCAAAAATCCTCCTGCTCGTAGCCAGTTGACTGATTTAAGCAGTTTTGTTACCTCATCTGAAATCTTATGACCAAATTTTTTATTCTCTTTGAGTTTTATCAAGATATCTTCAATTAATGCTGCCTTTGCATCATCATATCCTTCAAATGTCCAACCATTAAAATAAAGACATGCCGTATCTTCTTGGTCATTCGCATTTAATTCTTGGTCAAGCATTTTCATAATACTTGACTTACCGCTACCCCAATCTCCAAATATACCAACTGATACAGGAAGAATACGTTCATTTGTGATTACGCTTTTAATCAAATCTGCATGGACTCTAAAGCCAAGTAGATCCTTTTCGGTTTCATTATCTGACCACATATAGACGTGTTTTTAATTTCAATTTTTCGTTGAACCCAACAATTGAAAAAGCTTGCCTAATGAACCATCTCTTGCCGAACTAAATTGGCCACCCCAAAAGAAAGAAAATTTCCTTGCCAAAAAGCAGACATTTTTTATAAGTTGTTGATTAAGCAAATATACAAAAATATCTAATAAATTAATCATTATGAGCAGGGTAAAAAGTATTATCTAGCTAAACCTCCAAGGTGTAAGTAAAAAATCCATTAGCGATAAGCTTTCCCTTCCTCGCAACAGTAAAAAAAGCACATAAGGATGTTTCTGGTATAGGGCAGATCTCCGGAAAAAATTGACGGGATGAATGATACATATTTGGAGCAGATGTTCCTTAAAATGAACATGCGAAGATATTTTTGAAAACAACTCACGATACTAAGCATTAATAAAGTTCTTTTCTACAATGTAGAAAGAATATAATGTAACGGGAATAACAATACTACATAAAAAACCCGGGTGGGTAACACGCCGGTTCAGTTAACCTTTTAGGAGCAAGCCAGTTGACTTATTTAGAAGCCACATATAGCCAAAAAATGGAAGATTTTATAACTTCGCGTGAAAAATCACTGTATTACATTGGAGGTATTCCGAATGATATTATTACAGACAATCATCGTCGTTATGTGCTCATGGAAATCATAGAAGAATGGCATGGAAACCACTCAACAATAATCACTTCTCCAATTACCAATGATCCAATGGCATGAAGTTATACGTGAGCAAACCATTGCAGATTAATAGTCCATGATGCCTACTGGCCGGAGCTGAAATGAGAATCTCTGCGAAAAAGACATAATAATATATTTAACGAAGAATTTGAAAAACGAATAAAAAATTTATAAGTTCGGAAAAAGCTTATTCGTCATGGAAGTTGTTGTTCTTATGAGAACTCACGGAGAGTAAGAAATCTGCCAGAAAATGTTATTGGAGTTATCTTCGATTCTCGGGCAGACTGTTGGTTTGCCCAGAAATTGACTAGACTGATATTCCGGAGTGATTGGCAATATAATATGGTTGGCTATTTGTTGGAATCTCTTGCGAGGATTTGGCAAGTGTAGATGTTTCATTGTCGTTTACTCCTCGGTCATTTTCTTGTGTATGTCCTGCCTCTGAAGCTCTAAGTGATAATTGGATTTTCCTCTCTAGTGCCGATAATTCTGATTTCAAAGTTTTAAGTTCTGCCTCTTTTCTCCAGGTTCCATTTACAACGTCTTGCAATATTGGAATATCCCGTTCCAAACTTTCGTTTGAGGTTTTATATTGCTCAATGTACTTTGGAATACGCTCTAAAGCATTAAGGAAATTCAATGAAGCCAATTTAGGATCGGCAGCCATGTTTCCGTTATTGTATGAGTATTTGTACCCTCCCTCTACAAAGAATCGGTTTTGTTTGAAATCAAAACCTTCTTTAATTGAGGCGTCGGTTTTTACCAGTAGTTTGAATCCATACAGTTCGCCAATAACCTTGTACTCACCTTGGGTATTGGCAGTATCGTTAATCTCTTGCAATTTGGCCCCAATAGCTTTAATGTCGGAACCTTGAACACCATCCAAGCTAATCGGATTGAGTTTATTTCCCTCTATATCCACCTTAACACGACTATTGAAAAGACTCCAGTCGGTAGTCATACGGGCAATAATCTCATTGTTATGGTCTAAAGTGCGCGTATTCTCCTGCAACTTCCAGACAGAATTGTTTTTGTCTTTTGTAAAGGCTTTGCGCTCACTCTCCAGAGCTACTACCTTCTTCTCCAATTTGGCTTTTTCCAACAGGTCGGTATTTCCAGAAAGTATAGCCATGTATTCCGAAAAGTTCATTCCGGATTTCTCGTCTATCGTTCCCTCGTCAATAGTACGAGTCCCCATTGTGCCATTTTTGAGCTGGGTAATAAATAGCTGTTTATTATGTAATAAGTTGAACTTGTATGAGTCCAATGACTTCTCAACTGCATAGATCACCACATCCACTTTATTTTCGGCATAGAGCTTAGCTGTCTCATTTCCTTTTCTGACTGCCCGGCCGTTGCGTTGTTGCAGGTCAGAAGGGCGCCAGGGTGTATCCAGGTGATGGATTGTAACCGCACGCTTTTGGGCATTTACACCAGTGCCGAGCATATCGGTAGAACCAAACAGCACTCTTACCCTCCCTTCGTTCATGGCAGCTATCATCTCCTTACGGGCTTTGTCTGTTTTGCACTCCTGTATAAAGCGAATCTCCTGTGGAGGTATACGGTGGTCATCTACCAATTTCCGTTTGATTTCACCATACACATTCCACAGGCCGGGTTTGTATGTCCCCAAGTCGGAAAAGACAAACTGCGTTCCTTTATGTTCGTCAAACTTGCGATAGTACTGAGCAATCATTGCAGCGCAATGAGAGGCTTTGTTATCAGGATGGTCATCATACTTCGATTGGCTAATCATCCTAAGGTCAAGAGCCATTTTTCGGGCATAGTCAGTTGCAATTAACATCTTTGCCCTCTCTTCGGATTCGGACAACGGACTACGACCTAAGACGGTTGCATCCCCCGTTTGAGCAAACTTCATCAGCTTTTGTATAAACTCTTCCTGCTGCGGTGTAGGTGGAATATTGTGCAACACTTCATTCATTGATGGTCTATCCACACCCACATCTATAGCTGTACGATAGTCAGTAATCTCATTGTAAAAGGCTGCTAATTCCGGCACTTTGATAAAGTAACGGAATCGTTCCTTTTGTACAATCTGATTAGTAACCGAAAACTCAAAATCTGTTGTCTTCTTTGCAAAGATGGCTGCCCAGGCATCAAAGTTATTGATGTTTTGCCTTTCGAGCTCCTTTGGACGAAGATATTTAAATAGCAAGTACAATTCTGTTAACGAGTTACTAATGGTTGTTCCCGAAAGAAATGTGGCTCCCAAATCTTTTCCTGTGCGGTCCTGAATGGTGCGAATTGCAAAGAGCATATTAAGTGCCTTTTGGCTTCCGTCTTGTGTGCCCAATCCTGCTACGCGGTCGTGGCGGGTATTAAACATCAGGTTTTTGAACTTATGGCTTTCATCAACGAAGATGTGGTCAATGCCCATCATCTTAAAATCTACAATGTCATCTGTACGCTCTTTGATGGAAAAAGCAATCGTTTGGAGTTTTACCTCCAGGTTTTGTTTGCGTTTCTCCAATCCTTTGAGCATCCCTCGGGAAATATCCCTTCCCTGTTGTTTCAATACATCGAGGTTTTCTTCTACTGTGTCCAGCTCCGCCTGTAAGATATTTTTTTGCATTTCCGGAGATTGAGGAATTTTGCTGAACTGATCGTGGGTCAGAATTACAACATCCCAACTGTTGTTCTTAATCTCATTAAAGAGCTTTACCCGATTGTAGGGTGTAAAATCCTCTTTTCCCGGATAAAGAACTTTGGCATTGGGATAGGCCGTCTGATAGGTGTGTGCTATCTCATGCACGTTGGCTTTAAGTCCTATAATCATAGGTTTGTTAACCAGTCCCAGGCGTTTCATCTCATGAGAAGCAACACACATAATCAATGTTTTTCCCGTTCCTACCTCATGATCAGCAATACCTCCTCCATTTTGCTTCAGCATCCAAATTGCATCTTTCTGACTACTATACAAATCCTGAATACCCAATCCCTTTAAGTTTAAATTGGGAAATGACTGGTGCGAACCGTCATAGCTTGGACGGACAAAGCAATTGAATTTTCGATTGTAAAGGTCGGTCAATTTAGATTGGAAATCTGGTGACTGCTCACTTAACCAATCAGTAAATCCGTTGCGGATCTCATCAATTTTTGAGTTGGCTAACTGTATTGCTTCGCTATCCCTGATCTTTATCTCCTTGTCTCCGTCGTAAACGGTTTTTGTAATATCCGGGACGGTATTAACCAATGCATGAGTCATAAGGGCAATTCCATCATAGGTGCGGCTTTGCCCTTTGACGGCAAATTTATCGTATATATTAGCATTGCGATAGTTAGTCTTGACTGAATAATCATCCAGACTAACTGAATAAGAAATTCGCACATCAGTGTCGAAAAGATAGGAGGCATATCGAGAGTAGACACCCTCAGGAATCCAACGTTCACCAAAATTGAAATCCAGTTCTTCAAAACTAATAGGTCGGGGAGTTGCTTCTTTAAGGGCCAACAACGATTTGGATGCTAAACTATTGTTTGGATTCTCTTTCAACCAATCCTCAATTTTTTCAGCTTTCTCCACTACATTACCGGCAATAAAACGATCTGTAATCTCAAAGTTATCTATAAGCGGATTGTAATATATATGTCCCTTCAACTCTTCTTGCAACTCAAATTCATCGGTTCCGGTGAGTTGAGACATATATTCCAAATTAACCCGACCATATTTATTGAGTGAGGCAGTCAATGCCTCTTCCGGTGTATCGACATTTGTGACTTCATACAAGGAAAAGGCAACCGGATGATCGAATATGTCTGCTTTAATGGTCTTTCCATTATTAACCCTTTCCAATGATAGCAGGTCTCTCCCAGAAGCATCCATTAGAATAAACTTACTATTCTCCTTTTGGTTAAGCGTACCATAACGGTGGACAAACTCATCATAGTAGCGATTCAAATCACTTCTGAGAGGTTTATGCTCTTTTCGTTGTTCTGCCTCATAGGTATAGAGTTGTTGGTAAGTATCCCTAAGAGGAATATATAACTTTGCCTTTTCAGTTTGCAGTACATTCAATTCCAACGGATGAAAAGTAGCACCGAAGCGGTGCAGGTCTTTCAGATATCCAACCTGGTTGTTTTCATCCTTTACCATCGATCCGTTTTTGTGGTGTGCTTCTAACGGAAGATGCCACTCCCTCGGTTCCATTGAAAGTTGCACCGGTGGGGGAGGAGTTACTTGTACAATCGGTTGACTGTGTTGGCTAACATCAATATTAGATCGACTTTTCCACTGTTTTCGTGACGATTGAGAACGCTCTTCTGGGCTTATCCCAAAAAGATCGTACAAGGTCATTAGCGGTTGTTCTGCTTCGATTTTTGGTTGAATGGTCAGGGTATTATGCTGTAAATACAGCTCTGCATTCAATCGCTTAGTAAAATCTTCAGAAAGCATCTTTCGTAAATCGGTAGCGATTGCCGGAACACCTCCCTCATGTTTGAACACCATTGCCGGCTTTCCGTAAGGGTCTGTATCAACATATCCTTTGGTATGAACTACTCTTGCAAAGTCTTGGAAGTATTCGTTGACCATAATCCCGTTACTGAGTGGTCTTGTTTGGATGAAAGCTTTTTCTTTTTGACTAAGCTCCTGTTTAGCTGTATTCTTTTGCAGGATAATCAAGTCGCTGCCTACTTCTGTATTGGCAATATCAACAAAGAGGTTATTGGGTAAACGGACTGCCGAGACTAAATCGGAGTTCTTCATTAGCCATTCACGGACCGGAGCATTTTGAGGAGAGTTCATTACCCCCTGCGAAGTGATAAATGCCAATATACCTCCCTCACGAAGTACGTCAATACCCTTTACAAAAAAGTAGTTGTGAATAGCTCGTGCCGACTGCTGTTTAGCTTTGTCCGGGCTATTGATAAATGCAGGGTCAAATGCAGCTACATCTCCAAAAGGAATATTGGAACTTACCACATCAAAGTAGTTATCGTATCGGCGTTCGATTGTCTCGAATCCCTCGATGCGTACTTTATCATCAGGATAAAGTTTTGAAAGGAGCTTGCCAGTCAGTAAATCCTTTTCAAAACTCATTACATCCATATTTGCAGACTGTGATTTGAAAGCTGAGACAAATGCTCCCTGACCTGCCGAAGGGTCAAGAAAACGATAAGGGGCAATTCCGCTATCTCGCAAAGCGTCGGCAATTGTAGAGACTACTTCTGCAGGGGTATAGAATGCAGTTAGAATAGAATTTTTTAAGCTACCAATATACTGCTTGTACTCTTGCTCGTTCTCTACATTGGTGCGGATTAATTTGTGCAACTCAGTCACCATTGGGAACAGTTCCAAATCCGACTTTGGCCACTGCATCGAATCAGACAAGCTGGTTGCCGGATTCAAAATACATTTTAATCCTCCAAAGCCGCAATAGCGTTGAAGAATCTCTTGTTCTATCGAAGTTGCCTTTCTATTTTCTCTGTCTAATAGTAATACTGTCCTAATTGCCTCTATATTGTCCCTTAACTTTGCCTTTCGGTTAAATGACATGCTCTTCTATATAGATCTGCACGGTTCCTGTCAATTCTGTATAAAGTTGTTCGTACTCGGGAGAATAGGAGAAGTCATCAGACAGCGGATACTTATCAAACACCTTTTCGCAGATCGGCAATATTTTTTCTGCAAATGCTTTTGCGACTCCCTGAGGCACATCATCAGAAAACTCGTTCCAAATGATGTTAATCAGTGTGTCATGTTTGGAAAAATGGAGTCCTTCAAACAATGCTTCGTTTGCCATCTCAACAGCAAGAGGGATTGCAAAACCGTTATCAATTGCATCAGAATAGGCTTGTGAAGCTATTTCTGCACGGACACTAATAAATGTCGTATCATTCACTTTTTCTGGATGGCTCTCTTTGAGGAAAGCGAGGAGAGTTAGTCGGTAATACGATAACTCCCGGGATTCATTGTCTATGTTCATATCTGGTTACAGTTTCATTCCTTTCGATTTTTTGGGTTCTTCCTTATTCTGCTTGATTTCCTCTTTTTGCAACGGTGTAATATCTTTGGACTTTGACTTATCCGGATTCCATTTGAAAAAGTCAAGTTTCTGATCAGTACTATTCACCCGGACATATGCATTATATTCCTGTCCTAATTTGTCTTTTAAACCTTTAATGTAGATAGCATCGCCATTTTTGAGGGTGCTTTGTTGTTTATCGGAGAGTACCACTCCACCTATCTTTTCCGGAATAGAAAAGGTTTTGCTTTGAGTATTTGAGTGGTTTTGCTTTTGCGTTTCATCGAAACGAAACTCAATCCCACGTTTGTCTGCATTGACCTGTAGGGTTGCATTGAAGTTCTTGCCGTTTTTGGAGATCATATTCTCTAGATAGATGGCTTGTCCTCCAGATAATTTTTGCTTTTGGTTTTCGTCTAATTTTATACCCTTGATCTCCGCAGGAATTCGGATTTTATCGGCTCGACAAGCAACCAGCTCATTGGTCAGCCTATCTACAGAAACATAAGCAGAGATGGGTTGTCCCTTGATAGGCTCAATTTTAATCAATCGACCTGCGTTGCCCGTGTTAAGCAGATTTTGTTTGTCTTCATTGGACAGCCGAACATTGAAGAATGGACGGTCTAGTTCAGGTTCCTTTCGTATAGCATGGATGCCTACGGTAATACGCCCGTCTGCCGTCTCACGAAATGAAAGACGGGCTTCTGTGCGAAGTGTGATATCATCAAATTTTGGTGTGATAGGAATAAGTTCCGGAGACTTTTTCCAATTTAGCATTGCCTCCAAAGAACCGTTCTTCTCCAATGTTTCGCGTGTTACACCCAAACGTTCCAATTGATTCCAATCAATACGGCTCTCATCAAGGGGTTTGAATTCTGGTTTAGTGTTTTCTTGATGTGGAGAAACCTGTTCTTGATTTGCTTCCTTTTTAGTAAATTCTTCGGGTAAAACCCGATAAGAGTCCAACATGCTTTTGTTTGATGGGTTATCTGGATCCTTTAGCATTTCCTGCATCACAATTGAGCTGTTCTCAACTTGATCGGCTGAGACTTTGAAGAATCCGAAGTGAGTAGGTTCTTTGTACTGCCTGACAAAGTTGGCCATGAAGTTATCCAAAACATTACCTTGCTTGTCGAGCCTCATAAAATTTGGTTCGTTTTCATTCTTTGGTGGAACTACCCTGGGCTTCCCATCTTCGCCCAATCCGGCAACGACATTAAGTTTTGTGCCGCCATTTTCGTTGACCAATAGTACATCTTGATCTTTTTGATTTACTTCCATAACTTTGAATTTTAGTGGTTAGTCGATGACCGATTAAACAAAAAATGGTTAATAAGTCCTTATTTATTATATTGACATATCAACCTCTAAGTTATGGTGTAAAATGATTACTTACCCAGTATATAATTCATCTTGTGCAATTTGTCTCCTATTGTCTCTGATTGTCTTTTCAATGACGAAGAGCGATTGAAAATAATCAAGAAATTCGAGTTCAGTCTACTATCAATCAATAATTTTCAATACCTTTGTGTGTGACGTCATGTTATTAATTTTTTATGAAGGAGATAAACCGACTTAAAGTTGTATTGGTAGAAAAGAAAAAAACGGGGAAATGGCTAGGTGAAAAGATTGGAAAAGACCCTGCGACCATATCTCGATGGTGCAATAATCATGCACAGCCAACACTTGAGACATTAGATCAAATTGCTGAAATATTGGGAGTTGATAGACGTGTACTGTTAAATAAAAGTTTAAAGAATACTTACTAAACAAATATAATTAATGAGAAAACCTACATTTTCTGGACACGAGTCTTTTCAATGTAAAACGCAATGGCTTAAGAGAGGAGACGACTTTGTCTCATACCGAAATAATTTCAACGATGAAGATTCTGTTGTCAAACTTGGAGTTGGCAAAAATATGGTGTCTGCTATTAGGTATTGGATGAAGTCATTTGGTTTAATAACTCAAGAAAACACTCTATCAAAAATGGCCGAATATCTTTTTAACGACAAAACGGGAAAAGATCCATATATGGAAGATATAGCAACGCGATGGTTGCTTCACTATTGGTTGGTAAGAACTGACCATGCGAGCATTTATAATATAACCTTTGTTGATTTTCACAAGCAACGAAATGAATTTGAAAAAGATAATTTACAGAATTATGTAAGAAGACAATGTTTTGAATCTGGTTTCCAGTATTTATACAATGAGAATACAGTAAAAAAAGATATTAATGTCCTACTACAAAATTATATAGAGCCAGACAGCGGAAATCATGAAGATTTCACCGCATTACTTTTAGATCTGAACCTGATTAGAAAAGTCTCAAAGAATACTTATTGCTTTAATTACATCAATCAAGCAAGGTTAATTCCTGATGTGTTTTTATATGCGATTATATCAGATAAGGATAGTCAGAGTGTCTCTTTTGATTTATTATTAGAATTATCGCTCATATTTTGTTTGACAACAAATGATCTTCTTGACATTATCAAAAAAATATGCGAAAAATATCCAAAGGACATAGTTTTTTCTGATGTTGCAGGTATTAAACAACTTCAGTTCAAAACAGAATTATCTGAGATTGAAGTTCTGAACAAATATTACACAAACGCCTAATTATGAAATTCACACCTTCAATAAATATTGAACAAAATATAAATGATGAATTTCATTATATTGCCACTCCTAACGCTAAAAGCGTCATAGGTAATATAGTAGACTGTTTCAATTCCGGAATTCATTCTTTCAATATCATCGGATCTTATGGGACAGGAAAATCCAGTTTTATTCTTGCGCTAGAAAAAAACTTAACGGAGAACTCGGATTTATTGATATTCAACAGAGGGCAATTTAATGGTTTTCAAAAATTCCATTTTTTGAATATTGTTGGTGATTATGCTCCTATGATGAAAGTTATTAATGAAAAGTTAGGAAATAGTGAAATTGTAGAATCAAAGAATTTTTTTGACTCTTTCATAAATTATTACAAAAAAATATCCAAGGAAAGCAAGTTCCTTTTTGTAATGATTGATGAATTCGGCAAAATGCTAGAGTATGCTGCTAAAAATAACCCAGAAAAAGAATTATATTTTCTTCAAAAATTCTTAGAGTTTATTAATAACCCACAGAGTAATATTATTCTGATAGCTACACTTCATCAAAACTTTAATGCTTATGCAAAGAAATTATCACAAGAACAAAAGAATGAATGGACTAAGGTAAAGGGGAGGTTTAAAGAAATCGTTTTTAATGAACCTGTTGAGCAATTGCTGTATTTGGCTGCAACACGTCTTGAGGAAAACAAAAGATCAATAACAAATACATGGTTCGAGCATCTATATAACACGGCTATTCAGTCCAAGTTTGTAAGTTCATCCGTCACTTATGAAACAGCAAAAATGCTTTATCCTATGGATTTATTTGCAGCTACCGCTTTAACGCTTGCAATTCAAAGATACGGTCAAAACGAAAGAACACTTTTTACTTTTCTCGAAGCCAAGGGTGGAAATTCATTAATTGAGTTTAAGGATGGAGTGAAAAGAACATATAGCATTGCTGATGTTTATGATTATTCAGTATACAACTTCTACTCCTATCTATCGGAAATCAACTCTGATTATACCAATTGGACAGCGATGCGAGTTGCATTAGAAAGAGTTGAGGGTTGTTTTGACATTGAGTTAATATCTGATGCATCTCTTTTAGTTAAAACAATAGGAATGCTCAACTTATTTGGCTCTGCAGGAACCACGATAAACAAGGATATTTTAAACGTCTATTCTAAATACGCATTGTCGATAAATAATCCTGAACTTATTCTTGATAAGCTGTTGCAGTACAAGATTGTTAGATATGCTGTTTACAAATCACAATATATATTATTTGAGGGTACTGACATAGATATTGAGGATGAGATTCTTAAGGCTTCTAGTATAGTCCCTAGATCAAGAGATTTTATTGACAAGTTAAAGGCATACTTTAATTTCAAAATTGATATTGCCATTTCTACATATTACAAAAAGGGCACTCCTCGATATTTTGAGTACATAATAAGCGATTCGCCTATTTCTTTAGTACCAACGGATGAAACTGATGGCTATATTAACTTGGTTTTTGATAACTCAAATCAAGCACTTGAAATTCTTAAACAAGTATCTGTAAATTGTACTGAAGCTATACTATTTGCACATTTCAAAAATTCAGAGGATGTAATAAATCATATCTGGCAAATTGATAAGTTGGAGTATATATTAAACTCAGTAATAATTGACAAATCAGACAAAATTGCTGTTCGTGAAATTGAGAACCTTCTTAGTTATGAAAAAGGGTTGTTAAACAAGTCGGTTACTGATGCCATGTTCAATTATGGCGATGGAGTTATTTGGGTATATAAAGGGAAAGAGATAGATATAAAAAGCAAAGCCGGATATAATAGACTACTATCTGTAATCTGTGATGATGTATATCCTAACACTCCGAAATTTATCAATGAGATGGTTAATAAACATAAGCCAAGTGGAGCCATTTCGCTTGCTCGTGTCAATTATTTTTCATCATTACTAGAACATTCCGATGAAAAAGAACTTGGATTTCCAGACGACAAATTCCCTCCAGAGAAAACGATTTATCAGTCTCTATTATTCAAAACAGGTGTTCATAAAAATTTAGAAGGAGTTACTTATGAGCTAGGGAGACCGACTGATGAATCATTCTTACCTCTTTGGTATATTTGCGAAGATTTCTTTAACAGTTCAATAGAGAAACCAAAAAAATTGGGAGAACTAATAAAATACCTAAAGTCAAAACCTATAAAACTTAAACAGGGACTGATCGAGTTTTGGTTGCCAACATATCTTATTATTAAGAAGAATGATTACTCTCTATATGATTCAAATGGAACTTATATTCCTCAAATTAATAGAGAAACTCTTGATATAATACAGAAATCTCCTGCAGAATTTTCAATTAAGGCATTTAGTGTTGATGGCGTTAAGCTTGACTTATTCAACAAATACAGAGAAGCCGTTAATCTTGATCTTGGAGAAGGTTTTTCTACCGAAAGTCTTATTGAAACTATTAGACCTTTTTTGGTATTCTACAAAAAACTCAATGATTATGCAAAGCGCACTAAAAAGTTTAATAATGGAAAAACATTGAAATTTAGGGAAGTAATCTCTAAAGCAAAAGACCCAGAAAAAACATTCTTCGAAGACTTGCCTCGGGCGATGGGATTCAAAGAGGCTACACTTGCTGATAATACTGAAGTTTTACACAGATATGTAGAACTTCTTCAAAAAGCCATTAAGGACCTGAGAGGTTGTTACGCCAGTCTTATCGATAGAATTGAAGATTCATTGGTTGATGCTTTAAGTTTAAAGTCGAGTGAGTATTCTGATTATAAATGCGAGATCGAAAATAGATATAAGAACATTAAAACACAACTACTTACCACAAAGCAAAAGACATTCTTGAATCGAATTATAACACCAATGCAGGATAGAACTTCGTGGTATCAGTCAATTTCATATATTGTATTGGATAAACAGTTAGAATCCTTGTTGGATGAAGAGGAAGAGTATCTTATTGACAACTTGATTTATTTATTTAATGAGTTAACAAAGTATGTTGAAATCTCAAAAGAGATCGTTGATCACAATGATAAGTTCTTTAGATTTGAAATGATCTCAGAAATGGGAGAGCTTAAACCTCAAATATTTAGACTTAGCTCCAAAAAGGAATCAGAGGCGAAAACGTTAGAAAAGAAAATTAGGGAAATACTATCTGGCGATTCGAATCTGGATGTATATACCCTGCTAAATATTTTAAAGAACAAATTGAATGATGAATAATATAAGACATGTCCTTGGAATTTCTGGAGGAAAGGATAGTGCAGCATTGGCGATCTACATGAAAAAAAAATATCCTCAAATAAAAACTGAGTTCTACAATTCAGATACTAAGTGTGAATTAGAAGAGACTGAACGTTTAATTGAGAATCTTGATTCATATTTGGGCCATATCGTAAGGCTTGTTGCGGCAGAAGGAACTCCCGAACCTACTCCCTTTGATCATTTCTTAAAAACGAGTGGAGGATATCTACCTTCCCCACAAGCAAGATGGTGTACACAAAAAATGAAACTTGCAGAGTTTGAAAAATACGTTGGTAATACACCAACAATCTCTTATGTCGGAATCAGAGGCGATGAGGAAAGGGAGGGTTATGTATCAACAAAACCCAATATACAAGCGATCTTCCCTTTTAGGAAAAACATATGGAGTTTGGATGTAATAAATGCAGTATTTAACAACGACAATATAGCATTTGTCTCGGAATTATATCAAAAAGTGGCATCCAAAAAAATACTGAATGATGCTTTGGAGATTGTTTGTACCCCTTTAACTAAGCAGTTTTATTATAGCAAAAAAATTAGTGCGTTATTAAATTTAAGTATAATAACTTTTAATAGAGTCATTTTTGAGTTTTTGAAAACAACGGATTATCCAGTTGGTAAGTTAGATTACTTCCCATTAGTTGAAAATGAAGATGTACTAGTAAAGGAAGATATTTTTAAGCTTCTTGAGGAAAGCGGAGTTGGAATACCGGCATACTATAAACCTATCGAATTTGAGGTAGACGGAAAGAAAGGACAGTATTGTAGAAGTCGCTCTGGTTGTTATTTCTGTTTTTATCAACAAAAAATAGAATGGATTTGGCTTTACGAGCAACATCCAATATTATTCCAGAAAGCAATGGAATACGAAAAGTCAGGATACACTTGGATACAGGGAGAAAGATTAGAGGATTTAATAATGCCTAGCAGAGTTAGACAAATCAAGTTAGATCATATAAAAAAACAAGAAGCGATGAAGGAGAAAAACAAAAGCTCACTATTAATCGATATATTTGAAGATAAAGATGTTAATTGTGCAAACTGCTTCATATAGTAATTGACAAATTATGCTTAAAGATATACGCTTACCAGAGGATCGCCATTATGAAAATGGAACTCAACTTGAACCTATTGAGTTCTATTTGAATGCCTTATGCAATAGTACTCAGTGGGATTTACTTCTTGGTTATTTCAGCTCGGCAGCAATAAACGTATTGTCTTTAGGTTTTGCTACATTTATTCATAATGGAGGGGTACTTCGCTTAGTGATAAATAATGTTCTATCCAAAGAAGATCGAGAAGCAATTAAATTAGCTAACACATTTGATCAAGATATGCCTTTTGATCTATCTGACATTGAAAAGTTAAAAAGATCATTGGATCAATATGATAGACACTTTTTTGAATGCATCGCTTGGCTCATCGCTAATAATCGCATTCAGATCAAAATAATTGCGCCAAAAGAAGGGGCAGGTATTTCTCACTACAAGTCTGGGCAGTTCTATGACGGAACCAATGCTATATATTTTCATGGTTCCTGTAACATGACCGCTTATGGACTGCTGAAGAATCTAGAGGAGATAAATATTACGACCTCATGGGATAACAGCTTAAGTGAAAAACAAATTACAGGTCACTCTAACAGATTTGAATCTATTTTCAAGGGGGAGGCTACGCACGTCAGGTATTTGGAGTTAGATCAGACAATAACTGCAATCAAGGATCAATTTGGTGACAAAGAGATTAATGAATTAATAATTCAGGAACAAGAACTAATTACATTAAAGAAAAACATCTTTGAAAGTAATTCAAGAGTATTAAAAATAATTTCCAAGGTAAACAATATTATTTCAAAAAAGGCAATTGAGCCGAGGTTTCCTTTTACTAAAGGGGCAAGACCGTATCAGATTCAAGCCTACGCAAATTGGTGTAAAAACGACTACAAAGGCTTATTTGCTATGGCGACTGGAACAGGAAAAACAATCACATCACTCAATTGTCTTCTTGAAGAATATAAGAAAGTCAATGCTTATAGAGCAATAATCGTTGTTCCAACTGTAGCCTTAGTAAATCAGTGGAAAAAAGAATGCGAGAAATTTAATTTCAGGAAGACATACTTAATAAACAGTAAAACGAAGTGGAACAATGATGTATCTGCTCTCAAAACAGAATACCTTATTAATAAGAAGGTTTCCTTTATTTTGATAGTTACATATGCTTCATTTGTGAAACAAAAATTTCAGTCTATACTTCGAGGGCTACCCTCTGACACACTATTTATTGCTGATGAAGCTCATTACTTAGGATCAAAGAATGTTTCTAACACTCTTGTAAATTTCGAGTTACAAAAAAGGATAGGACTATCAGCCACCCCTGATCGCAAATACGATGATGTAGGAAATGCTATCATAAACAAATTTTTTAATAGTTTATCTTCTTACACTTTTACATATTCTATGGAAGAGGCAATAAAAAATGGAGTTTTATGTCAGTACAGATATTATCCACATATCGTATATCTAACATCCGAAGAACAAGAAGAATATATTGCTATTTCTAAAGCCTTAGCTAAGTTATTCAATTCTGAATCAGAAGGGTCTTTTTTTGACAATCCTTTGGTTCAAATGAAACTTCTTGAACGCAAGAGAATTATACACAAAGCAAAAAATAAATTGGCTATATTTAAAAGAATATTAGAAGAAGAGTTTGTGTGTCGAGGTAATCTTAAATATACTCTGGTATATGTACCCGAAGGTAATTTGAATTCAGACAATGATGAAGAGTTTGGTGATATTTATCAAAATACTGATATATTTGAGGAAGAAGAAGATGATGCACGTATAATTGATGTATATACGAGAACTGTCAGAGATATAGATGAGCGAATAATTGTTGGGCAATATACATCCAGAACATACAATCGAGAATTACTCCTCAAACAATTTGAAATGGGAGAAATGGATGTATTAACATCAATGAAGTGCCTTGATGAAGGAGTAGATATACCGCGTGCAGAATTGGCGATATTTTGTGCAAGCACAGGAAATCCTCGACAATTTGTTCAGCGAAGAGGACGTGTACTGCGTAATCACGAGGATAAATTAAGAGCGACTATTCATGACTTGGTAGTTGTTCCTGTTACTAATATTGAGTCTGAAACATATGAAGTGGAAAAGAATATGTTGCGAAGAGAGCTTGAGAGAGTTATTAATTTTTCGTCTCTTTCAACTAATAAAATGGATACCTATTTTGAGTTAAAGGACATTATCAATCACTACGGACTTAACTTATATGAACAATAAAACTTATAATCATGGCAAGAGAAGACAAGATATTAAAAGCTTTCCTTTCGGATCCAATAATAAAGGATAAGTATGGCGTTGATATCGAAAATTATCAAACAATAGGGCAAGCATTAAGTTCAAGTGAGCCTATTGTGCAAGTTATTGCAAGGATTATCCAAGGAATGGATTCAGACAACGAAATGAATGAAAAAGCAATATATCAACAAGTAATAGGCTATCTTAACCGTACAGCAGAATGAAAATAAAGAAATTACTAATAGAAAACTTTCTTTGCTATTATAGCAAGAAGGAATTCGTCTTTAAAGACGGGCTAAATCTGATCTTGGGGCGAAACGGCGAAGGAAAAACAAAATTCTTCGAAGCATTAGAATGGCTTTTCTCTTCTACAGAAAAAGATGACTTGAACCTGGTATCCGCAAAACGAATGAAGGAGCTTGATAATACCTCTAAGTTTACTGTAAGAGTGGCGTTAACTGTTGAAAAAGATGATGAGATAAGTGTTCTTGAAAAAGCATTTGATGTTGGACTCTTTCAAGAAGAACCTCGGACATCTAATTATCGATTTGTTGGTTATGAAGATAAATTAGATGGCAGTAGAATTTCTGTGGATGGAGTGAAAAAATTGGAAAGATTATTTCCTGCCCAAATTCGAAGGTTTTCGATGTTTAAAGGAGAAGCCGAGCTGAATATCTTTGACGATCAGGAGGCTCTAAAAAGATTAATTGATGCTTTTTCAGAGGTGAAATATTATCCTCCATTTATTGATATTGCCGATAAAATGAATAAATGGCATCAAGATTCAATGGACAAAGCTACACGTAGCAATGAAAAAATAAGCCGTGAAGTTAAAGATATTCAGTTTGAAATCGACAGGTCGTTGCGAGACGAAAACAAGTATCAAGAGTTACTTAAAGAAACAGAGAAGGAAATAGAAAAAGCAAGTTCTTCGTTAAGTAAGATTGAGCAAAATTCAGAAAGAAGTGAAACTCTTAAAATATTAAATGACAGAATAGAAAGAAAGAAAAATGAGATAAATTCCTTAAATATAAGAATTGAGGAGACATATTCTACTTTTTTATTAGATGAGAAATGGATTCTTTTCGGATTAAGAGATATATATGAAGAATTTTCTAAGAAGATAGCAGATATAAGAAAACTAAAAAATCTTGAAGAAAAGAAATCTTATAAATCAAGAGCCAAGGAGGTTGCCAAAATTGAACTCATTAATGAAGCAATTCCACTCCCGTGGTTTATTCCAGACGAAGGAACAATGAAAGAACTTCTGAAAGAAGAGATTTGTAAAGTTTGTAACAGATCTGCTCCTAAGGATAGTGAACCTTATCTATTCATGGAGTCCAAATTGAAAGAATATATCAATAGACAGAATAAGAATGATGTGTTGGATGATGATGGGGATTCTCCATTATTTCCAAATGAGTACATAGACAGAATGCATCAATTTGAAATTGCCCTAACAGCAAGTGGAGTAAATATAGACAATCTCAAGACAGAAATTGGTGAAAGACTGGAGTTCAATCGTTGCAGAAAAGAAGATCTTAAAAGGCTACAAGGAGAACTAGATGCTGAAACAGAAGAGAAAAATAGAATTATGGCGGAATCAACTGTTTCAGAGTATGACCTGTTAAGCATGCATAGCAATATTCGAGAATGGACAAAGATTGTATCTGAGAACTCGAGATCAGTTGGAGATTATCAAAGAAAATTGACTACTGTTCGAGAAGAATTAGCTGAGAAGATTGAGACAAAAAACAGGAAAAATGCACAGGTGCTACCAAGCTATGAAATGGAAACATTTAGAATATTGAATGACATCAAAACAATATTCACAAATACAAAGGAACGTTTGTTGACTGAATTTATCGACACTTTAGAGGAGAAATCTAATCAGTTCATATCAAAAATAAACTTGGATGATTTCACTGGAAGAATCAGACTTAGAAGAAGTAATGATAGAATTTCAGTCCAATTAATTAATGCTGACGAAACTCCAATTTACAAACCTAATGGTTCTTTGGAGATATCAAAACATATTGCTGTTCTTTTGGGGATTTCAGAATTGGCATCTGAAACAAAGCAAGAGAGTTTCCCTATGCTCTTCGATGCACCAACGAGTTCTTTTGATCCAGCAAAGGTTCAAGACTTCTACAACTTGTTGTATGAAACAAAAAAACAGCGAATTATTGCCACAAAAGATTTTACCTCTATGAAAGAGGATAAATCACCGTGTATAGATGATGAGAGTTTTGATAAGATAAAGAGAGATCAAGCCTATTGGATATATAGAACTCGTCCATTTGATAAAGAAGATTTATGTACAATTGAAACCCAAGTAGAGCCATATGGATAATCTGTTTGAAGCATGGAGGACTGCGAGACCCCCATATTACGATCAAAAATACAAAGATATTCTCATGAGAGAATTTGCTGATTATGGAGCAAGAACCCAAGACATCAAAGCTTTTGAAACTGCCTATGAGTTTTATATTTATGCATTCTTTGTGGGATTGTATAACAATGAGAAGAAGCCGATTTCTGTAAAAGAAAATAGTTACGGACATAAAATTGAATTCTGGGGAAATAAAAGTAATAAGCGGGAAAGAAAAGATTTCTCAATAATCCAGAAGTATATCTTTACAGCCTTAGTTGTAAAAACTGACATCGATTTCATTGCACTTGATAAGGGTGAAATAACAGAAGAATCCGCTGTTTCTAAGTTAATGGAAACAATGGAAATGTATACAAATGGGGGTATGGGACTTATTCGTGAGAAGTTTGAAGATGACGAACCGTTTTTTTATACGCCTACCGGATTCTTAAATTTTTTATTAGAATCAAGCATTTCTAAAAAGGAAATTTAAAGATTATGCGATAAGATGCTTTTATTACGACAGATGAAAAAACAAACTGTCCTATTTCTTTATCAAATGTTTTAATTCCGGGTCATTACCAATCCGCTCAAGTTCACTTGTGATGATTTGATAAACTTCCTTCTTAATACGAGAGTAGTTTTCATTTATATCGGTTTTCATGGTATCTTCTCCCTTATTATTCTCAAAGTTAGCGATTTTTGCAATTGGGACATGGTTTTTTGTCTCATTTTGAATCTTTTCCGAATCAACCACAATCTGGGCATGAAATATCTTTTGCTCAATCCTTTCATCGAAGTTGTCGGATACAGCTCCGACAAACATCCCCTGCGAAAGGTTGGATATCTTGGAGGCTGGAATAAGGCTATCCATTTGAGTGGAAATGGATGTTGATTTGTCGTTTCTGTTGATGGTTAGGGATTGGCGTTTTTGAAGTATTTTTCCAAAACGATCCGAGAGCATTTTTGCTGTCTCTCCAACCACCTGACCGCTGAAGATATTACCGACGGTGTTCATCACTACCTTGGCTTCTTTGTCTCCGTAGTCACGGTTCAATTGAGAAAAATCCTGAAAGCCCAGGCAGACTGCAACCTTATTACTTCTTGCTGTGGCAATAAGGTTGTCCAGTCCCCTGAAATATATCGTTGGCAACTCATCGATGATGACAGAACATTTCAACCGTCCCTTCTTGTTAATCAGTTTTACGATGCGGGAGTTGTACAAACCCAGAGCAGCCGAATAGATATTCTGCCGGTCAGGGTTATTTCCCACACAAAGAATTTTTGGTTCATCAGGATTGTTGATGTCGAGAGTAAAATCATCACCACTCATCACCCAATAGAGTTGTGGAGAAATCATACGGGACAGTGGAATCTTCGCAGACGCAATTTGCCCCTGAAGTTGATCCTGTGCCCCTCCTTCCCAGGCATCCATAAAGGGTGAAAGGTAGTTTTCCAACTCGGGATAAGAAGTCAATATCGGGAAGATATCTGAGTACTTCTTGTTCAAAAATTCAATGGCATGTGGGAAAGTACAGTATTTGCCATTCTCGTAGATTTTCAAGTACCAGATGATGGCGGCCAACAGGATTATTGGAGATTCCACAAAGAAGTCACCTTGCTTCTGAATCCATGTCTTGTTCAGGTTTAGCATAATGGTATAGGCACTCTCATAGGCATCGGAAATATCGGTCATAAATGCAGGATTGATTGGGTTGCATCTGTGGCTTCTTCGAGGGTCGTCAAAGTTGATAACATAAAATTTAGGAACCACCTTGTAAGCATCCTGATGTGTTAGAAGGTGATTATAGGCTATTGTCGAGAGATCATCAAATTTGAAGTCATATATATACATCGCGAACCCTTTTTCTATTTGCTGTTTGATAAAGTTATTTATTACCGCATATGACTTTCCAGAGCCCGGTGTGCCGAGGACAATGGTTGCCCTAAAAGGATTTACGATATTGATCCAACCGTTATGCTGCTTTTTCTTATAATAGAACGTGGTGGGGAGATTGACCGAATACTCATTGGTCATCAATCGGGTCTCCTGCATAAAGGATTCGTTCTCATTGTTGAATACGTCGTCCATCAAATTGTTCTTTAATAAGCGACTCATATAAAGGCCACCCATTAACAAACAGATATATCCCACAGTCATGGCTAAGATATATAGTTTGGTATTTGTCTCTAAGGGTAGAGGCAAATTCAATATCCACCAATTAAGAAAAAAGAAGCTAACCCCGACAGCTAAAAAGCTGTTTATTTTTGTCCAGGTTATCTTTTCCTCTTTTACTCCTCTTGTTCCCAGACAGGATAGGGCTAATAACAGCACAGCAAACAGTTTTGTCCATATGATGGAGTTAAAGAGTCTTGCCGTCCGGTTTAAGTTCATTAAAATCTTATCTACCACCACGATGTTCACACCCGCTTGGTGTATCGCTTCGTAACAAAACCAATAGATATTCATTACTACAAATAATATACTTACGGCACGCATAAAATCCATGATTTTTGCCAATGCTCTCAGATCATCTTCTTGTTGCATAATTGTTATGGCTTAAGTTTTTTCTTTTTCTTCCTTCTCATTCTGCGAATAAATGCTTCCTCTTCCGGATCGTTTCCATGACTCTCCATTATGAATAAATCAAGGGCTGATTCAAGGACAGTTTCGCTCTCTTTGTGATTTTCGGAAGTGGTGTGGGCCAAGTTTGCGGATCTTCCCGGATTTTGCTGTTGTTGTTCAATTACTGGGCGATTTGCAGCGAACTGCTCCTGAAAGGCATTTGCCGAAAATTCTTTCCCGAAGCGAGAGCCGTTAAACACGCATTCTGTGTTATGATCAATAAAGGTTACACCATAGATACGTACCGAATCATTCTCTCGGAAAATCACATCAATTCCTTTTCTCTTCAGCTCACTTTCAAACTCAGATCGGGTGGCTTTTTCACGAATACTGGTTGCAACTGTCTGTTTGGTCTGTTCACGAAATCCTTTTTCCTTGATCGTCTCTTTTGACCTCTCGCATCGTTCATGGATTGCCTTGTATCCAACTGATTTCCCAAAGAGAGAAGACTTAAATGGATTTCCGGTTTTATTTCCGTTGTCATCGGTAGCAAAATAAACCAACCCATTATACACCCGTTCCCGGACCTCGCCTTTAGCTTCTTCGACGCAGATATTGTACAAGGATAGTAAAGCCCGATACTCGTTAAAACTTTGAAAGTGGTAACGGATAGATAACGACTTAATCAGGTTGGCAATTTGTCCCTTGACATTACCCTCCTGCGGAATAACCTTTTTCGACAAGGAAACTTGCGAACGCTGCTGCTTCTCTGCCGGGCGAAGTCCGTACTTCTGTTCCAACTCACGAGTAATCGTCTTACTGCGTTGATGTTCAAAACTATCATTGATTTTCTTCCCTGCATCATCGACCCGAAGCGACACTATATGGATATGGTGCCGCTCAATATCCTCGTGCTTATATACCATATATGGTTGATTGCCGTATCCCAGTTTCTCCAGATATTCCTGAGCAATGGCAACCAACTGCTCATCTGACAATCGGTCGTCCGGGTGAGGATTGAGGGAGATATGGATAATCGGTTTTTCGGTTTTAACATCATCGGGAAGTTGCCTCTCAAAGTCGACCATACAGCGATGTATATCAAACTCTCCATCCAAACTTTCGGTCATTTTGTTGGAACAAAGTACTCGTCCTTCACCTTCAAGGATCTTCTTTTGATTGTATGCCAATGCTCCGAAAAGCGAATTTCCTACATTTATTTTTGCAACCATTTCTTCTCAAACTCTTTTGTTAATTCAATGATTTGCCGGTTCAAGGCTACCAGCTCCATCGTCTGTTTCTCCAATCTATAAAGAAAAGCCAGGGCTTTTTTCTCCGTGAAATTGCTGTTTAGAACCTTTACCACCTGGTTGTAATTCACTCCAATTGCTCTAAATTGGGAATATAAGGAGGTCAGTCTTGTGTAATAATCAACGGCAGATTTATTGATGTTAATCACCTTAAACTCCTTATTAAAGATCCTGGCCACGATAAAGTGAGCCTTTGTACGCATTCCTGATTGCTCAAAAAGGGTTAAAAACCTTGCATTATCTTCCGAATTAAACCGTACCATGTAGTTATTCGTTGCTGGGTCTTTCTTGGGGATTCTACCCAAATTGCTCCTTTTTGGTGCCGTTTCATCTTTCTTGATCATCTCTTTTTATTTTATTGGTTTTACGACTTAGGAGTAAAACTTCCCCTGTCAAGGGCAAGGCGTTTTGAGTAACCGAAAGAATTTCGAGTTACTCAAAACACACCTTGCTATTTGCCTGGCGCAAATAAAATCCGTGCTAAAGACGGATTGTTGGAAATCTCTTGTACAAAATGGAAGCATCTACAATGTTTATGTAAAGTTATAGGCTTTTACATGTGCTTGAAATGCTTTAAAGGAGACAATTGGAGACATCAACAGACAGTTTATCCATTGATAGTCAATCTTGTAAAAAATCATTATTTCTTTGTTTAATGCTTGATGGAAACCTATATATAGATCAATCATTTGAGGATGCAATCTTGAAATCTTGAAATAATGAAATCTTGGAATCATGAAATCAAGATTGCAAGAATTAAAACAATAATCAGATAATCAATTAAAGAATGACCGAAATGAAGAAAGAACCAATTTACATGGCCTTCTCTACCCAAAAGGGTGGCGTTGGCAAAAGTGCGTTTACAGTATTAATGGCAAGTTATTTACACTATACTAAAGGGTATAATGTGGTAGTGGTAGATTGTGACTACCCGCAGTTTAGTATCCATGCCATGCGTGATAGGGATAGGAAACTAGTGGAAACCGATGATTTTTACAAAAGGATGGCAATAAACCAGTTCTCGGGGTTAGGGAAGCGTGCCTATCCTGTTTTGTGCAGCAAGCCCGAAGATGCCATTGAGGTGACCAAGGATATGTTGGATGGCTGTGAGGGAGAATATGATATTGTCTTCTTCGATCTCCCCGGCACTGTGAACTCACAGGGCGTAATAGAATCACTCTCCTCCCTGGATTACATCTTTACTCCAATCATTGCCGATAGGGTTGTAATGGAGAGCAGTCTGAGGTTTGCAAGTAGAATCAATGAGGTTATTGTGATGAACAAGAGCAAACGCACCAAAGAAATACATCTTTTTTGGAATCAGGTTGACGGACGAGAGAAAACAGATCTCTATAGGATTTACGAAGAAGGGATAGCAACATTAGGACTGCAACTAATGAAAACCGTCATTCCTGACACCAAGCGTTTCAGAAAAGAGATGTCCTGCGATCACAAATTGCCTTTTCGCTCTACTCTTTTCCCTGCCGATAAACGATTACTCAAGGGTAGTAATGTCGCGGAGTTGATAGACGAGATATGTTCAATCATAAAATTAGACGGTCATGGCAGATAAAACGGACAAGATTGATGAAGCTTATGTTATGGAGCTTATTGCAGGGGATGTTCCTCTGGCAAAGAAGAAAGACCAGTCTCCTCCAGGCAAGCCTATAGAACAAAAGGAGGAACCGATTCCGGAGACAAAAGCGAGACGGAAACAGCAGAATGCAGACGATTATCGCCAGCTATTTTTCAACCGGATGGAGATTAATGACCGACAGGTAATCTATATCAATCGGAATACTTATGAGGAGGTGTATAACATTGTTTTTGGCATAGGTGGTCGAAAGGCATCTGTCAGTAGTTTTATTGAGTGCATACTCCTACATCACTTCAAGATTTATGAGGAAGATATACAAAGGATCTATGATGAGACCCTAAAACGACCATTAAAAAACAGGAGGTAGTATGATCACTCAAATTGCACTCACAGTTATTGCACTCTATTGCCTGTTCACGATTTATTACATCTATAAAGAAGACATAAAAAGGATTTTAGGGCAGAAAATCTCGCCAAAAGGAGATGAGGTCAAGCAGCCCAAAGAATGGCTTAATGAAAGCGGGATTATTGGTTCAACAAAGCCCTTTATGAGACAAAAGGAGACAAGCGCAGACAATTTAACCGCTAATTTTCAAGATGTTAGAAAAGAAGATACATTTACTTCTGAAACTAAAAAACAGTTTCCGGCAGTCGTCTCAAGAGAAGAAATGGAAGCGATATTCTCTAAGCATGAAAATGAGCCGTTGGAGATTGATGTCGAAACGGAGTACCCCGGAGATCAAGATGATGAAATCGGATTTGATGAAGATGATGAGCTGATAGTTTTAACAGGAGGGATTGCTTCGGGAGTGACCTTTGAGGAGATAAGTGAGACAGCAGCAACCATTGGGAAAATAAATCCATCGGTAGAGGAAAAGGAAAGAGCAGTCGATGTAATTAATCGGGCAGGAAAAACCGATATGTTCGAACAGGTGGTTTCAACTATTCCGGAATCGGACAACAGAATAAAAAAGATGCTCCAGGAGTGTGATGATAAAATTAAAAACAGGCAATTGACAGTTAAGAACTCAAAGTCAACTACAAAAGAAATACCCATAGACTTTGATCTGAGCAAATACCTATAAAGAAGAAACACGATGAAAAATAATGACTACGGATGAAAGGATGATGCCAGCCACCACTAATATCCACAGAAAACAGTATTAACCCGTCACGGGACCCATCCAACCCCTTGGCACATAAAAAAAGATTTATGACCCTGAAAAAGTATTTCGTCTCTGCAGTTTTTCTTACAACTGCTTCCTATGCCTTCGCACAAGGCAACGGACTCGCCGGTATCTCTGAGGCCACAAACATGGTCACTTCATATTTTGAGCCTGCCACTAAACTTATTTACGCCATTGGTGCCGTTGTGGGACTAATCGGAGGAGTAAAGGTATATGGCAAGTTCGCCTCGGGTGATCCGGACACAAGCAAGACTGCTGCATCGTGGTTTGGTGCCTGTATCTTCCTTATTGTTGCGGCTACAATCTTAAGATCTTTCTTCTTGTAGTATGGCTACCATCTATAATATCAATAAAGGAATTGGGAAATCCGTAGAATTCAAGGGACTGAAAAGTCAGTACCTGTTCATTTTTGCCGGAGGGCTTTTAGCAATTTTCATCCTCTATGTAATAATGTTCAGCATCGTAATAAATCAATCATTCTGCATCGGTTTCTCAATATTAATTGCTTCCCTGTTGGTGTGGCAGACCTTCTCTCTTAACGCAAAGTATGGTGAGCATGGCCTTATGAAGATTGCCGCAAGAAAAAACCACCCGAAGTATTTAATCAACAGAAAAAGCATATCGCAATTATTAACAAGGAGGTAAGCATGAGAAACATACTTAAGGCAAATACGTTGGAGAGTAAATTCCCATTATTGGCAGTTGAGAACGACTGCATTATTTCTAAAGATGCAGATATCACCATTGGTTTTAAAGTAGAGCTCCCTGAATTATTCACCGTCACTTCAACTGAATATGAAGCCATTCATTCTGCTTGGGTAAAAGCCATAAAGGTCTTGCCGGATTACTCCATTATTCATAAACAAGACTGGTTCATTCAGGAGAACTACTCTGCAGATATCGAGAAACAGGAGGGCACTTTTTTAAGCCGCTCTTTTGAAAGGCATTTTAATGAACGACCTTTCTTAAACCATAGTTGCTTTCTTTTTATCACCAAAACAACAAAGGAGAGATTGCGTTCTCGGAGTAACTTCTCATCTCTTTGCCGTGGCTTTATCATTCCAAAAGAGATTCAGGATAGAGAGTTGGTTATGAAATTTCTAGACTCTGTTGGTCAGTTTGAAAAGATTATCAATGATAGCGGCTATTTAAAAATTACCAGATTCACTTCTGAGGAAATAATTGGTAGCCAACATAAAGCCGGAGTGATTGAAAAATATTTCTCATTATCCCAAAATGAGGATACTGTCCTAAATGACATTTCAATAAATGATGCACAGATGCGCATAGGAGACAATCTTCTTTGCCTGCATACATTATCTAACACTGAAGACCTCCCGGGCCAAGTAGCTGCAGATATAAGATACGAGAAGCTTTCAACAGACAGGAGCGACTGCCGTCTTTCTTTTGCCTCGCCGGTAGGGCTTCTTCTCTCTTGCAATCATATCTACAACCAATATATTTTCATTGAAGAGAGTGATGAGAATCTTAGCCGCTTTGAGAAGATGGCCAAGAACATGCATTCCCTCTCCCGCTACAGCCGTAGCAATCAGATAAACAAAGAATGGATTGAGCAGTACCTTAATCAGGCACACAGCTTAGGATTGACTTCCATCCGTTGCCATTGCAATGTCATGGCGTGGAGTGATGACAGGGACGAACTCAAAAGGATAAAGAATGATGTTGGTTCCCAGCTCGCTCTGATGGAATGCAAGCCCAGGCATAACACTGTTGATGTGCCAACCCTCTTTTGGGCAGGTATTCCGGGGAACGAAGCTGACTTCCCTGCCGAAGAGAGTTTTTATACATTCATTGAACAGGCCGTGTGCCTTTTCACCCAAGAGACAAACTACAAAAGCTCTCCTTCTCCATTCGGGATAAAACTGGCAGACAGGTTAACCGGCAAGCCTCTCCACCTTGACATCTCCGACCTTCCGATGAAAAAGGGCATAATCACCAACAGGAATAAATTTATCCTCGGTCCTTCCGGTTCCGGGAAATCATTTTTCACCAACCACATGGTAAGGCAGTATTATGAGCAGGGTAGTCATGTACTTCTGGTTGACACCGGCAACAGTTACCTTGGCCTGTGCGAACTTATTAACCGAAAGAGTAATGGTAAAGACGGGATATATTTCACCTATTCCGAAGAAAATCCGATTGCCTTCAATCCATTCTATACCGAAGATTGTGCATTTGACATTGAAAAGAAAGAGAGTATCAAGACTTTGATCCTTACCCTTTGGAAGAGGGATAACGAGCCTCCCACCAGAGCAGAGGAAGTGGCACTTTCCAACGCAGTAAGTCTCTACATAGAAAAGATAAAATCCAAAGAGGCCGAACCCGGATTCAATAGCTTTTATGAATACGTGAAGGGTGAATATCGTGATGTTCTTGAAGAAAAAAAGGTAAGGGAAAAGGATTTTGATATTGACAATTTCCTTAATGTGCTTGAGCCGTACTACAGAGATGGGGAATACGACTACCTGTTAAATTCTACAAAACAGATGGATTTGCTTTCAAAGAGGTTCATCGTTTTTGAACTTGACAACATCAAAGACCACCCGATCCTTTTCCCTATTGTCACTATCATCATCATGGAGGTATTCATCAATAAGATGCGCAAACTAAAGGGTGTGAGAAAATTAATCCTCATTGAAGAGGCATGGAAAGCAATTGCCAAAGAAGGCATGGCCGAGTACATAAAATACCTTTTCAAGACAGTAAGAAAATATTTTGGTGAAGCCATAGTGGTAACTCAGGAGGTGGATGACATTATATCGTCTCCTATAGTCAAGGAATCAATCATCAATAATTCAGATTGCAAAATACTTCTGGACCAACGCAAGTACATGAATAAGTTTGAAGCTATCCAAAGTCTTTTGGGTCTTACAGAGAAAGAAAAAGCACAGGTGCTTTCTATCAACATGGCAAATAACCCATCCCGCCTCTACAAAGAAGTTTGGATTGGTTTGGGAGGAACACAGTCTGCCGTTTATGCTACAGAAGTAAGCTTCGAGGAATATCTGACATACACAACTGAGGAAACCGAAAAGATGGAGGTGCTAAACCTTGCTAAAAAGCTTGACGGCAATATTGAACTGGCAATAAAACAGCTGGCCGAACAGAAAAGAGAGAATTCAAAACAACATAACTAAAATACGCATTATGAAACGAGCATTTGCAATAATTTGTCTGACTCTATTCCTTGGTTTAGGGAACAGGGCACAGGCCCAGATGGTGACTTTTGACCCTACAAACCTAATACAGAGCATCATCAACTCTATAACGCAAGTAGTTGAAACATCTTCTACCGCTTCCAATATGATAAACAACTTCAAGGAGACCGTAAAAATTTATGAGCAGGGTAAAAAGTATTACGATGCCCTTAAATCCGTGAACAACCTTGTTAAAGATGCCCGTAAGGTTCAACAGACAATCTTGATGATTGGAGAGATCTCGGATATCTATGTCAATAGCTTTCAAAAAATGATGAATGACCCCAATTACACTGTAGAGGAACTCGGTGCAATTGCCTTTGGATACACAAAACTTATGGAAGAGAGTAGCGGACTACTGTCTGACCTCAAGAAAGTCATTAAAGACAGTTCTTTATCGATGACTGATAAAGAGAGAATGGATGTCGTAGATAAAGTTTACTCCGAGGTTAAAAAGTACAGAAGCCTGGTTGGCTACTACACCAATAAGACAATCTCCGTTAGTTTTCTCAGGGCAAAAGCTTCCGGAGATACACAAAGAGTAGTTGCTCTTTATGGAACAAACGAAAGATACTGGTAATATTCTACATTATGGAATTTGATAATCTACACCAGATACTCAGAGGTCTTTATACCGACATGATGCCTCTTTGCTCCAATATGGCGGCAGTGGCCAAGGCTATAGCAGGGCTTGGTGCATTGATATTTGTTGCAAGCCGTGTATGGCAGTCACTCGCCAGAGCCGAAGAGATAGATGTATATCCTCTTCTTCGTCCTTTTGCCATTGGAATGTGCATAATGTTCTTTCCTCTTGTCCTAGGTACCATAAATGGAGTATTGAGTCCTATTGTTCAGGGTACAAACACAATGTTGGAGTCCCAGACATTTGATATGAACAACTATCGTAAGCAGAAAGATATTCTGGAGAGAGAATCTATGCTGCGAAGTCCGGAGACTGCCTATCTCGTGAGTAATGAAGAGTTTGATAAGCAGATTGAAGCTATGGGATGGAGCCCTGAAGACCTGGTGACAATGACTGGTATGTACATTGAACGGGGTATGTATAACATGAAAAAGTCTATTCGGGACTTCTTCCGCGAGCTTCTGGAGCTGATGTTTCAGGCTGCTTCTTTGGTGATCGATACCGTACGCACATTCTTTCTCATCGTGCTCTCAATCCTCGGCCCCATCTCCTTTGCCATTTCCGTTTGGCCGGGCTTTCAGTCTACGCTTACCCAATGGATTACCCGATACATAAGTGTCTATTTCTGGTTACCGGTATCTGACTTGTTCAGCACCATATTAGCCAAGATACAGGTTCTTATGATACAAAACGATATTACCAAACTACAAAATGACCCCAACTTCTCGGTTGATGCATCAAATGGCGTTTACATCATTTTTATGATCATTGGAATCATAGGATACTTTACCATACCTACGGTTGCAGGATGGATAATACAGGCAGGAGGGATGGGTAACTACAGCAGGAATATGAATGCCACAGCTGGTCGTGCCACATCTATGGCTGGTGCAGGAGTTGGTGCAGCTTCCGGGAATGTCTCGGGAAGACTAATTGGAAGATAACAATCAAGACCATGGAATTTAAATCGTTAAAAAATATAGAGTCGAGCTTTAAGCAGATAAGACTCATAGTGATTCTGGTTATCAGTTCGTGTGCATTGGTCATTGTCTTTTGTATTTGGAGTTCGTTCCGCTTCGCAGAAGTTCAAAGACAGAAGATATATGTCCTGGACCAGGGCAAATCTCTTATCCTTGCCCTCTCACAAGACCTATCCCAAAACAGACCGGTGGAGGCTCGTGAGCATGTGAGGCGGTTTCATGAACTCTTCTTTACCCTCTCGCCGGATAAAATGGCTATTGAGAGTAACATGCAAAGAGCAATGAATCTATCAGACAAGTCGGCTTTCAACTACTATCAGGACCTTTCTGAAAAGGGATTCTTTAAAAGGCTCATCTCCGCAAACATCAATCAGTACATACAGATTGACAGCGTGATTTGCAATTTTGACCACTATCCATATACGGCCAGAACATTCGCAAAGCAACTCATACTTCGTGAAAGCAACGTCACTGAGAGAAGCCTGATAACCACTTGCAAACTGCTCAATTCGGTAAGAAGTGACAACAACCCTCATGGCTTTATCATTGAGAATTTTGAAATTATAGAAAACAAAGACATCCGAGTCGCAAATAGATAATACCATGAAGACAATAACAAGTACCGTTCAAAAAATCAAAGATGAGATAATTGAAAAGCAGGCACACTGGAACAAGAAAATAGAGGATTATCTCAGAAGTATGAGCTATGAGAGTCGACTGACACTGATTGCATGTATGCTCCTTTTTATGGGTATCGTTTTCATTGGAATGATGGTGGTGACAATAATACAACTTGAGAAAAAGAGTGTCCGGCAGATTGAGTTTGAGCACATCAGGGGTCTGGAGGTAAAGTCAAAATCGGATACAAATAACTTGAATAAAAACTACGATTATGGAAGAGAAAATTAAAAAAGAGAGAAGCCCTCAAGAGGCAATAAAGCGTAAGAAGATGATAGTCTTTCCGCTATTCGTGCTTGCCTTTGCTGCCGTTATATGGTTAATATTTTCTCCTTCAAAAGAAGATAAGCAGAAGCTAAGTGATCAGGTTGGAATAAATTCCAATATCCCTCAGGCAAAAGACAATGCTCTTGCAGACAGCAAAGAGGCGGAGTATGAGAAAGCAAGTGCCGAGCAACAGCAGGATCAGAGATCTAAAACGATGCAGGATCTGGCAGGGTTCTTTAGGATCACCAAGGAGAACTCACAAGATGAGGGCGATGAGCTTGGTCAATCTCCCAATAATACCGCCGGAGCATCAGAGGGCAAAAGTAATACCAGAGGCACGATCCAATCTTCTGCCAAGGCATATAAAGAGATAAACCGCAACCTGGATAATTTCTATCAGGACGATAAAGACAATGAGAAGAAAGAACTGCAAGATAAGGTAGATCAGTTGCAGGCACAGATGAGGGAAAGCAGCAATGGAAATAGCGTAGAAGAGAAAATGAAACTATTGGAAAAGTCGTATGAGATGGCTGCGCGGTTAATGCCTCAAAATATGAATCAAAAAAGTGAAAATACTGCGGAAAGGGAACAAGAAACAAAAACCAGAGGAGGAAAGACAAAGGTAGAGCCTATATATCAGGTAAAAAAAGAAGTGGTAAGCTCTCTCTCAAATGAACTTCCTTTTGAAAACATGACTAATGGCACTGAACATAACTTAGGGTTTAACACTTCCGTAGGAGAGAGCAAAGCTGTAGTAAAAAACACAATCAAAGCTTGTGTCCATATTGACCAGACCATAACTGACGGTCAGACTATAAGACTCCGTCTCTTAGAAAGCTTAAAAGCAGGAAGCACTATCATTCCGGAGAATTCCACAATCAGCGGCAAGACTTTTTTGGTAGGAGAAAGACTGAACATCATAATTTCCGGTATTGAGTACCAAGGCAAGATCATACCCGTTGAGTTGAATGTCTTTGACACCGATGGGCAGATAGGAATCTTCGTGCCCGGCTCAATGGAGGTGAGCGCGATAAAAGATGTTGCCGGTAACGTGGGTAACAGCATTGGGACAAGCTTTAATATCACAAAAAATGCAGGTGAGCAGATTACTGCCGATCTCACAAAGGCTCTGATACAAGGAGGCTCACAATACATCTCAAAAAAAGCCAGACTGGTGAAAATACATCTCAAGGCAGGGTATAGGGTATTTCTGACAACAAAAGAATAATGCAGTTTATAAACCACTAAAATCCAAATAAATGCAAAGATTGTTAATCACTATTTTTCTTTTCCTCTGGGCGTTGAGACTCAATGCTCAGACAAATGGTTCTTCGGGAGACCTCTTTAATGGCCTTACCAAGAAAATAACCTATGACAAGGTAATACCTCCCTATGGTCTGGAAGTGACATTCGACAAGACTGTTCACATCATCTTCCCGGCAGCGGTCAGGTATGTAGACCTTGGCAGCACAAAGATAATTGCAGGTAAGGCCGAGGGTGCCGAGAATGTAATTCGTATTAAAGCTGCTGTACGCAATTTTGAAGATGAAACCAACTTCTCCGTTATTACAGATGACGGTAACTTTTACTCCTTTAACGTAAGGTATGTACAAGAGCCGGAGAAACTTAATATTGAGATGAAAGAGCTGATTACCAAGACCGCTCCAGGCAAAACACAAACAACAGGAGCCGGGGATGTATATCTCAAGGAACTGGGAAAAGAGCCTCCTGCAGCAGTGAATCTGATTATGAACACCATCTACAAGAATGACAAGAGGGATATCAAAAACATCTCAAGTAAAAAGTATGGGGTGGAGTTTTCCATTAAAGGCATTTATACCAACAATGGGATGCTGTACTTCCACTCTCAGATAAAGAATATCACCAACATTCCATTTGACATTGATTTTATCACTTTCAAGATCGTAGATAGGAGAGTCACTAAAAGAACGGCAGTTCAGGAACAAGTGCTGACACCTCTGAGAGTATTGAACAACAATCAACCCATAAGAGGTAAAAGTGTCGCAAGATCTGTCTTCACTCTGGAAAAATTCACCATTGCCGATAATAAGATGCTTGTCATTGAAATCTTTGAAAAGAATGGAGGCCGTCATCAATCGGTGATGATAACAAATAGAAACATAGTAAAAGCAAAACTAATAACCAATTATAACACAAAATAACAATGAAAAACACATTATTTACAGCATTAGCAATTTTAATCTTAACTGTTTCTTGCACAAAAGAGAGACAACCGGTAATCGTAGATTTAGACAACACAACAGAAAAACTCAGTGAAAATTCCGAGAATGACACTCCCCAGGTACAAGTCTATTTCCATATCAAAAGGGTGGCAAAGATTCATGTCAAGCATCTGAAAGATGATTTTGGAAGAGACTATACAGAAGAGATTATTGATGAGATAACTGACAGGCTCTTTATCCGGAGCATTGGTTCAAGTACTGGCTATAAGGTCTTTTATGACCTGGAGGTGATTGCCAGTGATAATAAGCCACAACTTCTGATTAACCATGACACCAAAACCAAGGAGAACCTGGATGATAACATTATGTGGATTGATAACTGCATCATGGGATATGATGATCCAATTCCCCAAATTAATGTGACAAGGTTTGAGGTACAAAGAATTGCGGAAACCAAAACAGAAAATGTCGTTTACAATCCTTTGCTTAACTCTTGTGAATTAGTAAAATTATCAAATTAATTAACCGTCAATCTGATGTTTATGTCAAGGATTTACATTATAATAATATTTTTGATGAGCATACTTTTTGGTTGTTCCAAAGAACCATCTGCTCCACAAGAAGAACTTAATCCGGTTAACTTCCTCTGTGGAATGGAGCAGGCACAAACTAAGGCCAACAGTGTGTTTACGAGCGGTAATACTGCTATCATATACGCCTATGCATCGGGAGAAATCGCTGCCAATATTGGCGGCACTCCTCTAAATGCGACAGCGTCGGGAAGTGGGCTACTAGCTCCAACCTCTACAATATTTTTACCAAAAGGGAACTATGACTTTTACTCGGTATCTGCAAACAACTCTTCGTTACCAAATATAAGTTTTACCGGCGGAGTATCCGGAGATTTGGCAAATGGTGTGGATTACCTATGGGCAGGTAATAAAAACATTACCGTGAACAATGGAGCAAACGTGACCTTTGCTTATAAACATTTTGCCTGTCAGATGCAGATAAGGATTGTTGCCAATCCCAGGGTGAGTGGCCTTGTAGTTAACTCGGTTAAATTCACCTATCCAATGACTTACGGAATAAAAATGAATCTTTCTACAGGGAGCATCTCTTCTTCGGGTTCCGTGACTGCTTTAAGCAATGTTGCAGGCAGCGGAAATACCCGCAACTTTATCTGTCTGCCATGTACCGTTTCTTCGCAGGTGGAAATCAATATCAACGCCACTATTGACGGGCAGCCTGTAACGAATAAGACATATAGAGCAACGGTTAACCAAGCATTGGTTGGCGGCAACTCTTATGATATAGCCCTGAATATGAATGCAGATAATATTTTTTCAACTATCTGCAGTATTATCTCATGGCAAAACATCTCAAATTCAATAACTTATTAATATGATGAAAAGATTACAATTGATGAGATTTTATGATCATGCAACGATGTTCTTCTTAATTGTGCTTCTATCGTCATGTATCAAGGAGGATTACGGACAATGTCCTGATTATGGGAAATATAGAGTTGTGTTCAATGATGCTGATAACTCAAAAGGAAAGACAGATTATAATGTGCTTGTATGCCCTCTTGAAAAGGGAAAAGTAAGTTTCACAAATGCTTGGCAATATTACAGGTTGGCAGATAGCTCCTTGCTAAGATCTGAAAGAGAATTAAAACTTTCCCCTATGGAATACTCTTTTAAAGCACTTCTTTCACAAAATCAGATGTTATTGGCAGGGAATGATGTGAGTTTAAAAACCGGAGCAATGTATCTGTTTGCTGATAGCTCGGCCAGTGTGATTAAGGCTGTCCGGAACAACGTCAGTCTGAGATTCACTCTTGCAAATTCCCTTATCAGAGTGATCTGCAATTTTAGTGAAAACCCTATCTCACAATACAGGATATCCAAAGTGGAGATCTCTTCTCCGGACGATAGTGGAATTGAGCTGAATATGCTTTCAGGAAGATGCAATTCTGCTCAAGAGGTGACTGACTTCTATGACGAGTGTGTAAGAGAAATCGACTCGAATGTATTTATCTATTACTGTGTTCCTATTGTAAAAGCAAAGTATCTCAACTTTAAGGTCTTTGTAGAAGATATTTCTGCAAACAAAACAAACGTGCTTTTCTCAAGAGTGTTTCTAAACACAGATATTGAACAAGGTAAGGTGTACGACTACCGTTTTGATGTCACACCTATTGATATTGAATTTAAAACTACTTCCATTTTGGATTGGAACGATTATGTACACAGTACAAATATTTCACTCAACTAATTAACAATTAATATTTTAAATTAAATCATTATGAAGAAAATTATCCTTTCTTATGCGATAGCCATGTCTGCTATCTTTTCAATGACTTCTTGCCAAAAAGATCAAAACATCAGTCCTGATCCGCAAGAAATTAAGTTTTATGCTTCTTACAATGGAGAAACGCAAACAAAAGCTACTTCAGTGTTCACTACTGGTAACAAAGTGACAATCTTGGGTTATACTGCCGGTGCAACCGTGACCTCTGCCACCTCTGTTCCTGGAACTCCTGTTGAAGCTACTGGCGGAGCCTCCGGCTTACTTACTCCCTCTGCTGCCCTTTATCTTCCAAAAGGTTCGTATGATTTTTACTCTGTTTCACTAAACAACACAACTGCTCCCGGATTAACCTTAACATCAGGAATGTCAACACAATTGACAAATGGGATTGACTATCTATGGACAAAGGCCGCAGGTATTGCCGAAGGAGGTACGGCTTCATTTATTTACAATCACAAGGCAGTTGGTATGGAAGTAAATGTATCGGCAGGAACGGGCGTAAGCGCATTGAGCGTAACGGCAATCAGTTTTACTCCTACAACTGCCTCTGCAGCTTCCAAGATGAGTTTGGCAGATGGAAGTATAGGTGCAGCAAGTGCTATTGGTTCATTGACTCCGATGAGTCTTAGTGGAGCAAAAGGGACTTATATAATGCTTCCTGTCGGTTCGGTGGCAGTGAATGTGGAGATTACAGTAAATGCAACAATTGGTGGAACGACAGTCACTGCCAAGAAGTATACTGCCACTATACCGTCACAAGCCTATACTTCGGGTTCGTACTACACTGCAAATTTCACTGTCTCTTCAACTGCCTTACAGTTTACCGGAGCACAGGTTCAGGATTGGACAAATCAGACTATTTCGGGTGTATCATTAACTGAACAATAATATTTAAATCAAAAATCATGAAAACATTTTTGTCAATATCAACATTAATCATAACTACAATTTTTCTCTTTGCATCATGCGCGAAAGAAAAATGTAAAAACTGTCCTTCATTGCCTGATTCTTCACTTTTATGTGTTAGCTTTTCGGGGGATTACTCTTTGCAAACGCAAACAAAAGCATCATCTACCGCTTTCCCTTCAGGCATCCAGACTTCAATCCATGCATATAGTGCCGGTGATAATCCAACAATAAAAGCTGCATATCCGGGAACACCCATTAGTGCGACATCGGATGCAAGTGGAAATCTTGTCTTCAATAGTGGTGTTAATCTATTTATGCCAGGGGGTTCGTATGATTTTTATTCTGTGTCTACAAACTCATCCTCAGTTCCAAATATCACATTTACCAATGGGTTGTCGGGAGTTTTAAATAATGGGGTGGACTACCTCTGGGCATCAGGTAAAAATACTTCTGTGACAGCAAATACAAATGTCCCTTTTCAATTTGCACATAGGGCAACAGCACTAAGATTGAACATAACAGCAGGTGATGGTGTAACGGGATTAACCGTGAAGAGTATAAAGATTGGGCAGACTCAGCAGGGAGCCGTGATGGGGCTCTCTACGGGAGTAATTTCTGCTGCAAGTGCCCTGTCTGCTGATAAGGCAGATATGATGTTGGATTCCAATACGGGTACATTTATTATGTTACCACTTATAGCTGGAATTTCTATTCCGGTAGAGGTATATGTAGATGCTACTATTGGCGGAAGTGCTCAGACAAACAAAAAGTACACAGCTACTATTCCTGCACCTACAGGAGGATTTGAGAGTGGAACAATATACAAATTCGCAGCTTCTATTGGTGCAAGCGGAATTACCTTCCTTAACGCTACCCTTGAAGACTGGAATGAACAGACATTGGTTTCAATTAACTTAAATGAATAATGAAACGATTATTAATCATTTGTTTATTGGTTCTTGCTCCGGTTTTGTGCCCGGCTCAAAAGTACGGAGTGAGGACTAATATTATAGGAATGGCAACAGGAAGTCTCAACCTAGAGGCTTCCTTGGCTCTTTCAAATAAGTGGACTTTACATCTGCCTGTCTCATATAATCCCTTTGTTGTTAGAGATAATATTAAAGTTAAACACCTGATGACTCAACCTGGGGCAAGATGGTGGTTTTGGCATAGCTATGCAGGATTATTCATAGGAGCACAGGCAATAGGAGGGAAATACAATATAGCTGTCACTGACTACCGCTATCAGGGGTGGGCTGCCGGTATGGGTGTATCTTCAGGATATGCGTGGATGGTGACATCTAAATGGAATATTGAAGCAGAGGTTGGAGCGGGCGGCTGGTATAGTGAATATGACAAGTACCAAAGGCCGCTTTGCGGAGAGTATGAGGGAAGTTTTAAGAGAATCTTGTATGGACCTACCAGAGCATCAATCTCATTAATGTTTATCTTCTAAAAAGGAAAATAATGCAAAAGTATTTGACGGTCTTATTTTTAATTGTTCTTCTGAGTGCTTGTAATAATAACCTTTCCAGACTAAGCAAGCATAATCCTTCCCTAGGCCTTAGCCATGCTCAAAATACAGAAAGTAATTATAATATAGACCTTTCAAGAGATGCTAAATTCACCTCTAAGTCATTTAAATATACTGATACATCAGGAAAAGAAAAATTTATCAACGATGCTGTCAAGGATGAAGTTACGGGGGAAATGGTCAGTATGGTATATCTTAATGAGATAGTGGTCTCAGCTAAATCACAAAACATACCAGAGAGAAATGGAGTGATAAGGTTGGATTTCATAGTAAAGACACCTTCAATCCTTCAAGACAGCCGGTGGCAGATTGATATGCTGCCGGTATTAAGCCGGGGAAAGGACACAATGCACTTTAACAGAATCTTGATTAGTGGCGAAGAATTTAAAAGAGCACAGGAAAAAGGATACATGAGGTATGAGAAATATCTACGCAGTATCATTCCGGACGACGTTGATTTTCTTGAAGTCTATACAGATCTGCCCAACCTGGTTCTTTTCCTGGAGAGGAATCTCCCTGAATCCAGAGTAATAACCGGAGAGCGGGATGATGACCTGATTACTGCTTTTGGTGTAACAGAAAAAAGTGCAGTGGAACATTATGTAAAACAATGGCTCATTGACAGGAACAACAAGCGAAAGGCCGAGAAAGAGAAATATTTTTATAAGTATGTAAAAAACCCATACTTACAGGATACTAAGCTGGATTCAGTAATACAAATGGGTAATGGAGATTTTGCCTATCATTATTCTCAAGAGATACTCACTAATGATAAATCTTCAAAGCTCTTTCTTAATCTGTATGGGCAGGTAAGAGATATAAATGGGATGTGTTTTGAACTAAAGCCATGCGATACTATTGTCTATAACGTCTCTTCAATGGTGGGCTTCATTGACACCACTACCAGATACAAGAAGAAAATAATTGAGCGAAAAGCAATTGCTACAATGGCTGCCTTCATTGACTTCAAAGTGGGAAAAACAGACATCATCGACACTCTCTCAAATAATGCCATTGAACTGGAAAAAATTAAAAAGGCTTTAAAAGATGTGCTTTCAAATGAAGTGTTTGTTTTTGATTCGTTAATCCTGACTGCTTCGTCTTCTCCGGAGGGTGCATTTGTATTAAACCAGAGTTTATCTTCTCAGAGGGCTTCTTCAATTCAAAAGTATTGTGAAGCTTATATTAAGGGTCTTGATGAAGAGGTTGTTTCCTATGAGTTAGGAACAAAGAATGAAATTCAAAATACAAGCCCTTTATCTGAGGTAAACAGCCTGATAATTCAAAAGACAATTCCAGAAGATTGGGATAGACTTCGAATACTTATACTAAACGACACCGCTCTTACCAGCAAAGAAAAACTTCTAGAGTGTTTCAAGATTCAGGACCTGGACAAAAGAGAGAGGGCAATGTCTTCTTATAAACGTGAGTACAAATACCTGCGCGAAAAGATTTATCCCCAACTAAGGAGGGTCAACTTCACTTTTAACCTGCATCGTAAAGGGATGGTAAAAGACACCATTCATACAACCGAGATAGATTCTTTGTATATGAACGGATTGGTTCTGCTAAAGGATAGAAAATATGAAGAAGCGTTAGCTATATTACTTGATTACAAGGATTTTAATACGGCCATTGCACATATATCCCTGGGACACGACCGTTCAGCCGAAGAGATACTTCTCTCTTGTCCTGAAACTTCATACAAAATCTACCTGATGGCCGTACTTTCTGCAAGAAAGGGAGACGAGGAGCAAGCGGTAAAATTCTTCTTGCGCTCAAAAGAACTAAATTTCTCTATGGCATACCGAGGAGGTTTAGATCCGGAGATTAGTTCTTTAATTCGAAAATATAATTTGAACAAAGATTTATTTGAATGATGATTAAAAAATTACAGTTATATATTATTGCAGGCATATTTTCTCTTGCCTCTCTCTCTGGTTGTGAAAGAGAGAATAGTTCAATGTCAGATTCTCAAGCAGCCAAAGAAGACACTACTGAAGTCCAGATTTTCTTGAGTAAAAAGGGAGAAGAAGTAATAACCAAAGCTACAAGTGCCAATGATGCTTCAATACGAGATGTCAATCTACTGATTTATGATATCTCGGGTAATCTTTTGAATTCTCAATATTTTAGTTCTTCTTCCGGCCTTTCAATCACCACTTCAACAGGCAACAAAACCATAGTGGCAATTGCAAATGCAGGAAACATAAACCTTTCATCTTATACAACCCTGAATTCTATCCGGAATGCCGTTTCTACGCAGATGGTGAATGGGACTAATGATATTCTCATGGCCGGAGAGACAAGTATCAACCTAGTAAAAGGAGGAGGTGTATCAATACCATTGAGCAGATTGATTTCTAAGGTGACTGTGGTATTTGATAAATCCTCTCTAAGTGGAGGGACAAACATAAATATCACCAAAATTGAGTTAAAAAATGTTACCACTCAATGTAAGTATCTTGGTTCAAACACGATAAATTCTACCTCATACATCGGTGTTTCAGGAGATAATTTAACCGGCAATTTAGAACCATCGGCTCATAGTACAGCTACTCCATTATTTCTGTTTGAGAATATGCAGGGAAATATTGGCTCTGCCGGTGCCGAAAAAGATAAGAATGCCGGTACGGCACAGCCTTATTGTTCCTATGTGGAGATTACAGCTAATTACAGCACACCTGCAAAGAGCGGAACATTAAAGTATAGATTCTATTTAGGTAAAAACATTTCCAATAATTTTGACGTGGAACGGAATACATGGTATCAACTGAATATTAGATTTACAGGAACCGGAATTAATGAAGTTTCGTGGAGAATAGATACTTCAAACCTAACTGATGTAAGATACAATATTAGCGTTGCGGCCTCTCCGTCAAATGGGGGAGCTGTATCTGGTGGAGGACAATATGTTTATGGTTCTACTCCGTCATTGAATGCCTACCCTGCAGTAAATTATATTTTTACAGGTTGGAGTCCCTCTATAAGCTCCGTTATTCAGGATATGGTTTATACTGCGAATTTTCAATATGTTGATCCTACGGTATATGTTACTGGGGTTAGTGTGAGCCCTGCAAATATGAGCCGTTATGTTGGAGAGACAGGTAACTTAACTGCAACTGTTAGTCCTGCGAATGCAGATAATATGTCTGTGACCTGGTCCACTTCAAATCCTTCTGTGGCAACTGTGAGTAATGGGACAATGATGGCTTTAGCAGCAGGAACAACCACAATAACCGTTAGAACTGTGGATGGAGGATATACTGCAACTAGCAATTTAACAGTAAGTAACAAAACATTTACTATAACCCCTGCAAGCAAAACAATCTACATTGGAGAATCATTTGGTGTAACCACAAGCGGTTCTCCGAGCCCGTATCCGTCTTGGAATACTTCAAATGCTTTGATAGCTTCTGTTAGCGGCGGTATGGTAACAGGTAACTCGGCCGGAACAGCAACTATAACTGCAATTGCAAATGGAATTACAAGAACATGCAATGTGACGGTAATTGATCCTGTTGTTTATGTAACAAGTGTGAGCTTAGATAAATCGTCAATGACATTAACTGCCGGCGGATCTATTGGGAGTTTAACAGCAACTGTTAATCCTTCAAAAGCGACAAACAAAAGTGTGATTTGGAGTTCATCAAACAGTTTTGTCGCTAATGTTAATAGCACAGGTGTAGTGTCACCATTAGGGGTTGGTTCTTGCACAATAACTGTAACTACCGTCGATGGCGGAAAAACTGCAGCTTGCTATGTAACAGTAAATCCTGCAACAATAGCTGTGACTGGAGTTAGTATAAGTCCGGGAAACTTGTCTTTGGACGAGGGACAGAACTCAACCCTTTCTGCAACGATTAATCCTTCAAATGCTTCTAACAAAACAGTGACATGGTCAACTTCAAATTCCAGTATTGCAACAGTAGATGCTAATGGAAAAGTAGTTGCAGTTTCTGCCGGTACAGCTACTATTACTGTCAGAACTAACGATGGAGGTTATACTTCAAATTGTAATGTGACTGTTTACAAGGTCGTGGATTTGTATTTCTACTTTTATAGGGTGGCTAAACTTGCCTACAAAGGGGGCGGAGAAAATTATTGGTATTTGAATGAATCTATGAGTGATGATGTATATGTGAAAGCAACAGGAGGAAGTAATATCTCAGGGTCTATTTTCTACACTATTAACTGGGCATACAGTTCTGCATCAGGATTCAGTGCGCCAAGTCCTACTTCCGGAACGAAGTCAATCAGTATCTCATCTTCTTTGAATACTCTGTTAGAATCCGGAACAGCATGGGGTAGTGAAACAGATCTTGATATCGCATATCCTACAATTACCATAACTAACTATTCTCCGAGCGAAACCAATTCTCCGCCTACCAGAATACGAGTAAACCAAGATTTAAATACTTATTATTTAAAAGAAAGTGGAAGGTGATAGTGATGCTACGGTTACCTGTTAATGCTAAATTGGACACTTCATAGGGGTGGGGAGACTAAGGAATGTTTGACACCATTTATCGAAATCCTCTTTTTGTGGCAATTTATTCGATCGTATATCTACAAATATCCTTTAAATGTTTTACGTTGAGGAATTAGAATCAAATATGTAACTGAGATATAAGATAATATTTGTCAATTGGATTATAATAATTAAATTTGACCGATTAACGTTAAAAGTCAAATTTATGTCAGAAATTAATGTAAAGAGTTTGATTGTTGAGTCTGCTACAAAATATTTTTCCAAATTTGGCTTTCATAAAACCACTATGGATGATATTGCAAAGCATATCCATAAAGCGAAAGGAGTATTGTATTACTATTTTAAGGGTAAAGAAGAACTTTTTAATGAAGTATTGAAACAAGAATTAAATACTGTTAAAATTGCATTAAAAGAAATAGTAGCTAGTGACAAGGATTCTCTTATTACTCTCAAGGAATATATGCTTACCCGTTTAAAATTATTAAACACTGCCGTAAACTACCATGAAACACTTGAAGCAGATTTTTTTGGGAAATATCTATTTGTAAAAGATGTAAGAGAAGATTTTGAGGAATTTGAAAGAAAACAATTAACTATCATTCTGGAAAAAGGGAAAAAAGAAGGTTTCATTGATGTTAAAAACATAAATTCTACTGTAAATATTATTATGATGGTTGTTAATGGTATTGAAATCCCTTTATTTCTTCAAAACAAGTATAAGGAATACGAAAACACTATTGATGAGCTTTCGTCAATGATTGTGAATAGTTTAAGAACTCAAAAAAAATAATTCATCTTTTTTTTATCAAATACTGACTAAAATACGGATTTAGTCAATAAATAATTATATCTTTGTAAAAACTAATAAACTAAAATAGTCATTTTATAAATAAATATGGAACTATTTGCACAGAAAATCTTAAAATTCAAATGGATAATAATCCTTATAGTATTAGTATTAACAGTTTTCTTTAGTTATCAAACCAAGTTTATAACAATCAATTCAGACATAATAAGTTCATTACCTGATGATGACCCAGTTGCTTCATTATATAAAAAAATAGGTACTCAATTTGGCGGGAATGACATGGGGATGATTGTATTGGAATCTGATGATATATTTAAAACACAAATATTATTTCATGTAAAGAAAATTACTGACAGCCTGAAAATCACTCCGGGGGTTTCATCCGTAACAAGTTTAACTAATATTCTTGATGTAAAAAGTACAGTAGACGGTATCGAAATCGGTAAACTTGTTGATGAGTACAATCTACCTGACAAGCAACCGCAATTGGACAGCCTGAAAAAATATGTTTTTTCGAAAGAAATGTATAAAGGTGCTATAATCTCCGATGATGGAACTGCAACAATCATTCTTTTTACTCTACTTCCGGATGCTGATAAGCAAGCTGTTGCAAAAGATATTAAGAATAAAATCGAAAAATTCAATTTGCCTGAAATGCTCTATTTTGGTGGTTTACCCTTTATGATGAATGATATTTCTGATTTGATTAAGTCGGATATTGTCTGGCTTTTACCTTTTGTCTTTTTTGTCATTGCTCTTGTATTATTAATAAGTTTCAAGTCATTCAGTGGGGTGTTTTTGCCGTTGCTTACAGCCGGGATTGCCGTAGTTTGGACTATGGGAATAATGATTATTACGGGGAATGAACTTACTATAATCTCAAACATAATCCCAGTTGTGTTGCTGGCAGTTGGCAGTGCATACACAATACATGTCTTAAACAGTATGAATCATTACATGTTGAAAGACAAAAAACGAGCACTTATAAAAGCTTTAGCCTACATAGTAATTCCGGTAATTTTGGCTGCGGCAACCACTGCAATTGGATTCATTTCATTTGTATTTGGTGCTTATCTTACTATGATTAAAGACTTCGGAATATTTATGGCTATTGGTACATTAATCACTTTGCTTTTATCTATTTTTTTTGTTCCTGCTCTTATTTCTGCATTATCAATGAATAAAAAAGAAATTAAAGATGATCCAAAAGAAGAACAAGCCATTTTATCCTATGTAATACTCAAACCACTTGTTAATCTTCTTTTCAAACATCCTAAATATACTTTAACAGCCTGGAGCATTTTTCTTTTATTAAGTATCGGTAGTATTTTCCTGATTAAAACGAGCGTAAATATGGCTGATTACTTTAAGAAAGATAATCCTACAAGGATTTCGGAAGAAGTTATGCAGAAAAAATTTGGAGGATCATTGCCAGTATTCGTTTCTTTTAAAGGCGATATGCAAAGCCCTGAGGTTTTAAAGATGATGATTAAAACTGAGCATTTCATGAAAGAAGACCCTAATATTGTTGTAACACAATCGGTAGCAGATCTCGTGGAGCAAATGAATGAAGCTATGGGAGAAGGCAAGTCTATACCTGATGACAGAGCCAAAATTGAGCAATTATGGTTTTTGCTTGATGGACAAGAAGTTATGCCACAACTCGTTTCGGAAGGGTTGGATAAAGGTATAATCCAGTCAAAATTTGCTTCCGTTGAAGGTAAGAAAATTGAAATGTTCACTGCAAAGATGAACAAATTCATTCAAGAAAATTCAAACGAGACTTATAAAATTGAATTGACAGGAATGCCTTCTGTTTATGTAAAACTGAATGATAGCCTGATTAAAAGCCAATTCAGCAGCTTGTTGCTTGCAATAATAATGGTTCTTTTAATTGTTGGAGCAATGTTCCGCTCAATTTCAAAAGGAGTATATGCGACAATTCCCATCATAGCAACAGTAATTATATTATTCGGTTTTATGGGTATAACCGGAATCCCGCTTGATATTGCTACTGTTCTTGTTGGAAGCATTGCGCTGGGTATTGGCATCGATTATTCAATACATATTATTTCAGGATTTAACTTTCATCTGAAAGATAATGGAGAGGCGGATGAAGCCATAAAAAAAACGATAATGTCAAGTGGCAAGGCAGTAATCATTAACGTAATATCTGTTGCTGCAGGTTTTTTGGTTTTGTTATTCTCACAAATAGTACCACTACAAAATTTCGGATTGCTGGTTGCGATAAGTATGTTCGGATCAGGTCTTGGTGCTTTAACTCTATTGCCAGTTATATTGATATTAGCAAACAGAAAACGTAAAATAATAGCAAACTAATTTTTATCAATTTAAAATATCATAAATGAAAACAAAAATTCTAAAAACTATCATTACAGTAATTATATTGTCAGGAAGCTTATTCTCTGTAAATGGACAAGATGCTAACACCATATTGAAAAAAATGGACGATGTAATGTACTCTCCAAAAGATTTAACTGGGAAAAACAAGATTGTTTTGATTGACAAATCTGGAAAACAAGAAATACGGGAAGCAACAGTACAACAAAAAGGTAACGACAAACGTATGTTCAGGTTTATAACGCCATCTTCACAAGCAGGTATAGCCGTTTTATCTCTGCCTAATGATGTGATGTATTTATATCTACCCGCATTTGGCAAAGAAAGGAGAATTGCGACCAGTGCTAAAAATCAAAATTTCGCAGGAACTGATTTTTCTTATGACGATATGGAATCAAAACCATATTCTGACAAATACACCTCTAAGTTATTAAAAACAGAAGCTAACGTATTAGTAATTGAATTAACACCGAAAGCACAATCCGATTATTCTAAGATAATTGTATATATAAATAAGACTTACTTTTACCCTGAATTGATGGAGTTCTATGACAAGGGTAACACTAAGATAAAGGAGGCAAAATATACATTTAATAAGGTTGACAATTACTGGAATGCCAAGGAAATAGAGATGACTGATTTAAAGAAAAACCATAAAACTAAGATGCAGATGTCAGATACAAGATATGATACCGGTTTAACAGACGATGATTTTACTGTAAGGAAATTAAAACAGTAATTATTATAAGAATTTTAATTATTCTCAGATCATAATTAGTAAAACAATATTTTAAAGTTAAAATATGTGATTAATAAAGATAACATACCTTGCCATGTTGCCATCATAATGGACGGAAATGGTAGGTGGGCGATAAAAAGAGGTAATAGCAGGATATTAGGTCATAAAGCTGGAGCAATCTCTGTTAGAAAAGTTGTTGAAGCATCTTTAGAGATTGGTGTTAAATATCTTACACTTTATACATTTTCAACAGAAAACTGGGAACGACCGAAAAGTGAGATAACTGCAATAATGACTCTCCTCGAGGCTACAATAAATTCTGAAATTGAAGATTTGAAGAAAAATAATGTCAAATTATTGACAATAGGTGATTCAGCTTCTTTACCGATTAACGTTTTGGAAAAGATTAATTATGCAATAAATGCTACATCAGAGAATACAGGTCTTACTCTTATTTTAGCGTTAAGCTATGGTGCCAAGCAAGATATTGCTAATGCAATGCGGTTAATTTGTAAGGACGTTGAAAAAGGGATTTTTTCTATTTCGAATATTTCAATCGATACTTTTGGTAAATATCTTTCAACAGCTAATTCCCCTGATCCAGAATTACTTATTAGAACAGGCGGAGAATATCGTATCAGTAATTTTTTACTTTGGGAAATTGCTTATTCAGAGCTCTACTTTACTGAAACACTATGGCCCGATTTTGATAAAGAAGAATTTTATAAGGCTATTCTCAATTATCAAAAAAGAGAAAGGAGATATGGAAAAACTAGTAATCAGTTAACAAAAATGAAGAATATTATATGATAATAAATCATGTAACTCATTATATACCGGATATCGTAATACCAAACGAATACTTTTTTGCTAAATATGGTATTACCAATGAGGAAATAATTTCTAAAAGTGGAATTAAGCAAAGAAGACGGACACGGCCTGATGAGAACACCAATTCAATGGCAATTGAAGCTGTTACAAAAGCTTTACCTGATTTACCGTTTCCAATAAATGAAATAAATTTAATAATAGGTGCAACATATACACCTTATGATACCGGTGGCACATTGGCTCATGCGGTACAGAAGCAATTTAATATTGGCGAAGCGAGATGCTTTACAATTGATTCTGCATGTTCATCCTTTGTAAATGCAATAGAAATTGTTGACTGCTATTTTGCTAATAATAAAGCTAGTAAAGCATTAATTGTTATTTCTGAAAACAATACCGCTTATATAGACGAATCTGATAAAAATTCTTGTTTTTTATTTGGTGACGGAGCGGCGGCTGTATTTATTACCAATCAAAGATATTCTACTGGTGATATTGAAATAATTGATGTTAATACTACCGGCCTGGGGAATATCGGTAAAAGCATTGATGCTGTTTATGTCAGACCTAATCACGGAGGAATAAGGATGCCTTTTGGAAAAGATGTTTTTCAATATGCCTGCAAATATATGCTACTTGAAACTGAACAGATTTTAAATAAAAACGATATTAACCTAAGTCAATTGAACTATTTTATTCCACATCAAGCTAATGCAAGAATTACCGATTATGTGGCAAAAAAAATGAACATTGAGCAATCATGCGTCCTCACAAACATTGAACAACTTGGTAATACCGGTTCGGCAAGTACTCCGATTGTATTATCTCAAAATTTTAAAAAATATAACCAAAACGATATTATTGTTATTTCAGTTTTTGGCGGAGGTTATTCAAGTGGAGCTATTCTTTTAAAAAAATTATAAGATTACTTAGAAAAGAAACTGAAAACAACAGAATTAAAAAGACATGAAAACTATTTCGAAATTTATCCTTTCACATCTTTTATGTTGGAAAACAAAAGGTGAGTTTCCGGACATTAAAAAATCTGTCATAATATTTGCTCCCCACACAAGTTACTGGGATGCTCTGTACGGAAAGCTTTATCTGATGCAGTTAGGCATAAACTATAAGTTTTTGTCTAAAAAAGAACTTTTCTTTTTCCCGATGAATATTGTGATGAAGCTCTATGGATCAATACCCATACGCGGTGTTAAGGGTAAAAATGCTGTACGTCAAGTTGTTGCGATGCTTAATAGCGCTCATTCTTTACATATAATTTTATCGCCAGAAGGGACATTTTCTAATGTAAGAAATTGGAACAAGGGTTTCTATTATATGGCAAAGAAAGCTAATGTTCCGATAATGGTTTGTTATTTAGATTATCGAAATAAAGAAATTGGAGTAAAAGGGATAATAGATAATCTTGAGAATATAAATTCGGTCATGCTTCAAATAAATACAATGTACAAAGGTGTAGCGGCAAAATATCCTGATAATTTCTCACTTGAATCAATAAACAATTAAATGGAAAAAACAGTATCGTTAGTATTATCCAGTGGGGGTGCAAGAGGAGTTGCACATATCGGAGTTATTGAAGAACTGGAACGACAGGGATTTAAAATAAATTCAATAGCAGGATCTTCGATGGGTGCGCTGGTGGGAGGAGTGTATGCATCAGGTAATTTACAAGTTTTCAGAGAGTGGATGTGTGATCTTGACAAAAAAACAGTTTTTAATCTTGTGGACTTTGCGTTAAGTACTAATGGATTAGTTAAAGGGAATAAAGTAATAAAGGAATTAAAAAAAATAATACCCGACCTTAACATTGAAGATTTACCATTAAATTTTACTGCAGTTGCAACCGACATAAAAAATAAAAAAGAGGTTCTATTTGAAACGGGAAGTCTTTATGAAGCGATCAGAGCTTCTATTTCAATACCTACTGTTTTCAAACCATGTATGGTTGAAGGAATGGTTTTAATAGATGGGGGCGTATTGAATCCCTTACCAATCAATCGCATTAAAAGAAATAATAATGATTTGTTAATTGCTGTTGACGTTAACTCTCCAGTTTTATTTGAAAAATATGTTGCCGTCAAAAAAACATCAACAAAAGAAATCGAGTTAAACTATTTCACTTTTTTAATGAACAAAGGATTCTCGTTTTTACCAAAAATATCAGATATGCAGCTTAATTATTTTACACTATTATCTCAAACAGCTAGCTTGATGATACAACAAATTTCTGCATTGACAATAGAGATACAACAACCCGATATTTTAATTAAAATCCCTATGAATTCTTATGGCCCCTTTCATTTTTATAAATCAGAAGAAATTATTAAAGCAGGAGAATTAGCTACACGCAAAGCGTTAGAGGAGTTTCATCGTTAAAAACAAAGTATTAAACAATCAAATATAATCACTACTGTCCGGTTTAATTTCCCCATAATGGCAGGATTGGGTAAACGGACGAGTTTGTTAAATTATTATTGCCACTAAAAAGTTCTTTGATATTTTTTTTTCCAAATAAGGCAAGTCCTAAAGTCTGAGTAAAGGTGTACAAGCTGACAGGTATTTCTAGCTTCTTCTTTGCAATAGCAGCAAGTAAATATGTACTGATTGCTATCCATATCTGACAGTCAACAGCGTTTTCACTTGTACCGTAAAAAGCTTTGATACGCAGATGTTGTTTAATCCACTTGAAGAATAACTCAATTTTCCAGCGATCTCGATACAGCTCTGCAATAGTAAGTGCTTCTTGGGAGAAGTTGTTGGTCAAAAAGTGGTAGAGCTTTCCATCGGATAAGTCTTCGTAAGTTACCATGCGTAGTTCTTCCGGATATTTCTTCGCAGTGTAAAATCCGGTTAAACGAATAGAAATGTCTTCAAGCACTCCGCAATTTGTGTCAACTTTCCGGTTTTCAATTACTTCATAGTTGATGTTATCCTTTGACCTAGTCACAAAGAATGCTCGTTGCTGATGGATTTTCTCATAGAGTCTCTTGAAATCCGTGTACCCTTTATCCATAACGTAATAGGCCCTGGCCTCTATTGGCAAACGATCCAATACATTAACATCGTAAATGCAGCCTTTGGTAATATCGACAAAAACAGGAATGGAACCTCGTAAATCATCTTCACAGCTCCCTTGGCCTTTCTAAATTTAGCCTACGGAAACAACTTAGCAGAGGTCTATCGTGGTACTGTCCAAGGCATAAACCATATTGTTAATATGCAGTCTGAAATTAGGATCATCGACATATAATGGACGAGCTTGTTTGATAAGAACTTGAGCATAATCGGCATATATCCTCCAATTGCGATTCTCGTTAGCCTCTGCCAATGTAGATTTTGCGGTTGAAGATCTAAACCCTGAATGGTAAAGCTTTGACGATAAGGCGGTTAAACTGCTTTCTATGTCACGAAGGCTTTCCCTTCCAGCTAATTGAGCAAAACTCATTGCCAAAAAATGCTCGTTACAAGTAAATTTCCTTGTACGGAAGTCACCTTTGTAGCGGTCAACGCACTTTTTGGAATTGAAAATCTGAATTAAACATCATTAGTTGTGATATTACCGTTTTGTCCGAATGCATATAATTGATTTTTAGACCCAAAACAAAAAAATGAATTCAAATCAACTAAGTAAAAAAACTTTGTAATAAACTATATATTAATAAATTATAAACAATTAAATAGTCTTTAACCGGACAGTAGTGAAATATAATAACAAATGCACTTAAAAATAAACTTTACAAATTATAGTTATGAAACGAATATATCTATTTTCGACGTTTATCATATTTATATCAGCTTCAAGTATTCTTAAAGCACAAGATAGTACTTATACATCCCCAGTTCAAGATGAAATAAAACTAAAACTTTCTGGTGAATTGTTGACAGATGAGAGAGTTCTGCTCAAAGACAAACACAACTGGGCTTGGAATGAGAACCGCCTTACATTAAAACTAGGCAAAAAAATTACCGACAACTCAAAGTTCTACTGCGAGGTATGGGTGCGAAACATTGGGTTACCTAATATTTCAAAATCAAGGGATTTATATAATAAAGGGATTATAGACCCTTATAATATTGATATAAGGGAAGCATACATTCAGTTGTATGGGTTTCTTACTAAAAATTTAGATGTAACCATTGGTCGTCAACGTATTGTTTGGGGAACTGCCGATAAATTAAATTCCACCGACAACCTTAATCCTTTCGATTTGGAAGACATTCTGGATTTTGGTCGTCATCGTGGTTCAGATGCTATGAATCTAAATTATTATTTAAGTAACGATTTCTCACTACAAGGGGTTTTTATTCCTTTCTTTCAACCAGCCAATATGCCTATAGGTATTTTTGCTAATGCATTGAGCCCTAATATGGAATTACCTCAAGGTATGTTTTTAAAAAACGTATCAGACACATTACTTACTCCTAAATATAACTTAGGAGAAAGTTCTACTTTAGGTTTAAAATTTAAAGGTTTTATTAAAGGAGTCGATTTTTCTTTAAGCTATGTTTGGGGGCGGGATGGATTACCCTTTGCTACGAGAAATATATTTATACCTGTTGATGAACTTGGTGGAACAAATATTAACTCTCAACTTTCATTTGCAAGAATACATATTATTGGCGCTGATTTCGCAACAAGTATAGGTGGAATTGGATTTTGGGCAGAGGCGGCAGCCTTTATTGCTGATAAAGATATAATAATGACCAATGACGTATCTGCATTTTATCCCACGTCACCTGTTCCTGTAACACAAAATTCATTAATCATAGACAAAACAAAACCATACTTAAAATTTGTTATAGGAGGTGATTACAATTTCGCTAACGGTTCTTACCTTAATATGCAGTATATGCACGGTTTTATTCACGAAAGGGGGAATAAAAATTTGAATGACTATTTATTTTTTCGTTATGAGAAGAGATTTTTCAATGAAAAATTAAAAGTTGCTCCTATAGGAGGAGGTTTCATTGTTACCGATTGGAATAATATAAAAGACAATTATGCTCTTGTATACATGCCCGAGATTATATATCAAGCAACTGACAATGCAGAAATAAATTTATCAGCTGTAATTATTGACGGTAAAGGAGACAATTTATTTGCGAATCTGAAAGACTACAATATGATTATGTTGAAGTTAAAATATAGTTTTTAAGATGAATCAAAAAGATGCCATAAGAATTCAAAATTCCATTTTAAATAAGATGGAAAAAAGAGTATTGGTTTGTTTGGCAACAAAACTTCCTAAATGGGTCACTTCTGACCATTTGACATGGTTGGGATTTTTTGGTGCGATCATTTCTGCAGGAGGATATTTTCTGTCGAATTGGGATGTCGAATTCTTATGGTTATCCTCTTTAGGATTTGTTGTAAACTGGTTTGGAGATAGTCTTGACGGAACCTTAGCTCGTGTAAGAAATGCACAGCGTCCGATATATGGATTTTATATTGATCACAACATTGACGGTCTGACTGTATTAATATTTTGTGCCGGTGCCGGACTTTCTCCTTTCATTTCATTTTCTGTTGCCATGTTGATACTTTCGGGTTATTATCTTTTATCCATCTTTACTTACATAAATACATACCTTAAAGGTGAGTTTAAAATTTCATACAGCGGCTTTGGGCCTACAGAATTCCGATTAATTGTTATTCTCATAAACACTCTTTTTATATATCTGCCAACAGATAATTCACCGATAATTATTATGGGCTTTCCAATAAAATTATTTGACCTTTTTGCTATAGTTATAGCATTGGTACTGTTTATCATCTACATTTGGTCCTTTTTTTCAGAAAAGGCAAAATATGGAAAAATTGATCCTCCTCCACACAATTGATAAATTTTAGATATTTTAATAACAAAGTAGATGTCAATGCTTTCAAAATACATAAAATTCTTTATAAGCCGGCTACTGGGTACACTGATAGAAACGGTAATACTTTGGATATTTTCTACCTACATATTCTTTTCTTATGTAGGGACATACATAGTTGCTCCAACCATTTCTTTTGAAATTGTAATGTTTTGCAATTACGTCATATCATATTACTGGATATGGAATAAACATATTTTTCCAAAAAATACAAAGTATTTTTTTACTCGCCTTGCTTTATTCAATATTTCCTCAATTCTAGGTTTTCTCATAAAGATGGGATTTCTTCTTCTATTCGAGAGACTTTTTAAATTGGATGTCGTTTACTGTAATCTTATTGCATTACTTATATCCGGCATTGTTAATTTCTTACTTGCAGAACGATTGGTGTTTAAGAAACATGGTCATATATCGGTAACTGATGGCTATGTACTTGTTGAAGATAAACTTAAATAAATAATACATAATAATGGGACATTTAAAAGAACGTTATTTACAATATGATGAACCTCAGAAGATAATGGAGGCAGGCATTTATCCTTACTTTAGGGCAATCGAGTCAGAACAGGATACTGTAGTAAAAATCAATGGCAAGAATGTTTTAATGTTCGGTTCAAACAGTTACCTGGGTCTTTCGAATCATTCTCAAATTAAAGAAGCAGCAAAACAAGCCATAGATAAATATGGAACAAGTTGTGCTGGGTCACGATTTCTTAACGGAACATTAGATATACACCTCAAACTTGAAGAAAAATTAGCACGCTTGGTTGGTAAAGATGCGGCTATTTGCTACAGTACAGGATTTCAGGTAAATATCGGCGTTGTTTCTGCATTATGCGGCCGGAATGATTATCTTCTGCTAGACTCTCTCGACCATGCATCTATTATTGAAGGGAGCAGATTGTCATTTTCAAAAGTATTAAAATTCGAGCATAATGACATGTCTTCACTCGAAACAAAATTAAAGTTATGCGAACCGGACAAAATTAAACTTATCGTGGTGGATGGTATTTTTTCGATGGAGGGTGATATAGTCAGATTGCCGGAAATTGTGGAATTGGCTCAAAAATACAATGCAAGTATTATGGTTGATGATGCCCATGCACTGGGTGTTATTGGGCAAAATGGAAGAGGAACGGCTTCTCATTTTAACTTAACCAATAAAATTGATTTAATTATGGGTACCTTTTCAAAATCACTGGCATCTCTTGGTGGATTCATAGCCGGTGACACTGCGGTTATAAATTATCTTAAACACAACTCACGTTCTCTTATTTTTAGTGCAAGTATGACACCCGCATCAGTTGCGAGTGTTAATGCCGCAATTGACATTATGATTAGCGAACCCGAACGCATAGAGCATCTATGGATTTTGACTCATTATGCACAAAAAGCATTTAAGGAGTCAGGAATAGACACAGGTAAAAGCGAAACGCCAATTATTCCGCTATTTATACGTGATGATATAAAAGCCTTACAGATAACCCGCAAATTGCTCGAAGATGGTATTTTTGTAAACCCGGTGATTTCTCCGGCAGTGCCAAAAGAAGATTCACTAATACGATTCTCACTTATGGCCACCCATACTTTTGAACAGTTGGACATTGCAATACTTAAAATTATAGCAGCATTCAGACAATTTGATGTTATTCAATCACCAACAGTTAAAGATTAATAATAGCCCATTATGTCAAAAATTGTATTCATTACAGGTATATCATCCGGCTTCGGGCGTGCTATGGCAATCGAACTTGCCAAGAACGGACACAAAATTTATGGTTCTATACGTAGTGAGGTTGATCCTATTCCGAATGTAAACTATGTTCGCATGGATGTTACCGACATAAGTTCCATTGAACATGCGGTTAAAGAAATTTGTGATAAAGAAGGCCACATAGATGTTTTGATCAATAATGCGGGAATTGGCATAGGAGGTCCCATTGAATTGACAAACATAAGAGATGCTCAATATCAAATGGATGTAAATTTTTTTGGAGTATTTAGGGTAACACAGGAAGTATTGCCAATCATGCGCAAACAAGAAGAGGGAGTAATTATTTTTATCAGCTCAATCGGTGGTTTAATGGGCATTCCTTTCCAAGGCCTATACTCGGCTAGCAAATTCGCCATAGAGGGATATTGTCAGTCATTAAGTCTCGAATTAAAGCCGCAAGATATTCGTGTTGTATTAATTAATCCGGGTGATTTTTCTACCAACTTTACTTCGAATCGTAAAATAGTAGATAACCCGGAAATTAAATTGACTTATCCTCAATTCTACAATACGTTATCTAAAATAATGTCCGACGAGAATAATGGCCTTAAGCCTGAAATATTGGCAGAAAAGATAGGAAAGATCATTGACCTTAGAAAACCGGCTTTTAGATATATAATCGCATCACCTCTTCAAAAATTTTCAGTTTCCTTGAAGAGGTTGTTACCCGAAACTTGGTTTGCAGCTATATTGAAAAAATATTATGATTAAATGAAAATAACTATAAAAGAAGTATCTACTAAAGGTGAATTAAAACAGTTTGTAAAATTTCCAAATAAGCTTTACTTAGGTAATAAGTTTTATGTTCCTCCTCTAATTTATAGCGAACTAAAAACACTATCAAAAAAGGATAATCCTTCTTTCGAGTTTTGTGAGGCAAAATATTGGCTTGCATACATCAACTATAAGATAGTTGGTCGTGTGGCAGGTATAATAAATTACAATTATAACAAGAAGGTAGGTGAAAATTTTGTTCGTTTTGGTTGGTTAGATTTTATAGAGGACGAAAACGTACTTAAAGAACTAATAGAAACTGTTGAGTCCTGGGCTATACAAAAAAACATAAAAACAATACACGGACCGCTTGGACTTTCAGATTTTGATGCATCTGGTATTCTCATTGAAGGTTTTGAGGAACGATCAACATCCTTTGGAAAATTTAATTTCCCTTATTATTCAGAACTTATTGAAAAATTGGGATTTAAAAAGGATATTGATTGGGTTGAATATAATATTAAGGTGCCAAAATCTATTCCTGAAAAATATTCGAGAATTGCGATGGTTGTGAAAAATAGATATAAATTACATAGTGCACGTCTTCGCAAAAAAAAGGATCTTTTAAAATATTCCGATGAAGTGTTTCAACTCCTAAATCAGGAATATGCCGGACTTTATTCCTTTTCCGAGTTGACAAAAACTCAATGTGAAGATTTAAAAAGTCAATTCATCCCTTTACTAAGGTTAAAATATGTATCAATCATCTTAAATGCAGAGAATAATGTAGTAGGATTCGGCATATGTATGCCATCACTTTCAAAGGCATTACAAAAGGCTAAAGGACGTTTGTACCCATTTGGAATATTGAGAATTCAAAACGCATTAAAATATAATGATACTATAGACACTTTGCTCATTGCAGTACATAAGGATTACAAGGATAAAGGGGTAAATTCTGTAATTTTTAATGATATCGGGAATTCAATTATAAACAGCGGAATTACAAACATTGAATCAACAAGAGAGCTTGAAGAAAATTTTAGCGTACAAAATCTTTGGAATAAATTTGAATTTAGACAACACAAAAAAACAAGATGTTATGTCAAAAAAATAGTTTAGCCCAAGAGTGTGCTCAAAAAAATGACTAAGCACAAACTTGGAATTGATCTTTTTGCCCTATGAAATATTTAATATAAAATCTAAAGCAAATAAGGTTTAAATTAGGTAATCCAATTAGTCATCAAACTTCGATAAAACGAAGTTGCATAACGATTGGACTCAATGTGTAAAATAAAGTATACAATTTTTAATCTGACTAATGAAAAAGGTATCAGCAATTATATGTGCTCTTAACGAGGAAAAAACCTTGAGAAATGTTATTATGGCAGTTTGGGAATACTTTCCAATAAATGAAATTGTCGTTGTAAGCAATGGCTCTACATACAATACCAAAAATATAATAAATGAACTCAAGCAGTTTATAGAATTCAAAGATATTCATTTGGCTGAAAACAAAGGGAGAGAATATGCCATGATAGTTGGTGCAGAGATTGCTTCAGGAGAAATTTTAGTTTTTAGATTTAAACGAACAATAGCTGCAATAAATTGATATGGATTCCATCTTCGTAAAAGGGATGATAATTGGAATTGTTGTATCTATATCCTTTGGCCCAGTTGTACTTACAACAATTCAAAAAACTATAAATAATGGAAAAGTAAGAGGCTTAATTGCTGGTATGGGTGTTGCAATTGCCGATACAATTTATTCAATAATAGCAGCATACAGCGTAAGCTCTGCTTCTCAAATTATCAATAATTTCCAGGTTCCAATACGTTTAATTGGAGCCATTATTCTTTTAATAGTGGGAATAAAAATAACAATTAAAAATTATTCTTTAACTTCTGATGGACCAAAAAAAAACTTACATTCAGCTTGTGAGGATTTTTTTTCATCCTTCTTTCTTGCACTTTTAAGCCCCCAAACTGTTTTGGTGTTTGCATTGCTTTTTACAACTTTAAATATTATTCCAAGGGAAACCAATAGCCTACAACTTATTAACCTTTGCGTTGGCGTTTTTGTAGGAGCAAGCATGTGGTGGAGTTTTATCGTTTGTTCAATTAGCATCTTTCTGGATAAATTATGCTTAAATAATTTACCTTGGATAAATAAAATCATTGGAAGTTCCGTAATATTTTTTAGTATAATATTAGCACTGAGCATATGGGTTAAAATCTAAAAAAATCACTATTGCCCGCATAAACATCCAATAATTATTTCAAGAAATTTCAATTATTCGGCTCTTGCAGATGGCAATTAAAACCTAAAAATATTTAAGACTTTTCCATATATTTATATGAAAGTTTAATTTGTATTATTCTTAATATTTTGCAAAACAATGGATTATGGCGAGGAAAATATCTTACAATAAATTTTGGTAATTAGTAATATTCTAATGAATACAAAAAATCATATACCTTCTTGGCTTATGCGAATTGAATTTGCTATAGCTTTTTATGGACCTGTGTTGTCTATTTATCTAATTTACATTTCATCTAATACGCAACAGTAGCACTATGTTAAGGTATAATAGGGCAACTAATGTGCATTATATTAAGCATATGATAGGCTTCATACTTCAATCCTCTTTTAACGACTGCAAAAATTTTAAGTAATATTTTATTTTATTCACGTTTAATACGATACCATAAGCATCTCTTGTTACACCCTTTTCGTTGTATTTTCTCTGGAAGTAAGATTTTATTCCTGGATCTTGGGTTACTACTCTTCTGGCTACCTGAGTTAATTCTACTTTTGCTTGCTTATTCCCTAATTTAGAAACACTCGTCCTACCATTAATACTTGTACTGAAAGTATGCTAAAATGGATCCATTCCAGTGAAACAAGCTTTAGAATCGAAAGAATAAGTGTTCCTTCCGTCGATGATCCTCGACCATGAATAAATAACGAGCATGAAAAACATCATCCGATAAAACACATAATGTAGGTAGTGTTTAAGCTTTTTATTTTTGTTTTAAAATAGAAAGCCATGACACTTGAAGAATATAGCCTGTTAGAGCAGGAACTGATTAATTCGGGACTGGACAACAAGAGTTTTCTGGCGTCAAGAGGGATAAAGCTTCACAAGTATTACTACTGGAAGCGCAAGTCAAGAGATCTTAAAGAGGATCCTTTGCAGACAGAGGGTCAGTTCCTCCCCATCGATGTCCATTCCGGAGGATTAATCAAACCCGGAAAACGTGGCAAAGGCATAAGACAGCCATTCATAACCCATGGAGAGATAGAAATAGAGCTCCGCACGCCTTCCGGGGCAGAACTTCGCATCCGTGGCATCATGGACTCATTAATGGTAAGCACCATCATAGCTTCTACCGGAGGCCGGCGCAATGTTTAGCCTCAACGACAGCATGCGCTACCTGCTCTACAGCGAGTCCACCGACATGCGCAAGAGTTATCACACTCTGAGCGGTCTGGTGACAAACAATATGGGTCTCAATGTACGCGATGGAGATGTATTCATTTTCATTAACAAGGCCCACAACCGAATCAAGCTTCTTCACATGGAACCCGGAGGACTTGTCATCTACTCCAAACTGCTTGAAGAGGGTCGTTTCCGCCCTCCTCAGGTCAATTCCTCCGGGACAAAGGTACAGATGGAGTGGCTGGATCTGGTGATGATGGTGGAGGGAGTGATGGATGACCCTTCAACAAGGCTAAGGAGGTTGAAAAGGGTGAATTTTTAGCATAAAACGTTGTTAATTATTTGGTTGTCTAAAACATTGTTACTATCTTTGTATCAGATAATTACAGCATTTTATGGCATCTGGATACACCCAACAGGAGATAGAAAAAATGGCCGCGGAGATCGAGTCTCTTCGCAATCAGCTATCTGCGAAGGAGGAGGTTGTGTCCAATCTTGAATCCAATATCGTTAAAATGGAGTCAAATGTCACCACGTTGGAGTCAAATGTGACTAAATTAGAGTCGGATATCTCCAAGCTAGAATATGAACTCACTTGGTTAAGGAAGAAGTTATTTGGCAAGATGAGTGAGCGTTTTATATCATCAGACCCGGATGCACGTCAACTGGATATCTTCGGAGAACAGTTAAGCGACAAGGAGAAAGAGGAGCTGGAGAAGGCTGCGGCACAGGAGCAGAAGCTTATAACCAGCACATTGACAACAAAGACGTCTCGCACTCCCCGTAAGGACATCTCCCTGGAGAACCTGCGTGTTGAGGAGACGGTCATTGATCCTGAAGGGATAAATCCTGAGGAATATGTCTGCATTGGCTCCGAGGTGACAAACAGACTGGCATACAAATCGGCTGAGTTTTATGTGAAAAGGATCATCCGCAGAAAATTTGCCCTTAAAAATCAATCTGAACAAAAAAATGAAGGAAAAGAGCGGCCAACAATATTGACAGCGTCCCTTCCCGGGAGTCCGATACACAAATGCATGGCAGATACAAGCCTTTTAACGGAAATAATCATCCAGAAGTACCTTTATCACATACCTTTCCACCGGCAGATAGCGCGGTTTACGGATCTTGGAGTGAGGATAAGCTCTTCCACGGTGGGAGACTGGTTCTCCCAGAGCTGCGAGCTGCTCAGGCCACTCTACGACCATCTTCGACGACGGGTCTTGTCTACCGATTACATCCAGGTTGACGAGAGTACCATACCTGTGATAGATAGTGAGAAGAAGCGGGCTGTGAAGGGTTACCTGTGGGTTGTGCGCAATCCGGACAACGGAGAGGTCTTCTTCCATTATGACAGGGGTTCCCGCTCGGAGAAAACGGCTATGTTGCTGTTGCACGGCTTCAATGGAGCAATACAGAGTGACGGCTATCAGGTTTACAAGCGCTTTGAGGCTCTTGAAGGAAAGCTGATGCTTGGCTGCTGGGCTCACGCCAGGCGCAAGTTCGATGAAGCACTGCAGGAAAATCACAAACTGGCCACGGAGGCTCTGGTGCAGATCCAATCTCTATATGCCATAGAGAGGGAGGCAGATGAGAAGGGAGCTACACCTGATCAGAGAAGAGAGATGCGAAGTACCAAGGCATATCCCATACTGGTGACCTTTGAGAAATGGCTTTATGACAACTACAATGCCCTGCTGCCTCAGAGCAGGACGGCAAAGGCGATATCTTATACCTACTCCCTCTTCCCAAAGCTCTCAAGGTATCACCTTGACGGCAGATACAGGATAGACAACAACCTTGTTGAGAATGCCATCCGTCCGTTGGCAATAGGAAGAAAGAACTACCTCTTCTGCGGTAACGGAGAGGCTGCAATAAGGGCTGCTGTTAACCCTACAGAGTGGCTTGAGGATGTGATATCAAGGATATACTCATATAGCAACGGAAAGTGAAACCTGGAGGAGCTGCTCCCACACTTATGGAGAAAGAGTCAAACTTGTGCCAGGTAAGAAAAACTTGGTGTCAATCGTATCAAGTCTACCCAAATTTGTGTAAAGTCAACCAAAATTGACCCGACTTTAACCAAAATCGCACAAAATAGCAAAAACTTGGGTAATTTAGATGGAGTTTATCGGATGCTTACGTCTCAGAGAATGCCCTTAGCAATTCAAAACTTGCTCTGCAATATCTTGTTCAATGTTAAAAAAGCCAATATATTAAAATTAAATGTCACATTTTGTCAAGTCTCAAGAAATCTTCAAAAGAATATTGCATACCCGAAAGCTCCATTATTCGTTTTACAATAATCTCTCTGCTAACAGCATTAAACCAAGAAGAATCTCCTTTCATAATACTATTTTGTTCGCTTCTGTAAAATTGGGGGAAATCAGCTCCTGAGAATACTCCAACCATTTCATAGCCTAGAAGACCTATGAAGTGAGCCCAGGGAACTTTCTTGGGGTCAGATTGAATGGATTTGTTAAGATTCTTCTCAAGCGAAAGATAGTTGTCTTGCCAATACTGCAAGTATTCTGCCGACGGTGAATATCCATAAGCGTATTCATCTACCAGACCTGCAAAAGCATGTCCCATTTCGTGAACAGGTACATCATGCTTTTTATATCCTTTATTGCTTTTATAAAAACTTTCAGAATATGCAAAGAAAGCATAGCCAACATCGTTGTAATTCTTCCCACCGCAACCCATATTTGCGTCATGATTTACTACCATTACAACTGTGCAATTGGAAATATCAAAGCCAATCAAAGAAGATATTTTTTGCTTTATTACAAGATTTCCGCTTAATTCAACTCGGTTTACATCCATTAAAGTAATTCCGTAGTATGTATCTCTTGAATAATGAGGATCAGAAATATATCTTTGTCGGGATACAGCTTTAACCATGTATATATTAAAGTATTCTTTATAACTCTTGAATGGTTCTGTTTCAAAGATATTATCCATTGTTCCATTGATAATTGTTTCAAATTCTCCTCCGTTACCCATGGTTGAACTTGGAAAACCGTCCCCGGTAATGATGATGTTCACACCTTTACCTCGGCTTGCTTTGTTTAGTAGAATGACTTTACCGTGCTCGTCAGTGTTGTGTTCCACCTGCCTATCGAAGTTACTGAATTTGTATCCATTTATTTGCCAGGCAACATAGTAAGACGGACCCCAATCAATCCAGTTTTTATGGTTGAAAACTTCTTCAGGTATCTCTCCGTTTAATTTATTCTCGGCAATTGAAAATACTTTAAGAGAATCCATATTACCAATCTCCTTTGGAATTGTGCCTGAGAGATTATTGTTAATTAGGGTTATGGCCTCCACCCTTGCTGTACCTTCAAGCATACCGGTAGAGGTGCAATTAATGCCATACCATGAGTAGATAGGCCTATCGGATAACCAATTTGCATTATTGGTCCAATCCTTTCCATTGGTTGAATTATACAATGAAACTAATGCAAGGGAATCTGTTATCCGACCTAAGCTCCTTCCCCTTTGGGATATTCTTAATAAAAATGTTCGGACAGGTGTAATCTCGAAGACCACAGTAGCGTTTCTGGATTCAGATTCGTTCTTTTTAAATATTAGCTTATATTTCTTGTAAAAGATACCGTTTTTGGTACTATCCCTTTCCAGAGTAATATTAATCCAATTGGATTCATTTTTAATCGAATAAGCAATATCAGTAGTTATATCGATGCTGATTGCTTTTTCTTCTTTTTCAAGAGAGATGCTTTCTTGAGACAATTCAAAAAAGTTTCTTTTAGTAGTATCTTTTATTATCTCAATATCTTCCGTTATTGTTTCTTTAGTACAAGAAACGGCAGAGATAACTATTAAAACAATTATTAGATTATATAATGTGAAGTGTTTCATGATATTAAATACAAAAGTAATAAATTATTGTATATATCTGCATAAGCCTTCCGGAGAGGGCTCTTATTGATGATAACATTACATTATACCATCATCCGCAAAGCTAAAGTAGCTGTCACCGGCAATAATGACATGATCCAATAATGTGATGTCAAAAAGGTCAGCTGCTCCTTTGAGTAACTTTGTCTGAACTTTATCATTCTCACCAGGTTTTGCGTTCCCCGATGGGTGGTTGTGTATAAGAATTAGCGAACTGGCAAGAAGCTCGATGGCTCTCTTTAATATGATTTTCACGTCAACGACTGTTGCACATACACCTCCGATTGAGAGCTGTTCCTTGATGAGCACTTTGTTCGCTCTGTTCAGATAAACCACCCAACACTCTTCATGTGAGAGATGCTTTAGTATGGGAGACATTATTGCTGCTATAGAGCTTGAGGATTGTATGGATTCTCTTTCCGGAATGGGAGTCAATGAGTATCTGTGAGCCACCTCTCCGAGGGCGTTTAACTTTATTGCGGTGGATGCTCTGAAGCCTTTTCTGATGAGTGCTTCACGGCTTGATTTGAAAAGGTCTAGAAAATCGCAGGATTCCAGATTGATTCCCAGCAGCTGGAGAAGTTCCACGTCCCTTAAAGCCTTTACGCCGGCTTGTTGATACAATTCCTGAATTTCTTTTAATGTTCTCATAATACAATGTTTTTAAGTGAATTTGAGGCATAAAAGAAAAGCGAACAGATGTGCAGGGATTTTCATGAGAATACTACCTGAAAGTGTGGAGATTGTCAGGAAAACAACGCCTGTCCTTGCACAGCGCCAAGTGAGCGAAATATCTTTGCCGACAATTCACAAAAACAGAATGAGAACGAAATTCAGTAAAGCAACAATAAGTACGAGAGTAACCATTGGAGAAGAGAGGGGAGAATCAATAAAGAAGAAATTTTCTTCTAACGCTTGCAATAAGAATGAAAAAGCAGCTTGTAATTTCTTACAAACTGCTCCGGGGGTTAGCGGGTTTTGGACATAACTGCTATAATATTTATTTCAGTTTGCGATAATAAGCATCAAAAAAGTATCCAGTCAGTTTTATAATACCATTGCTCCAATAATCAATAAAGCCATTCAAGGGTGCTGATATAATGAAGGTCTGTGTCTTTGGCGAGAATAGTTTTCATATTAATTTAAGACAGCAAAATTGTTCTAATGTCTTTGAATAGCTATGACAACTAACATTCGGAACTATATGCAGTCGAGGATTTACGGGCTCCTGTGCCATCCGCGTACTTCAATGTTTGTACGGAAATCTGAAAGTTTGCTTATCACGGAAACCCCAATGACATATAGTTTTTATTATGCGGTCGTGCTTCTTTTAATCTATTATTTTAAATTCTTCGTCATAATACCAGTTTTGAGGAATTCTTTCTCCAAAAACTGTATGATAAGCTCTTTCAAAAAGTTCGTCATATGTTAAAATATCAATGTTTCGATTGTTTCTTCTAAACAGTTCAAATGTCTGACTTTTAGTATGATTGTCACTTTCTAAATTATGCGGAAATTCAATTTTTCTGTTTCCAATGATAAATACCGTTTTAGGGTCTATTGTCAAAGTTTGGTTTTTATCAAGCATTATACCTTTTTCATTAATAAAATCTTTCGTTTTGTAACTTCTATCTAGAGCAAATTTCTGCCCCAAACATTGGCTTACTCCTTCAATGAAGTCAGAAGTAAAGTCCCATGTGTTTGCTCTCGCTTTATTCTTTTCTTTTTTGAATATTTTGGTCTCTGAATGTTTTAACTCAATTAATGTTGTAAAGTCAGAAATACCAAGCAGGTCAGTTTTGAGGCTTCCGCTTCCATTAGAGTTTTCAATTCCAATTTTTTGTTCGTTATAAAAATCTCGAATGAACTTTATGTCTACATTCAATCCTAATATCCAATCATTGTTTTTTAAAAAATGATGCCAAATTGCTTCCTCTCCAGCCTGAACAGAATATTTTTCTCTATAATAGTCAATACTCGTTTTGCCTTGCCCTACTATGTTCTTAAGCAAAAAAAGAAATGCTTTTAGATTATGTTTTCGTTTTTCAAAGAGTATTGACCTTATGTCATTTTCCTTAATGTCCGACTTATTAATTAGGGTTTTGATGTCTTCAACTTTTTGTTTCTCAGTTTGTGTTTCAAATTTACTAGTGATGCGTTAACTTTCGCATCTGAGCTTGTAACTAATTAATATTATATAATTTAACTAAGTTCTTTGATAACCGCGATTTGAAATGAGTTCGTAGCTTTGCGGCCTTAATCCGCAGAATATGAACGAAGGCAAGTATATATTCACCCAGGTCATGAGTTTTGCTTCGAGACAGATCTTCCAACGACTTGTTGACAAGTACAAGGGAGACTACAGAGTGCGCGACTTCAACTGCTCAAATCAGCTGCGATACATGATGTTCGGTCAGTTGACTCCATGTGAGTCATTGAGAGACATATGTTTATGCCTTAATGCCCATAAGGATATCCTCCATGGACTCGGCATCTCAGCAGCAGTCAATGAGTCAACACTCTCCAGAGCGAATGAGAACCGGGACTATCGCATCTATGAAGGACTCGGGCAAGCACTGATTAAACAGGTGCAACCGCTCTACTCCAAGATGAGACTTGAGTACATTTACTCTCAGGATCACGATGTCTTTGCTCTCGACTCAACGACCATCTCATGCAGTATCAATCTCATGAGTTGGGCGATGGGCAAGTACAGCAAAGGTGCAGTTAAAATGCATACTCTCATTGACTTGCGTGGAAGTATACCAGTCTTCATAGATATTACTGATGGCCGTTGTCATGACAGTAATATTCTGGATAAACTCAACATTGCACCTACTGCCATCTATACGATGGATAAGGCATATGTTGACTTTGAAGCACTCAATCGCATTGATGAGGAGGGAGCCTTTTTCGTAACACGAGCAAAGGACAATATGAAGTATGAGGTCATATCCAGCAACTTCAATATCGATGAGCGCTCGGGGTTACGAGGAGACCATACTATCCGGCTCACTGGTTACAAGTCGAGCAAGCTATACCCTAAAGAGTTACGCTTGATAGAGTATTGCGACCAGGAGTCCGGCGAGGTGCTCTTCTTCATTGTAAATGTGGTTGACTGTCTGGAACTCAATGGATTGGAGATAGCCGAGATATATCGTCACCGATGGGATATCGAGTCTTTCTTCAAACTCATAAAGCAGAATCTGACAATCAAACACATGCTTGGATGCTCAGAGAATGCCGTCAAAACTCATTTGTGGATTGCCATTTGCGCCTATCTGCTGCTTGCAAAAGTCAAGGCTACGTACGATAGCCCGTACTCTATAACAGAGATTGGGACTCTCATTAAGGTCTATGCTTTGGTAAAAACAGACCTAAAGACACTCGTGACAACGCCACAACCACTCATTCAAAATCAGGATTTCAAAGAACCAATTTTATTTGATAATTTTTAACGCATCAGTATAATTTCAAATTCTGCAATAAATTTGTTTTTTGAATAAACACCAAATAAACTGTCAAATTCGCCTGTATCTACAACATCCTTAAAGCTGTTTAGAAAGCCAATAAATTTCCAAAACACAAGAGCTTGTCCGGAATTTTGGAAGGCAATTATTATATCCTTATTTGCACTTATATCCTTTTGAAGCCCTTTGTCGTCAATTTTTTTTAAAGTAAGTCGTGGAAGGTATTTAGAAGTTATGCTTGAAGGGTAAAAAGCTATTTCGCAAATAATTTTTGTTCTTGAGTTTTCATCAAGGATGAAAGTCTTGTAATAGGTAGTGTGAGAAACCTTGTCCCTTATTAAACAATTGTCGTGACTGTAACTTTCTTTAATCTCAAGCTTACTTAAGTCATCTGTTAACAAATTGAATGTGTTGTCAAAAGTCGTCTGAGCTATTAACATATTTTATTCATTTTTTCTTTATTTGATGTTTGCACTGTCCCCTTAGCATGACGCATAACGGTGAGTGTAAGTTTTGTAGCGGATTCTCGTAGTGATTTTCTGTCCGATAGGGCTGGAAAATCAATGCGGGAATTTGCGCTTCGCACACCATCGCACCCGCCTATAAAATTTACACTTTGTTAGCGTTTTGTGTTTTTAATTAATTTCTATCTCCTATTATCGTATAAGTTACTATTTCGTTTCTAATTCTTTCTTTAGAACTTAAATCGATAATGTTATTGGTTCTCATTCCTTCAAAGTTTTTGCTCAAATCCAAAGTCATTGGAAAAGCAAATGGAATTACATTTAGATTCATACCAATCTTTTCTTTTAAGCTGTATGGAATATGGATTTGAAAGGCAAAGTTGTTGTATGAAAGAAAAAAAATTGAATGAGGAAAATTTTTAGTGCATTCATCCTTTAGTTCCAAAATTGTACATATTATTTCACTCGTTTGTAGATCAAAAGGATACATTGAAAACAACATGAACGGTTTCAAGTTTTGTTCAATTTCTAAATTCATCAACCAACTTATTGTATCTTTAGATACAGCTATATTCTTTTCCGGCACTAAACTTATTCCGATTTTTACAAGGCACCGATAGATGAATTCTGGGATATATGAAGGGATTTTAATTTCAATAGAAAGACTGCCGTCACTTGCTTCTTTGAGAGCGGAATCAGGTACTTTAGATATTAAAATTTTTTCTGGTCCATTAATGATTTGGGGCTGTCCTTTTAGTTTGTATTTTGGAATTTTATTATTCTTTGATTTTGTACCTGACATTGTATTGTGGGATAACATATAATTTGCCATTTCATTTTCAAATAAACTGAAATAACTATTATTGCATGTGTCACATTCAAATTTTGAAAATAAGTTCTTATTTCCCATAAATTCAGGAATAGTATGAGCTTCGTTTTCAAATTTAACTTCAGGATAAGATTTTCCGCAAAATCTGCACGTATTTGGGTCAGAGTCAACAAGAAATTCTTTATTATACTCTTTTTTAATTTTTTTGGTTACAAGTATATTATAGTCCTTGAGAATTTCAGAAAACTCAATTTCTACAATTTTATTTATCGGATAATCTGAATTGATTTTCATAAAATTCTATATTTCAGATTGGCTTTTTTCAACATGAACGCTACATATTATATAATCAACTTTATTGCACATAGCATCCTAAAACTGGAAGATATGTGCATGTTTATTGAATAATATTTCTATTTCAAATTAATTCTGTAAAAAAATCTCTTCTATAACAAAGCTCTATCAAGATTTTTTAATGTTTTTCATTTAACAGTCTCTTAATTATATAAGCTAAAGTTATAATATATATTTACTTTTTACAAATATTACAAATATAACTACTTATGCTACTCTCTTTATTTTTAAAACAATAGCAATAAAAATTATACCTACAATAACTCAAAACTCTCTAAATAGCCACCAGCAATATTTTGGCACTATATCCATTATTCCTTTCTCGCAAAATTATTGAAATAATGTTTTCATAAACAGTTCAATTACCATAAAATAAGCCAGCAAATTGCAGGCTTATTTTAAGCTATATTAGAGTTATTTACCTTTCTTTTTCTTATTGCTCTCAGGGATGGTAGTGTCTTCAGTTACGGCTACTTCTTCCGGGAGGTCTGCCTCTTTTTGTTCAGCTGTGAATAGTATCTGTGAGGCAACTATTTCATAAGTCATCTTTTCTATTCCTGTTTTAGTGGTGTACTGCACCGGCTTGAGCTTTCCTATTACTGTAAGGGGTGTTCCTGTATGAATTTGATGGAAGTCGGGCATCCCGTTGCCTTTCCATGCTACGATGTTGTGCCATACGGTCTCGTCAACGAACTCCCCGGCTCTGTTCTTGAATCTGTCATTGGTGGCTATAGACAGCCTCATTACTGTAGCTCCGCTCTCCAATGGTGTTACTCTTGGTGTGAATCCGACATTTCCTTCCAGGCGTACATAATTCTTTTTCATGATAATTGATTTTTAAGGTAAATAATTTAGAATTTTAACGGGAGCAAATAAAGGTAAATGACTGCCGATACAAGGTTTTGTGGAAGAATACTACCTGAAAGTGTGGAGATTGTTACAAAAACAGGATGCATGACCTTGTATAAGGTGTTAAGGCGTTTGAAAACCTTTGCTCCGGTAAAACTCGCCAATTATCTTAAAAATCATTGAAAAGGAATGTCTGCAAGGGAATGATCACACCTTAACATCATCCGTAATACAGTATTGTCGATAATGACATTGAACTGAGCATAAGTTGTCCGTATCACACAAGTGGCAAGGCATCTGCTCTGACATCTCAAATTCTTCACCTCTTACAGATGATCAAACATACACGACTAAAGCAAAAGATTGACGGTCCATGCAGTTGCTAATCGCCCTTTGTATCTTTCTGGCAAAATCAGAAAGAAGCTCACTCGGGAGAGCAAAGGAATCCTTCATTCGAAAAATCAAATCTTTGATAATCACCCAAAACATTAATATTTATTATCTACATTTTCTTGATTTACAATTAACTAATTAATAAAGTTTAAGTAGAATAGAAGAAAAGTAATGAAGATAACTAACATTGTGATTATCATATAAAATACAATCTTAAATATCGCTCTGAGAGTGTAGAAAATAATTATGAAGAATGGAGCAGTACCACACTTTAAACAAATGATAGTTAAAGAAATAAAGAATAGTAACTTTAAAAATCTCTTATTACATATCATCCATTTGAGAATATTCCCCGTATAAATGCGGATTTGTGAGGTAGGGGAGTTTTTGTTTTGGTTGATTGCTTTCATGATCCGACTTTTTTTTATGCGTCTTTCGATCGGCTTGGTCGTTTTTGTTTCGTTGGCAATACATTGTAGGATTTGGAAGTAAAGGTTTTTGAGCAAAAATACTACCCGTAGGGATGGAGATTTTTCGCAAAACCGTAAGGCCAGACCTTGTACTCCCAAACAAATCCGGAAATAAATTTGCCATACGAGATAAAACGCTGAGCCAAAAAGCAGAATGAGGAGTGGTTAATTCATAGAAGAAAATTGCATTACACTATAGTTTAAATACATGTAATTAACACGGAAACTGGTAGCTTTGAACAGGCAAATCATTGAATTAACCAAAGAGTTTGAGCAGGAATGGTTGCAAAAATAGATGTAGGAAATTCGCTTTTTGGAGCATTGGCATACAATCAAAAGAAGATCGTTGAAGGTGTAGCCTTTAATTGAAGTTTAGTGCAAGGTGCAAGTATATATCTATATATATAGCTTGCACCTTGCACCAATCATAAAGTACTGAAATAAAAAGTTTTGGAAATTCTAAAAAGAAGAGTAATTTTGAACCTAGAAAAACACGTTCTTTTAGGTATTGAACCCACGGAAAAAACGACAACAATTTCCATGACCAATTCATGACCTATTGAAATATTGAAAATCTAACTCATTTATATTGTGTTTGTTATGGTGGCTAGTTCAGAACCCAACCGAATCACAAACAACAAAGAGAAAAGCCTTGTAATACAATATATTACGAGGTTTTTTTATTTTATGGGGGAATTTATAGGGGAATGATTGCCGGAAAATGATATAAAAAACGGCCTTAATAATAATTTATTTCATTAATCATTTTTAAAAACTCATCGTTTAATTCGGCATACCTTGACTCTATGGATGTCTTTGTCTGGGCACCTAACGAAATGATGGATTTTGAATCTTTGTATGATTTTATAAACTCATCCGATTCAGTTAGCTCCAACCTCATACCGTCTCCAATTCGCATAGCCTTTAAAGAAGAGCATTTTTTAAATTTAGAATTTGTAAAAGTATTAATTGAATTAAGCTTAATATTTGCAATTTTAAACCAAGATATAACATACTGATTTTGTAGTTTCCCCCCGAACAGAGAATTAAGCATATTTCGATAATCTTTCCTGATATCTGACACATCATCCATCAGGGAGTCTTTAATTTTTCTGTTATTTGCCTGCCTTTTAGATATCATAAAAGACACAGGGAAAAGGATTAAACTAACGATGAGAGCGGCTATACTTATAATGTCAGAATAATCTATGGAGTAAGTGCTACATAGTGTAACCATCATTAAGCATTATATTATTATTTTTATCTAAAATATACCAAGGATCGTGTTGCGCTGTTTTAACAGGAGTTTGGCCATTTACCCTCCTTTGCTCCCATAAAGGGAAAGTATGGGTATTAATATATTCTATCCAATTTGGTTCTTGTGCTGAAATAATATCTAAAACATTTTTAACATTATTTAAGCCAAAATCATAAACAAGATTGCCAATTGATTCATCAATAAATGAAGGTGGATATCCGGCTGTGTTATCCAGATCAATAATTAATTTTGAGTTGCTTATATACGCCTCGTAAAAACTTTTGTTAAGGAGATTATGATAGAATTCCTCTCCAGAATTCTGCGACATGCTTATATGCCTTAGGCCCGGATATACATTGAAATCTTTATATACAGAAATTTTAACGCTCATGATTAAATTATGATAAGTATTCTTCTAAAATTGACTTACTGACTTTCCAAACATAAATTGTACCAGAATATCTATTTGAAAGAATTTGCGACTTTTCATTGTCGTCAAAGTCTAAATAAACTCCGTTTGTCAATACTCTTAAATTTTTGACTAAGCCTTCATTATTAACAGATTTAATAAGCGGTAGACCTTGGTTCCTATTTACCTCTTCCGTTTTTGACCCATATTTTTTGTCAAAAGCACCATTGAGAACTGCCAATTTGTCCTTAAATGTAATCGTATCATTTATTATATGCCCCACATTCTTCCTTAAGGTATCAATAATTCCATAACCTACATCTGAGAAAACAAAAGTAATTTCGTCGCCACCGGTATAATTATAACAATAAAGATAATGTTTATTATGTGAGTAAGCAAACTCCATTGTGTTACCCGCCATTTCACCAACCATGCTATTTAATTTCTTATAGTGAAACTCACGTCCGGTTAAAATTTTTACAGCTTTAGCGTTTGTTTTTCCTATCAGATCTGGATTCGCCTTATCTGTCCCAATTTTTACAATCAGGCTATGTTCATCAGATGAAGTAAATTTTCCTCCGCTGATTTTTGTCATGTGCGATAAGAAGCCAGATTTGCAAAATATATTGTCGGATATGCTTTCTCCAGAATGGTTTCCAACAACTGATATGTTTCTTGATGATAGATGGTTCACAACAGAAAGAAGCATTACAATACATACTATATCAATCTTCTTAATGCCATTTAAGTCTAAATAAACATGACTATAGTTTTGTCCATTAAAATTTCTGACTCTACTTAAAAAAACGATTGATTTTTCCAACCCGGTCTCAATCGTAAAATCTACGGGACACTTAATTCTATAAGGCTTTAGCTTCTCCTTTTCATACATTGAAATGTTGCTAAAATACGCCCTCGGAACGACATGTACCTTTTTGCGTCTTTTAACCTTAAGGCTATGTTGCTTAAGTCCTCTCTTCGCAATTCTAAGTCTTTCCGACCTGCAGATCTTAGCTTTCAATATTCTTTTTATTTATAAATACTCCACCCTTACCGGTAAGCAGCCACTCTGCCGAAATACCATAATCGTTTACGAGATAAGTCAACCACGCAGTTTGAAAAATATCGCTTGCCATGTTTTTTTGAAGGGAGTTAAGGTTCCACCGATTTATACCGTACTTGGTAGTGAACGTTTGTTTCCCACGAATCACTTTGCCCTCTTTTAATAATTTAAGAGCCTCAAAAAAACGTTTGATTACTTCTTGACTATCCGGAGTTTGCATAATTATTAATTAATTTGATCGGATTGATAATACATGCATCCGCATTTAGGGCATTTTGCTATATCGGTTGCAATTTTTCCGCAATAATGGCATTTATATGTTTTATGCGACATATCTCCTTTATCAATTGGTTTAACGTAACCATTGTAAAAGACCTTTTCCACAACGGCTTCGGCCTCGGTTTTAAGCTGATCGCCAGGTTTAAATTTTGTACCGCAGCTAAGGCATGTTATTATAATTTTGCTGTTTCCGATAGATCCGGCAGCTGCTCCAACCAATAAACCTCCGGCTAAAGCGCCAATAATTCCTCTCCCGAAGCCGAAACCTTTTTTATCAGCATGTACCTGATCAGATCCGCATTTTGGACATTTGATGCTCATGGGTTAGATTTATTAACAAGTTTATTGACTTTATCTAATCTTTCAACATACTCATTAAAATTTGGAAAAATATCTAATGCCCTTAATATTACCCGATGCTCGTTAACGGAATCTCTTCTTTTTTTATATATTATCATTAGGCGCTTAAAGGAGTGGTGAGCGGGGTGGCCCAGAGCAATGTTTTTTTCGTAAACCGAAACAGCACTATCAAGTTTACCTTCCTTTTCATAAGCAATTCCCTTATTATTGAGGTCGTAACATTCAAATAAGGATTTTTCTTTAGCAAGGTACTCCTTACTTTTCCTCTCCATTTCATCAAGCTTATATTGGGGTACATCTATTAGAGAGCATCCATGCATCTGAGCTTTCATCATCTCAAAAAAAAAGTCATGGTCGATTATAGCGCCTTTACTGTATTTCTCCTCGAGAAACTTAATTTTTATTTTCATATTATTTAAGTGACATGCATAGTAAAATTCGATAAACCCCAAACACTTCAGATGTCGGGATATCAAACGGAGCGTATTTTTTTTGGTCAGGATTTATTGATATGCACCTCAAGTGCCCATCTCTTTCCGGGGAAACAAGTCTTTTTATAACTATGCCATTAGACGTATCAACAACATAGTCTCTTCCCCATTCAATAAATATATTCTCGTCAATTTTTTTGACAAATGCCCGGGATCCGTTCGGATATTCCGGGGACATGCTTTCACCTGTAATCGTTATTGCAAATTCAGCATCCCTAATCGGAGTGACTATTTTTTCACAATCTCCCTCTTTAACAGAGGTCATAAAATCGTTCAATTTTCCAGCCTGCGCAGAGACAGGAAGTAAGTATATAAAAACACACTCCTCTTCAGACTCCGGATTAATACTTTGAACGGCAGTATTCTTACCTGTTTGAAGAAAATCAATGCTAATATCAAAAATGTTTGAGATATCTGACAGGATTGAACTGCTCGGAACCGGATATTCAGCACTTCTTGGGTCAATTTTGAACAACCTATTTATCTTTTGGGAGCTATCATACCCAAGTTTTTTAGCAAAAGCCGTTACATTACCGCCAAATTCTTTATCGACAATATCTTTAATACGCTGATTTACTGATGGTAATAATTTCACTGAAAAATATTAATAAAATATGTTTGATAAATGTTTGATAATAATCAAACTTGTTTTATATTTGCATCGTGTTACAATAATATAACATAACAAATATAACAATTCGACTCAATAAAGCAAGTTGATAAACGAAAAAGTTAAAAAAAATGGCATTAAAAGAGTATTACGCAGAATTAGGAACCCGCTCAACACCCTGCAAGGAGTTTAGGGATAGACTCGTAAATGAGTGTGGCGTGAAGCCAATGACAGTATTTCGTTGGCTATCAGGAGAGGTGATCCCGGACAAGCTCAAGCGGGAGAAAATAGCCGAGATCACCGGTATACCCGTTGAGGAACTATTTCCAAACCTAAACACAATGCAAGATGAAACTGTGTAACGTCGAGTTCTATGTAACTCCATCTTGCCAGATCATGATTGAATCTGAAGAACATGGCCTCAAGATATACGAGACTGAGGACAGATGGTTTACCGAGTTCATGCTTGAAAACATCTCAAACTTTTTTCCTGAAGCGTACAAGGCTTTAAGCGAGATATACGCGCCGAGCAAACTTAACAGATCATACTACGAATATTTGATCGTTCACAGGTTCGTCCGCTGCAATCTTAGCGAGTATGATAACAGGAAGGACATTGACCACAATGGGATATTCAGGCTTGAGTTCGTTAAATGCCCACTCCGAGGTGAATGTAAGGCCTGTGATATCATCTGCAACCCGAAGTTCAACTCGAAGCTTTCGGCCCGGGAGGAATCGGTGATGAAACTATACTATCAGTCGATAAGCACCGAGGAGATAGCCGACCGTCTGTTCATATCAATTGAGACGGTAAAAAAGCACAAACGCAATTCTCTGCAAAAGCTCGGTCTGCATTCACTGACAGAGTTTATATCACTCGCATCAAGAAATAAAATGTTTGAAAATGACAATGAATAATTATGGAAGAAGCGGTAATTATCAGTAAAAGCTCGTTTGAGCAACTGGTTGCGAAAATCGACGGTCTGATAGGTGAGGTGAGGAACCTGAGTACAGAGGTCAGAAAGGAGGACAGGCTTTACAATATAACCGAGACGGCCAAAAAGCTGCATATCTCAAAACCAACCCTACACAAATACATCAGGCTCGACCTGATCGAGTACAAGATCGTGGGTAACAGTACCTACTTCACACAGGAACTAATTGACAAATTCATATCTAAAAAACAATAAAATGGAAAAGACAATCAATGTGGTATTTGCCACAATCTTCGGCTTGATTAGCCTCGTTTCCCTTTATAACGCGATTTTACGACATGCATCAGAGCTCTTTTTTTTGTTTGGTGCTGCCGGCATACTGTCCTTTTTGATTTTTCGTGACTTGGCATTAACAAGTAACGATATAGTCATAGAAAAAGCCCCTGCGGTAACAGAGGCTAAGCGGGAGAATCAAGAAAGCTTACTTAATGACTAATCTACGATCACCCCACAACACAAATGTATGGAAACAATTTCATTCTACAAAATCTCTGACATAGAGGTTAAAGCGATCAGCGACGCAGTTTTCACAGCAGTCGTATTTGAAATAGACACATCGCTACAGGGACCATTCAAGCACGAGCTTGAGGTTACCACCAAGCTGCCAGATAAAAACCTCAGGACAATATATTCAACCGTGACAGGTGGTATAGAAATCACAAAGGCCCGTTTTCAGGGAACACACGCTTCCCCTCCGGATCCTGACAGGGTCGATGTGCATATCACTGAGATCAGCACCCCAGCCATCGTCGATGAGTTCGATACTGAGTATCATTTAGAAATAGACACCAAGGTTCTTGCAAGAGAGCTGTCGGCATACTTATCAATTCAATAAACCAATAAATCAACATGGAACAAAAATTTAATGTAAACGAGCTCGAGGCAACGGAGATACCCGACCACTCGTATGTTAAGGAGAAGTTTGTCAGTACCCTTACCAATCTGCACCGGATCTCCCCCGAGGATGCCCAGAGCATCTACGAAAAGGAAGTTATCTACTACAAAAAGGCTCTTGCCGAGCCTAAGAGCAAACTGAAGGCCTGTACTAAAATCTCGCTTTTCTCAACGTTCATGGAGATAGCCATCAACAACCTCAGTATCCAATCCGGCTCTAAATCGGAAGCATACATGGAGAGCAGGGGCGCAAACATGGGAACTGCACAGAATGCAAGCTGGGTACAGATAGCCCGTTTTGTAATCACCACCTATGGGGAACTGAACCTACGCATCAGGGCCGGGCAGATTGTCCGAATGAGTAACCCAATAGTGTTTTACAAGGGTGATCATTTTCAACCGCGAACCAACGATAGAGGTATCCTTGTCGTTGATTACGTCCCAGCAATTCCGAGGCAATCTAAAGAAATCGTGGGCTGCTGGGTGGCCATCCACCTACCCAAGGACGGGCTCGACTTCAAGTGGCTACTTGAAGATGATATCGCCAGGTTGAAAGAGTATTCTATTCCAAAATCAGGAGATCAGGAAAGCAGAAGGGCCAACGCTCTTTACAGCTCAAACGACAATCAGATAGATCCGGGTTTTTTGGAAACGAAGACAATTAAGCAAGCCATGAGAGCTTATACAAAACTGAGGCTCTCTGGCTCAGCTGTGATAGAGACAGACTTCGATGAGGAAGATGACGAAAACAAGGATAGTAATTATTCTGTCCGAAGCGGCACTCAGGTAGAACAGCGGCAAACTGAAACAGTTGTAATTGAAAATAAAGAAGATGGAGGATTATTTTAATGGAAACAAATACAAACACAGCATTACAGACTCTCCCGAACATTACGGAGATTCAAAAGATAATAGGGGATGCCCCTGCAACCCTGACAGCAAATATCAGCAGTAAGGAAAAGGCCGTCAAGGCAGCTGATGACCTGATAACCGCTCATACCACTACCGGTATGACACCCGCTCTCGATGCACAGATGGCCGAATACACCGACAAGGCAAAAAAGACAATCACCGCCATCAATGAAAAGCGCAAACCTTTCACACAGATGATGGACGAGCTGAAAAAGCAGTTCACCGGTTGCGAAACAACAATCAAGGCAAAGGTGGATGAGGTACAGAAGCTCAGGGACGACTACGCCACAAAGCTGATGAAAGAAAAGCAGGAGCAGGATCGTATCGCAGCTGAAAAACTGGCAAGGGAAAAAGAGGTTATTGCAGTAAGGCAGGCAATCAAAACCGCTCTTGGAACGGCGTTCTACGAGTTTATAACCAGCAAAAAGAAAAAAGTCAACGAGCTGTTTGACACTCTCACTCTTGAGAAATTTGAGGTTGACTCCCAGAAATTTTCAGCCCCGGTTTCGATGTTTACCCCCAGACACCTGCAGGAGCTACGAATCAGCGTCAGCAGTACCATACTTAAGGTTGAGGAAATAAATGCCCTGATTTTAGAAGTTGCGCAGGATGATGCCCTTTACGTTCACTACGCCAACGAGTACCGCAATATAATGACGGTTTTCCAAAAGGAGACAGTTGACAAACTACCGTCAAAAAAACAACAGCTCGAGGATCTTGCAAAGGCTGACGAGGAGGAAAAGGCAAAGCTGTTGGAGCAGGAAAACAAGCGGAAAGAGGAAGCTACTGCAGCTTTGCAAAAGGAGCAGGATGAAGCATCAAAAACCGTTGAGATCAATGCCGCCACACAGGCTGCCGGGGAAACAACACAGGCAAGCATGGGGGCACTATTTTCAGCAGCGGCCACCGAAGCACCGAAAGTAAAAACCGGTACGGAAATCATCGTTAAAAACAAGGTGGGTTATTCCTTGATTTTCCAGTTCTGGTTTGAGCATGAGGGTAAGGATCTGGATCCGGAAAAGATAGAGAAAAAGACAATCGGGCAGATGAAGAAGTTCTGCGAGGACCATGCCGTTAAAACCGGTGAGCTGATTGATAGTGTTCTCATTGAGTACAACGACGTTTACAAAGCAAAATAACCATGTCAGAGGCAGACTACTATAAACGTCCGGAAGTTTCGAACAGCGACCTCTCTTGGTTGAAGCAGCAGCTTTGGCCAAGGGAGATGCCTGACCCTACCGAAGCATACAAGTTCGGCAGTCTGATAGATGCAATGATCACTGAACCGCAGCGTGTCGATTACTTCAAGTACACTGTGGGCGACGTGAGATACCAAAAGACAGATTTTGACCTTGCACTGAAGATGAAAAAGGCTTTCTACCAGGACGAGTTGTGCAATGCACTTCTGGAGCATTCAACGGGGCAGGCAGAGATGAGCAGGGAGATGGAGATACTTTATGGTGGCCTGCCTTTCTCCCTTAATGTACGGTGCAAATGGGATTTTTGGGCCGAAATGCTAAAGCACGGGGCTGACCTGAAAAGCACAACGGCCACGTCACAGTCAGAGTTTGAGGCAGCGTGCCTGCATTTTGACTATGACCGCCAGAGAGCCTGGTATATGGACATAGCCCAAACGGATAAGGATATCCTTATCGGGATTTCAAAAAAGAACTTCAAGATATTTAAAATATTCACAACACGGGAAAGTGAGTTTTACCAATCCGGGAAAGACAAGTATACGAACCTTGCATTCCGTTGGTGGCTCCTTTTCGGTAATGGGAGGCCCGTAGCATGTTAACCAATATAGCATCATTTGAAGATATCCTCATGGAAGTTGAGGAAATGCAGAAATACCTTGACGAAACGGTTTCAGAGCAGCTTGAGGATGTCCTCGAGCGTGGGGACATGCTTGCCGGTATAGTTTCCAGAAGCTGCAAGATGCGGGCAGATGCCGAGTACCACCGTGACAGCTTCATGAAAAGCGAGATCGTTGGGATACTGAAAGACACGGTCAAACAACAACTCCCGGCACTTGTGATGAAGCAGCTCATTGAGTCAGCCTGTAAGGACTACAATTACCTGAGCCTGCGCTGCGAGAGGATCAACCGCACAGCGACACACCAGCTCGACTGGTGCCGTACACTGGTGAGCAACGCGAAAAGTGAGAGGGATGCCACCAAGGGCTTTGACAACACGAGAACTCGTAAAGGCCCGAAAGAGTTTATCAGCAATAACGAATCTTCTAACAGTGAGGGAATATTCTGATGGGAACGATTCAAACAGTACAAGACGGGTATTTGCTCAGGTTCGAATATGACAGGCGAATAAGCTATGTCATAAAAGGAGCCAAAGGCAGCCTGTACAATAAATCCTCAAGGGAGTGGTTCATCCCGTCCTCACCGGAGAACGAGCAGATCATCCAGGTGCTTATCGACAGTTATGATTTTACCAACATGGACAATGTCACTCCGGAATATATCGGAGAGGTACCTCCAATGCCGGAACTTCTACAAACGATCAATCTAAAAGTTACCCCTTATGATTTTCAAAAGCAGGGCATAGCATACTCAATACAGGCAAAAAGGCTCATCATAGGGGATAAACCCGGCTTAGGCAAAACAATTCAGGCCATGGCCACCGTTGTTGCACTGAACGCTTTCCCGTGTCTTGTGATATGCCCGGCATCACTGAAGTACAACTGGCAGATAGAGTGGAGCAAGTTCACCTACGAAAAAGCGGAAATACTTACAGATGGTATAAAAAACACATGGCCGTATTTCTACGATGCCGGGCTTGTGAATGTATTCATCACCAACTATGAGAGCTTGGGCAAATACTTTGTCCGGAAGATTAACACACCGAGAGGACAGAAAATGAAACTGTCGGACATCGAATTTTCCGGGAACATCAAATATTTCCGCTCGATCATTGTTGACGAAAGTCACAGGGTTAAGGATCCGGCAGCTCAACAGTCAAAGTTTGTAGCGGGAGTGGCCCACGGCAAGCCCGTAGTGATGCTGCTATCCGGAACACCGGTGGTTAACAAGGAAAAGGATCTTATTTCCCAACTGGCCATTATCGACAGACTAAAGGATCTTGGAGGGCAGAAAACATATAAGGACAGATACTGCGGAGCAAAATATTACAGAGAGTTAAACTATAAGCTGAGGACAACCTGCTTTTTCAGCAGGGAGAAGTTTGACGTTTTAAAAGAGCTGCCGGCAAAGGTGCGTCAGATTGTTTCGTGCGAGATCACGACACAGCCGGAGTACGATGTTGCCATGGCCGACCTTGCCACATACCTTGTAGAATATCGCAACGCCACGGATGCGCAGGTCAGGAAGAGCCTCAAGGGCGAGATCATGGTACGGATTGGCATCCTTAAAAACGTATCTGCCCGGGGCAAGATCGCCGACGTTGTGGACTACGTGAATGACATTGTCGAGGCAGAGGAAAAAATAATTCTTTTCTGCCACCTCAAAGAGGTTGCCAATGCCCTGAAATCTGCGTTCCCCGAGGCTTTGACCGTTTTAGGCGAGGATAACACCGCAGAGAGACAGCAAGCCGTGGAATCGTTCCAAAACGATGATTCAAAAAAGGTAATCATCTGCTCGATAAAAGCGGCAGGAGTGGGCCTTACCCTGACGGCATCCTCCCGGGTTGCTTTCATAGAACTGCCTTGGCACCCTGCAGATTGCGAGCAGTGCGAGGACAGGGCGCACAGGATCGGACAAACAGACTCTGTACAGTGTACGTACTTCCTCGGCAGAAACACCATAGACGAGTCAATATACCAGCTTATCGACGAGAAACGCTCAATGTGCAACGCCATCACCGGTGCCAGGGAAGAGGTGGAGACATCCATGATAGACAATATTATAAACCTATTAAACAATAAACAATTATGAGTTTCGATTATTTGAATGGCAGCATATGCCTTGACGACATCCCGCCTGCAGCAGTGAAGCAGGACCAGGAAACGAAGAAAAGATACCTCGCCTTTACCGCCTCGAGGATGAAACAACCGGACAAATACGGCAACACCCACACCATCTACGTGCGCCAGTCGAAGGAGGAGAAAGAACGTAAGGTGGAAAAGAGATATCTGGGCAAAGCCCTTGAGTTTTCATTTAAGGACAAATCCCCCGGGCCTCAAACGGTGGACGGAATGCCTGCGGCAGATGGTACAGACGACTTGCCTTACTAACCTATAATTAACAGTAACTAATAATCACCATGGCATTAAGAGATCAACCATATTTACCTCTGTACGTCCAAGATTTCTTGACGGATGAGAAGCTTGCCGAGTGCTCTGCCCAGGCAACAGGGGTGTATATCCGAATAATGTGCCTTATGCACAAATCAGAACAGTATGGACAAATTTTGCTTAAGCAAAAACATAAGCAAACGGACAAGCAAATATTAAATTTTGCTTCCATGCTTGTTAAACATTTGCCATACGATGTTAGCATAATCAGCTCTTCTTTGACCGAGTTAATAGACGAGGGTGTACTGCTTTTAGAAGATGATTGCCTTACCCAAAAACGCATGGTAAAAGATTATCAAACCAGCATTAATAGGGCAATATCCGGAAAAAAAGGAGGAAAAAAATCATTAGGAAAAAAGGAGGTTAGCGATGAAGATTTTGCTCAAGCAAATCTTCAAGCAAACTCTGAAAATGAAAATGAAATTCACTCTATAGGTAATATAAGTAATTCTAATGATAAAGGGGGTATGGGGGAAAATGGAAAATTGAAGTATGCGGACTACGTCACCATGACAGAAAAGGAGTATGAAAGACTGTGCTGCGACTACGGCCAAGACGCCCCTGAGCTAATTAATATCCTGAATAATTACAAAGGATCAAAAGGGAAAACATATAAGTCCGACTATCTGGCTATCAAAAACTGGGTAGTCGATAGGCTGAAAGAGAAAAAAGTGTCGGCGGGCCAGCCCCTGTCTAAAGTTGAAAAAATGATGAGTGCTTTAAATAACGCAAAAAATGGATTCGCTAATAATTAAGGCGGCGCAAAGTCCGCGAATACGGGTTGCCGATAACGTTACCGACAGCTTGCAAAACATAATAGCCCGCATACACCTCCTCAGGGGACAAGAGGCAACGGCCTTTGATATAAATTTTATGTCATGTGAATTTGCGAATGAGCTAAAAACGAATTTTGACTACCTGACCATCAGCGAGGTAAATATTGCCCTAACGAATGGTGTAAAGGGAGAATATGGGAAATATTACGGACTTAATGTAATCACATTTTTAGACTGGATTAAATCCTATGTTTCAAGTCCCGAACGTCAACAGGCCATTAAAACCCTGCAAATTAAGCAGATTACACAAAAGACAGAGCCAACCGCTGACGAAATAGAAAAAATCAAGAAAGAAAATTTGAGGAACGCATGGCTGAGCAGGGAGCAAGGTTACTCTTACGCCCTTGTAGGTACTTATGAATACCTGAAATCTAAGGGTCTGATTCAGGTTGTAGACAAGATTGAACTAAGGGCGGAGGCTCAGAAACGGGTTGAAAAGAAGCTTAAATCAAAGAAAATAGTTGACATTATCAATTCAGTACAGGCAGAGCTAAACATTATCAATGAGGCAAAAACCATTCTTGCCGAGAGATTTTTGGATAGCCTGAGCCATGAAGATTTAAATAATATTATCAAGTAGGAGGTAATTATGCTAAACGGATTCAGGGAACAGACACAGCAGCTAAATGATTACGAATTGAACACCCTTTTGCCTATAGTGATAAGAGGACTGGAGACCAAGATTGGCCGTGAAAATGCCATCACTAACGTTTCGATCGTAAGGGGCATGAGGGCACACGGCCGGCAGATCAACGAGCCGCGCGTCCGTAAGATCATCAACTATATCCGGACAAACAACCTCGTCCCCCTCCTGATCGCAACGAGCGAGGGATATTACGTTGCCAAGACCGTAGACGAGCTTGACGACTATATCGACAGCCTTGCCGGCCGTGAGAGGGCGATAAGGGAAGTACGGATCAGCCTGGAGAGGCAAAAGGAAAAATACATGCGCAAACCGGCGAACACGCTCCCTCTATTTCAGGATTAAACATAACAATAGTGGCTAAGAAAATAAACGAACAAGTATTCAAATGCAGAGACTGTCAGCACGCTTACGATTTTCACAATATAGGGTACAACGGAAAACCGATACTCTGCAGATGTAAATTTTCAGAATACAACAAGCTACTTAACCACGATTGGTGCGAGAAGTTAAAAATAAAATAAACCAATAATCAATAAACCAACAATGAACCAAAACGACAACATAAAACTAATATACGTAGATCTATTTTGTGGGGCGGGTGGAACCTCTACAGGAGTTCACAAGGCGCGGGTAAAAGGGCGTAAATGCGCAATTGTCTCAGCCTGTATTAATCATGACGAAAATGCTATAAGGAGCCATAAGAGCAATCACAAACAGACGCTACATTTCACGGAGGATATTACTCAACTATATAAGTCTACTCGGTGGACACGCCTGGTTGGGCATGTGGAAAAAATGAAAGCTATGTACCCTGAGGCAAAAGTAGTACTATGGGCAAGCTTGGAATGTACCAACTTCAGCAAAGCAAAAGGGGGGCTACCACGCGATGCCGACAGTCGTACTCTTGCAGATCACCTGTTCCCTTACATTGAGGCTCTGAGGCCAGATTATATCCAGATCGAGAATGTGGAGGAATTCATGAGTTGGGGGCCGCTCGACGAAAACGGGAAACCAATAAGTAAGACTTCCGGGAGTGATTATGCTAAGTGGGTAAACTCGGTAAAATGCTACGGATATAGGTTCCAATACAAAATACTGAATGCGGCAGACTTCGGAGCCTTTACAACACGAAAACGTTTCTTCGGTCAGTTTGCATCCCACGGGCTTGAAATATATTGGCCAGAGCAGACACACGCGGAAAATCCCCAAAATAACTTATTCGGGAAGCAGCTGAAAAAATGGAGGGCTGTTCGTGAGGTATTGAACTTCGATGACGAGGGAGAATCCATTTTTGACCGAAAGAAACCCCTTGTTGATGCAACCCATGAACGAATATATTCAGGACTTCTTAGGTTCGTGGCCGGAGGTGAAAAAGCGTTTCTGGTGAAATACAACTCAATGAGCCAGACTAAAAAATATGTGGCCCCGAGTCTGGATAATCCTTCTCCTGTAGTGAGTTGTCAAGGTCGGATCGGAATAGGTAGCGTTCACTTCCTGTCTAAATACTACTCTGGTCATCCCGAAAGCAAAAATATATCCATTGACGGTCCCGCAGGTGCAATAACCACAAAAGATCATCATTCATTTGTTTCCTGCTACTACGGAAACGGGGCGAATGTTTCGTCAATCGAAAATCCATGCCCGACACTTCGGACAAAGGATACTGCGGCTTTGGTGCAAACCAGATTTATTGATCAACAGTTCGGGCAGTCAAAACCTGCAAGTGTTGATAACCCGGTTGGAGCCATAACAACAAACCCGAAGTATAGCCTTGCCACCATCAAGCCCTTGGCCACTTCTGGGTGGGTAATGAATACCAATTTTAGGAACATCGGGAGCAGCATCGACGAACCGGCACAGACAATCACGGCAAACCGAAAATGGCACTACCTAATGAACCCACAATTCAGCTCTGCTGGCGGTAATATTGAAAAGCCTTGTTTTACTCTCATTGCCAGGATGGACAAGCGGCCTCCTTACATAATTTCCACCTGCTCTGAGAGTAAGAAAAAGCCCTCTTTTATTTGTACTGAGGATGGGGTATTTATCTATGAGATATACTCTACCGACAGCCCGATCATGGTTAAAATAAAGGAATTCATGGCCATGTATGGAATTGTTGACATTCTCATGCGTATGCTCAGGATATTGGAGCTCAAAAAAATCATGGGTTTTCCAGAAAACTATATTCTAATTGGCACTCAGTCGGAACAGAAAAAGTACATAGGTAATGCCGTTGAGGTGACAATGTCAACTGTCTTATGTGAGGCATTAGCTGCGGGACTGGTAGAATTATATGAAATGAAAATAGCAATTTAAGAACCAATAAATAATTAAAACAATGAAAAAGCAAACTTTTAAAAAGCACATCGAGACACGTATCAACGAGGTACGTTTTACAACAAGCGAACCGCAGAAAATGCTCGGTCAGTTTCTGGCGAAAAACCTCCTCAGATGTTGGAAAGAGGATTTTGTCGATGAAGACACAGCGGAGGTGGTTTCTATTGATAGAAACGAGGTAATCGCCAACATGGGGAACCTGATCGAGGGCGACTTACTCTCAAGGATCATGTTCCACCTCCAGGCCGGAGACATCACCGAGGTGGAGGTAAGTAACCAGAAACGCGAGGCAGGGCTTGTGAGAAACACACATATGTACCCATGGAGCGTGAACATCGAAATCAACGGCAAAAGCGTGAAGTTCCTGCTGTATGCTGCAGGGATTGAAATGGCCCTCGATATTGTCAAGGACTATGTTGAACTTAACTACGTGGGTAGTTTCTACATCAAGCAGGCGAAAGAATACAAGCAGTGCATAATGATCAACGACAGCCTCAAGAAGCTAATCAAGGACGAGAATCCGGGAACTGAGTCGGTCGAGGAGCCAAGCTCACCGGTAAAGAACTTCTACCAGATAATCACCAACGTCCTGACAGATGAATATGAAAGCCAGTACTCGTTTGTCATTCAGGCTAAGGACGTGGATAGTGCCATGGTCCTGATAAATGACTGGATCTTCAACACCATACGTGAAAGCAGGGAAAAGGAAGATAACGATAAACCGGTCAGCTTTAAGGCAACGGTCAATTCCACCCAGATCATCCCTTGCAACCGTGTAATTGAAAGGGATTTCTCACTTGCATACTCGGAAAACGATATTTAAAATTAAGGTTATATGCCACAAAAGAATTATAGAGACGAAAGCCGTAAGAACTGGGTTAAAGTACAGACTGATAACGCAACCCTGTCAAACGAAGAACTCCAATTTGGAGCCATTCTGCGGATTGCAGATGCAACAGAGGCTATGGCGAAGAACTATGTCCAGATGCAGGGCGATTTGGATTACTATAAGAAAGGATATAAAGAACAACAGGCGGAAATTGCCCGTCTGGTAAAGAGCAATAGTGCCTACAAGGGGCATTTTCGTAGGCTGAAAAGTAAAACAATGGAGGAACAGAAATGAAACTATTCGTAATTAACGAAACGGAATGGGTTGCAGCTGATACACAGGAGGAAGCAATCGAATTTTTGGGGTTAGATCCTGACGAAATTAAGTTAGTAGAGGAAATTCCTGAAACTGAATGGGACGAAGAAATCGAAGCTTATGAGCGCGAAGACTTTGATGATGAGGTATGCGAAGAACCTAAACCTATTTTTATATCTATCAGACAACTTATGCTGCCTGCTATTGAATCAGGAAAGCCAACTAAAATAATGAGCGAAGAATGAAAGGAATATGTTTTATAGAACCCCTGTTTAACAAGGTAGTGGCAGGGGAAAAGACACAGACAAGGAGAATAATAAACCATTTTGGCAATAAAGAGCATTATGGAAAGTTATTATGCCATTGGGGGCTTAGTCACCCTCCATATTTATCGGAAGCAGGAGAGTGGAGATGGGAACTACAAACAGACGTGGACGAAAGCGGAGAGTTTATGATTAAACCTAAATATAAACATGGCGAAGTGGTTTACCTGAAAGAGCCGTATGTAATTGCCAAGTCCGGCCGAGTTTTTAGAAAATATGATAATTCCGATTGTAGCTACCTGAGATTTTTAGGAGAAAACCCGGAGGTTAAGGGGGCTTGGAATAACAAGCTCTTCATGCCCGAATCAGCAGCCCGCTACTTCATCAAAATCACAGGTGTAAGAGCAGAGAGATTGCAGGATATATCTGAGGCTGATTGCTTGAAAGAGGGGATTATTGCCGATCATTGGCTTCGCCCCGATGGGAGGGTGCAAAAACGCTTCATTGCTTTTCAGGCGGAGAAGTCATGGCGCATATCGTCAGACATCATAGAAGAGTGCCCTATTAAAGCTTATGCCAAGTTGATTGACCGTATTGATGGCAAAGGAATTTGGGAGTCCAACCCTTTCGTATGGGTGTACGACTTTGAATTAGTGGATAAACCGTAAATCAGATATTGATATGAAAACACTAACAGTAAAACAGCCTTGGGCATCCCTCATAGTAGAGGGTATCAAGGATATTGAGAATAGGACTTGGAAAACGAACTTTAGAGGCAGGGTGTTGATTCATTCAAGCGCCAGACCGGTATCGGGATTTTATAATATGGCTCTTACACCATATCAAAATGCTTATGTGCATAGCAATAATAAATTAGATGCATTTAAAGGAGTAAATGGCGCTATCATTGGCTCTGTTGAAATCGTTGACTGCGTTATCAATCACCCAAGCATTTGGGCAGAAAAATCAGAAGGTACATTCGTAGGCCACACATTCGTTCATAAGGAGAAGGATAAAGTTATATGGAACTGGGTTCTTGCAAATCCAATTAAGTTTCCGGAGCCAATTCCAGCAAAAGGAAAACTCAGTTTTTGGGATTACCAAAACATTCTTGCCGAGCCGGAAGAAAAAGACGGAGAACTATTCTGTCATTGCCAGCTTGCGGTGAAAGAAATCAATCAAGTAACTGGCGATTACCGCTTCGGTTATTACTGTCGCTATTGTGGCGGGAAATGGTACAAATAAAGAAAAAATAATATGAAAAAGATTTTAACAATTTTAGCAATCGTCTTGCTTTGTTCCTGTCAAGAGTTATTCACTGCAGAAGTCGAGACTACGAAGTGGATTGAGAAAGCAGAAAAACCCATTATCTGTATAAAGTCAGAGTATTATAGTGAATTGGGGTATTCCAGGTATACTTTAATCAGTAAGAACGGAAAAACCTATTTTACGGGCGGAATCAGGTTCTCTTTACCAGATACAATAAGATAAGGCAATGAACATCACTAACGGCAACAAAAAACCCCGCCGAAGCAGGGGAAACTCTACGAGTTATTTCTTAAGAAATCAATTTTTGAGTTGATTCCATAATCAATCGAACGACCGATAAAGAAGTCAACTCAAAAATGTAACAATAATAAAATTAATCATAATCTACATTTTTTAAAAGTTTATTTTGAGATACTCCCGAAGTTGAGAGTGTCGCGCGACAAAGATATAAAAAAACTGAATGAAAACAGCTGAATAATAAATTGATAATGCCTAAGAAAATGCTCCGATCACAGAATACAAGGTAAAACCTATAGCAGATAAAATAAGTGAAACGCTCCCAACATATTCAAAGATTCTTGTTCTACGCTTTATTTTTCCACTTACAATTGAGACTGCCCTTTTCTCATCAATTGCCTTTAAAGCTTCAGCCGCAAATGCGTTACGGGCCTCTTCTGCATACCACATGTTGTCTTTATAAACTAAGGCAATAGATAGCACACCGAGAGCAAGCAAGATCGTCGAAGAAGCAAATATGTAGCTTATGAACCCTCCGCCTGAGTTGCTTTTATGGAGAGATATAACAATGGCAAAAACAGTTATAGAAACCAGGAGAATGTGTTGATAAAAGGTACATCGTTTTTCAGTAGCTGCATTTATTAAGTCAGCCGCCTGTTTCGCGATCTCTTTAAGATACTGTTTATGTTCGTCTTGCATAATGTAAAAATTTAATAATTAATGAATAAATATATAACTAAATACTGAAAGCCATGAACATCACAGAAGAATTTAACGAAAAGCAGCCCAGATGGAGGGCTGAACATGGGGAGGAATATTATTACCTCATACTTAACAATTTTGGGGAATTTGTAATTTTCCGAGGCTTTGATTACCGTCACATCAATGACGAAAAGTACTACGATTCTGGCAACTATTTCAGAACCGAGAAAGAGGCCAAGAAATACATCAACATCATAAAGGATATATTAACAAACAGAAAATAATGGGAACACTTGAACCGAAAACAATCATTTTACTACTCGGAATAGCCATGTGCTTTCTTGGAGTTATAGTCATAGGGCTCATTGGATACAGCGAGCACCTGAAAAGCGAGTTAGACCGTAAAGAGGCCCTGCTCTCGGAAAGTACAGACATTGACGTAGTTGGCAAGTGCGCCAATTGCGGTGTTGAGTATCACATACATAAATCAGTAAACACAAACAAAGTAAACGAAAATGAAGAAACAAGAAACGCCTAAGGAAGAACCAAAAAAACGGTTCACGACAGTTGAAGAGATCCTGAACGATAACAAGTGTAAGGAGATGGTTAAAAACAAGATCTGGTCCGTTGAGAACAGCCGGACAAATGCCTTGGAGAAGGCAGGCTCCGGGATGAAGCTGAGGCGAGGACCATATGAGTACCTGACCGAACGGTCACTTTTAAACGTCGACTCTCTTTCTTCTGAGTATCTACTTATCGTTTACAAGCGGTCACAGTTGCCGTCTGCCGTGCGTGACTTCGTTTATTCAATCATGTTTAATGCCATGAGGGACACGATGGTGTTCTACCGGGACCTCGACACACAGGCAAAGGCAAAACCCATAAGGAAGCCGAGAACGAAAACGGCAAAAAAAGACCTTGTTTAATCCTTTTAGCGCATGAATGATATGGAGACCAGAAAAACAAGAATAAAGCAACCTACCACGGTAAAACCGGCCAAATTCGACATGTTCACGGCCGTCTGTAAGTCGGACATGAAGATTGAGGTGGTGAAGGAGTACCGTTTTGATGAAGTACGTATGTGGCGCTTTGACTATGCCATCACTACGCACAAGATCGCCCTCGAGGTTGAGGGAGGGGCATTCAAAAAGCGTACATACAAAAGCAAGCGCACCGGTGAGAAGATAACAACCATTGGAGGACGGCACAACTCGGCCGAGGGTTTTCTGAATGATATGGAAAAGTACAATGCGGCCACGCTGCAGGGGTGGAGGGTGTTCCGTGTCACCCCGGAGAATCTTTTGAAAAACAGCACCCTGAACCTATTGCATGAGGCAATAAAGGGCCGGTGATTTTTTTTGCCTATAAAGTGATTACAATATAATCATTTTATTATCTTTGCTAAAAATGACATGGCCATGAATACAAAGAATAATCTGGAGGAGGTTAAACTGTCTCAGGTACAGGTTAACAGCTCAAACCCACGTGTGATAAGGGATGAACGATTCGAGGAGCTTGTAAACTCGATCCTCGTTTTCCCGAAGATGCTAAGGCTCCGTCCAATAATCGTTGACGAAACATATAAAGCGCTCGGGGGCAATATGCGGTACCGGGCGCTTAGCTTTATTGCCGGCCTGAGTATCGAGGATATCATAAAGAGGCTGTCGGGCCTTGAGGGGTACAACAAAAAGACCGATGCTGAAAAGCGGCTTCTTAACGGATCCTGGGATAAATGGAAAGAAGCACCAACTGCCTTTATCGTCAAGGCGACCGAACTATCGGAGGAGGAGCAAAAGGAGTTCATCATAAAGGATAATCTGGGGTATGGAGAATGGGATATGGAACTACTGGCCAACGAGTGGGACGATGAACTGTTGAAAGAATGGGGCTTGGAGAAATGGGAAAAAGATGACGAGGGAGAATCGAGCGGGGGAGATGAGAAAAAGCAGATTTCTACAAGGCTGTTCGTGGAGTGCGAGGATGTGGAGAAGTTGGCCAGTTTATTTTCAGAGCTTCAGGATCGGGGCTTTAAATGTGAATTCAAATGAGCAAGGCAGAGATACAAAAGAGGATACAGGTAAGACAGGCAAGGCTTGAAATTGCGGCAGACCTGTACAAAAAAGGGCATAGCATACGCTCGATAAAGGGCGAAGTGATGAAACGCCTGGGATTGGAAACCCTGTCAACTAAAACCGTTCATTCAGACATCCAGTATTTGCTGGTCGAATGGAAGAAAAGCCGGATCGAGGATACTGACCTGGCAGTACAGCTCGAGCTTACACGTATCGACGATACCATAAAAGAGCTTTGGGAGCAGTGGGAGAAATCAAAGACCGACTACAAGGTAACGGCGGAAAAGAAAAAGGGAGGTCCATCAAAGAAAGATCCTGTAAAAGGCATTGCAAAGATTGGGTTTGGAGTGGCTCCAGCAGAATCAGAACAAGCCCAGCCTAACGATACTATCAAAACATATTCGATCGAGAAATCTACCAAGAACGTGACAGCCTTGGGCGACGTGTCGTACATAGCCGAGATCCGTCAACAGCTGATCGAACGCCGAAAGCTGCTCGGGCTTTACGCACCTGAAAAAACAGAGCTTACCGGTAAGAACGGACGGGACCTGATGTCGAGTGGAGTTAAGATAAACCTTGACGACTATACTGAGGACGAGCTGCAACAGATATTGGCTTTAGCGCGGAAAATTGGACAAAATAATTAATATATCGAATGATGTGCTCATTGCATTTGAGCGGGCTGCTTGTAAGAAAACGTTTTTTGAGTTTGTGCGGAGCTTCTGGTCCGTCATCATACAAGAGGAACCGATATACAACTGGCATATCAGGTATTTATGCGACGAGCTCCAGTACCTTGCCGGTTACATCGTAAGGCGTGAAAAAAAGCCCTACGATATCGTCATAAACATACCCCCGGGCACAACCAAGTCAACAATCACAACAATCATGTTCCCGGCGTGGCTGTGGACACAAGACCCAACAATACGCATAATCACAAACTCATACTCTGCCGACCTTGCCATAGAGCAGGCGGTAAAAAGCAGAGATATCATCACCTCTGACAAGTATAGGCTGCTTTTCCCTGAGGTTATAATCCGACCCGACAAAGGGGCCAAAAGCTCATACGAGAATACCAGGGCAGGAGCGAGATATACAACGTCAACCGGGGGTACCATTACCGGTAAGCATGGCCACGTAATTATTAACGACGATCCGCAAAACCCTGCTCAGGCTGCATCTGCGGTAAAGAGGGTTGAGGCAGTTGAGCACACCAAGACACTTGCGTCAAGAAAGGTAAATAAGGAAAATACCCCGACCATCACCATTATGCAGAGGCTGCACACGGACGACGTGACAGGGCATTTGCTTAAAACAAAAAAGGATAAGATCAAGCACATATGCCTACCGGCTGAGTTGTCTGACTGTGTACAACCCCCTGAACTTAAGGCAAGATATATAAACGGGCTGCTTGACCCGGTGAGGTTATCCAGAGAAGCACTTGACGAGGCAAAGATTGACCTCGGTACGCGTGCGTATGACGGGCAGTATGGCCAGTTACCGGTATCGGATGGCGGTAATATAATCAAAAAGGACTGGTTCAGGTACTGCAACAGGGGGGACTTTGGCCGGATATATCAGGGAGAGCCTGTTATTTTCTTTGGAGATACTGCCTTTACCCAGAATACGGATAACGACCCGTCAGGTTTCATCGCTACGTGTAAGATAGGGAACGACCTGTACATTACAAAGGCACAAAAAGTATACATGAGGTTTCCGGATCTATGCAGGTTTTTGCCACCATTCGTCATTTCGGCCGGATATACGAGCAAGAGCTCGCTGCGTATAGAGCCAAAGGCAAACGGTATATCTGTCATTGACCAGTTAAAGGAAATAACATCGTTGAACATCACGCAGACACCTTCACCGACCGATGACAAGGAGACAAGGCTCAACGCCGCTTCCCCAACGGTTGAGTGTGGCAGGGTGATACTTGTGGGAGATATCTGGAACGAGGAATTCATTGAGGAAGTATGCGGATTCCCAAATAAACCGCATGATGAATATGTTGACCTACTTTGTTACGCTATTGACTATCACTTGAAAGGTAACAAGAAGAAAATCAACAAAGAACGATTGTATAACGAATTATATTAGAAGACATGGCAACAATTGAGGAGATCACGGACAGCAGCAGGCCTATCAAAGACATCATTAGCGACCTGCAGAAGAAGAGTATTGTCATTCCGCCCTGGAGTGATTTGGAAAAGGAGTACAACCCCAAAAAGCACCCGGTAATGACCGATGCATCGTACACTGATAAAACGAAAAAAGGCGTTGTCGAAAAGGTAACGCGCATCACGGTTGCAATGCAGAAAGGAGCTGTAGGCAAGATGACACAGCTGGCATTCGGCATACCGGTTAAAAGGGTATACAAGGCAAAAAAGCCGGGGGAGAAAAAGGCGGCAATGATCATGGAGAATATATTCCAACGCAACCATATCAACAACGTCAATATTGAGCGTGGGAAAATGCTATATGCCGGTTGTGAGGTGCTTACACTATGGTATAGCACCCAGACTCCTAATAACTTCTATGGTGAGCCATGTGAGCTAAAGCTGCGCTGCAAGAACTACTCGCCGATGAACGAAGAAAGCCTGTACCCGCTGTTTGATGACTATGATGATATGATTTCCATGTCAGTCGGTTACGTACGAGACGAGGGAGGTAGCAAAGTGGAGTATTTTGAAACCTATACGGCAAACAAACATTACAGATGGAGTAAGGGCGATGGAGACTGGGTTGAGCTTGTTAATGAGGAAATAACTCTGGAAAAAATTTCCGGAATATATATCTGGAGGAAAACCCCTATATATGAAGATACGTCAAACAACGTGTATGAGATCGAGTGGACGCTCTCCCGGAATGGCAACTACATACGTAAGAATTCCAAACCAATCTTCGCTGTATTTGCAGATGAGGAGATCGATATGGATAAGGAGAAAGATGACGATTTTAAAAGCGTTTTTCAGTATCCTAAAGGGTCTGACGCAAAATACATCGACTGGCCACAGGCGACTGAAAGTTTAAGGCTACAACTTGAAAACCTATACAAGGCGTTCTACACACAGCTTCAGCTGCCGGACATGTCCTTTGATGCCATGAAGACCGTCGCCATGTCGGGTGAGGCGCGGAAGATGATGTTTTTAGATGCACAGCTGAAGGTGGTCGAAGAGCAGGGGATCTGGATAGAGGCCTTTGACCGTGAGGTTAACATCATCAAGGCGTATATGAAGATCATGTTCCCTAAATACGCCAATGATATAGAAACGCTTCAGGTTGAGCAGGTGATAACCCCTTACACAATCAATGACGAGAAAGAGGAGGTCGGGAACCTCTCTACAGCCACCGGTGGCAAGCCGTTCATGAGCCAGAAAGAGCCTGTGAGCAGGTTCGGGAAAGCTGAAGACGTTGAGGCGGAGGTGCAGCAGCTACAGACAGAGTCTCAGGTTAGCGTGTTTGAACCTACAGTTTAAACTAAAATCGTATGGCAAAGAAAGTCGGGGTAAGCTGGGATAAGCAGCACTATGGCAACATTGAGGCCCATGCACGGAAGATACATGATTTATATCTGGCTCTTGTGCAGCAGGCAAGTGTCATGGGTGTTTCTGTAACGGTAAACCCTGACAAACCGTTCCGCTTTTCAGATTACCCTCAGCTAAAGGGATGGGCCGATAAGGCCATCAGGTCGTTTTCCTCGAATATGCAGACGGTGATTGAGGAGGGTAACAGGAATGAGTGGCTCCTGGCATGCAAAAAAAATGACGAAATGGTGTCGGCCCTTGCATCGGCCACTAAGCTGACGAAAAAGCAGCTATCCGGCTATTTCAGCCAGAACCTTGAGGCTCTATCTGCCTTTCAGGGGCGTAAGGTTAACGGTCTCGGGCTTTCTGACAGGGTATGGAAGTACTCAAAGCAGTTTAAAAGCGAGATAGAGATGGGCCTCGATGTTGGCCTTGGGCAGGGCAAGTCGGCGGCTGATCTGAGCCGGGACCTCAGGGGTTATCTACAGGATCCCAACAAACTTTTCCGCAGGGTGAGGGATAAGAGGGGGAACCTGCAGCTCTCTAAGAACGCTGCCAACTTCAACCCGGGGCAGGGTACTTACAGGAGTTCCTACAAGAATGCCATGAGGTTGACCAGGACTGAAACGAATATGGCATATAGATCCTCAGACCACGAGCGCTGGAAGCAGCTTGACTTTGTCCTCGGGATAGACGTCAACCTGTCAGGCAATCACCCGGTGAGCGATATCTGTGACCACCTGAAGGGCCGATATCCTAAACAATTCAAGTTCGCGGGATGGCATCCGCACTGCAGGTGCAACTGCACCCCTGTTTTAGCCTCACAGGATGATTTTATTGCCCAACAGCAGCGAATACTCGATGGGGATGAGTCGGGGGCGCAATATGATGGCGAAATCAAAGATTTGCCGGATAATTTTGGCAAGTGGATCCGGGACAACAAGAACAGGATCGCATCGGCGCAGAACCTGCCAAATTTTCTTAAAGACAATGCCGGGATAGTGCCCAAGATACCACAACTTGACACAAAAGCAGCAAACGCAGCTGATCTGACACGAATATTCGCGGATTATGACAAGCTTTTCCCGGAAGATTTTGGAGGTAAGTATAAAGAGATTGTAAGGTTCTACCGTCCCGAAGATAAAGATGGCATTACGATGATGTACGCAAAGCACGAGGGTGAAATTGGCCTCAATGATTATGATATACTTCTTGCCAGCGGTGAAATACTTAACCCATATCAAACCATTTTACGAAGTCTTAATAAAATAGCGGAGAAGCAGAGCCTGGACTTCAATGAGGAGTATATGGTTGAGTCGTTGTACCATGAGGTGCTGCATAAGAAGGCTAAGGGATTCAGCAATTTAAAGCTACACAACGCGGGGGACTTTAAGAGAACTGCGATGGAGGTAGTCAACCAGTTTGTAGCACGTCACGATTATCCTGTATTCATTGAAAGGCTTGGAGGAAAGGCTGCTCACTCAAAAGAGGTGCTTACTTTAGGGCACGGATACAGGTATTGGGTAAAAAGTCTGCGGGATTTGATCAAGGCGTCGGGTGCGAATGAAAAAAGCATACTGGACGAGCTGAGACCGATATTATTGGACGGAAAATATGATCAGATAGACAGGGAGCTTTCAGACATTATCAGGCGTATTACAAAAACAAAATTTTCCGATGATTACATCCTATCGTCCATTCAGGATGGTGGGGCAAGGTTGAAAACGTTATTGGAAAGGGCGAGGAAAAACACAGCGTTATAGGCACTCGTCCTTTAGAAATGGCTCTTTATCCCTTAACTCCTCGTACTTCTTTGCGGTCTTGATATCACCCCGTATATGGAAAAGAAAGGCAATATCGTTGTATATGGCACCTGCTGTTGCATGCTCATACCACTTATCGTGAGGTAAATCATTCGAGAAGTAATCCAGCTCCTCTGGTGTCGGGTTAAAATCAAAAATTGTTTTCATATCTGTCTGCCTCTTTTCGTTTGTTTTCTTATAAGCTTCTCAAGGGTTATCGTGCACTTGTTCCCGTTGTACGGGGTTCCGGATGAAACGCCGATGTTCCATAGGTTTTCAACCTTGCACCCGATCTGCTCGGGGGTGAACACGTCATATATGGCGGAAAGAGAACCAAAGTATTTGTCCTGCCCTTCCCCAAATGATACCCGGTAAATTTTGCTCATAGGATAATGTTCAGTTTCCCAAATAAAATGAATTATATTGAATAAAACAAATATTATTTATTCTTTGCTGTTATCTGCCTGAAATTCAGTAAGAAAATTTTCGTTAAATATATGATTACAATATAATCACATTCAAAAAATATTTTATATTTGTAAAGAATATTTTATCAAAAAAAACGATGAAAAAAGAAATCTTAGCAGCGCTGAAAGCCAAATTTCCGGGGGTTAGCGATGCTGTATTGAGTAGGATAGCCGAGAAATTGGCAAATACTGCAACAACGGAGGATGCTGTAACAGCCGCAGTAGAGGGGGTTACTATCCAACAAGTAATTGATTCCTTCGGCGACAGCCGGGCCACAGATGCAGCCAAATCGGCCGTATCTACTTACGAAAAGAAGCATGGCCTGAAAGACGGCGTTAAGGAAGAAGCCGGGGGCGAATCGGGTAAAAAGCCTGATGAAAAACCCAAAGAACCAGAGGGCGGCGAAAAAACACCTGCATGGGCGCAAAAGCTTATCGATGACAATAAAAAGTTGAGCGAGGAGATTGCCACCATGAAGGGGAAAGATGTCGCCACATCGCGCAAAACCAAACTGGCCGAAGCCATAGCCAAGGCTCCTGAAAATTTCAGGGCAAGAATTGAAAAGGATTTTGAAAGGATGAATTTTCAGGATGACGCTGAGTACGAGGCATGGGTTGAAGAGATCAGGACAGACGGCGAAGCTTTGGCCAATGGCCAGAAGGTTACGGGTGCAGTTGTTAACAAACCTCTTGGAGGCGGTAAGACACCTGCGGACCAGAAACCATCTGCTGAGGTTCAGGCGCGAATTGATGCACGAAAGGCAGAGACGGAAACCCCTGCCATACTTGGGCTTCCAGGAAAGTAAAAAAGTAAAAAAGTGAACGTAAATTTTGAAAACCAGAGTGCCGGCGAAGTTGAACCTATCATATTTGATCAGGTTTTCGCTGAGAAATCCGGAGGCGGTTTAGTGGCCAATCCCACTTTCGACATCGCAACCGGTACCGCTGTGGGCAAGGATGCCGGGCTGCAAAAGCCCATCAAGGCTTATCGCCTTGTAAAGGCAGTTGCCGCTATTGACACTGAGATCGAGATTGCCAAGGGCAGCGGTGTTGCCGTAGGCGACAAGATCGGTCATGGAGATATCGCTGTAGCATGTACAGCCGTAGATAAGACAAACGCATTGAAAGATGTGGTAACCGTAACGCTGGGTATTGCCATCGCCTCGGGCGTGGTTTTATTTCAGTCTGCCGTTGTAAGTGTTGAGGCAGTTGACGAGGTGGCCTACGGCTACTATGATGCTGTTGAGGCCACACCTGATTCATTAAAGGTTGTTGCCGCTGATGCCGGAGCAGGCGAGATATTGCTTGCATCTGTTGACCCATATCGCGGAATCAAGAACCTTGCCGCTGATCATTACGTGGTTCTTAAGGCTGCTGTTGCCGGCGTTGCCGGTGTACCTGCTTACCCAATTTACACCCCTGAGTTCCTGACCGGAGCAAAGGTGTACGCTGACAAGGGTGATCAACTCGTTAAGCTTATTAACGGGGCGAATGTGAGAAAGGAAACTGTCAACGCTTCACCTGAAGTGCTGGCACTTATGAACGGAATTAAAGCTGTGTAATTATGGGACAGATGAATAAACCACTATTTGACCTCGACCAGGTCGGGATGCAGGCCGAAGTCAACTCATACAAACCCGGAAGCGGACTTGTATGGCAAAAACTGTTCCCGCTGAAATATTCTCCTAAGTTTGACCTGAAAGGGATCGAGGGGAACGAGGGTATTCCGGTATCGGCTGATCGTGTTGCCTTTAATACCAAGGCTCCACTGAAGACTCGTAAAAAAGTCGGTTCATGGACAGGTAAGTTGGGCAAGATTGCAATATCAAGGCAAAAGGGTGAGGAGGAGATTAACGAGTACAATGACCTTAAAATCATTGCTGCCGCCAATCAGGAAGATACAGCTTCAGCCAAATACCTTGTTGATATGGTCTATGACGATATCAAGTTCTGTAACGATGGTATGGACTACAAGGTTGAGATCGACGCTTTGCGTATCGGCTCCGAAGGTATCCATTCATTTCCTGCAGATGTAGAGGGCGATATGGCAACTACAGATATCATCGACTTTAACGTATCGGAAGATAACTTTGTAGGAGTTACAAAGGCGTGGAGCGATCCAACTGCTGACGGTATTGCCGATGTTGTTAAACAGCAAAAAGCAATCTCAAAGAAGGGTTTGAAAAAACCTATGTGGGCCATTCTCGAAAGCTCTAAGTTCGAGCAGCTGCTTGCACAGACAGCAACAGTAAAACGCGTTGCTTCTATCCTTGTAAACGCAACAGGTATGACATCATCAGAGGTACTTTCAGTTGATAACGTTAATGCCTATATGAGAGGAAAGGGGTTCCCTCAATTCCTCGTTCTTGATTCTTATGCTACCATCGAGGGTAAAGACGGAAAGCAAACCACTATCAAACCTTGGAATGAAAAGGTTGTGACATTGTCTCCTATCCCTCAGCTTGGATGGACATATCACAAGCCTGTCCCTATGTTGCCTAATACAGATGCCTTACAGTCTCAGGGAGCCTATGCCAAAACTACCGTTTATTCGGAGGTTAACCCTCAGCTTGAGGTGACAATGTCGGAAGCATACGTACAGCCGGGCCTTATCAACCGCGCATCGTTGGTGTTCATCAACACTACCAACGTAGCCTGGAACGGAGGCGCATAACAACCACCGCCATGGATACTATTTATGACGCGCTGAAAAGCATTACAAGCTATCCTGTCCCTGCCCTTACAATCCGTATGATCTGTAGGGTGCGGGGGCTGGATACTAACGCTGAATTCACAACAGAGACGTACAACACGAAGAGCTACCAGCTCGCTCTTGCTGACCTTATGATGTGGATATCCAAAGCCCCCAACGTGTCTGAGAACGATGTCGACTTTAACATGCTTGTCACTGACAGGGAGGTTATGCGGGCAAAGGCTCAGACAATATACCGGGACTGGGGAGACAGTGCCTATCAGGCGGAATCAAAGGTGAAATATGGCTATAAGGGGGACAGTCTATGATAGTGAATGGAAAGTTGCGCTACTCCGTACAATCAGGGGGAGGACAGGATGTGAATAATGACCCAATACCGGTCGTTGACTCATGGTCCGACCCCGTGGATTGTGCAATCAAGGCGAATGCGAATGTCAACAAGGGAACATACCAGGACGGCAAGTTCACTGTTGCATCGTATGAGGTTCTGATGGAGATGCGCTCTTTTGATTCAAGCAGAATAGAGCTTACAGATGATAGGGGTAGAATGTTGGGTGTTTTTCAAGTACTACCTCAGAATATCAAGTTTTTAGACGCCGTGCAACGTGTTAAAATCATTGTATAGTGAAACAGATCACACCACTAAAGCAGATTGAGCAGTACCTGCAACAGGGTATAGATAGGAACGAAAAGGTCGTTCTTAATGCTTTTGCCTATGTGGGTGAGCAATGCATACTCGAGGCAAGGGGAAACGGGGATTACATGGACCAAACCGGTAACCTGCGCTCCTCAATAGGTTACGTGCTGCTTAAAAACGGGCGTGTGATCAGGAGCGGAGGATTCGAACAGGTCAAAGGTGCAACTGACGGGGTGAAAGAGGGAACTGCACTAACTACTAAACTCATAAGTGAGAATGGCCGTGGTATAGTCCTTATTGTTGTGGCAGGTATGAAATACGCTGCCTATGTCGAGGCCCTTAACCGGAACGTGCTTACATCTGCCGAGCTGCTGTCTGAAAGACTGGTACCTGAAATTATGAATAAACTGGGATTTAGCAGACGATGAAAAAGACAGGATCAGAGGTTGAGAATGATATCACCGGGATTATCGTTGCAAGCGCACTTAAAACAGCGGTTGGAGGTAAGGTATACAAGGAGGGGCAGAGGCCGCTCAATTCCAAGGCCGAGGATATCGTAATCAGCTTCCTTACCGGGTTGGACGGGCAGGTACAGACTGGAGCGATAAACATAAACATCTACGTTCCAAATGTTGTGGCCGACAAGGCAACAGGGGAATTGGTAAAACATACTTCCCGGATTCGCCAGCTCGAAATAATAGCCAACCAGACTGTCGGTTCTATCGTAAATACCGAGTACAATTTTTCACTTGGCGCAATGATTCAAAGCTTTAAAGCCGAGGGTATAGACCAGTACTTCATAAATGTAAAATTAAAATTTTCAAGAATTACAATTTAAAAAATAAAATTATGCCACTTATAATGTCTTGGAGCGAATGCTCCGTCGAAATAGGGAAGACCGGTGTAGCAGACGCAATGGCTGCCACTCTGGTAAGTGTCGGCGTTATCGAGGATAAGTCGACAACCATGCAGACAGCTGCAGGTGAAAAACTGATCAAGAAAAAATCCGGAGGTAAGATTGTGGCCATGGCTGAGACCGAGGGGGAGATAACCATAACCACAAAGGTTGTGGAGCCAGACTTCGCCTTTCTTGCAACTCTCATACCTGCTACGAATGATGCGACAGCTGAAGAGCTGAAGGTTACCTCGCAGCTGATCGAGGATAACTACTCGGTTAAGGTGACTCCTAAAAACATCGGGGGTACTGGAGTCAGGGCACGTAAAACCCGTGTTTCCTACCAGGATGGATATGATGAAGCGAACGGACACTTTGCCACATTAACATTCACCATCATAGAATGTGCGGATAACGAGCTTTACACTAAGTTCAAAAAGAAAGCCCCTGTTGCGCCATAGGCGAAAGCAGGTATTTACGGGAGAGTATTCGAAAAGTCTTTCCCGTACACCGCGTGGTGGCGCAGTTGGTAGCGCGCTGGGTTCATGGCCCAGAGGTCGGTGGTTCGAGTCTGCCCCACGCAACTAATTAACAGACAATATAATGAAAAATATAGAAAATAGAGTGGCGGAAACCATACTACAGAGGCCGAAGACTGTAGTGGTCGGTGGGGTCAGTTATGAGGTGGCTCCACCGTCCACCGCTACGATTATCAGAATATCGGAAATGTTGCCGACTGATTTTGATATTGACATGCAACCAAAACATATGCTCAAGGAGACGTTACGCATAGCCAAAAGGTGCCGTTTCCTGGGGGATATAGCAGCATGCCTGATACTGGGCTTCGACGAGGTGAAGGAGATTAAGATCGTAAAGGAAAAACGGTTTTTTGGTCTGGTCACATACGAAAGGAAAATAGTGATAGACAAAAAGGCCGAGCTTGCAGAAAAATGCATATCGATGGGTCCCGCATGGCTCGACAATCTATATGCTGACCTCTTGGATATGGAGATCGGCAGTTTTTTCGGTCTTACCACTTTCCTGATAGGGGTAAATCTTCTGAAGCCAACGAAGACGGGGAAAGTGGTAAAAACGACAGCATCTGGGCAATAGTAGCCTCTTTTGCAAAATCGTACAATTTAACTTTCAAGGAGGTACTGTACGACGTAAGTTATAACAACCTTGTGCTATACGATAGAGTGTTACCTACATATGACATAAAGAAAAAGGGTAAGAATAAGGATAAAAAGTTTGATGCCTCGAAAGATGCGAATAACCCGGAGAATTTTAATGACGAACCTGATGAAGTGGTAGTGAGATGAACAACAACAACGGAGACATATGGTACGCAACACGCATCGATGACACGAAGCTCAAGACAGATGCGGAGAGGGTGAAGCGGGAATTCCGCAACATTAGCGATTCGGCAGAGAGGGAGGGCAGCAGGATAGGAGGCAGCCTTTCAAAGGGACTTGCCACAATAGGGGGCTCAACAGCCCTTTTCTTGTTGGGCCGTCAGATACTTGACGTTACAGCAAAATTTGAGAAATTCGGCATAGTCCTTAGAAATTCCTTAGGTGATTTTCGCGGTAATGAGGCTCTGAAAATGATAGCACAGTTTGCCGCTACAACACCTTTCCAGCTTGACGAGATTACAGCCGCGTTCATCAAAATGACGAATCAGGGCTTTGTCCCTACATGGGCCGAGATGACTAAGCTTGGTGATGTGGCCAGCTCAACCGGCAAGAGCTTTGACCTGCTCGTTGAGGCGATCCTCGACGCTCAGACAGGCGAATTTGAAAGGCTTAAGGAGTTTGGTATCAAGGCGAGTTCTGCAGGTGATAAGGTTACATTCTCGTTCAGGGAGCAAAAGACAACCGTTGAAAAGACCAACTCCGCAATACGCGGCTACATCCTCAGTCTTGGGGAACTGAAAGGTATAGTAGGGGCGAATGCCCTTATCTCGCAAAGCCTGACAGGCCAAATCTCGAACCTCGGGGACAAGTTGGATGCTATGTATAATAAAATCGGATCATCAAGCAAGGGCGTTATTTACTCCGCTGTTGAGGGTGCCGGTATCCTGATTGATAATTACGAGGAAATAGGTAAGGTGCTGATTGCACTTGTGGCTACATACGGGGCTTACAGGGCTGCGCTTCTTTCCATTGCGGCGGCACAGCAGATATCAATGGTTTCAACGATGGCCAAGGAGTGGTACACAATGGGCAAGGCCTTAGGGTTCGCAACCGCTAACCAGATCCTCTTCAATTCGGCTGCAAAGGCAAATGTATATGTAATGCTCGTTACCGGTATAGTTGCCGTTGCAAGTGCGTTCTGGGCCTTTTCCAATAAGGCCGATGCTGCTGCCGAGTCATTACAGAGGGTAAATGAGCAGGTGTCTGACGAAAGGGCAAAAGTAGCCGTCCTGGTTGCACAGATCAGGGATGAAAATCTTAGCCGGGATGAAAGGAACAAACGGCTGCGTGAACTGATCGATCTGTCCCCAACACATCTTAAAGCCTTGACCCTGGAAAGTATTTCAACTAAGGAGGGGACAGCTGCCATAGACGGCTATATTGAGGCCCTAAGGAAAAAAATACAGCTTCAGGAGATTGAGAAGCAGATGGGGGAATCAATAAAGAGGGAAGAGGAGGCAAAGAATAACGAAAACCGACTTTCTCTTGCCGATCAGCTTATTTTGCGTGTTGCCACATGGAGCAAAAAAGGGGAGTATGAAAGGGTAACCACGGCAATAAATAGAAAGGCAAATGCGGAGATCCTTGCAGAGGAAAAAAAGGTACAGGATGACCTTAAGAAACAAATCGGCAACATAACAGAATCCGGGAACACCGGCAACAAAGAAACCATACTCACGTTTTCAGATCAGGTAAAGGCGGCTGCCGATAATGTAGCGAAGCTCAAGACTGAACTCAGTGACCTTAAGAAAGGTAAGGGAGAGGAGAAGGATTTCGCAAAGGCTATCGATGAGAAAACAAAATCGCTAAAGGAGGCTGAGGAAAGGTATAAGCTGCTACTCGGGATTGATACTCAGGCTGCAAAAGATGCGTTAAAGGACAGAGAAAAAGCAGACGAAGATCTTAAGGACCAGCGACGTGAGTACAACCTTAATGCAGAGCGGGAATATAATGGCAAGCTGTTGGCCCTGGAGGCTGATACGGTTGACAAACGCCGTGCCCTTGCTGAGCAGGACTTTTTAGACACGATTGCCGAAATTGACGAGAAAAAGCGCAAAACGCTTGAACTCCTCAGTGCTAAGCAGGGGAAAAAGGTAACGGAACTCACCGGGGAGGATCTGGCGCAGGACCAAGATGCAAGGTTCCGGGCGCAGGAGATCTGGGCGGCCAAGAGTGTCCAGATTACCGATGATGCTGCCGAGACCATCAAGCAGATATGGGAAGATGCCACTAAAGGGCAGACATCCCCATACAACCAGGCAATAAAGGACGTCAACAAGCAGTATGACGAACTGATCAAAAAGACAAAAGCCGCCGGTGCTTCCGTTAAGGAGCTGGCTGCAATAGAGGCAAACAGGGATAATGCACTCAAGAGTATTGACGTCAGTGAGGCCCTGAAGCTTCTGGAGTTCGAGCAGGAGATGATGTCCAACCTCGCAGAGGGGGGGCAGACTTTCTTTGACAAGCAGAAAGAGACAAACCGTAAGCTGTTGCAGATAAAGATAGAGGGGGCGAAGGAGCGTATTGCCATATACCAGATGGAGCAGGAAGTCACTGGGGCCGACAATTCCGACAAGATTAAAAAAGAGACTCAGTTTCTTTCAGTTGCAGAGCCTGCACTAAAGAAGCTTAAGGATAACTACTTTGAGATTGCCGGGATATTAGGTGATGCACTTTCACAAAGCTCTGACGCTTTCGTGCAAAAAATGGGGGATACCCTTTCAAGCGTATCAAGTACAATCGGCACATTCCAGCAGAGCGATGCAACCACTATGGACAAGGTGACGAGCATCGTCGGGCTTGCAATAAAGGTTGGTAACTATCTAAAGGAAATACGGCTTTCAGAAGAAAATAAAGCTTTAAACGTACAGAAAAAGGTCGTCGATGAGATATCGAAGAGGGTAGAACTCGAGACGGAGATAAACAAGCTTCAATCGGAGAGGAATGAGACATTGACCGAAAGCATATTTCTGGGGAAGAACTATGGTGCCATCATGTCCAACTCCATGGCCGACATCCTCAAATACAACGGCCAGCTAAATAACACTATTACGGATTTATTCGGTAATTCGGTGTTCTCTGCCGAGGGTAGCGCAAAACGTAGGCTTTTCGGGACAAAAACGGGCACCTACGAGTTTACCATTGCGGACTTAATAAAGAGCGTTAAACCGGAAGATGCTACTACCAGCATGCACGACTGGCTAATGAGCGCTTTGGAGGGTGGATGGACAAGCGCAATACAATCGGCTGTAAAAGGTGATTGGCTTAAAGCTGCCGGTACCGTGTTGGATCCTGTCGGCCTTTTCGGCGGTTACGCAGATAATAAGGCGAAGATTGACGCATTTAATAATCTTGGGGATGCGGTTGATAAGACTCTCAAGGCAATGGGAAAAACCGTTTCGGATTTCTCAACGATGTCAACGCAGGACATGCTTGACTTTTTCAGCATCATGGAGAAGACAGGGCATATTACAGACGAGGGAACAAAGAAACTGCTCGCTTCGGCGCAGGAGCAGCTTGAGCTTGTCAAAAAAGCGCAGGAGCAGTTAAAGGATGCCATTTCTGAGCTGGCCGGGAGCATCGGTACCGACATACAGGATATCCTGGAGGAGAACTTCCGCAACGGGTTCGGATATGGAGAGGATGCAGCCAAAAAGACAGCTAAAAAGATATCTGCAATACTTGAGAACATGATATCCTCAATGATATATCAACAGGCATTTGGGAGCCTATTTGATGATCTTAAAAAAGGGATGGAGGATTCCTTTGGAGCTAATGGCGACAAGTCGTGGATAGATGAATTTGCCAACTTTATGGACAAGATGCCTGAGGCCGCTGGCCTGTTTAATCAAGGTCTTGCCGAATACCAGAAAATGGCAAAGGAGAAAGGGATAGATCTATATCTTCCAGACACGTCCAGAGCAGCTTCAGTAAAGGGTATAGCAACTGCCTCACAGGAATCAGTAGACGAAAATAACGGCCGTTTGACAGCCATTCAGGGGCATACATACAGCATCTCTGAAAACATGAAAATATTGATATCTGACTGCGCTCAGATATTAAAATATCTTGCCGGTATAAAAAACGATACTGCAAGGTTGGAAAGTATTGAAAGGGATATGTCGAGCGTTAAATCAACACTCAGCAATATTGAATCAAGGGGTATAAAAATCAAAATGTAAAAAAATGATAGGGCAACTCTTCATAGACGGTTTAGATGCATATCAGCAATATGGTGTTTTCATCACATTAGGTGGTTATGACGGACTAATGTCATACCCGTCTCTAAAACCTGTGGATATAAACAACTGGCCGGACGAGGATGGTGTCGAGGCTGATCTCTCTGACCCGAAACTCGATATAAAAGAGTTTTCGATCTCCTTTTCAACTGCCGGAAGGTTTAGCAATGTTGGGGGCTTTATAAGGAAGATTTCAGACGGAGCATACCACACTTTTGATTTTAGTGAGGTGGGGATTATAAGGAGCCTGAGGCTGGTGTCTAATCCAGATTATTCAGAGCTCTCAAATTTAAAGATCTTCTCGCTCCAACTTGCTGACGATTTCCCATTACAGGACTATGTCTATGCTGCTCCAAACAAAAACGAGCCCTCAGACGGCTTTGTCCTTGATGAAGTGGACATGTCAATATATGGAGTAAGAATATTGGACGGGTTGGAAGCGATTTCAAAAACACCGGCGGTCAAGAAAAACCTGCTTACAAATATTGATAATGAAAACGGAGCAACATATGATGGCCAGAAGGTGGTTTTTGAGGCCAAGGACGTAACGCTAAATTGCTTTTATAACGGTTCCCTCACAGATTTCTGGCACAACTACAATGCCCTGTTGTATGACTTGGTAAGGCCATACGAGAGGATACTGGCGGTCAGTGCAACGGGCTATCAGTACCCTTGCTATTACAAAAGCTGCGCAGTAAAAAGGTTTGAATTGATAGGTGAGAAAGTGTGGTGTGACTTCGATATTAACCTTGTATTTACAACGGTTATTATAGATGAAACTGAATATCTACTTGCCACCGAGGACGGGGAATTTATAGTTACAGAGGATGATGAATTAATTGATTTGAATTATGACATTAGTTAAGAAAAAAGTAAGCCAGTTACCGGCAGCTTCAACCCTTGTGGGGCTGATAGTTTTAGGAATAGATAGCCTTACAAACAAGAGCTGCAAGGTTACTATTGACCTGCTTAAGGGCAATAAAGGAGATACGGGGAACACCGGAGCTACTCTTGAACTTCAAAAATCTGACACCCACGTTCAGTGGCGTGTAGTTGGAACAGAAACGTGGTATGACCTTATTACGCTCGTTTCACTTGTTGGCGCGAAAGGAGACAAGGGCGACACGGGTAATACAGGCGCAACTTTGGAGATGCAAAAGTCGGATACTCATATCCAATGGAGAGTAGTAGGATCTGAGACTTGGATTGACATGGTTGAACTATCTTCTTTGGTCGGTGCAAAGGGAGATACAGGTGCCACCCTCGAATTACAAGTATCGGGAGGCTACATACAATGGAGACCCGTTGGAACTGTCAACTGGACTAATTTAGTTCTGGTTTCAGACCTTGTTCAAATCGAACAGGCACGCAGTCAGTCGACTACTAAAGTGGCGTCAAGTAAGCTGTTTGATGATGAATTGAATAAGAAAGCCGTCTTTAACGTAACAACTGAAATTCCTTTATCCGCGGGGCAATATTACACTCCAGCCACCGCTAAGGCAGCTGTTCCCACAGGAGTAAAAAAATTGGGTCTGTCTATAACCTATGCAATATCAGCAGGAATTTGGATTACAGAACAATTCAAGGGTACGAATGTAAGCACATGGACGACTGTCACAGACTGGCAGATTATTTCTAATGAACGTGCAATTAAGACAAATCTGTTTAGAAACAGCCGATTTTTAAATGATACACCTTTATTGGGTAGCAGACCTGCGGGTACAGTTATAAAAGAATCTATTTATTTAGGCACAGATGGAACAAAGTCATACGTAAATGCAGAGCCGATATTTGGTTACAACGGTAGGGCAATGAATTTAACGTTTGCAGCAAGTGTGTCTAATTTTCAAATATGCATCCCCGCCATGCAAATAATGTACGACACTAAATTTATAGCAGATGGAGTATTAAATTTTGTTATGGAAATTTACAGTCCTGTTGCTGTAACTGGAATTGTTTTCAGAATATATACAAGTGTAAGTGGTGTTGAAACAGTACAAGGAGCGGAATATACAACCAATATTGCTATTGGTTACAACTTGGTAACTTTTTCCCGCACTATAACTACAGCCTTTACAGATAATTTAGCCAATTCTTTACGAATCAGGTTATTTACTTATTCTGCATGGGCTTCTCAGGTGGTATCATTTGGAAGGTTAATTGTTTATTCCGGTCCTGTTGTTAACGCATTAAATACAATGGACTTTTACTCACCTGCGGAAATAACCTTAACAGACGTGCCTGTATATAATGTGACATATAAAATACCAAAAAGTTCAGGATATTATACTCCGACAACAGCAAGAGCCGCTGTACCAACGGAGATTAAAAAAACAGGACTGCAAATAATTTATGAAATTGCTGCCGGTATATGGATTACCGAGAGATTCAAAGGTACAAGCATAAGCACATGGGCAACCGATGCTGACTGGAAGATTGTTAGCAATAACTTGATTAACAAAGCTAATTTTTTCAGAAACAATAGGTTTATAAACGATACGGGACTTACGGCATCCCGGCCTGCTGGTACTGTCAGAAAAGAGTCAATTTATTTGGGGACAAATGGAACCCTGTCTTTTGCTAATGCGGAACCAATCTTTGGTTATAATGGCCGAGTAATGAATATAACCTTTGCATCAAGCGGATTGTCTAATTTTAACTTCGTTATCCCTGCCATGCATTTTATGTATGACCCACAGTATATTGCAGATAAGGTTTTAAACTTCTCAATTGAGATTTATAGCCCTGTAGTTGTTACAGGAATAGTTTTTAGAATTTATGCTGTAACTGGAGGCTCTGAGGTACAACAAGGGGATGTATTAACAACTAATCTTGTTGTTGGGTACAATCTAATCACTTTCTCGCGCACATTAAGCTCTACATTTACAGATAATCTGGCTGATTATCTACAATTCAGGCTATTTACATACTCAGCATGGGCCTCACAGGTTGTCTCTTTTGGAAGGTTTAATATCTATTCTGGTCCAGTTATGAATGTACTTGACACATGGGATATTGCTTACCCTCCTGATCAGGATGCAGAAGTGACTACAATAGCGCAGGGCGTGGTTGACAGTTACCGGCAAAATTATTGGTTAGGCAAAAAGTTGGTGACACTTGGAGATTCAATAACAGCCCAGATATTATGGCAGCCTGAGATTGTCAGAAGAATTGGTTTAGTATGGAGCGCAACGGAAACACAATCAGGGGCGAGTGGACACGCAGTAATGGGAGTTGGCGGCTCAATGGTCACTCCTCACATAACAGGGACAACAGGGCAGACAGCAGGACTGAGTATGTATGCCAGAGCAGATGATGTTGATTACTATTCCCCAAATATCATCATGATCCTTGGTGGTCAGAATGACTCAACGAGCAATATAGGAACCGCAGAAGATACGCCTTATGCGGGTGCGGAAGTGACTGAGAATCCTCCTACATTTTGTGCCAGTTATATGGGAATGCTGGTAAAACTAATCACTCAGAACCCTACTGCAAAAATCATCTGTCTGACCTTGACATACGGGACTGACCATAGCTATGCACAGAAAATAGCAAAGGTTAATGCAATAAAAGCCTGCGCAGCAAAATATAACCTACAGGTGATTGACCTATTTGGTGAATGTGGAATTAATTCAATAAATCATGCCTCATTCATAGCGGATGGTATTCATCCTTCTGCTGCGGGAGGGCTAATCATGGGGTCTTTAATTTCAAGTAAACTATAATGAAGATATACAAATCCGATAATACTGAGCTTATAGATGTAGTAGTAAAGGACGATTCTTACTATTATAACGAAATTATGGGTAGTGAGGAACTCTCCCTAATGTTTTCGCTGACGGGAAAGATAGATATTCCCATAGGCTCATATTGTTCGTTTTTGGGACTTACATTCTACCTTGAAGACCCGGGCGACATCACCATCCAGGGAGACAGGAATTATGAATACAGTATTCTGTTTTGCAGGGGCAAGGCAAGGTTGCACAAGTACAAGCTACGCAACCTTGTTGATGGTCGTCTGTTTTTCCCTATGACCGCCAGACCGAGCGAGTTTTTAGCTCTCATAGTCGCAAATATGAATAGCCGTCCAGTAGAGGGTAATGTATGGGTAGCGGGGGAGTGTATCACAGCAGAGGCAAAGCTCGTGCCCTTTGATTATACTTTCATTGATGATGCCTTACAGGGAGTTGCTGATGCTTTTGGCACAGAGTGGGAGATTGTGGGCAATACCATTCACTTGCGTAAGGTGGAGTACAATAAGAGCACCCCTCTGGCTCTTGCCTTTGGTAAGGGCAAGGGATTCAAGACGGGAGTGAAAATATTGAACATCGGTTACAAGCCAGTAGAATTACTGTACATACAGGGGACGGACAGAAACATTGATTTTTCAGTCTATGGCAACAAAACACTTCTCCTGCCAAAATCCCAGAGCATAAAATTTGACGGGGTTTACTTTGAGGGTGAGACAGGTTATGATTCACTAAAGGCAAGAACGTACCGGACTGATGCCGGAGGCCTTTACATTTTCCGCGACCAGACGGAAAAGCCCTTTGCAACATACAACGAGGACAGCTTGGACGTTACAAAGATATACCCTGCAAGGGAGGGCACCATATCGTCAGTTGAAGTGGTGGACGAGGCAACGAACCAGTATGACATTATTGACCTATCAATTCCTGAGGCTCTTGATTATTCCCTTTGCCGGATAGCAGGGGAAACGGCAATCATTATATTTCAAAGCGGGATGTTGTCAGGCAGGGAATTCAGCATCGTTTCTACTGCTGATGCTCTGACAGGTTATGTTCACGCCGAGAGACGTTTCCAGCTTGTGGCGCAGGAGTATGACGGTATAATGATGCCTAACTCAACTTTTACACCTGCCATTGGGGATAAATACGCCGTTTTCAATATTCAGCTACCGGAAGCATACGTAAGTGACAACACCACAAAAACGGGTGCATCGTGGGACGTATTCCGTGAATCGGTGAAACATTTCTTCAGTTGTGAGGATATGCAATTCGGGTTTGACGGCGTTCTTGACGGGATATGGGCTAAGACACATTGGACAGATGCCCTAAATGTAGGTGGCAAATGTGTTATAGGTGGCTTTACTTCATTCACTCATCAGGAGGAAGATCCCGTATTGGTTAGAATCAGGGGAATAAAACACTTCGTAAATCAACCCTATAAACCGGTGTTGGAACTCAATAACACCACCGGGGGTAAGTTGTCAAGCGAGCTGCGTAAGATAGGAGAGAAAAACGTACTTATCGAGGATGCGTACAAGCGTAATACAGACTACACCCGTAGAAGCTTCAGGGATGCAATGCAGTCACAGAAATTACTTCAGGATTCACTCCTGAACTTCAGCAAGGGGATAACTCCTATAACCGTACGGACCATGCAGGCCATAGTTGGAGATGACAGCCTTCAATTCATCTTTACAGACAGCACTTTCGTAACAGAAATTGGTGAAGATATCACATTTGATAAAGAGACTAAGAAAATCAATATTCCAGCAAGCTACATACGACATGAAACTCTCGGGCTGGAATATGTTACGAATGAATATCCTGTTGAGAAAAAAATGAGGTGGATTCTTGACTCTTACCAGAGCGCAGCACTTGATGTACCTGCAAAGATTTATTACCTGTATGTTAAAGTAAGCAGCACAGTTATTGACGGAACAGACCATGGAAGCATAGTTCTCAGCGAAACAGCCATTGGTATGGAAGAGGAGGCAGGATTCTATCATCTGCTCTTTGCCCTTATAAACAGTGAATCAGACGGTGATCGAAGCATATCTGTAATGTCAGGTTACTCTGAGTGGTCCCCGGGAAGATTTATTATTAGAAAAATTCAGGACAAGGATGCTAATTTAGTTATAGACCTTGTAAATCGTATCATAGAGGCCAAGAACGGAGGGCTGATAAAGGGAAAGATGGAATTCAAGTTGGGCAGCAAGGGATTACATGACCTTGATGAGTGGCCTGATTTGGATGCAAGGGTGATAGCAGCCTCTCCTTATAACATAGACCTTACAAATGAAAACGCATCCGTAGCCTGTGACTCGGCGGGGACTGTCATAGGTGATTTGCCTGCGTCACAGGCAAATGTCTATTTCGGCGGAACGCTTGATACCGGATGGGCTTTTTCAAGGGTGGCGGTTGGTTGTACCGGAACGATTGACGAAGATACCGGTGCGATAGCGATAACAGGTCTGACAGCAGACACTGCAACATTTACCGTCACTGCAACCAAAACAGATAAACCTACATTGGTAATAGTGATGAATATTTCCAAGGTGAAAGGCGGGACAAATGGTGAAGATGCTGTAATTTATTCTGTTTCTCCAGAGGTTAGCGTAATTAAAATAGCGAAAACGGGAACAATTACTCCTTCAACCATTTCCTGTGCCAAGATGAAACAGGTCGGGAATTCTGCCCCTGAGGTGACTACCGAAAAGGTCTTGAAATATCAGGTATCCGGAGGAACCGAGACGACATACAGCATAGGCTTGACACCGCTATCATCTTGGGTGTATATTGATTTTATTTTATACGACACCGATGGGACGACCGTATTGGACAAAGAGAGGGTTCCGGTAATAATTGACGGGGTGGATGGTGCAAGCGGAAGCGTAGTCGTCTTGGCTCCCACAAAGCAGGTGTTCAGCTATTCCGCAGCAGGAACGCTCACCGATAGTGGAACATGGTTCGTATGGTCAACGGTCTTCAACTTAACGGGAACGCTATACTATGAGTGGATAGTAAATGGCACAACAGTACAGAACGACATTTATACAGGATATGGACTTGTTCCACCTACGAATTTCGCGGATATGCCTGTCACCTATAAGGTTAATGTGAGGATTGGCTCAACAACCGCCCCTATAGTCGCTACTGACATGGTCACTATATACGGAGTAAAGCCGGGTGCCAATGGTGATCCGGGAGAACCTGGAGAGCCGGGCGATAATGGAAATGATGCCTACACCGTTGTCCTTTCAAACGAAACACACGCCTTGCCCGCCAGTTCTGCCGGAGTAGTGTCGGACTATCTTAATTCCGGCACAGATATAATGGTTTGGCTCGGAGTAAATCAAGTTCCTTATGACACCGGTAACAGTACTTTTGACGTTACGGCCACACCAAGCAATATAACTACCGGGGCTGCATCAACAGTCAGTACCTATACGAGAAGGTTTGCCGATCATAGCGTAATGACAGCCGATAATGCAAGTATAACATATACTATCAAAGTCAGGAATGCAGCAGGCACGGAAGTGACGATAACTCGCACACAGACATTCACAAAAGCAAAAGCAGGCACAAACGGAACGGTAGGGTATGAATATCTGGCCGCTGCGATTGAGGATGGAAGCACAGAGGTTCTCGGAGGGTTGATACTTACCAATATGATGATGCTTCGCAACTTGGCAGGCAGTATAATTTCCGGAATGTCGGGCATTGAGGGGGATAACACGTTTCTTTTTGCGGACAATAGCAACGCATACGCAAAGGCATTACAGGACAAAGCCATGTTCATGCTCAAAAAGGACGGTACCGCCAATCTGGGAATATTCAAGATCGACAGGCATACAATCGGCGTTTATCCTATGCTGTTCAGCTCTGGAGGTGACTTCTTAGGGTTGGACCTGACAAAGGAGATAATGAGATTCCAGGACACCGCCATACCTGCACTGAGCAATTTCCTTACAACGGTTGATACAACGGTAAACTACACGGGTGGCAACAGGACTTACTCAGGTGCCGAAGTGTCAAATTTCGGGTACAGCAGTCAGTTGGTTGTCTCCACAGTAGATAACTTCAATCTTACGGTAACAGGTTATCTTGAAACACAGATAACAAATGACATCGAAGCTCCGAGTATGACAAATGTGTCGCTAAAGCTTTATCAGATAATCGGTGGTCAATACAACCTGATAAGGGAAATAGACGGGATTTCACTTATTTTAAACGCTGTCGGTCAGGACTCAGACAGCAAGACTATAAACACCACTTTTGGACTTACAGCCGGTACCTATGTAGTCAGGGCAGAATATACCATAAACACAAATGCGACAAATGAGGGTTACGTTTCAGCGCACACGATAGCACTACACGCTACGGGAGCAAGTGCCAACGAGTGTATGATATTCGGCACAAACGGATTTGTCAGGATAAAGAACGGGACTAATTACGCCTATCTGACCGACACCGAAACCGCAATAGCGCATGGTGAGGGCAAATCTCTCAAGATGAGCAGTACCGATGATTATTTTCTGAAAATTATTGGAGTGGTTAATATGCCCGGTGTCTTAGGATCTGCAACAAGCAGTTCATCAGGAACACTGAGCAATGTTTTAGGAAATGTTATTGGAGTTTCCAAGGATGCCACAGGACTTTATACAATAACGCACAACCTTGGATTTTCGACCTATACGGCAATGATTACTCCGGTAAACGCAAGCGGAAAGATAAATGCCGTTATCACTTCAAGAGATGTAGACGATTTTTCTATAAGGATAGCCGATGCAAGTAACAATACTGCAACGGACTCGGATGTTGATATGTTAATAATTGGAAATAATGTGTAATCTAATTCTGACCGGCCAATTTGAGAGCTTTCCATTGCGCTCCGGTAATCGGGGTGAACACAAAGGCACTGTCGAAAACCCTGTACACGGCTGTATAGTTGCTGTCAGCAAACTCCTTTATGATTTTTGTTCTGGCAGAAGCAATGATGGAATTGGGGATATATGCAACTGTGTCCCAGATGGCCGGCCATGTTGGAGAAGTGAGAACCCTAAAAACTATATCCCTGCCCTCAATAAAATCAGTGCAGTATTTTCCCTGTTGGGTGATTATATCCGTACCCCACATAAGGAGACGGGTGTTTGCAATATCCCGTTGAGCTACGGAAAACATACGACTCACGCTGTTGGGAGAAATGCCGGTATTGTAAAACGAAATATCGGTTGTGTACTTGACAATATCAGCAACATTCATAACGGATTTGGTCAGCGCAGGTCTGAGGCTTATCATAGCGTTTGGGTTCAATTTTCCTTTGTTTGGCAGATTTTCTTTGGTACAGGCAAAAAGGACTGCGACAAGGATAAAAATATACTTTTTCATACTCAATTAATTTAACATCAGGAGCAAATGTAATAATATATCTCAATAATCAAAATAAATGTCAGTAAATACTTTTAAAAATACTCTCTAAATGGTAACGCTATCAACTATACTCAGTCTTCTCTCTCCTTTTCTTGCAGGGGGGATAATATTTCAATTCATATTCTATAAATCACAAAAGAAGAAATTCGTTGCCGGAACCAATCAGGAGATAGCAAAGGCGGACGGACTGAACCTTGGAAATATACAGAAATATATTGAATTACAGGATAGTATAATCCTTAAGATATCACAGGAGAGGGATAGTTTTGCACAGGAAAATACGAGCATAAAGAGCAAAATCAATGAGTATGACTACAAGTTTTCAGATATGGAGCGCAAAGTCAGAGGTATGCAGAATGTTATAAACAACGAGCTTACAAAAAGGCAGTATGCAGAGAGGCATATCTGTCTGAACCTGCCTTGTAGTAGCCGTATTCCAGTTTTAGGAACCTATAAAAAAGACGAAGTATGAAACTCGAGGAAATTGTAAAACAGGAATCAGAACGCTCAGGGATTGAGTACGCAGCATTGATGGCCTTTATTGGGGTTGAAACGGGGGGCCATGGATTTGATTTTGTAACGGGTAAAATCATTATTCAGTTTGAACCGGTATGGTTCAGAAAGAAATCCCCTTATACTCCAAGTGGCAAATGGACATTAAACGGTGTCGAGAGGCAAAAAGCAGAATGGGAGGCTTTTAACGAGGTTTACATGTACAACCGTGTTGCAGCTATGGAAAGTACCTCTATCGGTTTAGGTCAGATTATGGGCTTTCACTATGCAAGGTTGGGATATAAGACCGTTGGCCAGATGTGGGATGATGCAAAAAGAGGTCTGGATCGGCAAGTCTGGCAGATGGTCCAGTTTATTCTCACAGATTTAAGGCTTTTAAAGGCTTTGAGGGAAAAGAACTGGCACAAGGTCGCTACCTACTACAACGGAGCGAAGTATAAAGAAATGGCTATAAAATTAGGTAGAACGCCTTACAATATCTCTATGGAACAGGAGTATTTAAAATATGCTGCATAATGGAAATACACGAATTTGATCCAGTGATTTATCCATATAAGTTATGGATTATAATTGATAAGAAGCCAACTCTTATCTCTGACAAATTTAATGAATATGATGGAACGCCTATTGAATTTATCGACAGAGATACTAATAGAACAGCAGCTTTCACGATGCCAGTAATTAGAAAGGAAAAGCCAAATTATGGCGTAATTATATTTTTTAGGTCAAAGCGGAGTATGTCGTCATACGAACTGGTGGCTCACGAATCTTCACACGCCGCTAAGTTTTTATTTGAACATATAAGTGCTGGTATAAAAGAGCATGAGCCATTTGAATATGTCATTGGATGGATTGCCGGATGTTGTGAAAAAGTAAAGAAAAATAAAATTTAATAACCGAGGGTTAAACCTCACAAAATAAAATAGAATGAAAAAGTTTATTAAAAACATTTGGACAAAAGTTGTTCAATTCATCAAAAAAATCTACACTGAGGTAGATAAACTGGCCGATAAGTACTGTCCAGTTGCGATTGATGTGGTTGAGTTCATCAAAACCATCAACGAAAACACCACAGGAGACATTATTGAGTTACTTGTCACTAAGGTCATCCCGGGGACGGCCGATGATGTGGCTGCTGCTGCGCTAAGGGTGAAGCTGAAATCTATACTTCCAAAAGTACTGACGACTTTGCAGATCTCAAATTCAATTGCACAGGAGAAAGACGTGAACAAGCAGCTCATTGCGATCTGTTCAGCTATCAACATGAGCTCTGACGAAACGAAGAATACTTATTATCACGCTTTCTCAACCCTTGTGCTTCAGTTCCTTTCGGACGGCAAGTTGACTTGGAGCGAATCGGTTCAATTGGCTGAGTTCTGGTACAAAAACGTGTACAAAAAGTGAAAACGGAAGTAAAGGTAAGTCAGGGAGGCGGATACATCTCGCTGATTATTATCGTCATTTTGCTTCTGGCAGGTGGATTTTTCTACACGAAATACCGGAGTGTCAAAGAGGATAATGTTACGTTAAAGCAGACAAAACAGACCCTACTTGCAAAAGGTGCTTTACTTGAGAATTCAGTGTTCTATTATAAGGCCAGAAACGGGCAATTAGCTACGTCGGTTGATAGGCTGACATTGACGAATAAGGAACTGAAGACATATAAGTCTGATCTTGCAAATGAGATCCGGAACATGAAAATCAAGCAAAGAAATGTTTTAAGCGTTGATCAGACCGGATCTGTCACGACGATATCAACCCCATTTGTTCAGCATAAGGACTCTGTTATTACGTACGAGAATAAACCTACTCCGGTTAAAATATACCCATGGTCGGATGCATGGACTAACTTAAAATGTACGGTTGTTGCGGACAGTATCGGAAGTATGTCCTATGCCGGTAGAGATACCATAACATCCGTGGGGGAAAGGGTCCGTAAAAAGTTTTGGTTTATAAGGTATGGTACAAAAGGAGTAATGCAGAAAGTAACAAATAAGAACAAAAATACCAATATAACATACAATGAGTACATCCAACTTGAGTGAGTTGTACGGGACATAAAAAAAGTGCCCCATCCCTCATACAAAGCATCTCACCTCTCTATATATAAAGCGCAATCAACGCACGGAACGGGACACTAAAGCCCTTTTGTACGTTGATTGTGCTTTTTTGAGGTGAGATAAACAAAATTAATTATTAAAATGGAGACGAAGAAATTTAATTACAAACCGCAGTATGGTATTGTGGTCATTTGTTCCAGTGAGCAGGAGCAGAGAGAGATTTATGAGGTGCTCGAAAAGTTAGGATTAAAATTAAAAGTTGTTGTAGTATGAGAGTGGAGGTAAAACACAGGTGTAGCGATTTTAACAGCTACAGGGCAAACAGGGTTAAAAGCCTGTTTAACGCTGAATCGGGGTGCAATTGGTCACATGTGGCCGAGTTACCCGTAGAAGACTTTGAGTGGAAAGTAGGGCTGATTGTCGGCCCGTCCGGGAGCGGGAAAAGCTCGATAGGTGAAAGGATGTTTGAGGGGGTGAAAATACACGATCTTTCTCAAGGATGGGGCGATGGCCCGGTCATAGAGGAGATAGCTACAGACGGCACGTTTAATGATGTCACTTCCTCCCTTTCCGCTGTTGGACTTGGGGACGTGCCGGCATGGCTAAGACCATACAACGTCCTGTCAAATGGTGAAAAATTCCGTGCGGGACTGGCCCGGTTAATATGTGAAAGGCCGGGTATAGTGGTTGTAGACGAATTCACAAGCGTTATTGACCGTCAGATAGCAAGGGTGGGGGCAGCAGCCTTCGCGAAGTCGTGGCGCAAAACAGAGGGCAAGGCGGTACTGCTGAGCTGTCATTATGATATCATTGAGTGGTTACAGCCCGATTGGGTATATGATACAGCTGAGGCGCGGTTTTACCGTGGATGTCCCCGGCGCCCTGCAGTCAAACTTGACATTTACAAAGTCAGTGGAGAAAACTGGAAGTTTTTTAAAGAGCATTATTATTTGAACCTCCCGCACCCGGTGGCAGCCGAGTACTTCGTTGGCATTGTCGATGGCCAGCCGGTGGCTCATGTTGCTGTAACTCCAATGTTCACAGCTAACGCTTACCGTGCAACCCGGCTTGTAGTCATGCCGGAATGGCAGGGGGTAGGAGTGGGAACTGCTTTTTTGAACGCTATTTGCCAAATACACCTTGAGGGAGGCGGAAGAAAAGGACACGAGTTCCCTACGTTTTTCCATACAAGCCACCCCCAGCTGTGTGGGTATTTGCGCTCGAGTAAGAAGTGGATGCAGGCTTCAGCTAACCTTGTGGGGGGTAGTAAGGCAAAATCTGCGGCAAGTATACAAAGGGCTCACGATAAGAAAGCAATGACAATAAATACAGGATCCGGATATGGAGGACATTTCCGGGCAGTACAAGGTTTTAAATATTTAGGAAATGGTAATTAAGTTATATGGTGATTTAAAAGAGGAGGCAGTCATTAAGTCAAAGGAAATGATACTGTCCATGGGCCACGAAATTGATAACGGTCATTTTATTGTTGACCTTGGGGTGGCTCCTTTGTTAAGGCAAAAGGTTTGTGGGGAAGAGATATCGCGGTATAAGCATGGTCTCCTGGTGTTTCATCCGTCCCTGCTGCCACATAGGAGGGGAGCTTCAGCAATAAAGCATGCATACCTTGCCGGAGATCCGGTAACTGGTGCGACCTGGTTCTGGGCCAACGATCGGCTCGATGCAGGTGATATCTGCGAGATGGAAGTGGTAAGGATAAACTACTATAAAACCTATGGACAATTTTATAGAGAGGATATTATCCCGGCTCTGATCAGGACCCTTGAGCGGTCTTTAGCAAGTTTGGAGAAGGGTATCTGCAGGAGGATTCCACAGGTTGAGGAATACGCTTCCTATGATCCGAAAATATGATTATAAGGCTGTGTGAGTACACGGCCTTATATATTTTTTAAATTTTGCCTTTCATCATGGGAGACAGCAATGTTATTTTTGCAATTTTCCATCCTCCCGTAGTAAGCTTTCATTATCTTTTCAAACCTGTACCTTATAGTATAGTAGTTTTTATTCGCGGCAATTTCTTGTTCAAATATACCGGCCTTCTTATTAATACCATCGATAATTTCTTCGGTTTGTTTCGGCGTACTCGCCATCAAAAATCCTGGCTGAAGATCCAATATTGAATCTTTTAAGTCCTCAAGTACAAGGTCAACTTTTTCGTATTCGCTTTTTAGGAAGTAATTAATTGATTCGAGTATATTAAGAAATGAGTCAGCACATTCTAAATGGTCTTTCGCCATAATGCCTCCGACTATGAGATGGAAGGTGCCCCTTGATTCATTCTCAAATTTTGTCAGGGTCTCTTTAACCAATTCTACCTCAGCTAAACTTGTCTTAAACTCGTTAAGGTCTTTTTTAATCTCGTAGGCTCTATAAATTTGAAAGCCAACGAGCACTGTAATAGAAATTGTTATAAAAGCCCCAATCACGCCAATATACCCAATAGCGTTTACTTCAACTGGCGAAAACTTAAAGAAATAAAGGGCAATGGAGAACATTGACAGAATAATGGCTACTACGGATAAAACGATGGGTTTCATTGTATAAAAATTTAATTATGATTTTCATTTCTACTGGTATTACCAGATTACTAAAGGGAGCGGAAGCCGCTCCCTTAAACTATTTAAATACTGCCAAAATGTATCCCGTTAGAAGCCGAATCGTGTTTTAAAACTTCCTTGGACAAGGTAATGCCTTTGACCTCTTTCTTGTCGAACCACTGGCAAGAAATTTCATTGCCATTAATTTCATTAATAGTCATAATGGGTCCTCCTGATTTTAACTTTACAGTATCACCAACTTTAAATTCTCTCATTTTTTAACACCCCCTTTATTTTTTTGTTTTTAGTTTGCTCAATTTTTTCTCATTAAAAAATGAGTGGGAGGACAATACCTGTGCATTCTGCTGCTTCGTAACCTTGATGTACTTCAGAAACGCCTTTTCCGTAGTATGGCCGGTAATCATCATTATTGATATTGATGGGATCCCCGCAAGGTACATATTGGTTGCTCCGGAACGTCTCGCGGTATGCGATGTTATCAGCTCATACTTTTTGAAAGTACGGGTAACCTTTTCACCTCCCTCAGTTTTTGTTACTACTATAGGCTCATTCATCTCCGCCAGTTCTCCTACCTCTTTGATAAACTCGTTTAATTTCGGTTCTGAAAGCTTTGGCAGCTTATAATCATATCGCTCTAAAATTTCCTTAGCAATATAGTGGATAGGTACGACCACCCTCTCTCCAGTTTTTTTTGTGGTTTTAAAGATCATCCCGTCCCGGATATTGTCTTTTGATAGGCTCTTATAGTCTGATATCCTCATTGCGGTGCAGCAACCAATCAGGAAAATATCTCGAGCCTTTGCAAGCCTCTTGGTAAGATCAAGCTTGTGTAGCTTCTCTATCTCCTGCATTGAAAGGTAAATACTGTCAGCTTCCTCCTCGTTCTTTGTGTATCCATCAATGGAATCACTGATCGACATCCCTTTTTTTTCGTAATGGTGCAGCACTGCTTTTATGTTCTTTACCTGTAGGGAAGAGTAATTGAGAGACGGCAGGCGGTCCTTATACTTATATCGTTCAATCTTTGTTAGCTGAAATAGTTTCTGGAAGGTTTCAAGGTATGTATAGTCAACCTGGTCTATTTCGGTTTTGTCAGGCATGAGTTTGCAAATAGCATTGTAAGTTGATGTGTATGCCTTGATGTTTGACTTTGTCGGGTTATCGTCCAGATATTTTTTGAATAACGTTGTAAAACGATTGTCCTCTTTCTCCTCAACCTTTTTACCTAAGAAAATATCTAACTTGTTGCGAAGTTCGTCAAACTGCAGACCCGGCTTTTCCTCATAGGCACTTTCAGCAAACTTTTTGCACCGGTCCATTTTTTTGTTGATTGCCCTGGCTTTTTGGAATTCCATCAGTTCCCGGACACGCTGCTCCTTTTTGTTCCAATATTTCACCGGTACCACTTCCGCTATGGAATATTTAAAAGGCTTCTTCTGGCCGGCAAAAATGTACATGTAAATTAAACTACTATCTTTGTTCGGTTCCTTAAGAATAAACTTAGTTGAGATCATGGGGGAATGATTAGGGGAATGATTGCAAAGATAATAATTAATTTAATGCGATAAATATAGGAAAAATCACGTTTGTAAATATCTGTAAATTAATGATAGTCAAAAAATAAAGTAAAATATAATTAAATGGTTCTGCTCCCAACCGAATCACAAAGCAAAAAAAACTTAAGCCGCACAGATGTGCGGCTTATTTTATTTACGGCATTCGCAGCAAATTTATTTGCATGCGAAAAGCCGTAAATAAAGAAGTGGCTTAGCCACTTAAGTTTTTTTTCTTTGTTGGAGCCCCCCACCGCGGATCACCGAGCGCCAGCGAGGTAATCCCAAGGTGGAGCAGGGCAGAGCCCTTAAGTTTTTTTTCTTTGTTGGAGCCCCCCACCGCGGATCACCGAGCGCCAGCGAGGTAATCCCAAGGTGGGGTAGGGCAGAGCCACTTACATTTTTTGCTTTGTTTAAGCCACACAACTTAAAACTTTGTTCAAAATCACTCCAACGGAGTTTTTTGTAAGTTGCAAATATATAGGCATATACGAAATATTTTCCGTGAAAATTATTAGGGATTTTTAACAAACAGCTGTATGATTATTGGATATGAAAAACTTTAAGGGAGTTCAAGGGAGTTTTTACCCTAGTACTTAGTCACCGTATTCTGTATATCATTCCTGTATACCCTAGGGGTCTGGTTCCGGTATTTTTTAAAAGTATGGTTAAAGTTGGAGAGGTTGTTGAAACCACAGGAATATGCAACATCAGAAATGCTCCTGGTTGTCTCTTCCAGAAGTCTTGAGGCATTGCCGATTCTAACATCATTGATATAAGTAATAAAGCTTCTGCCTGTTCTTTTTTTGAAAAAATGGCTTATTGCCGATTCAGACATATTCACTAGGTCGCCAATCTCCTTAAGGGTGATTTCTCTGTGATAATTCTGGTTGATATACTGACAAATAGTATTTATACGTCTGCTTTGCGATGTCTTTACAATGGAGAGAGAGCTGTAATTTGTACTTGCCAACACTCTCTGCTTTTGCGATGTGGCGAGATCATAAAGAATCGACAGAAAATCAAGTGCAGAAGAAAAGCCCTGGGATTGACTCAATTTTAAAAATTTTCCCTTCATGTCAACAATTGTTTCCTGAGAAAACAATATACCCCTTGATGCCCTCTCAAGCATCTCCTTCACAGGCAGAAAAAGCCTTTTGTCAAGGATCCATGAATCAAGGATTTGTGCCTGGAACTTTATGTTTATAATGTGATTGTCCTTATCAAACGGAGCTTTCCATGCATGTGGAAGATTACTTCCTATGAGCACAAGATCGTCGTTGTTAAAATTTTCCATGGAATCTCCGATAATTCTCTTACCGGATATATTCATAACTAAATTAATTTCGTAGTCGGAATGGAAATGTATTGGGTAATCAAATTTTGCCGGTTTATGATTGGCTAAAAGGAACAAATCTTCCGGATTCAAATTAGTTATTTCTGAATGAATCTTTGACATAGATTTTTATATTTGCGACAAAAGTAATAATTATTATTAATTTTAGTTAATAATGCGTTCAAAAATACATTAGTTGTTTATTGTGTAAATAGCAGAAATATAGAAAGATACAAAATATATTAAAAATATATTCAAAATAACGTCAAAAATGAACAGAAATTAATAATAAATAGTTGTTGCAAACTCTTATTTTTACACTATCCATTAATCAATATTACGATGAAAAGCATTCTCTACTCTTTAGTGTGTCTTTTGTTTATTTTCTCTTGCAGCAAAAAGGATGTTAAAATAGATATCGGGCCGGATATAATCAATCCCAACTATTTGGGAAATGGAGCAGAGTGGGACCCCTATTGTGAAGCAGAAATGTGGGGAACTCCTGTGACAGAAGAGATGTGGAAGACAATTTTTGAAAGGACAGATTATATGAAGATGTCAATAGTGAGATGTATGATCAATAGCCCGTTCAGATATTACAATAATGAAACAGGAGAATTTGAAAGAGACAGGAATATTGAATCTTTAAAAAGAATGCTCTCATATTGTCAGAAAAACAATATTACTGTTATGTATGGCGAGTTTAATCCTCCCTCTCCTGCACTGAAAAACGATATGAGATGGATAAGTATGTCTGTAAAGTATCTTAATTATCTTGTAGTGGATTGCGGTTTTAATTGTATTAAATACTTTATCCCTGCTAATGAACCAGATGGCAGCTGGTCTTTCTATGATGGAAACTATGAATCATACAAAGATTTAATAAGCAAGTTCCATAAGGAGATGATGCTGTATCCAGAACTCTCTGAGCATATAAAATTTGCTGCACCAGATGTTGTGCTGGGTTATAAAAATCCGAAGTATGACATGCAAGCTGCTGATTGGGTGGCTGGTTCTGCAAGAGATATTGATTCACTTGTAGGTGTCTATGAAATTCATACCTATCCGGGATATAAGCAAGTGAGAGATGGCAGCTTCTCCAAAATGCTCAAGGATATTTTGAAGGAGGTTCCTGCGGGGAAACAGCTGATAATTGGGGAGGCGGGGTATAAAGCAGGTAAGGAGGGTGATTCACTGGAAAACAGAATACACAAAGAAAAATTGGACAAAACCCCATTGATAACTAACAAGGAGGGGGCTGACTGTAATATGCGTGTCTATGATTTTGAATACGGTCTTGATATGGCTCTTCTTGCAATGGAGGTAATGAATAACGGAGGATCGGGTGTTGCTGCGTGGATGCTCGATGATTCACACAGTGTGGGAGACAGGGGCGATACAGCAAATGTGAAAATCTGGGGAATGTGGAACATTTTCGGGTTAAAGATCAGGAGTATGAAAAATGAGGAAAACCTGAGGCCATGGTATTATGCGTGGTCCCTTATGTGCCGGTATTTTCCGGCTGGAAGCAATATATTAAAAACATCTATCTCCGAAGTCAAAGATCTGAATATTGTGGCATCTGTAAAAGATGGCAAGCTTTCTATTGCGTTCCTGAACAGATCATCTGAAAGTATGGATTTAAATGTAAGCATACCCGGTGAATTTAAAGAGGCAAGAGTATTCAGGTATGAAAAAGAGAATATGAATATGTCCGGGGAGTCACTCAAAGCTGAAAAGAGATTTAATCTTAAAATTAGTGGTAAGAGTCTGGTAGTGATTACAGACCTCAATTAACAGTCTTAATGAAAAACTCATATTACTACTTCTTACTATTATCGTTGATAATACTCTTACTTGTAGCATCATGCGGTAAAAAAGAGGCTCCTGAGCCTGACCCGCAACCCGTTACAACAATTCTGACGATAGTTGACAAAGGTGCCACGCCGGCCACAAAAGCACTTTATGCCAACTTATGGATGATCCGGAAAATTGCACCTATGTTTGGTCATCATGATTATCCTGCATATGGAGTAGGATGGAGGGATGTGGAGGGTATGAGTGATGTAAAGACTTTATGTGGAGATTATCCTGCGCTTTTGAGTGTAGATATTTCCGGAGCAGAGCAGGGAAAGGAGAATAATATAAACAATATCCCATTCAGCAAGCTAAGGTTGCTTATAAAGCAATGCCACTCCAGAGGAGGGGTGATTATGATCTGCTGGCACCAGAATAACCCTGTTACAGGAGGTAATGCATGGGACAATGCAAAAGCAGTTGATAAAATTCTGCTGGAAGGGGGTGATATAAATACAAAATACAAAGAGTGGCTTGGTAATATCGCAGATTTCATGCTGAGTCTCAGAGATGATAATAATGAACTGATACCGGTTATATTCAGGCCATTACACGAGCATACCCAGACCTGGAGCTGGTGGGGAAGTTCTGCAACAACAGATTTGGAGTTTGTCAATCTATGGAAGATGATAGTGAAATATCTGAGAGACACTAAAAAAGTGCATAACCTTCTTTATGCCATATCTCCTCAAATGGACAGCGATTATGGTGCAGCTACAACCGACAGGTTAAAATTCAGATGGCCCGGCGATGACTTTGTAGATTTTATAGGTATGGACTGCTATCATGGTACAAATATCAATGCGTTCAAGAGTAATCTCTCTTACCTCTCAGCTTTGTCGTCAAAATCAAAAAAACCTGCCGGTGTTACAGAAACCGGCATCCCTTCCGGCAGAGCATCGGATTATTGGACAAAATTAATAGCAGATCCGGTGAGCGGAGTTTATTGCTCAATGGTTGTTATGTGGCGTAACGAAAGTACATCTCATGCTTACGGACCTTACCCCGGAGACAACTCTGCAGCGGATTTTATACAGATGTATAATTCTAAAAAGCTTGTTTTTGAAAAGAACCTGCCGGATATGTATTCGATGCCAAAGAATGTCACTATACAATAGTTTTTATAAAATATTAACATAATACTTTAATTGTGTTCAAAAAAATACAAGTTTGATAAATAAATTAGTAAAGTATACGTAATCATAAAAAGCATATAATCAGATATATATAACAGAAAATTAAATATTATTCAAAAAATAATCAAAAATTAACATAATATACCAAATAAAATAACATATAGAGGAATAACTTTATACTGACAAATTATTAATTAAAAACTTGAACAATGACAAAATTTAGCCTAAGTCTGTGTTTGCTTTTATTGACGAGTGTGACTGCTTTCACTCAGAATATAAAGGTAAATGGAAGCATAAAAGACGAAAAGGGAGAACCTATCGTTGGTGCGTATGTTTTCGTACAAAAAACAACAACCGCTGTTAATTCCGATGCCTCCGGAAATTATTCGATTTCCGCAGCAAAGGGTCAGACACTTGTTTGCCAGTTTCTAGGTTATACTACTCAAACTGCAGTAGTATCCTCTTCTACAACAATCAACTTTATTTTAAAGGAAGAAGCAGCTCTTTTAAGTCAGGTAGTTGTCTTAGGTTACGGGAGTATTAAAAAATCTGATTTGACAGGTTCTGTAGCCTCTGTTAAATCGGATGTTTTCACCCGTCAACCATCACCATCCTTTGAAAAGACCCTGCAAGGCAGAGTTGCCGGAGTTCAGGTTGTAACGGACAATTCTCCGGGTGGTAGTGCCACAATCAGAATCAGGGGAGGTAGTTCTATCTATTCAGATAACTCACCATTACTGGTAGTTGATGGATTTCCTCTGGGAAGTGCCGGAGGCCTTAAGCAGTTGTCACCGGATGAGATTGAACGGGTAGATATATTAAAAGATGCATCGGCTTCTGCAATTTACGGCTCCAGAGGAGCCAACGGAGTCATTATTGTAACAACAAAAAGAGCGGCAGAGGGAACCACAAGGGTTTCCGTTAACAACCAGACGACATTCAATCAATTGGCCTCTAAACTGGACCGTTGGTACGATATGCTTCTTATGGCCCAGCTGAGTAATGAGGCTTCCATTAACGCCGGCTTGAACCCTCGATACATTGGTAAAACTAACCCTTCCGGAATCTATTATCCTTCATTGGGAGATATTGCGACAGGAGCCTGGCCTCATAATACTGCTTGGGAAGATTTAGTATACAGAAAAGTACCTGTAACCAATGATATTAGTGTGAATATTAGCGGATCCAGTGCCAAGACTCAGTATAACCTTGGGGTCTCGTACCTGTATGAACAGGGGAAATCAATCAAGGATGATTACAATAAGGGAAATATCAATTTTTCCATTCAGCATAAAATTGGTGAAAATGTCACCATTAAATTCAATGAAATTCTTTCCAGAGATTACAGGTACAATAATTATCTATCGTTAAGGAACCCGATTTTCCCTGCATTCCATCCGGATGGTTCATATTATATGCTTAATGATGTAGATTATTCTCATCCTATTGCAATTTCTGATAACAGCTATAACTATTCAAACGGATTCGACAATATCACAATGCTGGGTCTGGAAGGTCAGCTTACAAGCTGGTTGAAATTCACTGCGCAATCAAGTTATAAATACGGGAATTCTATTGGTGACTATTATCAGCCTGTAAAATATACATCTGAAGGTAACCTTAGAAACGGTTACGGAAAAATATCCAACTGGAACGGACAAAATGCTGCAATTGACGCATACCTCACATTTAACAAGACATTTAGTGACATTCACAATGTGAACGCTATGGCTGGTTATTCATACGAATATTCTACAGCAAGAAGCTCGTCCCTTGCAGCGGAGGATTTCATTAACACGGCATTGGGCAATGAAAACCTTGCCTCGGGAAAACCAGAAAAGATGAGAGTATCCAATTCACTTTCAAGATCTGAGCTGGTGTCCGGGATGTTCAGGACAAACTATTCACTGATGGATAAATATCTCTTTACTTTCACTGCCCGTATGGACGGATCTTCAAAGTTCGGAGATGACAACAAATATGCCTTTTTCCCTTCAGGAGCAGTAAGCTGGAAGGCTCATAACGAGAATTTCATAAAGGATATCAACATGTTTAACGAGCTTAAGGTTCGCTTAAGTTATGGTACATCTGGAAATCAAGGTATATCTGCCTATCAGACACTGCCACGTTATGGCCAGCAACTGTATTATTATGAAGGAGAATGGCAAAATGCAATAGGACAGGGTTTTGTTGCTGCCTGGACAGGTCCCAACGGACGCATAAGGCTATTTGAAGGGTTAGGAGCTCCATCTCTTCGTTGGGAAACAACTACCCAGACAGACTTAGGTCTCGATATGGCAATGCTTGACAACAGAATCAGACTGACATTGGATTTCTATCATAAGCGCACAGACAATCTTTTAAGAGATGGTTATCTTCCTCCTTCTTCTGCCTTTGACCGAAAGAAAATCAACGGGGGAACTGTTTTGAATAAGGGATTTGAAGTAACGCTTGGAGGAGATATAAAGAGAGGCAGAGACTTTAAAATTTCTGCAACAGCTGTATTCTCACTAAACAGAAATAGACTGTCAGATCTGGGTGATGTAACAAGTGTTGGATTTAATATTGATCCAAAGGACAATATGGCTTATCAGTACTGGGGATCGGTACCTTCTTTGTATCGTGAATCGGGTATCAACATTCTGGCAATAGGTCAGCCTGTAAATGTATTCTATGGTTTCAAAACAAATGGCATCATACAAAGTCTGGCAGAGGGTCTGGAAGCGGGGCTGACAGGAGATCTTGCCAAACCGGGAGAGATTAAATATGTGGACTATGATAAAAGCGGTGTTTTTGATGATGCTGACAAAACCATAATTGGTGACCCGAATCCTGATTTTCTAGCCAGTCTTACCATTAATTTAACCTGGAAAAATTTTGAAGCAGAATTGTTCTTTAACGGGTCTTACGGAAATGATATCGTAAACACTCAGAAGTTTGGGTCACCAAAGACAATGCCTCTGAGATGGACCCAGGACAACCCATCTACAGTTTATCCTCGCCTTAACGAATCACGTTACGAATACAGGTTTTCTGATTTTTGGGTAGAAGATGGCTCGTATTTAAAGCTCCAGAACCTTAATATTTCTTATAACATTAATTTCAAGACCAAAAAATATGTTATAAAAGGGTTAAAGGTGAACCTAAATGCTACTAATCTTTTTACAATCACAAAATTTACCGGCTTTGATCCTCAAAAGACAGGCCTGGATGGTATATATGGTGGAGGACTACCTGGATACAGATTATATACTTTAGGGTTAAATATGAATTTTTAATTAGTTATGAAAATGAAAAAATATATAATTACACTTTTCCTTTTTATGGGTCTGGTTAGTTCTTGTGACCTTAAAGAGGATCCCTATGGAATATATTCAAAAGAGAATATGTTCTCAAACGAGGCCGGCGCTCAATCGGTACTGCTCTCTGCGTACAGATCGTTATGTGATATCGATTACAGCATAATGCTTATCTATTTTGGAGATATGACAACGGACATTGCATATAATAACAGGATGGACGATCAGCCATATCCCGAGATCACTGAGTGGAAAATAAGTGCTCTTGCAAACAATATATGGATCTTGAATTTTTACAAGACTCTATACAGAACAATCAATTCGGCATGTGATGTGATCGAAAATGTACCTGATGCATCATTTCCTGAGGCTGCAAAAAACCGCATTCTGGGTGAGGCATATTTCCTGAGGGGTTATGCATATTATCAACTGGCATGGATGTATGGCAAGGTTCCTATGAAATTGACTACAACAGAGTCATTTCCTAAACTGGCAAAGGATCTGGATGAGGTATACGGGCAAATTATAAAAGACTTGACCGAATCGGAAAAACTGCTGACTATTAGTCGCTCTCCCGGTTGTGCCGATAAGGTTGCTGCGTGGTCAATGTTGGCAAAGACTTACCTTTTCCTTGCATCTGCAAAAGAAAACAACGCATTATTATATAAAGATATGACCTCGGTGAACGTTACAGCATATTATACTGAGGCAGCAAAATGGGCCAAAAAAGTTGTGGATAATCCTGAACAGACTGTTTATTCTCTTGACCCGAATATTTATAATGTATATGATTGCAACAAACAGAACGGCCCGGAACAAATATTCCTTTTGGCTCACTATCGTTCAGGGAGCTCAACTGAAGGAGATTATTCAAAGTTGCCAAGATATTTTCTGCCCGGAAACGGAGGTGCGGCATTTTATGTAAAAAGCCCTGTAAATGGCAGTTATGGAATTACTTGTGATGGCTGGTCGGTATGTGTGGCAACTGACAAACTGAGGAGCGATATGGAGGCAGCGAGTGCAATAGACAAGAGGTTGACCTTTTTCCATAATGCCTACTACAAAAAATCAGGTGAAAATTATGTTGTTGAATCTATGGTCCCACAAAATCTGACACACTATGTATATACATCAAAATTTCTGGATGTAAATGCAGAAGGTACAGAGCGGACAAGTGTACCATCATACCTTATAAGGTTCTCCGAAATAGTACTTGTATACGCAGAGGCACTGGGTAAGACTGAGGGTCTGCAGTGGCTGAACAGAGTTACCGCCCGTGTAAATGGCAGACAATATCAGGCTTCGGAATTTTCTAACGATGCCCAATTCAGGGCGGCAATACTTCAGGAAAGAGCTTTCGAATTTTGTTTTGAACATAAACGTCTTGAAGACCTCAGGCGGTTTAATCTTGTCCGTACAAAAGTACAGGGTAAGAAATGCTTTGGAAGAGCGGACTCAGATCTCTCTGCTGTAACGGATGCACAATTGGCATTTTTCCCTATTCCGCAAAGAGAAATTGACCTTAACCCGAATTTAAAATAACACTCAAAATAGAATAGATATGAAAACTCAATACTTACTAATAGTTTCTGTTCTGTTTCTTGCTCTGTTTTCTTGCCAGAAGGATGTAATGAAAGAGATAAATGAAGGTAAATGGAACAAGGAGAGGAACATCACAGAAATCAAGTTTGAAAATCAAATTGGTCTTGCAACCATTTCCAGAAGTGGAGAGACAGCCACAGTGTCATTCAAGTATAATATGGATGCCACAGGGTCAAAGAAGATAAAAATGACCTCTCTTGTTCCTTCGTGGGGAGCAAATGCAAATGTTAAAAGCGGTGATATACTCGATTTTGATAATGCTGATAACAAGGCTAAGATAATTGTTATATCTGCAGATGGCGCACAACTGGAGTGGATAGTAACTATGATCCCGTTTGTTGAACCAATAAAAGGAGAATGGAAAGTGGCCGCTATGATGGTGTATGGAGGAGTTGACGGAGGAGCTTATGGTGGAGACGCATGGGTTAATCTTGCTACTCAAAATTCAGTGTTTCTTGAAAACCCACCAAGTTGTGAAATGGATAATATTTATACATTTGAACAGAAGGGTTTTACGGAATCGGGAAATTCATACGGAAACATAATAAATAATTCTGGTGCTGACGGAAAGTATGCCGATTTCAAATGGAAAAACGGTACTGATAATGCTGAAAGAGTTTACAGGTTAATTCCTCGTTCAGGTGGCAAGTGGGAACACGATGCCGTAACAGATGAATATATAATTAAAGATGTCAACGGGAATCTGATAATCAAGACAAAATTCAGGCGCGACGTGCCATTCGAGTACAAACCAAACAACAAAAAGGGGTATACATTTACAAATAACACGCTGGTATTTAATGTCAAGACCTTAGGTCTGTTTGTAGGAAGCTGGAACTGGATGTACAACTCTTACGATGCAATGATAGCCAACCCATGGAGTTATTGCGTCAGTCTGAAACGATAATTTATAGAAAATTAAAGCATAGGTTATAGGTTATAGATAGTAGTTGGTTTTTTGATACAGCTCCTCTGTGGAAATGGAGGAGCTGTTAGTAAAAAGATTGACATTGCTAAGAAGAAAGATAAAAATATGATGACAGGAACGTTGAACATAATAGATGCAATTGTAATAACGTGTTATTTCGCATTTATTGTTTTGTTAGGACTTAAATATCGAAAGAGCAGTACGGCAGAGGGATATTTTCTTGCCAGCAGGTCGGTCAGCTGGCCGGTAGTGGGCTTTTCTATGTTTGCTGCAAGCATCTCCTCTTCTACATTGATTGGGCAGAGTGGTGATGCGTATTCCACAGGAATAGGAGTGTTCAATTATAGTTTCATGGCCATAATTGTTATGCTTATATTCGTGTGGTTTATATTGCCCTTTTATATAAAATCGGGAATCTATACAATACCTGAGTTTCTAGGTAAACGTTATGATCAAAAAAGCAGATACTACTTTTCTGCAATTACAATTATAATAAATATTTTCCTTGATGCTGCAGGGTCACTTTATGCTGCAGCATTAGTAATGAAACTTGTTTTCCCGGAAATGTCCATAGAGTTCTTTGTAGTCATATTTGCGTTGATTGTTGCCGCATATACCATTCCCGGGGGACTTTCATCTGCAATAAGGGTAGACCTTATTCAGGGAATAGTCCTTACGGCCGGGGCCATATGTCTGACAATCATAATATCGCTTAAAGGAGGGACATCATATATAATTGATATGATGATGAACAATGATATTACCATGAAGCTTGTCAGACCAATGAGTGATCCTTCTGTACCATGGCTGGGGATGATTCTGGGTATTCCTATTCTGGGATTTTTCTTCTGGACAAACAACCAACAGCTGGTTCAACGTGTACTTACTGCTAAAAGTCTTGATGACGGACGAAAAGGTGTATTGATGGTGGGTTTCCTTACTCTGCTTACCCTATTTATCATTATTATCCCTGGAGTTATGGCAAGGAAGTTCTTCCCCGATCTTGCAAAGCCCGACATGGTCTATCCATCATTGATAATTAGTATGTTGCCTGTGGGAGTGATTGGTTTTTTACTCGCGGCCCTTATTGCTGCTCTAACATCTACGTTGAGCGGTCTTTTGAACTCTGTGGCAACATTGTTTACAATGGATTTCTACAAATCAGTCAAAAAGGAGTCAAGTCCGGAAAATCAGGTTAAAGTAGGCAAAATTGTATCTGTTATAGTATTGATTATTGCTGTATTGTGGGCTCCGCAAATAGGAGAAAAATTCAGTTCGCTTGTTAAATACTACCAGGAGATGCTCTCTATGCTCGCACCACCTATTGTCTCCGCATTTTTGCTGGGGCTTTTCTGGAAAAGGATAAATGCTAATGCTGCTTTTTATGGTATGATAATAGGTGCAGTGCCCGGATTGGTAAATATGATTTACAAAATATATACCGGAACATCAATCTTTGGAGATATGCATTTTCTGAATACTGTGCCTATATATATGGCTTTCAGCATGGCAATAATGATTATATACTCATATCTCTCTCCTGCCCCGGATAGTGAAAGTGTTAAAGATCTTATCTGGACAAAGAGGGTGTTTAAGGAAGATACGCTATCATTAGTGGGAATACCTTTCTATAAAAATTACAGATTTATATCATATATATTATTGGCGACATTCGTATTAATGCTTGTTGTCTTCTGGTAAAATAATAGACCTATTATAAAAATGAAACTTAAAAAATTTAGTGGGAATCCAATACTAAGGCCACTTGAAACAAATAGTTGGGAGAATTTGATTGTGTGTAATCCAGGAGCCTGGTATGAAAACGGTAAATTTTATCTTCTTTACAGAGCTGCAGGAGACGACGAAGATCACGTGATCAGATTTGGACTTGCAACAAGCAAAGATGGTTATAACTTCACAAGAGAGAATGATTTGCCCTGCTTCGGACCAAGCAAGGAGGGGCCGGATTCAGGTTGTGTGGAGGATGCCAGGATTGTTAAATTCGATGATTATTACTATATTACATATGCGTTCAGACCTTTTCATCCCGGACAATACTGGAGATTTAATCATGATGAAGTTCTTACTCCGGAGATGGGAGAGAACGCACCTGTGTTTTTAAAGAAGAATATTGCCAATTCTGCACTTGCAATAACTAAAGATTTTAAAACATGGCGAAGGTTAGGGAGAATAACTCAGTCAAATCTCGATGACAGAGATGTTATAATATTTCCTGAAAGGATAAACGGCAAATATGTTATGCTTCACCGACCTAAAGAGTGGATAGGTGTAGGTTATGGCCCTAAGTATCCTGCAATATGGATAAGATCATCTGATGACCTGCTTAACTGGGAAGAGCCAAGTAAGGTACTAATAGAAGGAGTAGAAGATAGTTGGGAGGAAAAGGTTGGAGGAAGCACACCCCCCATTAAAACCGACAAAGGTTGGTTTCTTCTTTACCATGGTGTTGAAAAGGGAGGGAGAGGGTACTACAGGGTGGGAGCTCTTATGCTCGATTTGAATGATCCGACAAAGGTAATTGCCAGATCCAAGAACTTTATAATGGAACCTGAGTTTGACTATGAACTGGAGGGCTATTATAACGGATGTGTGTTCCCGACAGGCAATATTGTGAAAGATGGTATACTGTTTGTCTATTACGGGGGAGCCGATAAGTATATCGGTGTAGCAACTGCAGATTTTGATGAACTGGTAGATAAACTATTGAAAGGAGAACTGTAGTGAATCGATATATACTTTTTTTTATTCTGCTTACTGTATTCTCTTGTTCCGCCAAAGAGAACAACGATGTGAGTGAGAAATTTGTGAGCAACTCTACAATTGAGGTGAACTCTTCTCTTAAGAGCGACATGGTGATTCAACAAAATTCAACTTTTGTTATTAAGGGAAAGGGTACCGCCGGTGAGAAGGTAAGAGTGACTTGTTCATGGGCAGCATCTCCTGTTATAACAACTGTAGACAACAACTCGTCATGGAGCGTATCTGTCACTACTCCCGGCGCTGCAATGGAGCCGGTTAACATAATTGTAGAAGGGAAAATCAAAAAAACATTTTCGAATATACTTGTTGGAGAAGTGTGGATTTGCGCCGGTCAGTCGAACATGCAATGGTATCTGAAAAACGCGGCCAATGGAACTGAGGAGGTGGCAACAGCCACTTATCCAAAAATACGTCTGCTTAATATTAGCCGAAGGACCGCCGTTACACCTCAGGAAGAGTTTGATGCTCAGTGGCTGCCATGTGTTCCTTCTACAGCGGGCGACTTTAGTGCCGTAGGATATTTTTTCGGTAAGAAACTGTTTAATGAATTAAACACTCCTATTGGCTTGATAAGTGTCAACTGGGGAAACACCGCTATAGAGGTATGGATGAATTCGCAATGGGTAAATGGTGATGCGGAACTTCTGGATGACGCTTTTACCAGGAGTGCCGGCCATGACGACGGTAGCCCGAGTACTGTTGGAAGTGCATATAATGCAATGATTCACCCTCTTAATGGAATTCCGGTTGCGGGTGTAATCTGGTATCAGGGTGAGAATAACCAAGGCAGCCCCTATATTTACCCGAAATTTCTCAAGACCATGATTGAAGGTTGGCGAAATGACTGGCAAAAACAGTTTCCTTTCTACATTTGCCAGATAGCTCCATACAAGAGATTATGGAACTATAAAACCTACTATTCAAATCCTGCAATGAGATTTTCTCAGGCAGAAGCCACTAAAACAATAGCAAAGACTGCAATTGAAGTTAATGACGACATAGCGGATATAAACGATATACATCCCAGAAACAAAAAGGATGTGGGTTTAAGGCTGGCATCGCTTGCCCTTAGCCAGACGTACGGAAAGACAACCTTTAATACATTAAGGTCACCAATTTACAAAGAGATGTCTGTTGTTGGCAATAAAATCATTATTAGGTTTAACTTTGCCGAGACAGGCTTTAAAACAATGGATGGAAATCTACCCTCTTTATTCGAGATATGTGGCGATGATAAGGTTTTTTATGCAGCAAATGCTAAAATCAGCGGTTCTGAAATTGAATTGACGAGTCCGGATGTATCGGCACCTGTAGCAGCGAGAATGGGTTGGAGCTATACAAAAGTCACAAATCTGAGAACAACAGAGAACCTCCCGGTTAGTGTTTTCAAAACATACCAATGGGCAGATATTACTGAAGAAAAATAACGGATATGCACAGGATTTATCTCTTACTTATTTTTTTACTACAAATCTTCTCTCTAAATGCACAGGAACTGAAATTGGCATCAATATTTACTGACGGTGCCGTTTTTCAGCAAGAGAGTGTAGTGAAACTGTGGGGGAAATCTGCGCCATTGCAAATTGTCAGTATAATGCCATCATGGAGAGAGGCAATAACTGTCACATCAGATTCAAATGGAGACTGGTGCGCACTCTTGAAGACCCTTAAGGCCGGGTATAAATCCTATTCAGTAAAAATTGAAGCTGGTAATGAGATTATTAAGCTTGAAGACATAGTTTTTGGTGAGGTTTGGATCATTTCGGGACAATCCAATATGGAGATGTCTTTTTACGAAGATAAGATCAGTCCAAACAGGGTAAATGGATCAAATGAAGTTATAAACGGGAAGGATGATGATTTTCTGAGGAGTTTCAATGTAGCCAGAAAAGAAAGTTTCTATCCGCAGGAAAATGTGGTTCTGAATGGGGGATGGAAGAAAAAAAATCACGAGAATGTTGTCTGGTTTTCTGCTGTGGGATATTTTTTTGCAGCCAAACTGAGAGAACACCTGGATATACCTGTAGGTATTATAAATTCTTCATACGGAGGCTCTCCTATCGAGAGCTGGATACCTGAGGAATATACAGTCGGCCAAATATATTCGTCTAAAAGTGAGGAGAGGAGGGAGGAGATAAGAATGAATGCGCTGGGGCAGAATGAAGCTTTGAAACGATTCGGAAAATGGATAAAAGAGTCACAAAAATTCTCAGGGCAGGAATTAGCAGAGAGCGATTTCTCAAATCTGGATAAATTGAGTTTACCAAATTATTTTTACAATACACCAAGAGGCGAGTCTTTGGGTGGAACTTTTCTGTATAAGAAAATTGACATTGCAAAGCCTTCGGAACTGATACTTGAGCTTCCCATGATTGACAGGAATTGTGAGATATATTTCAACGGGAAACAAATTTACCAGAATATTTTACCTTCTCAGGCATACAGGCACCCACAGGTAACCATACCATCGGAGATTGTGCAAAATGGAGAGAATGTCATAGCTATTAACCTTATCTCATCATTATGGAACGGGGGAATTGTCGGCCGTCCGGAAGAGATGAGGATAGCTTCTTCCGATACAGCAATCTCTTTGGCTGGAGAGTGGCACTTCAAAAAAACATTTGAACTCAGTCAGGTTGCTCCGGCACCAAAAGAGGGCTTACCCAATGCTTTCCTGTTGTCATCTTTGTATAATGGAGTGATATATCCTCTTGCAAGATACCCTATAAGAGGTTTTCTGTGGTATCAAGGTGAGTCAAATGTCGGCAATGCAGGTCAGTATCCGGAAATGTTAAAAAACATGGTAAAGGGATGGAGAGATATATGGGGGAAGAACCTTCCTTTCTACTATGTACAGATTGCTCCTTATAAATATTCTGGTCATAAGAATACAGAAGCAGCAGAAATGAGGGTGTTAATGTCTGAGGCTTGTAAACGCATACCAAATTCTGGTGTTATACTGACAGTTGATTTAGGTGAGCCGGAAAACATACATCCCCCGAAAAAGAGAGAGGTGGGACAAAGACTTGCTTTTAAAGCATTGTCAGAAACATATAAGCATAGTGAGTTCAGAATAGATTATCCTGAGGTTTCTGATGCAAAAATTGTTGACGGAGTTGTGACTCTTAAATTCAGGAACACATACGGAAAGCTAATATCTCTTTCAGATTCGTCGGCATTTGAACTCTCTGAGGATGATAAAACTTACTATAAATCGAATTTTAAAATTGTTGGTGATGAAGTTTTTATTTTCAACAATTCAATAAAAAATCCTAAATTCGTGAGACATGCTTTCAGAAACAGCTCAACGGCCACAATAGGCAATGCTGAAATGCTGCCAATAAACACATTCAAAATAGACTTATGAATACTTCCTATATTAAATTTATACTCCTTTCATCTTTACTCTTTTTTTCTGTAACACTATGTGCACAATACAGAGAGAAGGGTAACAGCGTTGTATGGAAAATCGGTTTTAACGAACAATTTGAAGACAATCTGAATTTCAAAGAGAGGTATTCAGATGAAATCAAGGCAATAGCACAAAAAAGCAAGAGAGGGTCAGGCATTTCAAAGGATATTGATGTTCTTTTTGTTGGCAGCTCGTCTATAAGAGGCTGGCGGTCAGTTTATCAGGATATGCAACCTCTTAATGTTGTCAATAATGGTTTTGGGGGTTCTACCATTAGAGATATTCTATACCATTACAAAGTTCTTGTTAAGCCTTTCAATCCCGATAAAATTGTCCTCTATGTAGAAAATGATATAATTCAGGATGCTGCAGTAGAGACATATATATTATTCGACCTTTTCCGGATATTTGCCCATAAAGTAAACAGCGATTTTCCTTTGGCAACCTTGTACATTGTTTCTATAAAACCCTCTCCTTCAAGATTTAGCCTTATAGACAAGCAGATTGCTATAAACAAGATGCTCAAGAGTTTTGCCGACAAAATGCCAAACATAGAATATATTGACGTTGCATCTCAAATGATGACCCCAAACGGTGTCGACTCAACACTCTTTATTAATGACAAACTACACATGAATGCAAAGGGATATCAGTTGTGGACCACTATAATAAGACCCCTGCTGATAAAATAGACAGGAATAATTACATTTGCACCATGAAACCGAAGAAACGTATTACAGAAGCCGATTACATTAAGGCCAACAGAATCGCTAGCAGGGATGCTGAGATTGAAGAACACGGACATCCGGTGTGTCACAAGCGGGTACACAGGTCCAAAAAGATTTATGACCGAAAAAGGAAAAAGGCAGGCGATAAAGGTCTGCCTTTTTTGTTTTCAATAAATAAGCGCTGCATTTGACTAATAGTATTCAGTATAACTTTTTTACAGATTCATAATCTGAATGTGTCAGGAGTGCAAGTTGCTTGTAGCTTGCACCTGTTACGTTTCTGAGCAACTTAATAGTCTGCTCCATTTCATCTGCTCCCAGTTCAAATATATTCCGTTCATTAAGAATCAATGTTAAATGTTTGGATACAAATGAATCCGATGGTTTGTACCAAGTATCTTCACATCTGTCTGTAACCTCAAAAAATCCTTCGCTGAAATTATTAATAGCACTATCAAGCTCAGATTGGTTTTTGAAATATTTACGTATATAAATACTTTGGGTTAATATAAAATTATTCATAAGTGGACTTTTACTAAAGTAATAGTGATAGGAACTCCATTCATATTCCGAAGGATGGGAACACTTTTTAAGTTTGATTGGATTACTTAGAATATCCAACGTACTTTCAATAATCATCTTTATTGAGGTTATGATAGCACTATTGAATGGATATTCAAACACTTTGCCGGATAGCCCGTGTTTATGGTTGAACCACATAGAATAACCCTGAAGCACCTTTTTGGTATTTGAAGTCAGGTTATCTGAACTAATTATCAAATGAGCATAGCTGTCCATCAATACAAAAGCAAAAATCTCTCCCATGTAAATTTCTGAAATATCCTGACACCTGTATAAAAACTCCATTTTGTCATCATCATCCAGAAAAATTTTATTACCCAAGTGACCACGAAAATGTACATGAATAATTCCCGACTGAATGCGCGAAGTGCGTTTTTTTTGTTTTTTGATTTCTTCCATCTCTCACATTTTTTTTCAAAAATAAATTGTTATTTTAACTATAAGTATTATAAATCGACGGAATAATTCTATTAATAGTTATTTTTGCATAACCCAGACATTCAAGCAATGAAAACACATGCGAAATCTTCTCTTCTGCTGATTATTTTATTTTCAGCCCTACTACAACCAACTGCCACCCTTACTGCCGGTCCGATAAAAAATGGGCTTAAAGCTATCAATATAAAAGAGATACAGAAATTCACCATCGAACTCTCTTCCGGCAAGTACCAGGGCAGGGAGACTGACACAGAGGGCAACAGAGCTGCTGCAAGATACATTGATTCTACACTTAAAGCAGTCGGCTACAATCCGGCCAGACAGAATTTCTACAGCCAGAGAATAGAAAAGAATGTATCAAATATACTTGCAAGGATAGAAGGGAAGGACACAAACAGCTTTGTTATAATAGGTGCTCATTACGACGGGTTAGGGATAAAAAACGGAGAGATATATTTTGGTGCAGATGACAATATAAGCGGTGTGGCAGCAGTAATGACCCTGGCGAGAATGTACAGGAGGATATATAAGGAAGGGGGTACCAAACCGGACAAAACAGTGATTTTTGCATTCTGGGATAGGGAGGAGGTAAACATAATGGGGTCAAATTATTTTGTTTCAAATTTTTACAAGCCGGAAAGAATTTCTCTGTACATGAACTTCGATATGGTAGGCAGGGCAAATAATGGAGAACAGTTCCCGGAGGTCAGTTATGCTTGGAACAACAACTATCCCTATTTGAAGACTCTATGTATGAAATATTTGCATAAAGTATTGCCGGACAAGAGGAAAAGTCTTGATATTACCTATGAGGTTCGTTGGGGAGATGGTAAGGGTGGCTCCGATTATGCAGGATTCTCAAGAGTGAATATTCCATACATTGCCTGGATGGAGGTGAAGATGCATGAAGACTATCACAAACCTACTGACACATCAGATAAACTAAGCTGGAACAAGCTGGAAAGAGTAATACGTATGTCATTTTTTCTTTCCATGCATTTGACCCGGACCTTTTAATTACTTTGGTCCGAATCCGATTACTACAAGACCGTAGGAATTATAGACTCCAAAATCATCCACGTCATAATATCCGCTGAAAGGCTGACTGTAATTGTAATTTATATAGAACTTGTTATTGGAATCGTAGCCTTCAATATTAAACCAGTGTCCCGATACCATACCAGATTCTCCTGGTTTTGGAGAGGTGGCAGTACGAGCTGCTATCATCAGTGGACGTCCGTATGCAAGCTCTCTTTTTAACAGCTTTATCCAGTCTTCCTTTGTATATTCCCATCTTTTTACAAAACGAACATTAGAACTAACGTTGAAATATGTCTTTAATGCGGCAATATATTCATCGCCAGGGGTACCTACGTCCATTCTATTTGTAAGACCAACAGCACCGGCTGCAAGGAACAACTTGGCTACATCTTTATATTGATCAAATGAAGGGTTGCTCCCAAAGGTATTCTGTAAATTGTTGTAGTTAATTGCAAGAGTATCAAATTTCAATCGGAACCTGGCATCACCAGTAGTAGTAAGTCCATCTATTGTACCTGAACCATAAATCTTGCCCTTCCAATATGCAAGGACGCGAGAAAGTGTTGTGGGACCGCATGGTGCAGGGTACTTTCCGTTTACATTATTGGTGCCTGTGAAAGCCGGATAATAAGCATTGTATGGCCATGTGAAGACGCTCCATTCTGTTGACAGGAGAGGTTCAACAGATACAGGCAAAGAGTTTTCATCCGGAGTCTTAAAACTTTTATCCTCGCCATAACTTGTTCCTTTCTCATTTGAAGCAAAAGCACGGATATGATAAGTTGTATTTATCTGAAGGTCCGATACAACACAAACAAAGGCCGTAGTTGTATTGGATGAGAAAACGACATTGTCGGACTTGGACGGATTCGCATTAACCGACCAGCAAATACCTCTTTCGGTAATTGAAGAACCTCCGGTTGATGTTATTTGCACAGCTATCCTGGCACCGGTAAATATTACGTTGCTTACATCACCTGTCTTTACAGCTGGAAGAGTCTTGTTTGTAATACCACCATCTATATCCCCTGTGTTCTTACTGCATGAGCTAACGACCAGAAATATTAAAGCAATACCAATGTTCAATTTGATTGATTCGAGTATGTGTTTCATAGATATGTAAATAAAGAGATAAATACACTAATTAAAATTCGGAATAAAGTTATGATTTTCTTAAATACTTAACAAATATTTAGTGAAATATTTTTATGTAGAGTGTTATCTAATACCGGCTTATGGCTAAACTCCTGCTTTTATTAGCGATTTTCAACTTTATTCGCTTACTTTGAAAACAGATATTTCTCAATTATGAAAAACGCATTATTATTTTTATTTTTTGTTTTGAGTTTTTGTACCCTCAGGTCACAAACAGATAACTCAAAGCAACAAGCTTACAGGTTTACCCCTTTAGTAAATCTTGATGCAACTCCTGTAAAAAATCAATCCAACACCGGAACTTGCTGGTCATTCGCCACAACATCCTTTTTAGAATCAGAGTTGCTCAGAATGGGAAAAGGGGAGTTTGACTTATCAGAGATGTATACAGTCAGATACAATTATGTTAATCGTATAAAAGACAATTATTTAAAAGCAGGCAAGGGAAACCTTACGGAAGGAAGTCTTTCTCATATGATGTTTAAAGTTGTTACCGAACATGGAATGGTTCCCGAAGAGATATATAACGGAATCAGCTATAATTCAAAGACTCACGATCATGGAGAATTTAATAAATTCATAAATGCGATTGCTCCTGTCGCTGTAGAATCAAAGAATAAAAGTCCGGAATATGAAAAGTTACTAAACTGTTTACTTGACATATATCTGGGAAAGGTTCCGGAAAATTTCACATATAAAGGGAAAAATTACACTCCAAAATCATTTTTTGTAGGGTTAGGTATCAATTTAAATGATTATGTTGAGATTACGAGTTTCTCACACCATCCTTACTATTCTCAGTTTGTGTTAGATATTCCGGACAACTGGGATTCTGGTACATATTATAACTTGCCTCTTGACGAATTTATTGAAGTTATAAATTATGCCCTTAAAAGCGGACATACTGTATGCTGGGATGGAGACATGAGTGAAAAATGCTACTCAGACATAGCAGGAATTGCAGTTAATGCAACAAAAGAGGAGCTTGCCCTGGAGAGCGGCAAGAAAATGGATTTTACAAAAATTTATCAGGAAGAAGAGGTTACCCGGGAGAGTCGGCAAAAGGGATTTGAAACATTTGTCACTACAGATGACCATCTTATGCATATTATAGGAATGGCTAAGGACCAGAATGGTAATATCTATTACATTGCCAAGAATTCATGGCGTCCGGAAACAAATCTTCAAGGCGGATATAATTATCTTTCAGAAAAATATGTGCGCTCTAAAACTATCTCAATTATGGTTAACAAGATAGCAATACCTAAGGAAACTAGAGAAAGAACAGGTATTAAGTTATAAGGCCTTGGAAGCGGATGGGATTGTAAAATAAAATGTTGATCCTTTTCCCTCTTCGCTTGTTACCCACATCTTTCCACCGTTCTTTTCAACGAATTCTCTGCAGAGAACAAGGCCTAACCCTGTACTCGGTTCACCTTCTGTACCATCTCTGTTGTTCTTTACATCCAGGCGGAACAGATCCTCAACCATTGATGGACTCATACCAATGCCAGTATCTGTTACTGAGACCTCAACGGATTTCTCCCCGGAAAGTTTGGCAGAGAGAACAATTTTTCCACCTTTAGGTGTAAATTTGACAGCATTGGAAATTAGGTTACGGATAATTGTCTGAAGCATGTTCCTGTCGGTATACACCTCAATATCTTCCGGAATTTCGTAAGTGATTTCAATTTCCTTCTTTTTTGCAGGACCAAATACCATAGCAATACTATCGTCTACAATATGATGCAACTGTTCAACCTTAGGCTCAAACGGTATTAGACCTTGCTGTATCCTCGACCATTCAAGTAGATTTTCAAGAAGGCGAAAGAGGCTGGTGGCAGAAGTATGCATGCTTTTGGCAAAGCTCTTTATCTCCTCCATAGATAATTCAGGCAAAACCTCGTCTAATGCCTGTGTTATCCCTAAAAAATAACTGAATGGACTTTTAAGATCATGGGCAATTATAGAAAAAAACTTGCCCTTTTCTGCATTGGCTTTCTGAAGTTCCTTTGTCTGAAGATATAATTTAAGATGTGTTGCCGCCCTTGCCTTCACCTCCTCTGCCTGAAATGGTTTTGTTATGAAGTCTGCTCCTCCACTTGTTAGAGCCTTGACAATATCGCTGGTGTCATTTAAGGCACTAATGAAGATAACAGGGACATCACTTAGGTTTTTGTTCTCTTTTAACCTGCGGCATACCTCAAATCCATCCATATCCGGCATCATTATATCCAGAAAAATAAGATCCGGTTTTTCGTTTTCTGCAACCTTTAAAGCCATTGCTCCATTTGGAACCGGCCTCACTTTATACCCAATATTCTTAAGGATGTGAGTCAATAATGCCAGATTAGCCGGAACATCGTCAACAATAAGAATATTAGGGATATATTGGTCTGAAACATTGTCGTTAGCCATTTTTATTTACCTCCTGTGTCATTTAACAATTTTTCCAAATGATCATAATCGTAGTTCTTAGCAAGAACCATTAATTGATGTGCAAATTGCGGATTATCCTGTTCAATAGTTCCGATAAGTTTGATAAGCTGGTCTAAGTCCGCTACTGATATTGCATTCAACATGTCAGAGACAAGACCATCCGGAAGATTTATTGATCTATCCCCCGACTTATCTGTGAGTTCATAAGGATCTTCGGTTGAAAGAATAACATCATCTTCATATATGTATTTTATATTGAGAATTTTACCAATTGTATTGAACAGATCACTCTCTCTGAATGGTTTTCGTATATAACCCTGCATATCCAGTGCTTTAATTCTGTTTCTCTCCTCTTCAAACGTACTGGCAGTAAGTGCAACAATAGGTGTATGTTTTCCCTTTTCCATAGACTTGATACGGCTGGTTGCCTCATAACCATCCATTACTGGCATTCGCATATCCATTAAAATCAGGTGAGGATCGCACTCTTTGAATTTCTCGATGGCGTCTTCTCCATCAACTGCTTCAAATGTTTCAAAACCAACAAGTTTAAGAAGGTCAACAGCAACTTGTAAATTCTCTTTTTTATCGTCAACGACCAAAATACGATATACATCTTCTGACTTGTCTATGCAAATTACACGTTTAGTATTGCTCTTTTCAATATCTTCTGCCTTACCATTTTTAATTACGACCTGGAACGTAAAGACAGAACCTACTCCAACCTGACTAGATACCGTAATGTCTCCACCCATAAGGAGAGCCAGTTCACGGCTAAGTGCCAGTCCAAGGCCGGTTCCTGAACCTTTTTTTACACCCGAACTTGTCTGCTCGAAATGTCGGAATAACCTGCCAATCTCATCTTCCGGAATTCCCGGCCCTGAATCCTGAACTTCAACAATGAGTACACTCGTTTCATTATCAATTCTATCTACCCGCGTACGGACAGCAATCCCTCCTTCATCGGTGAATTTTAAGGCATTACCAATTATATTAACAAAAAGCTGACGTAGTTTACTTTCGTCAATAATTACAAATTGCGGAAGGTCATCGGCATTTTCAAAAATAAGCTGAAGGTGTTTATACTGTGCACGCTCCTTGAATAACATGTAGATGTCGTTGAATAATATGTGTAAATCAATATTTGTTGGATTTAAAACAACCCTTCCGGCTTCAATTTTGGATAGTTCAAGGATTTCGTTTATTAACTCCAACAGATGTTCCCCTGCACGAATTATTGAATTATTGTAATCTTTCTGTGCATCTGTCAGTAGTTTGTCGCGGTTCATCAACTGTGAAAAACCAATTATTGCATTAAGAGGAGTTCTTATTTCGTGAGACATGTTTGAAAGGAACAGACTTTTTGCCTTGTTTGCAGCCTCAGATTCTTGTTTTGCCTTTACCAGTGCAGCTTCTGTTTTTTTCTGTACAGTTGTGTCCCGTAAGATTCCAACCGCATTCCATTTACCATCAATTTGAATTGTAGAAAGTGAAAGTTGTACAGAAAATTCAGTGCCATCCTTTCTCAATCCCTCCAAATCTAGTGTTTTGCCCACTGCTGCTCCCATTCCTGTTTCAACAAACACAGGGAATACTTTAGATTGCAAGTCACGATAATGAGCCGGGACTATTAATTCATGAAGATTCTGGCCGATGGCTTCTCCACTGCTATACCCGAAAATTCTTTCTGCTGCGGGGTTCCAGTAAGATATAAGACCTTTGTCATCCATCATAATGATGGCATCATGGGCCGAATCTGTAATTGATCTCATGCGTGTCTCACTGGCAAAAAGAGCTTCATCTACCTGTTTCCGTATGGCCATTTCGTGATTTAACCGTCTGTTCTTGGCTATGATTCTAATTAGAAAATAACATGTCAGAAGCAGTAAAAGAATTATCAGACTAGATTTAAAGACTGTAAAGAACAATAAAGTATCCCAAGATTTTGCATTGAAATCCATTCCGAAAACAGCAATTATATTACCAGATGACTCGTCTTTTACTGGAATATATACGCTTATCCACGTTCCCCATCTGTCGGTCAGTGGTGGAGTAACAAGCTCTTTGCCGTCTGAAAAAGGTTGTCTGTCTTGTGGTTGTGCCTCTGTATATTCTTGTCCCGGAGGAGAATAGTCTTCTGATTCTTCTGGTTCAGAATCAGCAATAAAATATATTTTGTCATCTTTTTGAGCATACAGATATGCAAAGCTAGCCTTTGGGTTAACACCGATTATCTTCTTTAATATTTTTTTTATTGACTGATATTCAGGCTTGTTAATATCATCTGGTTTTGCTTCGAGAGCTGTCAGATCTGTAATTGGAAGAGATGCTTCTATAGATCTTGCTATTTGCAGAACCTGTTCCGATTTGTCTTTATCAAATTTTACCCACGTATAATGTACATAAATGACACCCAAAACAGCAATTATAAGAAAAAGAAATATTTCCAGTCTTGGTTTCCTTTGTTTTTTTAATAGTCCACTCATAAAAAAAATGTTATATACAAATATAGGGTTTTGTTTGGACCATTTACTTGAATTGGTATCTATTTACTATGGGTATTCAGAAACTACTCACAAAATTTTGTCAACTCTTCATTGAATTTTACAGTTTCCTCCAGAAACAAACTATGGCCACTTTTTTCAAAGGCGACCAAACGGGAATTTGAAATACCTGCTTTCAACTGGCCCGCAAGATCGAAAGAACATATTTTGTCTTTTTTACCGTGCAGAATTAATGTTGGAATTGTGATTTTAGCCATATCACTTCTGAGATCGGTATCACGCAATGCTATTAAACATTGAGCTGTTGCATAAGGAGAAGCACTCAGGCAAATAACGTTTAACCAATTGCTGATACCTTCGTTTAATGAGGTTTCGGAAGCGGAGAATATCTTGGCAAAATCTGATAAAAGTTTTGGTCTGTCCTTATAGCACTGTATTATTAGGTCATCAACAACTTTTTTTTGGAGATTGTATGGAAAATCGGAACGTTGCGTCCAAACCGGGGCTGCAGCACCGGCTAAAACGAGTTTAGAAATATGAGTTCCATTATCTTCTGCTGCAAACCTTAAAGCAATTGCACCTCCCATAGAAAAGCCGCATAATATAGCATCCTTTATTTCCAGTTTACTTAAAATCTTTTTTATATCCGATGCATGAACATCGTAATCATAGGAACCATAAGGCTTGTCAGATTTTCCAAACCCTCTTAGTGTAATACCTATTATTCGATAATTTCTTTCAATAAGATAACTGTACTGATATTCGTACATTTCGTCACTTAATGGCCAACCTGGTATAAATACAATGGGTCGGCCCTTACCCCCATCTGTAATGTGGAGGCGTACATTCGGCTCCACTTCAATATATTCTGCTCTTATCATTCTTGATGATGTTTCAGCATTTGATTTTTTATTAATTTTCATTGTTTTGATTATTAATTATATGGGCTTGGCAATTTCTGTAGGTGGCACCTTTCCTGAATACATTCTGGCATAGGCAGCGGTAAACTCGGCACCAAAAAACATAATCATAGATGAATACGACACCCATAAAAGAATTAAAATAATAGACCCGGCAGTACCATAAACCGATGCTGGATGAGCTGTCCCAAAATAAAAGGCAAGAGCCGTTTTGCCGATTGTAAACAACGACCCGGCAACAACAGATCCCAGCCAAACATGCTTCCATTTAATTTTGGCATCAGGTAAAATTTTAAACATCATGGCAAAAAGGGCAGATATTATCGCAAGTGAAAAAATGAAATTGAAAATATTAAAAATTATTACCATAAAACCCGATGCATCCGATTTGATCCAGGCACCCATTGCTGCAAGTGCTGTAGAAATTACCAGCGAGATTAAAAGTAAAAAAGCTATTGCCAATATCAACCCGAATGAAAAAAGTCTTGATTTGAGAATTAGAATGATTCCCTTTTTGGGAACTACTATTACCTTCCAGATTTGATTTAATGATTTTTGCAATTCAACAAAAACTCCGGTAGCTCCTACCAGCAAAATTACAATGCCAATAAGCGAGCCCATAAATGTAGATTTGGCTTCACTTGCTTTAATTAGCATTCCCTCTATTTGTGCGGCAATATCCACACCCATAGTGCCGGATACCTGTGTCAATATACTTTGGCTTACGACATCTTTTTCGAAAAAATATCCGGTAAGTGTCACAACAAGAAATAATAATCCTGGTATGCTGAAGACTGCATAGTAAGCAATAACGGCACTTTGCCGGAAAGGATCTTTTATGAACCATTCCTTAAAGGTTTCTTTAAGCAACTTCCCGATATTATTAATTATTATATACCGCATAATTATTCGCAACTATTTAAAATCCAGCCCTTTTGCAATTGCTTTTCCTAAAGAGCTATCTATAAGATAGAATAGGGCCAGCTGCCGGTTAATTATTTCTACTCTCTTCTCTCCACAAATACCACTCATAGAACTAACAATGTTACTCTCCAGTTTTTTTCTCTCCTGTTCTGTCATAACTTTACGGTACAATAAGCCTGGCTGAGTGTAGTGATCGTCATCCTTTTCGTTGCGGTCATACCAGTCGGCGATATTTGAGTCCAATTGCGATGCCGGTTCTTTATAGCTTTCGTCGGCAACAATATCATCAAAACTATTGGGACGGTAATTCGGACTTGCACCTCCGTTATCGCCCATTTGCATATATCCGTCACGCTGATAGTTTGTGACAGCATAAGGAGATCTGTTAACCGGAATCTGCTCATAGTTGACGCCTAAACGATAACGTTGAGCATCGGGATAAGAGAGCAAACGTCCTTGTAGCAGCTTATCGGGGGAATAACCAATACCGTCAACCACATGAGCAGGGTCAAACGCAGATTGCTCCACATCACGAAAATAATTTTCCGGAATTTCGTTCAGTTCCATGATCCCCACATCTATCAATGGAAAATCTTTGTGCAGCCATACTTTTGTAACATCAAACGGATTCCATCTGAATTTTATTGCCTGTTCACTTGTCATCAATTGAATCTTCAAGGCCCATTTTGGAAACTCTTTTTTCCCGATGGCGTCTACTAAATCCCTTTGTGCATTATCCAGGTCGATACCCTTCATTTCATTGGCTTGCTTTTCATCAAAATTTTTAATTCCCTGCAATGTTTTAAAATGAAACTTAACCCAAATACGTTCATTGTTTTTGTTGAAAAGAGAAAATGTATGGCTCCCAAAACCGTCCATATACCTGTAAGAAAACGGAGTTCCTCGGTCACTCATAAGAATAAGTACCTGATGCAGACTTTCCGGGTTCAAACTGAAAAAATCCCACATCATGGTTGGGCTTTTACAATTGGTTTTGGGATCGCGCTTTTGCGTGTGAATGAAATGGGAGAATTTTTTTGGGTCCTTAATGAAGAATACCGGGGTATTGTTGCCTGCCAGGTCCCAGTTTCCGTCTTCTGTATAAAATTTAAGTGCGAACCCCCGAGGGTCCCTTTCGCTGTCGGCTCCTCCTTTTTCTCCCCCGACAATTGAGAAACGAGCAAATAATTTTGTTTGTTTACCAATTTCTGAAAAGAGTTTTGCCTTAGTATACTGAGTTATATCGTGTGTTACTGTAAATGTTCCGAATGCTCCGGTTCCCTTTGCATGGACCACTCTTTCAGGAATTCGTTCACGGTTGAAGTGTGCCATATCTTCGTGCAGATAATAGTCCTGCAGAAGTATAGGCCCCCGGCTGCCGACAGACAATGAGTTTTCGAATTCTGCATAAGGTCTGCCGCTGGCTGTAGTTAATTTTTTCTTTTTCATTTCATTTTGATTTGATAGACAAAATAAATTTTTTAAGATGGTTGTTGAATTCGTTGTGATTCTCCAGATTGCTTATATGGCCTGCGTTTTCAATTATTACCAATAACGAATTTTTAATTCTTTCATGCATAGACTTTGCTGCTCCAGGTGGCGTGATTTTATCTTCTTTGCCAACCATTATAAGCACAGGAATATTTATCTCCGGCAGTTTACTGCAGGTTTCCCTTCGTCCGGCTAAAGCAAGTAATGTATTGCAGAGGGTTTGTCCCGATGTATTCACAATCTCCTTCTTAAGTGCTGTAATTTCATATTCCATAGTCGTTAAAGCCTCCGGGGAGAAAAGATTTTTTATGCTGGTTTCTGCAAACTCAATCTCACCGTTTTTTCTGATACCATCAATTGAAGACATCCGTTTTTCCTTTGCTTCGGAAGTGTCGGCAATGCAATTGGTGTCACATAATATAAGCGCAGAAAAACGTTCAGGATAGTATTCAACCGCATTCAACGCAATGTATCCGCCCATAGATAAACCACATAATACCGTTTTATCTATCCTTAAAGCATCCATAAAGCAGATAAGATCTTTGACAAAAAGTTCAATTGAAAAATCTTCTGTTCCGGTGTCGGAGCCCCCATAACCGCGAATATCATAAGCAATAACCCGATAATTCTCTTTTAGTTCCTGCAGCTGCAGGTTCCACATGAGTTTATTAAACGGAAAGCCATGAATGAAAATGATAGTCACAGCGTCCTTTGGCCCTTCATCGTTGTAACAAATATTTATGTTGTTTCTGTTTATCTTAATTATGTTTTCTGAGTAGCTCATGATTCTATGGTCTTTTCTTGTTTAAAAAGCTTCTTTAACTATTGACTTTTCTTCTACATGTAATTTGATCAGGAACTTTTCAATAGCATCTATCATTGGGGGAGGGCCACATACGTAGACATTATTGCATGATTCTGTAATATGCCTTTTGAGAAAATCCTCAGTGATTTTTCCATGTGAATAACCATCGACTTTTTCTTCTGATAAAATATTAATAAAATTATCGCCCAGTAATTTTTTAAATTCTATTGCCAGTATAATGTCACCAACAGTTTTGTTGGCGAAGAGGAGTTTGTTATGGCCGATTGTGTTCTTTGATTGAAGGTCTCTGAATATGCAGATAAACGGAGTTATTCCTGCGCCTCCTGCAACAAATAAACCCTCTTTTTTGTAGGCGATTGCACCAAAAACATCGTGCAGGATAAGTTCGTCATCAACTTTAAGATCCAATAGTTCATTAGTAACACTTTTTTGCAAAGGATATGTTTTAATAATAAACTCCAGGTAATCATAGTCTGGCAGACTTGTAAAGGTGAATGGTCTTTTTGCGTTTTGCCAGCCGGCTTTGTTTATTGCCACTTCTGTTGCCTGCCCCGGTTTAAAGCTGTAATTTTTAGGCTTTTCGGTTACAATTTGAAGGACATCATGTGTGATGTGCTTGACCGATTTTACTTTCACAAAGTGTTGTTTCATATGCATCTGTTTTTATAAATTTTCTAAAACCTAAGTTGAGATTTTTTTTCAAGGTGATTATTACAAAACTTTAGAAAAATATTACATTATTCTCACACTATATTAGTGTATATTTGTACTGATACTATAATGGAATATAAATGGTTACAATAATGAAAAAATTTATTTTTGCAGGAGTTCTGTCACTCTTAATATTTGGAACAAATCTTTACGGGCAACAGTTTTTTAGTTATGATTGGAAAAGTAGCGAACAATCCAAAGCCAGATTTGCAGTTTATCCTCCGTTAAATGATTATGATAGCAGATATATTGTTAAGCAATTGAATGCCAAGGGAGAAACGGGAGTTACGGGTTTTTTTGAGACAACTGTAAAAGGGGATTTAAATACAGGCAAACTTATACTATTCAGTCCTAAAGGAGACTCTCTTGAAATGATTAATTTTGTTGAAGGCAAAAAAAATGGTACATCCTTAAAATGGAGAGATACCGGAGAACTTTACGGAAGACAGAATTTTTTGAACGGTAAGGAGGATGGTATCAGCGAGTGGTATTTTAAAAATGGGAAAATATCTGCCAGATATGTAATGTCGCAGGGAGAAAAGATAAGTGAGAATTTTTGGTATGATGATGGCACTATAGAGGAAGATAGTAAAGAGGCAAACAAAAAGCCTCAGTTCAGGGGAGGCGTTGAAGGGTTTCTGGGAATGATAAGTAGTAAACTGATATATCCGCGAAATTGTTACCTTAATGGAACCCAAGGGAGAGTAATTGTCAGTTTTCTTATAGATACAGATGGAATTGTTTCAGATGCCGCTATTGTACAATCGGTACATCCCGACCTTGACAGAGAGGCCATCAGAGCAGTGATGACCTCTCCTAAATGGAGTCCTGGCAAAATGCATAATCAACTGGTCAATGTAAGAAATGTAATACCTATTATTTTTCAGATCCGATAATTTGCAGAATCTCTTTTTTGTACTTTTTCAGAAGCTCCTTTGCTATAACAACACTATTTCCTTCCGGTACTGAGGTGAATTTTCCACGTTTCTCACTCCACCAATCCCCTTCTAAATCTATAGCTCTGCTTCTATATTTTTCGTTGTCGAACTCACGTTTCTCCTTAATTGCAAGGTTTGCTTCGTCAAAAAACATTTGCCACCTTTTGGCATAGAACGATGATATAAGACCCGACCAAGAACGGTTAGCATAGTCATTGAGTTGCTGACCCTTGTCGCCCCACGATGTGAGTATGTTACGGGCATTTTTCTCAAAATAGTCTCCCTCTTTTTCATCTTTCCCCATTTTTCGGGCGTCTGCGATCCATTTGCCTAGTAAAAACGATGAGTTGGAAGCTAGCATTTTGTCCATATCGTCCATGACACCCATCATTCTCTCAGCCAAATAGTTCATCTTTGCCTCATCTCTTATTTTGTATGCCAGTTTATATTTATCCCACAGATTGTCAAAGTAATTGCCCAGAACCTGGCGTCCTATGTTGGTTACATCAAAAAGATAAACATCTGTGTGCTGCTTAGATTTGAAATTTGTACTTAGCATAAGCTCCCATACATGCAGCAAAACTTCATTGTTGTATGATATTCCGCTTTTGGCATAACGCTCCTGCTTTTCCAGATTGGGGCGTGCGTTTACCATATTGCAGTGACCCGTTTTTGCAGTTGTGTTGTATACGCTGTCATACAGTATCTTCCATGCCTGCCTCATGTTGTTGTCAGTAACACCCGCACGCCTGTCGGCCCAGGCATTCATCCATTTTTCGTCAGATATTGAAAAGTCCCATGCCTTGTCAAATACATATTCATACATATGAGGGTTGCAATCGAACCCCTCAAGGGTAGAAGCCAACCCCCAGAAGTTTGATCCACCGTTTTTCATGGTGTTTTCGATTCTTTCGCCAACCTCCTTCATATTGCCGGCAAGCATAGTGTTTCCTCCAAAATTGCCTAAGTAGCACCACAGATAAGGTTGTCCGAAATACTTGTCTGTCAACTTCCAAACCTCGGTCCTTTCGCAGAAGTAATCAAGCAGCAACATTTTGTCCTGAGGAACTGCCTTTACAAAAGCCTCAATACGAGGGTTTGTCCAGTCTTTTCGCTGATAATAGTATAACCAGCTCATCTGTAGCCACGTTGCCTGAGGGTCCACCTGAGAGAGGGTTTCAAATATAGTTTTGGAAACACGGGCCAGATATTCGGGCTCCCAGCTTGGAGGCACAATTTCGTTGAACGGATCTATACCATAGATATGGTCAGTACCATACAACTTTGTCTGCTCTTCAAGAAACTCTTTCTGAATTGTCTTGAAAAGAGGGTCCATAGGGTCCAGGAAGCTGCTTCTGTAAATTGTGTCAAAACCGCCCCACTGGCTCAGCTTGCTGATTTTTGCCTGCGGGTAGAGCTGTTTTAGTTCGTATGGAACATGTCCGGCAAAAGCGGGTAGTACAGGGGTCATGTTAAGTTCACGTTCCCTTTTGACAATCTCTTTCTGCAAAACCTCTTGTCCATCTAGCCAAGAGTGTGGGAGGGGGCCCTGCCAGTAGTCCATGTTAAGCATTCTGTGCCATGGAAGATGGGCGGGACCGGTAAAGTATCCACGTATTGTCTCATCGCTGAGCCCCAGTTTCCGCCATACCCTGTACCAGACAGACTCCTGACCGGTTATTGCTAGTGGAAGATTGATTCCATTAAGCGCCATCCAGTCTATAAGACGTTCCCAGTCGCGCCACTGCCACCAGGGCATTGTATATCCGAACGTGCAGTAATTGAGGAAGAACCGGTTTTTACATCTGGAACTTATCTTAACCTTTCCCTCAATCTGAGGCATCGTTTCCGGCAGCTTTATATTGTCATCGGCATACCAGCTTACTGAGGTTCTGCAGTAGTACCTCAGATAGTGGTTCAGGGCCACTGCCATACTGTTTGCACTGTTTGCGCGGATTATTATCCGCTTATCGGCACTGTTCTCTATTTCAAAACAATCTGAACCATTTTTTATCTCTTCCAGAATGAAATGGTTGCTTTTATCTCCAAGGATACGGTTGAAGAGCTGCCGGGCAGCCATGTTTTCTGCGGGGAGATTAATAGGGAAGAGTATTATAAGAAATAAAATAGAAAAGCGATGAGCCAATACTGCGGCCGACTGATGTATGTATTTGTTTATGACTATCATAAAAAAAGAATTAGGTTAAATTGAAGAAGAATGCTATGCTTCAACAAATATAATAATTATGAATAAAAAACATACAAACAATGAGTTGCCTTTTTATTTACAAATATTTTCGCACACAGATACCCATTTTTAAGGAGTTTGGTGTCTAATAAAAAAGGTAAATTGTTTAAAACCTGATACAATATTACTAATTTTAAGAGATGAAATTTTCGGATGTTCATATAGGCATGTTATCCAAAGGAGATAAGAGGGCTTTTCTCCTGCTATATGATAATTTCTTTGTGTCATTGACGATTTTCGTGCAGAATTTCGGATTGTCAAAAGATGACTCAGAGGATATTGTACAGGAGACATTCTGCAGATTAAACCAAAATTACAATCTTCCGAAAAATTTAAATGCCTTCAAATCATATCTTTATACGGCAGTTAGAAACAAGAGTTTCAACTATATCCGTGACGAAAAACGCAGAAGGTTCAATGAATCTGTTTTTTTGGATCTACAGGACGATCTGCTGTTTTTTGACAAAATTGTAGAAAATGAACTTTACAGGGAGATGCATATGTTCGTAAATGAGATGCCGCCGCAATGTAAAAATATTTTCCAAAGAGTGCTCAAAGGCGATACTTCGGAGAAAATCGCAAATGATCTCAATCTTTCAATTGAGACAGTAAAGACACAACGCAAAAAAGCCAAGAGGATCCTTAGAGAGAGATACTCTCTTGTATACAGGTCGCTGTACACTTTTTTGTAACCAGAATACCCACTTTTCTGTCTGTTGGTGTCTTATCTAAAAAAATGCAGATGAAGGATTATACACCTTATGAGATTGCTGAGCTCATTCTTGCAAAGAAAAACAATAGTATTTCTGAGGAGGGGGGAAAGAATCTTAGCGATTGGAAAAATTGTTCAGAACGTAACAAATTGCTTTATAAAAAGTTACTGGATGATAGTGTCAATACTGATGCTATTCAAAGGAAATTTGAAGAATACGATTACGATAAGTACTACAAAGAATGTTGTAAAGAAATCGACAAATCAAGAAAGAACAAATCTATTGAAATTCTAAAATGGGCGGCACTTATAGCAATTCCTCTGACAGTTTTCTCATTTCTTTATTTCAGGGATAGTGAAATAAAAGTCAATCATGCAATGGCTGACATCCGCCCCGGAACTTCAAGTGCTGTCCTTATACTATCAGACGGAGAAAAGGTGACACTAGGTGATAAGAATGTAGGGGATCTGATTGTAAAAGACAACATAAAGGTAGAGAGCGATACTCTCAAGTACGAGAATGTTACAACAGAAAAAATTGCATATAATACAATAATCATCCCAAGAGGAGGAGAGTTTGTGCTTAAGCTTTCTGACGGAACTAAAATCTGGCTGAATGCAGAAAGTGAGCTTAAGTATCCTGTTTCATTTACAAGAAATGAGAGAAAGGTATATCTAAAAGGTGAAGCGTTTTTTGATGTAACCAATAATGAAAAATCTCCATTCAAAGTCGTTACGAATGATCACATAATATCGGTACTGGGAACAGAATTCTCTATAAGAGCCTATTCCGATGAAAAATATATCACAACTACTCTGGAAAGTGGCCGGGTATCTATCGATGCCGGAAGCCGTCATGCAGAGTTGCTGCCGGGGCAGCAATCAAATGTAAGCAACAGTGAAATGACAGTGAAAGATGTGAATACACAATTGTACACAGCCTGGCACAATAACAAATATGTTTTCGATAACCAGTCACTGAGAGAAATCTTGCGTACGCTTTCACGATGGTATGATATGGATGTCAACTACGACAAATATGAACTTGGTGATATAAGGTTTACCGGGGAGTTGATGAAATATTCAACCATTACAGATTTTCTTGAAAAGCTTGAAACACTGGAGAAGGTCCGTTTTGATATAAACGGCAAAAAGGTTAGGGTAAGTCCTTATTAATGATGCAATTCTTTAAATTAACCATAACAGATTATGAACAAAATGCAACAAAAGTTTCCCGTCAAAGGGATATTTAGTGTTCATGTAATAAAACAAATCCGCAACATTCTTATTATGTTGGTTTTATTACAGTTGAACAATTCTGTGTATGCTCAGGAAATGATTAATATTGACATAAAAAAGGACAGTCTTAAAAATGTTCTGGCATTAATCCAATCACAGGGGAAATTTCGTTTTCTATATTCAAACGACGATGTTAACTCTGTATTTGTTGAAGGCATAAAAATGAAAAATGCCTCTATAACTGAAGTCTTAAATACCATATTTCAAAAATCCAGTCTTACATATCAGATAGGAAGTGATAATATAATCTACATAAAAAAAGTAAAACAGGAGACTGTAGTAAAAAAGGAAAAGCACAAAATTATTGGAAGGGTGACTGATTTTAGTAAACAGCCTCTGCCTGGAACTACAGTTATTGTAAAGGGGACAAAAAATGGTGTAGCAGCAGATCTTAACGGCAATTTTGAGTTAAGTGTGGATAATCCAACAAATGTTATACTGCAGTTCTCTTTCATTGGAATGAAAAAAAAGGAAATTGCATATAAAGGACAGGAGATGTTGCTGGTTGTGCTGGAAGATGTAGCACTTGAAATGCATGAGTTGGTTGTAAACGGAGTTGTTACGAGAAGATCCGAAAGCTTTACAGGATCAGCAATAATGATAAAGGGAGATGAATTGAAGCGAGTAAGTAATCAGAATATTTTCCAAAGTCTAAAAAATCTTGATCCGTCAGTTTTTGTAATGGAAAATTTTGTTATGGGTTCAGACCCTAACACATTACCAAATTTGAGTATGAGAGGAGGTACTTCTTTTGATGAATCATTAGAAGATGATAATTTAAAGGGAAACTATCAAAATAAGCCAAATCAACCACTATTTATTTTAGATGGATTTGAGGCATCTGCGGAGAAAATTTTTGACTTGGATATGAATATTGTCGAATCACTTACTGTATTAAAAGATGCGTCTGCAAAGGCTTTGTATGGATCAAGAGCAGCAAATGGAGTAGTAGTTATTGAATCAAAGAGACTTAGCTCAAACAAACCAAAAATTTCCTATACAGGTAGTCTGGATTTGACTATGCCGGACTTATCCAGTTATGACTTATGTAACGCTTTGGAAAAACTAGATGTGGAGTATAGAGAGAATGTATATTACAACGAAACCTGGCCTACAGGTTCGGATAATTACTATGCTTTACGCAAGAAAGTATTGGAAGGTTTGGATACATACTGGTTATCCAAACCTGTACAATTGGGTATCGGACAAAAACATTCAGTCAACGTAGATTTAGGTAAAGACGATCTCAGAACCTCTTTAAACTTATCGAATTACAATAATCAGGGTGTTATGAAAGGTTCCAGCCGTAATACATTAAACGGAAATTTTACTATTTTATACTTATTTAAAAAATTCCGTTTTCAAAACAATTTAAGTTTCACCAATAATAATGCATCTGATTCTCCTTACGGATCATTTTCTCGTTATACTACGATTAATCCATATTTGAATCCATATGACGAATATGGTAATTTGATGCCTCTTTTAACAGGTAATATTGCAAATCCACTGAATGACGGAATAATAGGGACGTCATTGACATCTAAATATTTTGAAGTAACTAATAATTTTCAGACTGAATATGAGATGAGTCCAGGTTTAAAAGTAAGAGCACGTTTTAGTATCTCTAAAAAAAATAATAGTGCAGACAGATACTATCCTAATCTTCACTCAAAATTTGCTTCATACTCTGTTGCCGATATAAATAGAAAAGGTCAGTATGAAGTAAATTATGGTAATAGTGATAAATTATCAGGTGACATATACCTGAACTACAGCAAAATATTCAATAATAAACATAACTTCTTCATTACAGCAGGTTCCAATATAGCTGAAGGTAAGTTTAGACAAGAGATTCATTATACAGAGGGTTTTCCTTCAACGAATATGAACGATATTATGTTTGCGTTGCAATATAATCAACTTAAAATCAGACCAAGCGGTACAAGTGGTTTTAACAGAGAAGTAGGGTTTTTAGGTATGTTGTCTTATACGTATATGGACCGTTTTCTGGTTGATGGGACATATCGCTTAAATGCATCATCGATGTTTGGGAATGTGAATCGTTGGGCTAGTTTTTGGAGTTTGGGCATCGGCTGGAATATACATAAAGAGAAATTTATAGAAAATGTCTCATGGATAAAACAATTAAAAATCAGAGGGTCTCTCGGCTCTACCGGTAACCAGAATTTTCTTAATAATAAATCACTTACTGTTTATAAGTATTATTCAACAGACCGTTATACAAACTTAATTGGATCTTATGCTGCAAATATGGAAAACGAAGATTTAAAATGGGAACAGAAAATGGACTATAATGTTGGTATTGATGCTGATTTTTTGGGCTTTAATGTGAAAATGGACATTTACAAAACCATAACTCAAAATATGGTAACAAGTGTATCAACAGCTCCCTCGACTGGTTTTACAGATGTTTCCGCTAACTTAGGAAAGGTAGAAAATAAAGGAGTCGAGCTATATCTTGCGTATACGTTATTCCAAAATAACAATGGTTTTTTTAGAGTAAATGGATCTTATATAAATTCAAAGAATACGATTCTTGAGATATCTGAAGCGATGAGATCATACAATAACAAACAATTAGCAGTCATTAATGATAGAACCAGTCAAACTATTATAGGATCCAATACTAAGCCAATTATTCTGTATTATGATGGTTTACCAATGAATACTATTTGGGCTGTTCCTTCTTATGGTATCGAGCCTATGACAGGTATTGAATTATTAAAAGGTGCAGATGGTCAGGCGACATATATCTGGAAGGCAAGTGATATGGTACCATCAGGAATATCTGTTCCAAAATGGCGTGGTATACTGGGATTTAACGGGGAATACAAAGGATTTGGAATTAGTATTGCCTGTACTTATTTAGGGGGCGGTCAACTTTACAACCAAACATTAGTAGATAAGATTGAAAATATAGCTATCACAAATAACTTTGACAGACGGGTGTTAACTGAACGGTGGTCAAATGTTGATCAAATGGCACAATACAAGCGTAATACAGGAAATACTCCATATGATATGAATAGTGGTTTGTATTTATTTTCAGTAGTTAGCAGCTGGCACCAGGAACCAACTAGGGCTACTCAGCGATTTGTGCAAAATCAGAATGAATTTAACCTATCTTCTGTAAGTGTTTATTACGATTTTAAAAGAAAATGGATTACGTCTTTTGGGATGGAAAGACTAAAATTTGCTGCATATATGAACGATATTGTTAAAATCTCTACTATTGGCATTGAAAGAGGTACAACATATCCTTTTGCAAGAACAATTTCTTTCTCGCTAACGGCAACATTCTAAAAAATGGATTTAATTAAATATTTATTAAAATTTAATAGCATGAAATCAACATTATCAATTATAACATTGTCAATTAGTTTGATAATATCAGCATCATGTAATAAATGGCTCGACATAAGTTCGAAAACGGAAATTATTAGTGATCAGCAGTTTAGTAATGTTACAGGGTTTAGAGATGCTGTAATAGGAGTTTATGTGAAGATGGCAAAACCAGAACTATACTCACAGGAGATGACATGGAGAACTGTCGAGTTCTTATCACAGCAATATGCAGTTGTTGCTGGTGCTCCGGACATAAATGTTCCAAAGTATTTATATACGACAGATCCTCTGCCGTCTAAAAGAGAATCTTTGTGGTTAGGAGCTTTCAATGTCATATCAAATATCAATAAAATATTAATATATCAAGAAACGAACAGAGATGTCTTTGCACAAACACCCATTACAGATTCTCTTATCAAAGGAGAGATGCTGGCTCTTAGAGCATTTATTCATTTGGATATAATGCGTCTTTTTGGAAAAGGGAATCTTGGAAACAGGCCAGAAATTCAAAACGAGTATACAGTACCTTATGTTACTACTTTTTCAAAATACCCAACGCCTCAACGTACATATAAAGAGACAATTGCTCTTTTAAGAAAAGATATTGAGGAGGCTATAGAGTACCTTAAATGTGATCCTTTGAGCAAATTAAGACCTTCTGGTTATTGGAATGCAGAAGTTGCAGGAGGATTTATTTCTACAACAAGTGTAGGAACATCAATGCCTAATCGTAAAATGAGAATGAATTACTGGGCAGCAAAAGCACTATATGCTCGTATTTTAATGTGGGAAGGTACGTCTGAAAGTAAGGCAAAGGCATTGGAGGTAGCATTGGAAGTTATGGGCAGCAATCTTAGTAGTGGAATAGGAAAAGGAGAAGGAGCATATTATTCTTGGATTACTTCCAGTGAAATCGGAGGCACATATTGGTATACAAGTGACTTAGCATTTGTTAATGAACAGTTGTTTACTCTTCAAGTTGAAAAATTCCTGGATATACAATCTGCTACAGCTACGCAAAATTGGTTTTACTGTGGACCTCCATATAGTCAGTATTATGTAATTTATTTAAGTGATGAAAGAAGAAAGAAAATTTTTGAAAACGGGACAAGCCTTATTGATGCTGACTGGCGAGCTACAAGATGTTTGTGGGCAGATGGTTCTTCACTTACCAGTTGGACAATTGCCAAGTTCTATAATATTGCAAATCAAAGTACATCTTACAGTAAAAGAATGCCTTTAATTAGGATTTCTGAAATGTATTATATAGCTGCAGAATGTTTCTTAGAGCAAGGTGCCAGTTATAACAAGGCATCTGCGGTTGCATGTTTAAATAAGGTGAGGAATCAAAGAAATATTCCTACATCCTTAAACTTATCTGCTACAATGTATGATGCTGATATACGCAACGAAATCACTAAAGAATATATGAAGGAATTTATTGGTGAAGGTCAGTTATTCTTTTACTATAAACGTTTAGGTCTAAAATACATTCTGGATTATGCAGGAGAAATGACGGATGCCCAATACCAAATGCCAATGCCAGATTCTGAAAATGCAAATGGTGGAGTTCGTGAAAACTAACCTAAAATTTAATCAAATAAAATTGAAAATTATGAAAATAATATATAATAGATTAGTTCTAATTTTTTTAGTACTTACAACATTTTTTGGATGTAAGAAAGAAGAAGTACCATATTTTAGTGGCAGTAACTCTGCAAACTTTTGGCTTCATCAGTATAACTATTCACTGTATGGAGCGACAACAGCAGAATTACCTCAGGATACTATCATTTTGGATATAGCAATTGTTGGTCGTCTTGCAGACTATGATAGGTACGCAACAGCTATTGCTGTTCCTGATTCAGCCGGTACTCCCGAAGATAAACGATTAACAACTGCAACACCTGATCAATATAAGATTCTTGGAGGGATAATTAAAGCAAATGAAAAAACAGGGAAATTTAAAGTTCTAGTAAAAAATCCAGAAGCTCTAGCTATTAGAGAGTCTTTAAAATTAAAAATCATGATGACGGAAAATGAAGATTTTAAAATAGGACTTAGAGAAAATAATTGGATAGCACTTACATGGTCTCGTAAATTTTTACCTCCTGCTACCTGGGTTGCAATGCGTTTCTTCTTTTGTTCTGTTTATAGTACACAGGTCTATAAAATCTTTATTTCCGTTACAGGACTTAAAGAGTTCTACTATTATGAAGGAAAGGTGACAATGCAAGAGGCCTATGTTATGGGGAAAAATTTCGGCAACCGTGTATGTGAATTAAGTGCCATTCAAGGTTCTCCATTACTGCATGACGATGGAGAAAATGTAGGATTACCTATTATCCCAATATATTAATTATAAAAACGAGAAATAATGAAAAGAGTATTATATTTCTTTGTCCTTTATAGCATAATGGCTATATCTTTTACTTCGTGCGATTTTATTGATAAAGGAAATTATGACCTTATTCCTATAAGTGATATTATCATAGATACAACAGGAATCCCTCTTCAGCATGTAGTTGTCAGACTAGAAGAGTTAACAATAAACCCTGAGGTTTCTCGAGTAGGTACAAAAGATGAAAATTTCTCATATGAATGGAAAATAACTCTTATGCCAGGGGAAGATTGGGCAAAATACAAGATTATTGGAACAGAAAAACACCTTAAATCTGTAATTGAGTTGACTCCATCTTCCTCAAGTTATTCTTTATGGTATAGAGTTACTGATAACACTACCGGCCTGTTGAAAAGTATTATTTGGAGAGTGTTAGTTGATGCATCTTCCGGACAGGGTCTTGTTGTTGCAGATTCTCAAGATGGAATTACTTCGGATTTGTCAATTATTCAGGATACTATGTTTACCTATCAATGGTATGAAAAAGGTACAACTATTCGTAAACCAGCATTATATAAACGAAATGAATTTTCGAAAGTGCATAAAACAAAATTCAATGGAGTGATTCACTCTATGTTTGCAAAAAGATTATATCAGGATGGCAGATATACGAATTTCTTACATGGAGCATCCAGAAACAATGCATTTCGCATAAATACCCTAGATTATTCTATAGTTTGTCAAGGAAAGGAATTATTTTATGACCCATTTGTTGTGTTAGATATAGATTACTATTACCGAAATGGGTCTTCTGTATATATTATAAATTCAGGTAAGGTAAGTAATAGGATGACTGAAAATCAATCTGATGTGAGCTACAGGAGGTTTGGAATTTTCTCTCCGGGTGATTATACCTGTAATAAGTTTATTGCTTGTCATCCTATCACTTCCAGTCAAGCTGTTTTTTATGATGAGGGATTAGGCAAATTTTTGAAAATGGGAAGCTCAAATTCCGGAGCTGCTCCTAAGGACGTTGGAGTAGGAAGTTCTCCTTTTAATGCCCAGAATTTGCCCGGTTATCAAGTCCTGGGTGGTGGATTGGGAACATTTACTGAAGCCAGGTTTATTTTAAAAAAAGGTAACTATTACGGAGTATTCTGTCTGACCAATAATTCTGCAAGTACACCAAGAAGATTGTTCGATATCAGTAATGCACCTAACATTGCCAATGCCATCGGTTTTGTTTTTCCTGCGGATCAATCTGTAGTTTATTATTCAACCTCAAGTAAAGTATATTCCATTCGTATCCCCCAGGGAGGAGCGGCTGTATATACAGAGTTATATGCTAGCCCTGAACCAATTACTATGTTTGAGATGTTACGCAAAACAGGAACAACTGAGCTACCGTATACTGAACGTTGCTTGCTTGTAATTACTTACAACGGAACAGAAGGTAAGATTACTACATTACCTATTCCTTCTCAAGGTCTTGATTTAGGTTTAATTGATATAAATCGGAAAGCTACATTTGGGGGATTCAAGAAGATATCTGCTGTCGCAGTACAAGACTAATAAAACTAGTCTTTCGTTTTTGTTATTTGTTATTGCAATAATCATAAAATTGATTAAATGAAAAGTTCTATATCACTATTATTTATTTTCGTCACATTCATAACACAATCATTTTCGCAGGGAACTATCAAAGGTAAAATGGAGGGTGCAGTTTTGAATGAAGTGTCTGGGTTGGAAGTTGTTCAGAGTATTTATCCGGAGGCCGTTGCTGTTGAAAAAGGGAAAGAAGTATGGTTCAAAGTAGTAGGTGCTGACAAAAAAGTTTTAGGATACTGTTTGTCCAGCAAACCTTATTCAGATACCATAATAGGGTATAATAACATAACTCCTGTAATTGTTGTGACAGACAAACGTAAAGTCATTAAAAAGGTAGCAATACTGAGCAATTGGGAAACTCCGTTTTTTTTAAAGAAACTAGAGAAACAACTATATTTTAATACCTGGGATGGACTAAAAATAGAAGAGGCTCATAAGAGAAGGGCAAATGTTGACAGTTATAGCGGAGCAACATTATCTGCTAGGGCTCTTTCAAAAAATATGGAAATAATTCTGGATAAAGCTCTAATAAACAGACATAATAATAAATAAGTTTTCCGGAATATCATGAAGTTAATTTTATCATTAGTTGTTTTTTTTCCATTATTTATTAGTGGACAAGACGATAGAGGCTATAAAATAAAAGGCAATATTACTGGCGCACCAGATGGGGATGTACTAATAATAAAGGCATTTAATGGTGATACCCTAAACAGAGGGCTAATTAAATCAGGAGTTTTTATAATTGATGAAAAAGGACCTTTCATTGGTGATGCAGCTATGTTAGTAATTAATAAAGAGAGAGTATTTAAAAATCTATTTATTGAACCTGGAATTATAACAATTTCTGGAGATTATGCAGATTTCAACACTATCGATGCATCAGGGACTCCCTCCAACGATGCCTGGGATGAGTATCTTATAGAAATATCTCCCATAAACAAAAAAATAAAAAAATTGAAAATTGCACTTGAAACAGAAACAAATCCGACAACTAAAAAGATATTAATAGAAGAGAAACAGAAGCTATACGATGAGTTTTATAATTACAGAAGGAATTTTGCAAAGAAGCATAACAATACTATCATAGCTCCTATGTTTCTTTCAGAAAGTATTTATAGTCTTGATTATAAGGGAATCTCTGATTTAGTCGGGTTGCTTGATCCTGATACACATGAAAACTGGTACACTAACAGACTTAAAGAAAGAGCTGTTATTCTAAGCAAAATTGATTATGGAAAAAGTGCTCCTGATTTTACTCTTAAAAAGCCAAATGGAGAGGCAATATCTATATCCTCTTTAAAAGGTCAGGTTGTTCTGGTTGACTTTTGGGTATCATGGTGCAAACAATGTAGAATTGAGGAGAAAAACCTGATACCACTATATGAAAAATATAAGAAAAAAGGATTTACGATATTGGGTGTATCGATAGATGAAGACAGAGAAAAATGGATAAACGCTGTCGAACAGGATAATTTACCTTGGAATCAGGTATCCAGTTTAGTTGGATGGGAATGCCCTGTTGCAAAAAAATATGGGATGTCTTATGGAATAACGGGAGTCTCATATTCTATTTTATTAGATAGAGAAGGAAAGGTGTGTGGATACAACCTCAGAGGAAATGAACTTAATAAAAAACTGATCGATGTTTTTGGAGAGTGATGATAAATATTTCAAAGCATAACGGAACAATATTATTTATAATGTTTAATCAAAAGATAAAATGAATAACCGGTCAATATTCGTATCTGTTTTATTTTTAATCACCTGTATAGCATATGAGTTGTCTGCCCAAATTGTATCTCAGCCGATAACATGGAGAAGCAAAACAGTAACTTTTGAGAACAATATTCATGAAATTCAAATAGTTGGCACTTTTGACGAAGAGTATAGAGAGTGGCACATATACGACCTTGGTCCGTATAAAGATGGCATCACACATACGTCATTATCTATTGATTCTATAGATGGAGTTAAACTTATTGGAAAGACATATCTTATAACAAAAGCGATGAAGACATTTGACGAATTACTCGGCATGGAGATAGGTATTTGTGAAGATATTGTTGTCGTTGCACAAAAAGTTAATGTTACCTCCGTCGACTCAGTAACATTTAAAGCATGCGTAAAGTGGCAAGCCTGCGATTACCATTCATGCCTTCCGCCAACGTTGAAAGAGTTTGTAATAAAACTACCGGGCAATCGTAAGCAAACTCCTTTCACAAAGTAGTACAAGGAACTTTCATGACAAAATTAAAAGAGAATGATTTTCTGTTTCGTACTTTATATCGTTTGATGATTTATTATACCTAAAATTAATCAATAAATACACAGTGTACACAGTGTTACGTTTAAAAGTCATTTCGTTGTTTGTTCTGACTGTAATTACTACAGCCGACTATTACGATCTCTCTGCTCAGAAAGGCAGTAAAGTCAGTACATCTCAACAAACTGAACAAAATGTTCTTGTAAGAGACACTACAAAGAAAGTTGCGAAAGAAGGTCCTCAATCCCTTGAAATGTTTATTAAAAAAGACGCTAAAATAATGAAAGGCATGACTTCGGTCTGTATTCAGGATGGAAAATTCTACATTAACATAAATGATTCACTTTTAAACAGGGATATATTACTGGTAACAAGAATTTCAAAGGCGGCTGCAGGAATTCGTAGCTCTTTTGCGGGTTATGCAGGAGATCAGATTAATTCCGGAACATACAGATTTGAGAAGGGTATCAATAACAAAATATTTTTAACAAGAAGTATTTCGGGAGAAAGGTCTTCCGACACTACTCAGGCAATGTATTCTTCTGTGCAGAATTCAAATTTGCCATCCATAGTTGCTTCATTCGACATAAAAGCACAGTCTGCAGATAAAAGGGACAACTATATTGATGTTACTGATTTTTTTAATTCGGATGCAGAATCTCTCTTCTTTAGAAAATCAAGTAAAGCTACCTTTAAGCTGGGAGCAATGCAAAAAGAAAGTTCATATATATCTTCACTCAAGACATACCCCATTAATACAGAAGTAAAGAGTGTCAAAACTTACATTCAGACCGATGACAGTGGAGAAACGGCGACATATGAGCTAAACAACTCGTTTGTCTTGCTACCGAAAGTACCCATGACTCCAAGATATGCCGATGTTAGGGTGGGCTATTTTACATACAGCTATACAGACTTTGATCAAAATCCTCAAGGAATCAAGACTATTAGAATGATAACAAGGTGGAGGTTAGAACCAAAACCTGATGATATAGAGAAGTACAAAAGGGGACAACTGGTTGAACCTGAAAAACCAATAGTTTTTTACATCGATCCATCCACTCCAAAAGAGTGGGTTCCATATCTTATTAAGGGTGTTAACGACTGGCAGCCCCTTTTTGAGAAGGCCGGTTTTAAAAATGCAATCTGTGCTCTGGAGGCTCCTTCAAAGGACAAGGACTCTACCTGGTCACTGGAAGATGCCAGATTCTCTGCAATTGTATACAAAGCTTCTGACATCCCAAATGCAAGTGGTCCTCACGTTATTGACCCACGTACTGGAGAAATAATTGAGAGTCATATAAATTGGTATCACAATGTCATGTCTTTACTTAGAAACTGGTATTTTGTTCAATGCTCTCCTTCTGATACAGGAGCCAGAAAGATGACATTTGATCCAAAACTAATGGGACAGTTGATCAGATTTGCCTCTTCTCATGAAGTAGGACACACTCTGGGGCTGTGGCATAATTTTGGGGGAACCGCTCACTATACTGCTAAACAGCTTAGGGACATTGATTTTCTTAAAGAGAATGGCCACACAACCTCAATAATGGACTATTCCAGATTCAATTATGTTGCTCAGCCGGAAGACAGAATCCCGAGAGAACTTCTTTTTCCAAGATTAGGACATTACGATTATTGGGCCATTGAGTGGGGATATAGAAGATTCCCTGAGATAGACAATCCGGTTAAAGAACATGCAAAACTCAATCAGTGGATAATTGAAAAGACTAGAGACAAGAGATACAGCTTTGGTACAGAGTCAAGTGCCAGCGATCCAAGGCTACAGTCAGAAGATTTGGGCGAAAACCAGATGGAAGCAAATGAACTGGGTATCAAGAACCTGAAAATGGTTATGGCAAACCTTGGAGAGTGGACCAAAGAACCAAATACAGATTATGAAAACCTCAAAATCATGCACAACGAAGTAAACAAGCAGTATCGCAGATATATAGGGCATGTAGTAAAATGGATAGGGGGAATTTATGAGAACCCGAAAACAATTGAAGAGTCGGGAGATGTCTACACTTTTGTAGAGAAGAAAAGACAGGAAGAAGCTATGAATTTTCTTAAAAGATATCTATTAAAAGAGGCACCCGTGTGGTTGATACCTAACGAGTACATGAAAAAGTTTGCTGACAGGCCGGAGATATTTCTGGAACGTGCATATACTACAGTTCTTGGTTCATTACTAAGTAAAAGGGTGATAATGAATCTTATAAGCGCAGAGAATGCTTTTGGAAGAGATGCATACGCAGCCAAGGATCTTTTCTATAATCTGGAGCACACAATTTGGTCGGGTAAGGTTGTAAATGCCAACGAAAGGATATTGCAAAAGATATATGTTACGTCGTTATGTGACCTTTATACAGGTGCTGAAGCAGTTCCGAAAATGGGAATGACAGCAGAACCCACTTCAAATCCAAAGGACCTCACAGAATCGTCATCAATAGCTTATTATCAGATTATTAAAGCATTAAACTATCTTAAGCGAATTAAGACGAATGACTATAATTCAGATGCTCATTACACATATCTGATTCGTTATATTGAGAAAACGCTGAGTTCTCAAAAATAGATTATAAATTATTAATGATGAATACAAAACTAATTTCACACTTAGTAACGATAGTGATTATTCTGGCATCATTTACTGCTTGCAACAATGAATCAAAATCCGGTTTTAAATTAATGGGAAGTTTGGAGGGAATTACTGAAGGCAAAGCTATTCTAATAACAGGGGGTATGGGAAATAGGGAGATCCCGGCAGATACGATGATAATTAAAAACGGCTCGTTCATTTTTACAGGTAGGGTTGCCGAACCCTCACTATACTCTCTGGTAATAGAAGGTAAAAGAGGTATGATATCTTTTTATGCTGAAAATTCGGAGATGACACTTACAGGGCACGCCGATTCATTGGCTAAGGCAATTATCAGTGGTGGAAAAACTCAAGAAGATGCAAATATTCATGCAAAGAGGGTTAAGGACCTGTCAGAAAAATATAAGATCAATGACCTTCAGAAAGAGCTGTATCCAAGAGTAGACTCACTGAAAGTCACTCCGGAACGCGAGGCTGAAATCAGTGACATTCTTGAAAAGTATAAAGAAGAATCAAATCAGCTTTCAGTTGATTTTATTAAAGAAAATCCAAAATCTTATTATTCAGCAATACTGGTTGGTCAGTTGACATCGGGTAAAAGTGCAGCTGAAATTGAGAAATACATTAATATGCTTGATCCTAAGTTAGCTACAACCGCAAGAGTAACAAAAATGCGTGAGCAGACTGAGGAGATGAAAAAGACCGAAGTTGGTATTGACTCTTTAATAACCAACGCTCATGATTTAACTTATATGGTTGATGCTAATTTTGCAGGGAAAGAGCATAAAGACGTTATCTATCTATCAATTTTGTCCCTTGACAATGTTTGCGCACTTAAGAGTGACGGAAGTGTCCGCGTTATTGATGCCAAGGGTACTAAAGTAAGTGAATTCAAAACAAAAATGACATCTAAAGCATCTGCAATTGCTGTTGACAAGAGTGACAACATTTATGTTTTTGGCACATTAATGGGGAAAAAGAAAGTAGAATCAAGAGGCACAACTAAAGAGATTGATGCTCCGGTAGGTGTTGAATGCGTGGTATTCAACGCTAAAGGTGCAAAAGTAAGGGAACTGAAGCTTTCTGACATCATTAGTGCAACCGGCGCAAGAGTTGCTGACGGCAAAATCATTGTTGCAGACACAAGAACCAGGATGATTGCAATTTACAATGCTGAAACCGGTGAAAAAACATCTGCAATTGAAAAATTACGTACATGCTGCGGCATTCTGGATTTCAGTATACGCAACAATGAAATTCTGGTTGCAAATCTAGGTGCATTCAGGGTAAACGGATTTGATTATGCAGGCAAACCTACAATTTCTTTTGGCCAACGCGGTAATACTATCAATGATTTTCACGGTTGCTGCAATCCGGTAAGCGTTGCTTTCCTGTCAAACGGCGGTATCGTTACAGTTGAGAAGGACCCTACACGTATAAAAGTATACAGCAAAGAGGGAGCAAAGAAAGTTGAGGGTATTGAAGAGTTGGTTAAGGGCTGTGCTTATATTCCAATGATTGTAGACACTAAGGACAATGTATACCTTGCTTCTAAGACAGGCGGCCTTGTAAAATGTGTCATATTCAAATTATTAGGGGAAGATAAAAAATAATATTATACTATATCATATAGACAAGGTAAATTTAGTTTAGGTTAAGGTTAATGATGGAAAAGACTTTGGTAATGTTTGATGTAATTCTCAAACGTTATCAAAGTCGCCTTGTTTTTCCCCATTTTATTTACATTTGTAAGAGAAAGATTTTTAAATGGTTTAATTCGATATTCAATAATTATGAAAAAATTCTTAATAGTTCTTTTTTTAATTTCGTCTGTGGGAGTATTCGCCCAGAAAAAGGAGGGAACCGTATATATGGTTTCAAATGCACACTTTGATACTCAATGGAACTGGACCGTACAAACGTCTATAAGTGAGTATTTAAGGAATACCATTAACCAGAATATCTGGCTTTTTGAAAATTATCCAAACTATGTTTTCAATTTCGAAGGAGGTATCAAATATAGTTGGATGAAAGAGTATTATCCTGTTGAGTATGCAAAAATCAAAGAATACATCAAACAAGGGAGATGGCACATAAGCGGTAGCTCGTGGGATGCCACCGACCCAAACATACCATCGCCGGAATCTTTCTTCAGGAATATTTTACTTGGTCAGCAATATTACAAAGATGAGTTCGGAGTTAAATCGACTGATATCTTCTTGCCCGACTGCTTTGGATTTGGATATACATTGCCAACAATAGCAGCGCATTGCGGTCTTATCGGTTTCTCCACACAAAAACTGAAATGGCGCACAAATCCGTTCTACGGAGATGCCAAGGTTCCATTTTCAATTGGAATTTGGCAGGGAATTGACGGCTCAAGAATAGCAGCTGCTCTGGATGGAAGGAACTATACACAGAAATATGACGAAGATTTGAGTATGAACAAGGAGATTATAGACCTTGTTGCAAAAGCTCCCAATAATAAGGCATTCAGATATTATGGGGTAGGTGATGTTGGAGGTTCTCCTACAATTTTAAGCGTTGAATCTGTAGAGAGAGGAATAAAGGGTGCAGGCCCTGTAAACCTAGTATATGCTACTTCCGATCAACTTTTCAAGGAGTATCTTCCTTTTGATATACATCCTGAGCTCCCTGTATATAATGGGGAACTGTTAATGGATGTACATGCAACAGGCTGCTATACATCGCAGTCGGCAATGAAACTCTACAACAGACGAAATGAACAACTTGCCGATGCTGCCGAAAGGGCATCGGTGATTGCAGAGTGGATGGGTGGAGTAGAATATCCATCAGCAAAGATTAATCAAGCATGGAAAAGATTTATATGGCACCAGTTCCACGACGACCTTACCGGTACAAGCATACCAAAGGCATATACATTCTCATGGAACGACGAACTTATCTGCCAGAGCCAGTTCAATGACATACTTACCTATGCCTCTGCAACTGTGTCCCGCAACCTTGATACAAGAGTAAAAGGTGTTCCGGTTGTAGTTTTCAACTCTCTATCTCATTCACGCAAGGATATGGTTCACGCAGTTGTGCCATTTGCAACACAACCAAAGGGAGTTCAGGTTTATTCGCCAAAAGGTGCAAAGGTGAATGCACAACTGATTTCATACAAAAATGGTAAGGCAGAGGTAGTCTTTGCAGCAGAATCAGCTCCTCTGAGCTACTCTGTTTATGATGTCCGTCCATCGGGCAGCAACAATTCAAGTATTCTGAAAACCGGAGAAAACTGGATCGAAAACTCTGTCTATAAAGTAACCCTCGATAAAAGAGGTGATATTGCATCCATAGTAGACAAAAGGGGAAACAAGGAGCTTGTGGCAAAGGGAAAAGCAATAAGACTTGCCCTGTTTACAGAGAACATGTCTACCAGCTGGCCGGCATGGGAGATTCAGAAAAAGACTGTAGATCAGCTTCCTGAAGCAATTGGGGATGATGTAAAAATTGGTGTTACAGAAAAAGGATCTGCAAGAGTCTCAATTACTGCCGAACGCAGTTACAAAGGATCGAAGTTTGTACAGACAATCTCGCTTACAAACGGCGGAGCCGATGAAAGGATAGATGTAAGGACCGATATAGACTGGATGCAGACAAATGCTCTGTTCAAGGTGGAGTTTCCTTTAAGCATTTCAAACCCTTATGCAACATACGATTTGGGTATTGGCAATGTAAAACGTGCAAATAACACACTCACAGCTTATGAAGTTTATGCACAGCAATGGGCCGACCTATCGGAGAAGGACAACTCATACGGTGTTTCAATAATTAACAACTGCAAGTATGGTTGGGACAAACCAAATGATAATACCCTCAGACTTACACTTTTGCATACTCCGGGCACAACCGACAGATATACATATCAGAACAAACAGGATTTCGGACATCATACAGTTACATATTCAATTGTGGGTCATAAATCTGATTTTGTAAATGCCGGAACAGTACGAATGGCAGCTGCCCAGAATAATCCTCTGTATGCTTTCAACGCCTCTAAGCATAATGGAGCATTAGGAAAAGTGTTCTCTATGCTTAAGGTCAGCTCTGCTCAGATTGATGTGAAGGCTTTCAAAAAAGCTGAGAATCAGAACGAATATGTTGTAAGGGTATATGAAACTGCCGGCAAGGGTGCAGAGAATGTAGAGATTGAATTTGCTTCTCCTATAGTTTCAGCATCGGAACTGAACGGTATAGAGGAGGTTATGGGCAAGACCGAGTTTAACGGCAACAAACTTATTGTAAACACAACGGCTTTTAAACCAAAAACATACAGCGTAAAACTTGCAGACTGCAAGAATCCATTAACACCAGCAGTTAACCAGATAGTTAAGCTTAAGTTTAATGCCGAAGGCTATACCAATGATGCATTCAGGGATATTGCAGATTTTGATGGCAAGGGCAACTCATACTCATTCGATCTGCTGCCGGAAAAGATAGTTAATGAGGGTGTGGAGTTCAGGTTTGGAAAAATCGGACGCAAAAACATTCTGAGATGTTCTGGAGATACAATTATTTTACCGGAGAACAGCAAGTACAAAACACTCTACCTGCTTGCATCTTCTGCCGACGGCGACATCAACGCTACATTCACAGTTGACGGAAACCCAATCCAGCGCCTTGTTCCTTACTATTCTGGATTCTTTGGCCAATGGGGATGGCAGGGCAAGGGCTACATCAAAGATGCGACCATTGGATACGTAGGAGCTCACAGACATAACAAGGCATTTGGCAACGAACCCTATGTATTCACATATATGTACAAGATTGCAATTCCTGTAAATGGACATAACAAAATGGTTGTACTTCCTAAAGACCAGAAAATTGCAGTTTTTGCAGCAACCTTGTCAGAAGAGGAGAGCGATACATTCGGTGTTGCCTGTGAGTACCGTACCATACCTCAATAATTAACCATAAACTTCAAACTATAAAACATGAGAGAACTGAAAAATCAAAAGAGTGGCATGGGAAAAATACTTCCTGTTCTCTTCGGATTCTTTGTAATGGGATTCTGCGATGTTGTAGGAATCTCAACCAGCTATGTAAAGATAGACTTTAACTTAAGTGAGACACTTGCAGGTTTCATACCATCTATGGTGTTTGCCTGGTTCTTTCTGTTATCTGTACCTACCGCCATTCTGATGAATAAGATAGGCAGGAAGAGAACAGTTCAGATAAGTAATGTTGTTACAATCATAGGTATGATGATTCCGTTCTTTGCTTACAATCTCACAACCTGCCTCATTGCCTTTGGACTCCTTGGGATTGGTAACACAATACTGCAGGTTTCGCTCAATCCGTTACTGACCAATGTAATAAAAGGAGATAAGCTCACAAGTTCCCTGACTGCGGGTCAGGTAATAAAGGCTGTTTCATCTTTCTGCGGACCATTCATTGCAGCATTTGCAGTCTACTATTTTGGCAACTGGAAGGCACTCTTCCCAATCTTTGCAGCAATAACAGTTCTTGCCGCCATCTGGCTGATGCTTACCCCAATTCCTGAAGAGGAGAACAAGGTGAAATCGGCATCTGTAGGTGACACTTTCGCTCTTTTGAAAGACAAGACAATTTTGTTTTTATTCCTGGGGATTGTTGCTGTTGTGGGTATAGATGTGGGTACAAATACACTTGCACCCAAATTGCTTATGGAGCGTTCTAACCTTGCAATTGAAACTGCCGGCTACGGTTCAAGCGTCTATTTTCTCTGCCGTACCGTCGGTGCCTTTATTGGAGCATTTCTACTGATGAAAATGTCGGACATAAAATACTTCAGAATACACATTACCGCAGCTCTGGTGTCGGTTATAGTACTCTTCTTCATGTTCTCAAACCTGAGCATCCTCATAGTTCTTGGTCTTATAGGATTCTCATGCTCAAGCATATTTGCAGTAATCTACTCACTTGCAATCAAACACCGCCCCGACAAGGCAAATGAAATATCGGGTCTTCTTATTACCGGAGTTGTAGGAGGAGCAATAGCACCACCACTCATGGGATTCTTCACCGACCAGGTAGGCACTCAGGCAGGTTCGATAGCTGTGATTCTGTTTCTAGTGAGCTATTTGGTTCTGTTTGCATTCATGGGGGTACATGGGGACGCACCCGGTGTACCTAAAAAATAGACAAGTGAGATAACTCTGAAAGCTAATAACGTTATAAAAAATACTCTGAGAATTTAATGTAAACGGGGATTCAGATGTTCTGGCTCTCCGTTTTCTCTTTTACTATAGCATTGAACTTCTCTACCTCTTCCATAACCGGGCTGTGGGCAGAATTTTCGAAGTAAAAATACTCTTTCACAGGGGCCTTCAGCTGATCGAAGAACTCTTTTGCAACCAAGGTAGGTGTCTGATAATCATATTTCCCCTGAAATATGTATACAGGCACCTGCATACTGTCAATTTCGTTAAAGAGGTTCTTGTCAATCACTTCTTTCCACAGATGTTTGGAAGAGTAGAGACTACCGGACATGTATCCAAGTTTCTCACCCAAGGTATACTCCTTTGCGCATAGAACCATCTTTAAAACCGGCCACAGGGTTGTCATCTCATGCGTAACGCCACCCCCGAATTTTGACACATACAGCCTTTCATACATTATATACTTCAACCATACATCAACGTTTGCCAGAGAATCGGGAAATGTCATTTCCGACAGTTTTTTAATTGCTTTCTCGTTGTTCTGTTTCTGAGCCTGCTCTTTAACCCAGTCAAAAGATATCCTTTCGGCCCGGTACTGATCGCAGACCTGTCCAATCCCAAAGTATGCATGATAGAGTTCCGGATATCTGTAAGCAGTCTGAATGCCTAAAAATGAACCCCATGAATGACCCATCAGAAAGATTTTTTCCTGTTTGAAACGTTTCGAAAGTATCAGACTAAGTTCTCGTGTATCTGAGATGAACTGTTCGAGGTTCATGCTCTCATCAGGAACATTTTTTGAAAAAGACTTGCCTGCTCCGCGCTGTTCCCAGTAAACCATCAAATAATCGTTTTCTATGGACCTGTTTGTAGCCTTCATAAATGTAAACTCCGGGCTCCCCGGTCCGCCATGCAGGTATAGCATTACAGGTTTGGTAGAATCTGCACCTCGGATAATAAGATATTGTTCCACCCCTCCAAGGGTCACCTTTTCAATTGTAGAGATGCTCATAGGGAAAGTTTCTCCGTTAATGCCTGTTACAGAATCTGGTTTCCCAGGACTTATGATCCAGAGAAAAACAGTCAGCAATAAGAGAACTGCCAGAATCACTCCCAATATGTAAAGGAGTATTTTGCCGGTTGTTTTCAAGATATTTTTCATAATAACCAGTTTAAATATGAAGTAAATTTAAATATAACAATCCTATTTTTTATATCTTGCGTTTAATATTTAGCTAAATGAAATAATCTCACTCTCAACTAACATTTTTTTATGAAATTTAATATATCAGCATTACTTGTCAGCCGACTGATTTTATTTGCTTTTTTTCAGGCAATTATAGCATTATTGCTGAGCTCATGGACAGAATCCCAAAAATATTGGATACTTGTTGGAACTATAGTAAACATAGTCAGTATATGCTTGTTGGTTAGGTTGCAGAAAAATGAAGGCAAGAAATTTCTTGATATCTTTCGTTTCGATACTAAGACATGGAGGAGAGATTTGTTGTACTTTACTGGTATGGTTTTTTTTATAATACCGCTGGCAATGGTACCAAATTACCTTCTTGGAATGTGGCTTTGGAGTGATCCTGCTGTTCCATCTTATATTCTTTTCCAGCAGATTCCTGATGGTCTTGCATATGTGCTGCTGGTTGCATTTCCAATAACCATAGCATTTGCAGAACTTGCTACATATTTTGGTTATATTATGCCTCGTTTAGAAAAAATAATCTCACAAAAATGGTTGGTTGTTTTTCTGCCAGCTATTTTTTTATCTGTTCAGCATTGCTGCCTGCCACTCGTTTTCGATTATAAATTCATCATATACAGAGGATTGGTGTTTTTCCCATTTGCATTGTTTTTAGGATATGTCTTAAGGAAAAAACCCGGATTGTTGCCATTCCTTGCTATACTGCATGGTTTTATGGACATGGCAGCAGTCTCGCTCATAATTATATAGTGCTTGAAAAATAAGTTCTTTTATCAGTCGCGTTTAAGGACACTTGGCAGGAACCATGCCAATACCAGAACGACAACGCCGAATATTGCAGTAGCTGGTTGCATCCATGATATATAGCCTATAATAGATAATTGCACGGCCAGCCATATATATACAATGACAACTGATGTAATTGCGAAAAACTTTGATATCCAGTGGCCGGAGAAAACAACTATACTGGCAGTAAGGAACGAACCGCCAATAATGACAAAGAGGAAAAGGCCGGGAATAAAATAGTTGTCAAACGGGCTCCCATCGAGCCACTCAAGTGGAACACCTTCTGCTCCGCTCATTCCGTAATAACCTCCTCCAAAAGCGTTTAGCGCTCCAAATGCAAGCAGGACACCCAAAATTATTCGAAGTGCCCTTCCCGGTTTTTTCTGATTTTTTGTTTTCATGACTTATTGCTTATTTTAACTGGCAGATAAATTTTTCTGCATCCATATAATATCGAACTGTTTACCGTGTTTTGTTATGATTTTCTCAAACCTTCCGCACTGCCGGAATCCGTTATTTTCGTGAAATGACAGACTCTGGATATTTTCCGATGATATACTGGCCAGAATTATCTTTATACCATTCTCCCTTGCCTCAGATTCCAGCTTGTCAAGGGCCAGTTTGCCTACACCTTTTCCGGTGAAGTCATTCTTTATGAAATAGGTTATTTCTGCACACTCTTTAAATGTTGGGTAGGGGTTATATGCCCTCAGAAAACAGAATCCGATAATCTCACCTTCTGAAAAAATAGTATAAGCCGGATATCCTTTAGTAATTTCGAGGAACTTGCCGAAAAATTCATAAGGCATTGCCTTGTCGGGGTATGCTGCAAGGCTGTTCTCAACGTAATAGTTGAATATGTCCATCGCTCCCTTGCAATGGTCCATACTCATTGGCAAAAAATCAACTTGCATATATATATATCTGGTTTATTTGTCTATAGTAAATTTTGTATCAACTTCTACATTGCCCTTTATCATAGACCAAACCGGGCAATAAGTATCCTCCGAAAGCTTTATAACCTTTAACATGTCACTATCAGTAACATCTGGCGATTTTACCATTATATTCACAGTAATCTTACTGAAACCAGTAGGGTGTTCTTGCTTTCTCGTTCCGTCAGCATGAATTTCACAAGCCAGAATGGTTTTGCCCATCTTTCTCAGGAATGTGAGAATGGCACTTCCCATGCACGAGGTAAGGCTCAATAGCAACAACTCAAGCGATGTATAGCCAAGATTGTCGCCCAGGGGCGGGGTGTAGTCGATGGATACTGGTTCGTTTCCTGCAACATTTCCTGAAAAATGGAGCTTGTCATTCACAAGTATGACAGATGCAGTCAGCTCTTTAGATTTGTCTTTCATCTGAAATTGATTTTGATTTTTTCGAAGTAAAGATAAAAAATTATTCAAAGAATTCTTTTGGATATTCTGCTGTCCCGCTAACTCCTTTAAGTCCGTTTTCTACCAGTTCTATTGCCAGACAGCACTCATCGGGAGCCTCAAAAGATTGTCGGATGCCAAAATCGCTGCTCTTCTTGTACCCGAATCTTGGATAGTAATGCGGATGTCCTACCAGCATCACAGACTTATATCCTGCCTCTCTTGCTTTTATGTGGGCCGCTTCTATGAGCTTACTGCCAATACCCATGTTCTGATATTCCGGTAACACAGATACAGGAGCAAGTGCCAGAGATTGGAATTCCTCTTTACCATTGATGATTTTTAATTTTGTCAGAAGAATGTGTCCGACAATCTTGTTTTCATATTCTGCAACCAATGAAAGTTCAGGGACAAATACCGATGAATTTCGCAATCGCTCTACTAGAAATTGCTCAGTGTGGTCACTAATCTCCAGTTTTTCAAATGCTCGTTCTGTCAAATCAAAAACTTGTTTGAAATCCGATATTGTCTCTTGTCTGATTTTGATATTCATTACTTTTAATATTTAAGTTTCCTGAAATCGTTCTTTAACATACTGTAAACCTCCAGGTCTGTGAATACGCCGTCGGAAAGCAGCTCACCGTCGCGCTCAATGCCTTCCAGTGAGAATCCCAGCCTCTGCGGGATTCTTTTACTTGGGATATTACCTGTTGCGCATTTTATCTGAATCCTGTTTATTCTCAGCTCCTCAAATGCTAACTCCATAAGCCTTTTAACCGACAGGCTTACAATTCCTTGTTTCTGATATTCTTCCGATAGCCAGTACCCTATTTCTGTTTTTTTATTTGCCTTGTCGGTATCCTTAAAACCGATAATACCAACGAATTTGCCATCGAGATGTATCACAAAGGTGAGTTCACTTCTCTTTTCCGGAGTGTCCAGAGTGGAAATTATAAATAGCCTTGTGTCTGTCACCTCCTTCGTATAATTTACAAATGGTAACCATTTGCGCAGATATTCGCGTTGTGAGTCGATGATTCTGAAAATGTCATGAGCATCAGATAACTCAAGCTGCTTAAGTTTGATGGAGGGACTGACAGTGATGGTCATAAAGGCTGAATTTTGAACAATTATGTAAAACTATAAAATATTTTCAATAAAAATCAAACGCAAGGAGTTTAACTGCCAGTTGTTTTACTAACAGCTCTGGCAGAGCCGTTAGTAAGTGACAGATTAATAGACCAGTACGTATACGTCTTATTTCCAGGAAAGTGCTAACGCCTCTGGCAGAGTCTCTGCCAGAGGTGTTAGCACTTTCCTGATTTACATATACTTGAAAAAAGGTCTGAGAATCAAGCAAATATACAATTTGCATATTATCAGATACATACAAGCTGATTTTTGTCAGAGTAGAGGTAAAAAATAGAATATTTGACGAATAAACATGTTGAGATCAGTATTAGTCGACGAAAATTGCTCCCATGAAGAAACACGTGACATAATAAGTGGCATCATACTATAAATGAGTATATTAGTCAATATAATTGGTTGATGAATATTGAAAATATAACAAATGCCTTATATAAACACGAGCATTTAGTACGATCTCTCGTCTCTCTTCTCTACCCAGTTTATAAATGCAGTGTTTACAACCTTGTTGCCGCCCGGGGTAGGGTAGTCCCCGGAAAAATACCAGTCACCGCTATTCTCTTTACATGCAATATGCAGGTTTTCAATAGTCTGAAACACAACTGTTACTTCGGCTTTTATATGGTCGTTTTTAACCATTTGGGCAATTTTGCCTGAGACCTCTTCATTTGTGAAGGGGGCATATATCTCCTTAACGTAATTTATATACTCCTCCTTCTGTAGCCCTTGCTGGGCCTTGCATTTTTTATAAACATCGTCAATTATACTCTCCATTCCCCTCTCTTTCAAAAGTTCAATGGCAGCATTGAAGGCAATGAATTCACCCATTCTTGTCATATCAATACCATAACAGTCAGGATATCGGATCTGAGGGGCAGAGGAGACAATAATTATCCGTTTTGGATTCAGGGAGTCCAGAATCCTGAGTATGCTCTGTTTAAGAGTAGTTCCGCGGACAATTGAGTCGTCAATAACAATTAGATTATCAGTCTCTTTTACTGCACCATAAGTAACGTCGTACACATGTCCGACCATCTCGTCGCGGTCGCCGTCGGATGTTATGAATGTTCGGAGTTTTGCGTCCTTTATCACAATCTTTTCGATCCTTGGTTCTCGGGAGATAATCTCCCCGAGCGTCTCCTCGCTCCACGAATCCTTGCCCGCTCTTATCTGACGCATCTTTTCCTCCACCATATACTTCTGGATACCCTTGACCATTCCATAGAATGAGGTCTCAGCAGTATTTGGGATAAAAGAGAATACTGTATTGTCCAGATCACCGTCAACAGCCTGGATTAGTTGGGGTGTAAGCAACTCTCCAAGCTTTTTCCTCTCCTTGTATATGTTACGGTCATTTCCCCGTGAAAAATAAATCCTCTCAAATGAGCAACTGCTTCTCTTTTGCGGTTCACGGACCATCTCCTCTATTGTTGTACCGTCTTTCTTTATTATCAGGGCGTATCCGGGTTTAATCTCCTGAATGTTGGTGTCGTCTACCCTGAAGGCCGTTCTTATTACAGAGCCCTCCGATGCCACGACTACAACCTCATCGTCCTTATAATAATATGCCGGACGGATTCCCCATGGGTCACGGATTACAAAAGTATCACCATGACCGACAACTCCGGCAACAGCATAACCACCATCCCAATGGGCGCTGCTTTGCGAAAGTATGCTCACCCAGTCCATATTATCCTCAATCATAGGAGAAATATCCAGCTTGGTATTACCCTCATCTCTGTATTGATGGTACTTGTTCTGAATCTCTCCGTCCATGTAATAGCCAACCTTTTCCAGTAATGTAACAGTATCGGCATAGTTGCGAGGGTGCTGCCCGGCCTTTATGAGGCTTTGAAAAAGCTCATCTACATTGGTAAGGTTGAAGTTAGCGGCCAGAGCAAGGTTCCGGCTGCGCCAGTTGCTCGACCTCTTAAGAGGATGGACAAGGTCTATATTGTTCTTGCCAAATGTGGAATACCTCAGATGTCCAAGATATACCTCAGAGACAAACGGGAGATTCTGCTTTGCCCAAACTGCATCTTTTGCCTTTAAATCGCCAGTACGCAAAGGTTCATGAATTGAGTTGAATACCTCCTGAATTGGATTGGTTCCGCAAGAACGGACACGGTCCATATACTTGAACCCTGGGGGCATGTCCAGTTTTACACCTACCACGCCTGCACCCTCCTGGCCGCGGTTCCTCTGTTTCTCCATCAGAATATAGAGCCGGTTTAGTCCGTAAAGGTATGATCCGTATTTCTTCTGGTAGAATTCAAGCGGTTTTAACAGCCGCACCAGTGCAATTCCACATTCGTGGTTTAGGACATCGCTCATAATATGTTTTTATCAGTTGCAAAAGTAGCTAAGAACGATTTAAAATCCTCAAAATAAGAAGATATTTTTATAGATCTCTTATCCTTTTTTAAGCATTGAGCCAGTCGGTCCGGCATATTAACCTCTTTACCAATGATTTTCTCAACAGTGTCGCTGAATTTTGCCGGGTGGGCAGTCTCCAGAATGATTGAATTGTAATTACCGGGGAATTCTCTTAAAAAGTCCTTAAGGGCTGCATAACCAACTGCCCCGTGAGGGTCCGCTACATAGTTGTATTCAGCAAATAGTTCTTTTATAGATGCTTCTGTTTGCGAATCTGAATATGACCTGCTGAATACAACATCATCAATTCTCTCCCTACTATTATCGTACATACTAACGATTCTGGCAAAGTTGCTTGGGTTGCCTACATCCATGGCATTTGATATTGTCTGAACCGATGGTTTTGAAACAAATTTGCCTGAACTAAGGTATTGTGGCAGAATATCATTTGCATTAACTGCCGCAATGAACTTATGTACAGGCAGACCCATCTCCTTAGCCAGTAATCCTCCCGTAAGGTTGCCAAGATTACCGCTCGGTACAGAGAATATAACCGGTTTGCTTTTATCTTTAAGCTGTGCATAGGCATAATGGTAATAAAAAGACTGGGGAAGCAACCTGGCTATGTTTATTGAATTTGCAGAGGAGAGTTTAAGTGCACTTTTTATCTCATCGTCTGCAAATGCTTGTTTGACAAGTCTCTGGCAATCGTCAAATGTTCCGTTGATTTCAAGCGCGGTTACATTCTTGTCAAGAGTTGTTAGCTGCTGCTCCTGAATGTGGCTTACCTTTCCTGAGGGATATAGCAGTACCACCTGAATGCCTTCGATACCATAAAAACCGTTTGCCACCGCACTCCCTGTATCACCGGAAGTGGCAACTAGTATAACTGTGCTATCTCTGGTGATATGTGAAAGCATCGCTGCCATGAACCTTGCTCCGAAGTCCTTAAATGCAAGTGTCGGCCCATGAAAAAGCTCCAGAATATGTAATCCTTCGCCCAACTTTACCAGCGGAACCGGAAAATCAAGACTCCCGGAGATAATGTTTTTCAGGTCATTATCTGAAATTTCATCCTTAAGCAGCTCTTTTGAAATGATATACGCTATGTCCTGAAAAGAGAGACTTTCAATGTCTTTAAAAAACGATTGAGGAAGAGTAGGAATACTTACAGGCAGGAAAAGACCACCATCATCTGCTATTCCTTTTACAACTGCATCTGAGAAGCTGACAATGTTGTTTCTGTTATTTGTACTGTATAATTGCATATTAGCTTCTGAATTATTTTAGTTCAATAATACGGGGGCCGTTTTTATTTATTTTAGATACATACACCTCTCCGGACAGACCAAATCTTTCCAGTGCGGTTTTCATTGACTTGCCTGTTTCAACAGCTGTCTGCAGAGAAGAGGAGAGGGCAAACACAGATGGCCCTGAACCTGAAATGCTGCAGCCCAGTGCGCCTGAATCCATAGCAGCCTTTTTAATCTCATCGAAACCGGGAATCAGCATAGACCGTACCGGCTCAATTACAACATCTTGTAAAGACCTTCCTATCAGACCGAAATCTTTTTTGAGCAGACCTGCAACCAATCCGGCTGTATTGCCCCATTGAGTTATAGCATCTACGAGGGGAATTGTCTTTGGCAGTATTTTTCTGGCCTCCTTAGTAGAAATCTCTATCTGCGGATGAATAACCGTACAGTATAGATTTTCAGGCACCTCTATCTCTACAACATCAATTACAGGATTATACCCGCGAATCAGCACAAATCCGCCATATAGACATGGTGCAACATTATCTGCATGGATTGAACCGCTTGCAATTTTCTCACCTTCAATAGCAAAGGGCAGTAGCTCCTGTTTGCTGAGCTTCAACTCCAGAAGTTCATTAAGGGCAAACGCTGCTCCAACGGCACTTGCGGCACTAGAACCAAGACCACTGCCAAGGGGCATCTTTTTGTGAATCTCCATCTCTATACCGCAAGTAATATGCAGCTTATCAATCATTGATAGGAGAGGGGCACCGGCAGTGTTCAATTCTGCTTCAAGTGGCAGCCTCCCGTTCTCACCAGTTATTTTTGTTATCGTAACACCCGGACGTTCCGAAATGCGTAAAACAATTTCGTCTCCGGGTTCATCTATAGCGAATCCCATCACATCAAACCCGCAAGCGATATTTGAGACCGATGCCGGTGCGAAAACTCTTATTTCATTTTTCATATTATTGTTGTGATTTTTCCGTTATGATAAAAAGTTACCTATTCTTATTATATCTGCAAAAATTCCTCCAGAAGTCACCTCTGCTCCTGCACCCGGCCCTTGAATTACAATAGGTCTTTCATTGTAGTATATTGTCTTGAAGGATATTATGTTATCATTTGAGTGCAGGGAGTAGAACGGGTGATACTTGTCCACCGACTTAAGTGCCACCTCCGCTTTACCGTTTTCATAGCTGGCAATATATCTTAAAACCTTCCCCTCTTTTTGAGCATTCTCTCTTCTCTCTTCAAACAATGAATCGTGATTCATCAGTTCCGATAAAAATTCCTCCACGCTTCCATTGAGATTCATTTCTGCCGGAACAAGACTCTCAAGTCGAATGTCTTCCATCTCCAGCTTATATCCGGCTTCCCGCACTAAAATTAATAATTTTCTTGCAACATCGAGCCCATTGAGGTCATCTCTCGGGTCGGGTTCTGTAAATCCCCTCTTTTGTGCATCCCTCACTATTTGGGAAAATGTCCTGCTTCTATCAAAAGTGTTGAAAATATAGCTCAAAGTCCCGGATAATACCCCCTCGATTTTAAGTATCTTGTCACCGCTGGCAACAAGGTCATGAAGTGTGCTTATAATTGGCAATCCTGCCCCGACATTTGTCTCATAAAGGAACTTTACGTTATGTTTCTGAGCAAGTTGCTTAAGTTTAACATAAAAATCGTATTTGCTTGAGTTAGCTTTTTTGTTCGGGGTGACAATGGAGATACTGGAAGCTAGAATATCGGGGTACCTGGCAAGAAGCAGTTCGCTTGAAGTGCAGTCTACAAAAATTGAATTAGGGAGGTTAATTTCGCTCATTCTTTTTGTAAAAACATCAAGATTGCTCTGTTCTCCTGTATTCATTAGCTGTGATTCCCAGTTTTCCAGAGAAAGTCCGCTTGTGTCGAAAAGCATTTTTCTGCTATTGGCAACTGCAACTATCTTTAAATCAATCTTTAAATCGGAGGAGAGAAAGCTAAGTTGATTCTTTATCTGGGTAAAAAGTGTCCTTCCGATGAGTCCTGTGCCCACAACAAAAAGATGTAAAGATTTATGACCCGAGAGGAAGAATGCATCATGGATTGCATTGAGTGCCTTTGATTCATCATTCTTTGATATTACTGCCGATATGTCCAGTTTGGAAGATCCTTGAGCTATTGCTACAATGTTTATCCCGTTTTTTCCGAGAGCCTGAAATATCTTTCCTGCATTCCCGGGTGTGCACTGCATCTTGTCACCTACAACAGCAACTATAGAGAGGTTGTTTTCTACAGAAACCTCATTAACTATCTTCGCCTGAATTTCGTATCTGAACTCCTCTTCAATAAGCATTTTTGCAGTACCGGCGCTTTTCGGAAGCACAGCAACACATATTGAATGTTCAGAAGAGGCCTGTGAAATGAGTATCACATTTATCTTGCCATTTGCCAAGGCTCCAAATAGTCTTTTGGAGATTCCTGCCACACCCATCAAACCGCTGCCCTGCACCAGTAAAACAGAAATATCGTCTATAGATGATATCCCTTTGATTGCGAATTTCTCCTCACCATTGCTTTTACCTATTACGGTCCCGGGGAAGCCCGGGTTGAATGTATTCATAATCCTTATTGGAACGTTTTTGTCCATTGCCGGTTGCATTGTCTGAGGGTATATTACCTTAGCTCCAAAATGGGACATCTCCATTGCCTCGTCGTATGTGAGTGAAGGTATAGAAAATGCTCTCTTTACCTTTCTTGGGTCGGCAGTCATCACTCCATCAACATCTGTCCACACCTCAATCTCGTCTGCCTGAAGTGCAGCTCCCAGTATTGATGCAGAGTAGTCAGATCCTCCTCTGCCTAATGTTATGGTCTCACCATTTTCAGTTGAGGCAATAAAGCCAGTAACAACTTGTAATTGTTTATGTTTGCTGAAATAATCAGCAATTTTCCTGTTTGTGATGTCAAAAATAACCCTTCCGGACCCAAAATTGTCATCACACTTAATCAAACTCCTGCTATCCAGATATTCTGCCTCTACACCTTTAGCTCTTAGAGCCTCACAGATTATTTTTGCCGATAGTCTCTCCCCGAAGCTAAGGACGAAATCGAGTGTTTTTGCCGATAATTCTCGGATCAGATAAATACCATGCAGGAGATCTGTAAGTTCGTTCACACTCTCTTTTACATTGGCAATAACAGTACTCTGGTTTCTGACGGATATAAGTTCTCTTACAGCATTAAAATGTCTGGTTTCAAAATCCTTGAGGGTAGGAAGGTATTTGTCGCTTCCCGTGGCAGCAATCGTGCTCATATGAATCAATGAGTCGGTGACTCCCTGAAAAGCAGAAAACACAACAGCCGTACAGCCATTGTTCAGGTATGACTCAGTTACGATTTCAATGACACTTTTAATCCTTTCAGGATTGCCGACAGAAGAACCTCCGAATTTTAAAACTTTCATTTTTCTTTCATTTTCAATGGGTTTATAAATAAAAAAACCGCCTTCACGATGAAGCCGGTTTCAGTTTTCTTAAAGACAAATGCTACCAACTTCAATCATATAAAGCTGTTGTTGTGGTTGTAATAATGGTTGATGTGTGCATTGTCATGGAACAAAAGTAGAGAAATATATTTATTTGCAACTATAATTTTTAAAAAAATCAGAAAAATTTTTCAATCCCTCAAAATAGAAAAAGCACTCTCCCTTTATTCCATTCCTGCGGTTTTCCATAATCATGCTGTCAAGTAATCCCTCTGTGGGAAAGATTTTCCCATCTGCCTTCAACAGTACTCCCGGAAAAAATTTCAGTTTGTCTGTCTCTCTTAATAACTTGATTTGTGCAGCCAATGTAGATTTGTAGTCTTTGAAATTAGCCCTGTATACCTGTGGAATTACATATTCTACATAACCCTTTTCAAGCCATGCCGGCCAATCCTGCAGGTATTGCTCCCTGGCCCAGGGGTGTATGCTGGGAGCCATGCTTATAATAATACCGGGCTTTATGTTTTTAACTTGCAGGCAAAGATTTCCCAGATACCCGGTCAGCAGGTCGGCCCTCCACTGTACCCATTCGGGATTCTTTGATTCTGCCGGCGGTAAGGCGCCATTATGCAGTGACTTGTATAAGTTTACAGTATACTTGTCATAACCCGATTCTGAAGGGGCAGCCGGCAGCCTGTCGTCTCCCTGAATTCCATCTACATTATAGCCAGATACGACTTCTGTAATAAGGGATGTAATAAAGTCCTGCACTTCCGGGTCGAATGCATTCATCCATTGGAATCCATTTTTTGTAACAAGTTTGCCTTCGCGATCAATCGCTGCCCAGTGAGGATATCTCTGAATAATTATACCGCCATCGCTCTCCCTGTAAGAACAGGAAAATCCGAACTCAAACCATGCATGTACCTTAATCTGTTTTTTATGTGCCTCTTCTATTATCTCCCAGAGAGGGTCCCGTCCGCAGAAGCGTTCCATTATTGGAATGCCGAACCTCTCCTTCATTATTTTACTTGGATATATAGTTCTGGCATTGTTCCAGGTAACTACATAGATATTGTTGATGCCTGTTTCTGAGCAAAGTTTAACTGCTTCTCTTATATTTTCTCGGGAATCGAGTGCATCGCTCAAAACATTGGTCACCCATACGCCTTTAACGGGGTGTGATTGGCTATAAAGAGGCGAAAAAAAGTCAATAAACAAAGACAAGCAAAATAACACCGGTATCGCACTTAGTTTGTTTAATTTCATATTAATGGTTATTCCTGAATTGTCTCCTGTTTTTCGGTAAAACTCCATGCAACTATCCTGCTTATCTTGTTGCCATGTTCCATTTGAATGGTTTTTATCATGCTGGCATTTACATCTCTAAGTGCAGCATAGACCCCACCAAGACTCTCTTTTTTAGATACTAGTGAAGAGAATATACGGCATTGAGACGCAAACTCCTTGCTCTGTAAAACCAAGTCGCGGACGAATTGTACCTCGCCTCCCTTGCACCAGAGCTCACTGTTTTGTCCTCCAAAATTGAGTACCCCTTCAAGCTCACGTGTAGGTTTGGATTTGCTGGTCATCCTTAGGTTTTTCAGCTTTTTCATGGTTGATTCCCTGGCCTCCTCTGCTGATGCGTGAAATGGTGGATTGCAAATGCATATATCAAACATGTCTCCCTTTCTAATCACTCCCGTAAAAAACAATCTTGAATTTGTCTGGAACCTGAGTTTTATCTTACCTTCGAGCGAGGGGTTGTTTTTAACGATCTCTCTGGCAGATTCCATGGCTCTCTCGTCCGATTCAGATCCCGTAAATGACCACGAGTACTCATGTGTTCCTATGATTGGATAGATGCAGCTAGATCCTACTCCAATATCCAGACACTTTATTCCGTTCCCTTCAGGAACCACGCCATTGTTGAAATCGGCCATAAGGTCAGCAATGTGATGTATATAGTCGGCACGTCCGGGGATGGGAGGGCACAGATAACCTGCAGGAATCTCCCAAAAATTTACATCATAATA
>JBAZZA010000003.1:0-344797 GCA_041659025.1 Bacteroidales bacterium | reverse complement strand
TACTTAAATTTCGAAGGCTTAGAACCGCTACAAATTTGTGTGGTAAAACCACCGGGGTCCATATTTGTGACCACAACTGTATGGTCACCCCATTTAATGATATTCTCTTTAAGAGGAGCAACTCTCGTTCTTATCACCTCATTTGCTATTAGTTGTGCCCCACGAGGCATCATAGATATAAGATGAGTTGTTTTTCCCCCGGGCGAAGCACAGAGGTCCAGCAAGTTCCTACAGTTTAAAATATTTAGCACCGGTTCCAGTACCGCCAGAAACATTGACGATGGCTCCTGAACATAATACCCACCCGCGTGCAGAGCAGGATCGAGTGTAAACACCGGCCTTACTGAGAGATATAGACCATCTTTGCACCAGGGGATTGGTGTTGTGGGTACACCTGATGCGTCCCCATGTACCCCCATAGACATAACCTTAAGAGGATTAATTCTCACAGACACCTTTGGCTTTGTGTTTTGGATTGCGTCCAGAATCACTGGCGTGTTAGAAACACCAGCAGCTTCGGTAAGATACTCTATAAATTTTTCCGGTAACATTATGCCTGCTATGACTATCTTGAATAGCCTCCGGATTTGAAGACTTCTGTAGAGTAATTTGTTCCCCACATATCATAACGGTTAAACTGGTCAATAAGCTTAAGCTGAAATTTAGGCCAGTTCTTGTGCCTTCGTTGTGACCAATAAACCTCTGCAATAGCTGAGAGTCTTGGGAAAACACCATATTCAAGAGCTTTTACATTAGAAAAGTATTCTGTCCACATACATCCCTGGCCACCAAGAATATTTACTGAAGCCGATTCAGATACACTCTCCGGAAGAGGCTCAAACAGATACACAGAGTCAACCGGAACATACCAGTTTTTATGACAAAGAGAGTCTTCGTTATGCTTTTGTGCAATATTAAAGTAGCTGCGCAAAATTGGAGTCAGAATTGCCTTGTGTCCCATTGCGGCAGCCTTCCAACCATGTTCGGCATCGCGCCAGCTCATAACTATGGCACCATCTACCAAACCTCCCTCCATAATCTCGTCCCAACCCACCATCTGACGACCGCGAGCCGTGACCACTGCTGCGATTCTCTTAACAAAATAACTCTGCAGTTCATCCTCGTCCTTTAGCCCATATCTTTTCATAAAGTTCTGAGTTTCGGGCGATTCTTTCCACCACTTCTTTGAACATTCGTCGGCTCCAATGTGAATGTAAGGTCCGGGAAATACATCCATCAGTTCTTCAAACACATCTTTCAGAAATGTAAATACCTCCTCAGATGGAGCCAAAACATTGTTCTGACGGTTAAATATGCCCCATGTTATAGCCGGTTGCTTTGGAATTTCCGGTGTGGTACTGTATTGAGGATAAGAGGCTATGATTGCCATTGAGTGCCCGGGGACATCAATTTCAGGAACTACTGTTATATATCTTTCCGCTGCATATTTAACAATCTCCTTCATTTGATCAACTGTGTAAAAGCCACCATAACGGGTATTGTCAACCCCTGTTCCCGGGAAAATGCCTATAATTGTTCCTGCCCGCCATGAGCCAATCTCGTTTAGCTTGGGATACTTCTTGCTCTCCATTCGCCACGCCTGATCATCGGTAAGGTGCCAGTGAAAGTAATTCATCTTGTGCAATGCAAGATAATCGATATATTTTTTTATGTATTCCACTGAATATATATGCCTTACAACATCTAGATGCATTCCTCTGTAAACAAAACGCGGGTAATCCACAACTTCAATTGCCTGAACAGGAAGAGTAACGTTTTTTGAATTCAGTACAGAGACCGGTTTTGTTGTAGGTAACATTTGAATAAGTGTCTGTACAGCATAGAAAAGACCCTGCGGATTTGCACCTGACAAATTTGCAATCCCATTCTTAATGGAAATCGAGTAAGCACCCTCCCTCTTAAGATCAGAGGGACTAAACCCTGCATGAGCATAGGCGATATCGGTGATAGCCAGATTTATATACTGCAGCGTTTTTTGTTTTTTTGATTTATTCTTAGGTTTTTCTGCAACAATCTTAAGATTGAATTCGTAATATTTTGACAAATAACTGTTCAAAAAAGCAGCAGATTTTAACTGATCGGCATCGGAAGCAACAATTAAGGTGTTATCATTAATCTCAAATGATGAATCCCCGGAAACAACCTTAACAGGTTCGGGGATAATTGAAATTTTCAGAAACTTGCTGTTAGATGTCATTGCTAAAGAATTATCGGATGATAACAGAAATATAAGCACAAATGCAAAAAGTAGATTTTTCATTGTTCATTTTATAAAGGATATATAAAAAACAGAATATTACCTGATCACTCCGCTAAACCCTTTTTCGAGTTCATCGGTAACCTTATCAATTGCTCCCTGAAGCTTAGATCCAAGCATCATTTTAAAAATACCAGACAACTCTGCATCAAGTTCAAGATGAAATTCAGTTTCAGCATCATTCACCGGACTTAACAATACCTTAAAGACAAATGCAATGGGACTCTTTCCATATTGTACATATTTGATGGAGCTGAAGGGTGTTCTCTCATCTACCTTTAATCCCATTTCAAAACCCTGAACCTTTGCCAAAAGAGTATCTGATGTCGATTTAATTTCAGATTTTTCCAGAACTCCATCGGGTAGGTTCCTGGTGAAGTTGTTCAAATCCGAAAAAAGTCCAAACAACACATCCGACGGTTGCTTTACTACCACCTTCCTCCCCTTAACTTGAGTCACTCCCATACAATTAACATATTAACACATTAGCACATTAACCCTCCCGGCCCCACACTTCCGGACGATATCTCCACTCACGAAGTGTTTCAACTTCGTTTTGAGCAATATATTCACAAGCAAGAGCCTGGTCAATAAGAGCATCGTAATTAGTCAGGGTTCTCAGTTCACAATTTGCATATTCAAAAGCTCTGCGCGACTTATCAAAGTTATAAGAGAAGATTGCTACCATACCCAATACATTTGCTCCGGCTTTAGAGAGACAATCCACAGCCGACAGCGAACTTCCGCCGGTGGATATCAGATCTTCCACAACAACTACGTTTGCTCCAACCGGTAACTCTCCTTCTATCTGAGCTCCTGTTCCATGATCTTTTGGCTGAGGACGAACATATATAAAAGGTTTGTTCAGTTCTTCTGCAACGAGAACTCCCCATGCTATGGCTCCGGTAGCGACACCTGCTATAACCTCCACTTTCTCATAATTCTGCTCAATTATACGTGCTAAATTCTTGCTCACAATAGCTCTGGACCTAGGATATGACAATATCTTGCGATTATCGCAATATATAGGTGATTTCCAGCCAGATGCCCAAGTAAATGGCTTATCAACACTTAATCTGACAGCCTTTAAATCCAAAAGTTGTTTTGCAATTATTTTTTCTATAGATTCCATAAAAAAGTATCTTTGTGCAAAGATAGTAAAACAATCCAAAATTAATGTACAGCATATACTTCAACAATCGCTGTCTTGCGGTTTGCTCAAGTTCTGAGCAGCTTCTGAACGACACCGATGCAGTTATATTTAGTCCATCTTCAAATCTAGTCAAGTCAGGCAAAACAAGTAAGACAGTACCTCAAACAGGTGAAATTTTACCTCTTTTGCAAGACCACACAAAAGGAGCGCTACATTCATCCGGTTCGAGTGATATAACTCCACCAATTAAGCTAAGTCAGATGGATTTGTCCGACCTCCCTGCGCTTTTTCAAAATACACCCAATATAAGGAAACTTTACATCCCAAGTAATCAGGAATTAGTAACCTTCAAACGTCTCTGCACAAAGCTGACATCAATCCAGGCGGGCGGCGGATTGGTGACAAATAACAAGGGCGAATACCTTCTGATTTTCAGGCATGGTGTCTGGGACCTGCCAAAGGGCAAACAAGAACCTAACGAAGACATCCGCCAGGCCGCCCTCAGAGAAGTTGAAGAGGAGTGCGGTGTTCACGATCTTGAGATAAAACAGCACCTTTGCGACACTTATCATACCTACCAGCTGAATGGAAAGTTCATGCTAAAGTGCACGCACTGGTATAAAATGGAATATCTCGGAAGTTGTCCCGACACAAAGCCACAGACAGAAGAGAGCATCGAACGCGCAATCTGGGTGACCCAAAATGACCTTCCAGATTACCTTTCCCATACCTATCCATCCATACAAGAGGTTTTCCGTGTTCATGCCGGGCAGTGACTTTGTCACCGCAGGTCGGTAACGGACAAACCGTTCATGCGTGACTGAGGAAATGAGAAGTAGCCGGCTGGCCAAGGCCTTTTTCCAACTAAGTAGGGAATCCTGGCGACATGCAATGTGCCATTTTTTGCAAGGTACTCCACAGCGAGAGGCTTAAGGGTACTCTTCTCGACAATCAGAGTTATAGAAGTGTATGCCAGCTTTTTGTTTACTGTTTTCATTTCAATTTTCCAGGCAGTTTTGCCAGATTCAGTAGTCTCGACTGGCTTTTCGTTATATGAATAACCCTTTCCCAGAGAAGTTAAGAAAGCCATAGGATTCTCCATAAGGTCAGTCTGAGAAAGATCATTAGGCATTATCGTAAGCTCCTTGTTGTCAATATTATATATCCACTTAGTAGTACCGTTGCAGTAAAGTTCCAACTGAGAGTTTGTCAGCCTGAAAGATTCGCCCTGCGATTGAACAATACCCTCAAATTCAGAACCATCTACAACCAAAGAAAACCTCATCTCAAATGCCGGATAGGATTTTAACTTAGCCGTAAACTGACGTAGAATCTCCGAATTAGTAGATAGATTATTTAATGTTTGCAACTGCTTGTTTGAAGTTTGTTGCTGCTGATTAGGAAAAAGAGAAGAAGAAGAGACCAAAAGCAAGAAGAGCAAGAATGACCTTGCCACAGTTTTTAGCAACTTACTGAATAACTGAGATATACGAAATGCATTTCTAGACATTTTAAGGCATTTTAAAGTATTTTAAGACATTTAAAAACTGTGGCAAGGTCTACTCCAGCGAAGCCAGTATGCGATCCAAGGAGTTGAAATCAGTTATAAGAACCTGACGAGCCTTGCTCCCTTCGAAAGGGCCTACAATACCAGCAGCCTCAAGCTGATCCATTATTCGTCCGGCGCGGTTATAACCAAGATTCATTCTGCGTTGTATGAGCGAAGTGGAACCCTGCTGGAACTGAACCACCAGCTTAGCAGCCTCTTCAAAGAGTTTGTCCCTCTTTCCAAGATCTATTTCACCTGCACCCGACATTTCACCCTCCTCACCAACATATTCAGGCAAGAAGTGTGCCGTAGAATAACCCCGTTGAGAACCAATAAACTCACAAATCCTCTCAACTTCCGGAGTGTCAATGAAAGCACACTGAACACGTGTAAGTTCACCACTTGTCGAGAAAAGCATGTCTCCACGACCTATCAACTGATTGGCACCAGTAGTATCCAGAATAGTCCGCGAATCAATATTTGAAATAACCCTGAAAGCAATTCGGGCAGGGAAGTTGGCCTTTATCAGACCCGTAATGATATTGGTAGTAGGCCTTTGTGTTGCAATCACAAGATGAATTCCTATAGCACGGGCCAACTGAGCGAGACGGGCAATGGGCTCCTCAATCTCACGGCCGGCAGTCATAAGAAGATCGGCAAATTCATCAATAATTACAACGATAAAAGGCATGTAACGGTGTCCCTTGTTAGGGTTCAGCCTGCGCGATAAGAACTTCTCGTTGTACTCTTTAATATTGCGGACATGAGCAATCTTAAGAAGGTCGTAACGGGCATCCATCTCAATGGTCAAAGACCTTAAAGTATATACAACCTTTTGAGTGTCAGTAATAATAGCATCATCAGAATCCGGCAGTTTAGCCAGAAAATGGCGCTCAAGTTTAGCATATAAAGAGAGCTCTACCTTTTTAGGGTCAACCAGAACAAATTTAAGTTCAGAAGGATGTTTAGTATAAAGTAAAGAGGTTATAACCGCATTAAGACCAACAGATTTACCCTGACCTGTGGCACCGGCAACAAGTAGATGCGGCATTTTTGCAAGGTCGAACATAAGGGCCTCATTTGAGATTGTTCTGCCAAGCACAACAGGTAAGTCAAAGTTAGAACTCTTGAACTTAGGATCTTCCAGTACCGAACGCATAGGCACTATGCTCGGTTTGTCATTAGCCACCTCAATACCAACAGCGTTAGTTCCCGGAATCGGAGCAATTATCCTGACACCGCGAGCAGCCAGAGAAAGCGCAATATCATCTTCCAACCTCTTTATCTGAGAAATCCTCACACCGGCAGCCGGAACAATTTCATAAAGAGTAACAGTAGGACCAGTACGTGCAAAAATTCTCTCAATAGCAATCTTATAATCTCCTAATGTCTTGACAATCTTGCGGTTGTTTTTTTCAAGTTCGTCATGAGGAACCTTATAAATCTTATCCTTATAGTCGTCCAACAGATTCAGTGGCGGAAGCTGGTAATCCGACAAATCAAGACGAGGATCAAAAAGCGTGTCTAAAGATCCCTTGGGAAAATCCTTCAGGAAATCCTCCTCGTCATTTTCAGTCTCAATTTCATCATCTTCGTCCAGCTCAATCTCCCCCACTTCAAAACCTTCCGGCTGCGTATTTCTGTTTGCACCAGCAGCAGATACACCTTTGGCAGCTATCCCTGAAGCTGCGGCAGCATCATTAACAGACAAATAATCTGCCCCCTCAACCTCAAAAACCACATCCCTGTTTATGGAATTTGAACCGGATATTACGAAAGCACCCGGAACTTCAGGAGAAGCAGAAATATTAGGAGAACCAGATTCAGCAGAAGCCGACTCCGACGCAAGAGCAGCAGCCGCAGCAAGAGCAGCAGCCTTCTCTGCCTTACTCTCTTTAGGTTCCTTCGGCTTCCTGTGGAAAATACCGGCAATAAGATTATTGAACCAAATAACTATCTTGTAGTTGAGGATTACGAGCCAAAGCATAAGCAGAACCATAACCACGCCACCGGCACCCATCGGCCCCAACATTGATATGAGCCACTCATTTACATAGTATCCGTACGACCCCCCTACTCCGTTCCCGAACCATGTGTCAAACTTTGTAAATCCAAATACGTACGAGAAAAATACCGACAATATTATTGCACCAAAGGCCGACAGCAGGAAAATTCTGAGCAACTTTACTTTCCTTATTTTAAGCGAATAAACAGCTATTCCCAGAAAGAAAAAAGGAATAATGAACGCACCCAGACCGAACAATTCAGAAAGAAGAAGGTTTGCCCAAAAAAAACCAACCTTACCTCCACCATTCTCTACAGGCACAAGGTTGTTCCACACATCGGTCCTTGACAAAAGCGACTGATCCTCTGCCCATGTAAACAGGTAAGATGTAAGTGCGACAAAAGTGTAAATAGCTAAAGCGGCAAAAAACAGGCCGTTAATAAGACGAAATGCCTCTTTCCCCTGTGGAGGAGGGGCTATTTCACCATTTGTAGAACTTTTCTTCTTAGCCATATATAAAATCTATTATACTCTAAACAAATAATTTATACTCTCTCAATTTTGGCACCGATAGCGTTCAGGCGCCCGTCAATATCCTGGTATCCCCTGTCAATCTGTTCAATATTTTCTATTATGCTTGTACCCTTGGCACTCATAGCCGCAATAAGCAAAGCAATACCGGCCCTTATATCGGGCGAAGCCATACGGGTACCCTTAAGGCAAAACGCACGGTCGTGTCCAATAATCGTAGCCCTGTGAGGATCACACAAGATAATCTGAGCTCCCATGTCAATAAGCTTGTCCACAAAGAAGAGCCTGCTCTCAAACATCTTCTGATGAATTAGAACGGAGCCCTTGGCCTGAACAGCTGTTACAAGAAATACACTCAACAAGTCAGGTGTAAGACCCGGCCAGGGAGCATCTGCAATAGTCATTATAGATCCATCCAGAAAACTCTCAATCTCATAGTGATCATGCGCCGGAATGAAAATATCGTCACCCCTCCGGTCAACGGTAATACCCAGTCTCCTGAACTGAGCCGGAATGATCCCCAACTCATCATATGCAACATCCTTAATGGTTATTTCGCTGGCTGTCATGGCAGCAAGACCTATAAAACTACCAACTTCAATCATATCCGGCAAGATAGTGTGCACACATCCTCCAAGAAATGAAACTCCCTCAATGGTAAGCAAATTTGAACCAATACCGGAGATTTTTGCCCCCATACGGTTGAGCATCTTACATAACTGCTGCAGGTAAGGCTCACACGCAGCATTATATATGGTAGTAACCCCTTGGGCAAGAACCGCGGCCATTACAATATTTGCCGTACCAGTTACAGATGCCTCATCAAGAAGCATATAGCAACCTTTAAGGCCTTCGGACCTCAACTCAAAAAATGAGCCGCTGCTTTCGAAATTAAGCTTCGCTCCAAGCTTCTCAAATCCAATAAGGTGAGTATCAAGGCGCCTTCTGCCAATCTTGTCTCCACCGGGTTTAGGCATATATGCAAATCCAAAACGAGCCAGGAGCGGACCAACCAGCATGACAGAACCCCTAAGTGCGGCTGATTTCCTGCAGAACTCATCAGACCGCACAAAATCAAGGTTAATGTTTTTTGCGCAGAATGTGTATGAGGGTGCATGGGGCACATTGGGAAGCACATTGTGTACCCGTTCTACCTCGACACCCAGATCAACCAGCAGTTCGATGAGTTTGTTTACATCAAGAATATCGGGAAGATTATGAATTGTCACCTTCCCATCAGTCAGCAATACAGCAGACAGAATTTGAAGAGCCTCATTTTTAGCCCCTTGTGGAATAAGCTCGCCTTTAAGACGGTGCCCACCCTCAACCTTAAAAACAGCCATTATTTTTTAAATTTATTATTTTCTCTTTGTAATCTTCTTTTTCCCCGGGCGGAAGCTGTTGCTCTTGTTGTGACCCCCTGAATGACTGGTAAAACCAGTATTGTAGGAAGATGCGTTGTTCACAGAAGGTACAAAAGCAGAGAGATGAAGATCTTCGGGAACCGTTATCCTGCCTTCCGACAGAACATTAATATCTTTAAAGATAGTCTCTTCTGTAACAGTGTCCTTGTTCCAGATAAGGTACTGCTGACGCATGTAGTTAGCCAGGATCAGAATCATGTTCCTGCGAACCTCATCTTCAGGCTTATTGGCAACCATATCAATCATATTCTGTATGTTGCGCCCGTAATGGGCAGCCTTAAGAGGAGACTTTTCCAGAGGAATAGGGTCCGGTCTTGTGGCGAATGTAGCCGGCGTAGGAGTCGGATATGGTGAGTCAATGTCGATTTCAAAATCCGAGATAATCTGAACATGGTCCCATAACTTATGTCTGAAATCACTTATATCTCTTAGTGCAGGATTAAGAATACCCATTGTACCCACAACCGCACGGATCTGCTCATTACGCTTTTCTCTGTCCGGAATATCCTTCACGTACTTTATCATCTTCTGTACATGCCTACCATACTCAGGCATAATGAGTTTAATTCTTTGAGTATTGTAATCCATTATAACGATTTGTTAAATTTTATTAACATGAGACAAAGATACATAAATTTTGGCACCCAACTCCTCTAAATAGAGAGTAACAAGTTTGTCCTCCACTTTAAGAACCTCTCCCTTCTTGCTCTCCATTACTCCGCCAAGTATCTGCACCCTGTCGCCGGCAGAAATAATCTCTTTGTTCTCTGCAATAGTTAGAAATTCCTTTATCGCATCAATTTCTACATCCCTTACAACAGCCGGCCGGCCCAGATAGAAGAGTATCCTTGAAACACCATAAACCTGTAGAAGATCTCTTAGTTTATGTTCCGGCAGCCTTACAAAAACATAGGAATTAAAAAGAGGCATCTCCACCTCCTTAACCCTGTCACTCCATTTACGCTTAGATTTGTGAAGGGGTAAATAGACATCTATACCTATGTCTTTCAAACGTTCACTAACTCTCTTTTCTGCTCTGGCAGAAGTATACAACACGAACCAACTCATAAAACCCCGGATTTATCACCTCGCAAATATAAGAAGAGTTAGGTTAAATTTCTCTATCGATCCGCCTTGCGATGTCAATAATTTCTAAAATAACAACAGATATCTTATCGAGACTTTTAGGGAGCCCGGAGAGTTTAGTGGTACGATCCTTGATCCTTTTTGACAAATCCGACAGAGAAACTGCAGATGCCTTAATCTGGGCAGCTATCTCCTCTCCTGCCAGAGCAATCACCTCACGCTCCCTCTCCCTCAGCTCCACAGAAGCAGTCTCAAGCCTGAGCCGTTCGACATCAGAAATACCCTTAGTAAAACGTAACCGTTCAACCTCATCAAGTGCACGGCGAAGCACTCCAAGCTCCTCCGTTATTGTATTTTGTTTTGCCTTTGCCATATCAATATCTCTCCAAGTAACTTATATCCACACTACAGATTCAACTTCTTTACTGCCAACCTCATGGCATTGAGTTCATCATCAAGTTTTTCAATCTCCGGGTACAACTCCTTTATTGTCTTTCGCCTGACAACCTCTGATGCAATCTTGTTGTGCGCCCTTGCCAGAGCCTTTGCAGCAGTCATGCTTCCGGTCCGCAGAATTGACAATTTATTAACCCTATCCAGCAACATCATATACTCCTTGTCACCTGTAAAATCCCTGACGGCATCCGACTTCAAGTATGACAAATAATTTGCATCCAACCCCTTAGCCTCATTTTCAATAAGCTCACCCACAGATTTTGAAGAGAGAATTTTGACAATGCCTCCCGTAACAGCCCCAACCAGTGAATCACCAGCAATCACATACTCCCTCACTGCCTTTGTCTGGGCACTTCTCACCCAAAGCTCGGCCCCATAACCAACAATCCTGCCAAGTGCCTTGCCAACTCCAAGAGGCAAAGGATCAGATATATCCATTATATTATATCTGTTAATGAGAGAATCCAGGTTCCTGCCGAGCGACCGGAACTCTCTGCCCGTATTGTTGTATCGGTCCGTATGAGAGAGCGATTTTAAGGCCCTTTGGTATGAGACTAGAATTTCTAGCGAAATGTCCATCTTTTTAGCCAGCTCAAGATCTACAGCATGAGCTTTGCTAAGTGAGTTCAACTCCTTTAATCGCAGTAGCGGGTCGCTCAGAGAAGCAGCATAAAAGCAACCCCTGCCGGCCCGTATTTTGGCCATTTCAACAAACAACGCACTCGGATACTTTGCAAAGCTGTCGCAAGAGTTAGAAAAACTCTGAACAGTATTCATCTGGCTCTTGGAGAGAGATGCGCAACTCGTAAGACCAATAACAGAAACGCCGACGATTGAACTAAATAATACACCCACAAACAGGAATCGCTTCATAAACTGAATCATAGCCCAAATAATTAATTAAACATCAAAAAAACAATTAATCTTTCAATAAGATATTCAGGATTGCCTCAGAGGCATGCCCGTCGCCAAAAATTGAAGGAAAACGCAACTGACGGCCAAGTAAATTATCGTATCCCGATACAATTTTGCCATAATCGGCATCAACAAGCAATGCAGATCCACATTCGACAATCTCTACCCATTCAGTCTGAGGACGAAGAATAAGAGAGGGCTTACGGAAGAAGAAAGCCTCCTTCTGTAAACCACCGGAATCTGTTACAACCATTTTTGCCCCCTTTTCCAAAGTAATCATCTCAAAAAATGATACAGGAGAAGTAAGACAGATTCTCGGAGAGTTGTTAATCCTATAGTAAAGATCGGCATTCAACGATTGTTTGAGCATTTTTGAAGTCCTTGGATGAAGCGGAACAACTATATTAATTCTGTTATTATCAGCAATATCGGCCAAGGCCCTGAAAATATTGCTTAGTCTGTCACTATCGTCAGTATTGTTGTTTCTGTGAATTGTTGCCAGTATGAACTTCCCGGACTCAAGCGATATGTTATTATATTTATCGTCAGAAGCGAAAATCTCATTCAGAGGGGCTACACTATGAGCCACCTCAGCAAAGAAAAGAGAGTTGTCGAACATAACGTCGCCTGTATGGAAAACGCCTGGATTATCAATAGTGAAAGGACCTTTTGCATCCATATTGAAACCCTCGCGCGCCAGATTTTCCATGCCGGTAACTGTCGGAGTAAAAAGAAAAGTAGAAGAGTGGTCGCACATAATGCGGTTGATCTCCTCAGGCATAGACTTGTTGAATGAGCGTAAGCCAGCTTCTATATGCGCAATAGGAAAATGCAACTTAGATGCAGCCACTGCTCCTGCAAGAGTGGAATTAGTATCACCGTAAAGAATAACCATATCGGGTTTCTCCTTTAGCAAAACCTCCTCAATACCACTTATCATAGCAGCCGTCTGAACTCCGTGCGACCCGGAACCGACGTTAAGATTGTAATCCGGCTTGGGAACCCCAAGCTCATCAAAGAAGATATCCGACATATTTGCGTCATAATGCTGTCCGGTATGAAGAATGATCTCCCTTACCGAATCAGGACCGAAGCTTTCGCAATGATTTCTGATTGCACGGGATAGAGCCGCCGCCTTGATTATCTGCGGACGGGCACCAACAACTGTTAGAAGAGTACGCTTTGACAAAGTTTTTAGTATTTAATTGTATTTCTGATATTTACAAACAACTAATTATTAAAGTTTAGCAAGTCGCACTTCTTAATCATCAATATTTCTGCGAGTTACTAAAAACTTTGTCAAAGTTCATTGTTGCACCCAAAGATAAAATAAAAAAAGGCTGCCTCAAAATATATCTGAAGCAGCCTGAGGCAGTTACCAAATTAATACTTAACCCTAAATTAATCCAATTGCTATTTACTTAACTCTGCCTTTAAAAGTTCCTTCAATTTAGGATCGGACGGTCTTGGAGCATCAACTGTCACAACGTTGCCCTTCTTGTCAAACACCATGAATCTTGGAATTCCTGTAATCTTATAATCTTTACAGATTTTGCTCCAGCCGCTTGCAAATAGCTGTACACCACCAAGCTTCTCGTCTGCTATCATCTTTATCCACTTCTCTTTATCCTTGTCCTCATCTACGGAAACGCTCATAACAACAAGATCGGTACCATGCATCTCCTCCTCAAGCTTCTTTAGCGAAGGAATCTCGCCCTTGCAAGGGCCGCACCATGTTGCCCATACATCTACCAGAACCACCTTTCCCTTAAAACTGCTCAAAGAAACCGGTTTGCCGGAAGCATCGGGATATGTAAAATCAGCAGCAACTGTACCCGCTTTTGTTGAATAGACCTCGGCACCTTTAGCTTCTAATTTTAACTTTAGATATGGTTCAACAAAGTATTTACCGTAATTATTTGTAAAGGTCAGATAATCGTCATAGGTTTTAATTCTACCTAACGATGTATAGCATAGAAATTCAGCCATTTGCCTGTCTGTCGACAGTAAACTTAAATCCTTGGCCAGATCTTGTGGCTTAGCATTCCTGCTTGCAAAACTTACATACATCGTAAGAGTTCGCAATCCATAAATTGTGTTTAGAACATCATCGTCGGGGAATCTGTTCTCCTTCACTATAGTCGAATAAAAAGCAGACAGACTGTCCCTTGACGGATGTTTTGCCCTTGGAGTGTAAAGCATGTTTATTGCAAACATATCCAGGTCATATCCAACCACATTGGCCATCGCCTTGTTGAACCCCGCATTTGGGGTATTAATACTTTTGACAAACCCTTTTGCTTTATCGACCAAAATTTCAAGGTCAGGAAAGAAATCTACATATGTGCTTCTTGAAGTGTTGAAATACAGCGATTTGGCCTTTACATCCTTAGATAATTCCAGCCATCTGCCCAGCACAACATTTTCAGGAGTGTTTTTCGCGGTAAAGGTCATATGCTTGTTATCCAATACTACTTCAACCACATCACCCGGTTTAAGGTAAACAGGGTGCTGTCCATTCAACAAATTCTCATTCCCTATAGCATAGAATCCCTCTGATGGAATGCTTACTAAAAAACCGAATACGCCATTTGCTCCATAACTAGTTGTTGCAAAAGTTTTTAAAGTCCCGTTATCAAGTGAGAGCAGGTTAATGCTAACTTCACCCTTAAGCGGTGTTTTATTTACACCATAAATTGTAACCATCTGACCATTTGCCAGATTACAAGAGAATAGCAATAGTAGTATTGCCAGTTGTTTTTTCATTTAATTTGTTTTTATTGTTTATTGTTTAACGAAACTTTTTTAAAAAGCAAAAATTCGAGTTGAGCCTTGAAAACCGGATCATGTGGCCTGCGGAATTCAGATGCAATCATCTCACCATCCGGGCCTATAATCATGAATCTAGGAATAGCGTTAATGGAATATTTCCGTGCAAAATCAAAATCTAAGGCGTTGGGAGTAATGAGGCAAATACCATCCATATCATTCGCCTCAATGTACATTATCCAAGTATCCCTGTCTTGTGGCTTATCTACAGATACAGATATGAACTGAACATTTTTCCCGTGAAAAGCCTTCTCCATCTTAACCAGGAAAGGAATCTGATACTTGCACGGACCACACCATGTGGCCCAGATATCTATAACAACATATTTTCCCCTGAAATCAGACAAATTCACTTTTTTGTGCTTTTTATCGTCGAATGTAAAATTGAGAGCAGGTTTGTTGTTAAGGTTTGTTTCTGAGTTAATGAACTTGCGGGCATTATCGCGATACTTGTTAAGCAAAGCCCTGCCCCCCTCCGATACAACATAGGGAGAAGTCAGATCCAGAGTCTGTTCAATAAAAAGATACCAGCGGTTCCTGTCAATATTCTCAAGTTCAATTAGAATATAAATCTCCTTCATTTCCGGCAAAGCAAAAACCGACGCCTGATCAACCAAGAAACTCTTTGCCCCAATTTTAATTGCCCCCTCCTTAATTTTAAGTTTTATATAAAAACCAAGCATATCAACGAGACCAGGATATTCAAGGAGCCACATGTCGTTCAGATTATGGTTCTTGATAAGTGATGATAAATGAGTTGCCTTCACGTTATCTTCCGAACTGTTATAATTACTAAGAATAAGCTCTATCCATTGGAATTTGATACGTTTAGTCTGATCATCCAGAAACTCTTTATCTGTAATACCTGATGATTTCAAATCAACTATATTCTTGTCATACAGATCTCTAATATAAGCGACAGTAGAACTGTTGCAATAATCATCCGCATTATAAGAATTCTGTATATATCCTACACCGGCAAGTTCCATAACGGCAGTACGAATCAAAAGAGAAGATGGGCAACCTGTATAGGACTGCTTTGTCCATTTAGCGAGATATTGGTTGATTTTTATATTGCCACCTTTAGTTACAATAAAGCCATCTTTTTGAGAAACAACAATTTCATCTCCCGGATAAATCTTTATCCAGGAGATTGCATTGTCAAAAAAGACCAGAAAAAGCTTATTGGTGGCCAACACCTTTTCATTAAGCTCTATAACTGTCTGCTTGCCTGCAGAGTTCCATAAGTTTGCCCTGAATCCATCTTTACCTCTTATCTCTCCTATCAGGAAAGAGCCTTGTAAGGGATTGTCAATTATAATCTTAGCAGAAACCGCAACACTCTCTGCCTTGCAGACCAATACTGCAAGAAGAACTCCGCACAACACGCAAATATTTAGAAACGCTCTTTTCATAAAAAATTAAAACGATGCAGGAAAAGTAGAATGCGATATTGTGGGGAAAGTAAACAGTACATCACCGGCTCTGCCCTTTCCTTCGAGGAGAAGTGCCGGAGTAGTTTCAACATCACCTGTAGATTTCACATTATACATTCTCACTTTGTAATTTCCTGAAATTGTAGTTCCAACAACAAAATAGTTAAATGTTGTAGCGGTAACCTTTGGAATATGCTTGATAAACGACACTGTCTCACCGGCCGGTATGGAAATTCCCAGATCTACATTTGTTGTCCTCTTTGCAGCCACATTCCTCATATAAATCTTACCTCCGGATACAAAATACATAATGTCAAGACTATGGTTAGAGGTATACATATTTGCGTTAAAGGCAAGGTCGCTAGTGGCCAATGTATCGTTTGTTATCTTCAAAGAAATACTTGAAGAGCTGTTGAACCCCTCAACCTTGGATATAAACCTAACATTAGGATTTGTCTTGTCCTTCATTACAGCGAAAAAATAGGTGTCGAACAAAGATCTGCTAGCCATATAGAGTATGGTCTTGTTATTGTTGACTGCACTCATCTCAGTAACAGACTGGTTCTTTGCAGGAATCAATGAAGTTCCAAAAGGAGGCACAATCACAAAAGTGCTTGATGTTTCATCAAAAGACAAAGGTCCATTTGATCCATGAAACACACTATATTTAGAAAGATAATACGGAGTATAATTGATGTCAATAGGAAATTCAACTCCAAACTTACCTGAGTTTGCACTCATTCCATATATACCAAAGGCCCTTCCATGATTGGTTGTCCATAAACCCTGAAACGTAGCCATGAATATGCCAGGAGCAAAAGGTCCACTTACTTCCTCGTAGAACATATCACCAAAGCCATGCTCAATTTTTGCAGTAGAGAGAATGACAGCCATAGCATCCTTGTCGGTAACAGGAAACAGAGTTGTAGTGTTCACAAACCGGCCAGTACCAACATCATATGCCTTATAGTTGTTGGCTACTGTTAAGCAGGCAGCACTACCCTTAAGCTGCTTCCCATTAATGGCGAGCAATACATTTTCTATCTTGTTGTTGGTTGCATCGAACAAATCAAGGTCACATACTTCACCTTCATTCTTGATAACATACCATCCATTATTGAACTTGGTCACAACATTAAGTGTCGACTTGAAAAAACCTGTCACACCTGTTTTTTTGTTTTTGGCCATAAAAACAAGACCATAGGTCATTGCCTTCTTTGTAATCAGATAGTTTACAATGTCCTTACCCGTCTTCTGAATGGTATCCATTACAGGAGCATACCCCTGTACATTTGTCTCATACAATGCGTAGTAGTACTCAAACTCAGCCGGTTTGTTAGATGTAACCGTAGGAGTGATGTTAAGTTTGTCCACCAGCTGAATAGCCGTGTAACTCTCCTGAATACCGGTAATTGAAATTACCTCTTTGTCCGTATAATCGTAGTTCCCCAAATCTTTGAAACATGAAGTAAGAGTAGCTACAACAAATACATAAATAATAATATTATATACTTTTTTCATATTAAATCATGTTAAAATTTTACTAATTCACCAAATTCATCGGTCAGAGGAACTCCAGGGTTTGTAGGAACTTTATTGTAGTCGGAGAGCATTTTTGCAAGTTTGGCCTTCCAGAAGGTTATCTCGGCATAGTCTGCCATTATAGGAGCTATGAAAGTATCGTCCCATTTTTCTCCTGTCTGCTTAACCATCCAGTCATGTTTTACATAACTGTATTTGCCCCAATAATAAGATTCAACAGAGGAAGTCCACGAGTTCGGACGGATAAGTCTGTCCGCAATATTGACCTTTCTCCAGATTTTGATTTTCTCACCCAGCTTAAAAAACTCATTCTCTATAACTTCCAGTTTTAGTGCATAGATTTTGCTCTTTAGAGTAACATCCCTCAGAACAATTACCGGAACCCTTACATAAGCTTTTCCTGCCTTTACTATATAATGCTTTTGCAAAGTTGCATCGTCAAACGACTTGAAATGAACTCCGGCAACTGCATTTTCGGCACCCGGTATTGTTACCTGTCTTAGTTTGAATGCTCTGTCGGTATCCGAAACCTTGCCCATTGTGTAAAGGTCAAAAAATACAGTATCCTGCAATTTAGAAACAGGCTCATATACAAAAGTATAAGACTTAAGAGAGTCATTAAGCTGATAATTTGTACTGTAAATATAATTTGTCGGAGGTCCGAATTGAAGTCTGGCTTCGCCGTCGTACAACATGTAGTCGTCGTTTGTACAAGATGCCAGCATAAGGGCCAGACAAAACGATAATATGTAATTTATTTTTGTCATATATTCTAATTTTTAAAAGCTACTGGCTAATTTCTGATTTTGGAAGAGGAACAACGTAATTGACCACCATAGAGGTTGAAGAGAACAAAATATCAGCTCTAGGCGAGTTATACCTTTTATACAGATAAAACATCTGGCCCTCGGCATAGAACTCTTTACGAGATTCAATCATAATATCCTTCTTGAGAGCAACTATATCTGCAGGCAGGGTCTTGGCAGTTATGCCTCTTGTAGAACGATACTCATCCCATAAAGATTGTACACCCGTTCCTGTCTCAATTGCAATCATATAGAGTTCGCTGAGACGAATAAGAGGAATCTGCCTGTAATCGGAATTGATATTTGTAATTGTCTGAGGAACCTGATACTTCTTGATTATATGACAACTTGTACCATTTCCAAGAGTGATGAGCTCCCAAAGGTTCAACTCCCTTATGTCTGTACCCGTGTTGCCAAACATAGTGGTTTTAATGTTGGTTATAGTACTGCCTTTTTTTAATGTGCCGCTGCTGAAGTTGTTGGTGTACTTAGTGTAAAGAGCGTAATCGTGCAGACAGAATACATGTTCACTTGGTAAAACAAAATTCTTTGAACCAAAGTCAGCAGTCGAACCCAAGGTAAACTTCTTGGTTCCATCCGGATTCTGGGCATTTATAACTGCCATTGCAGCATCATAAGCATCAGTATTGTTTCCGAACCAAATGTTTGCCCTTGCCTGTAAAGCCTTTACTGCATAGAAGTTCATTCTTATAATCCTGTATGCAAAGTAGTCACTTACAATATTTGAACTTTTATTGGCAGCAACTGTGGCATTAACCAACGGATCTACTGTTTTGAGAAGGTTTTCTGCATCTGTAAGATCTTTTAAAACAGCTGTCTTGTATTCTGTATAGGTAATCGGAATATTAATCTCTTTTGAAACTCTTTTTACATAAGGTAGTTTTCCACCAGCACCATCAGGTAATGATGGGAGTGGTCCAAACATTCTTAAAAGATCAAAATGTATGAATGCCCGAAGAGCAAGAGCCTCACCCTTAACAATTTCATACATCCCTTCTGTTTTGAATACAGTTTTGTTTAGATCTATGTTTTCAAGTATTGCGTTTAAGTTTACTATAGCATTGTACTGTTTTGCATAAATTGCATCTATTACTAAAGTAGCTTTTTCGTCGGAATATTTATGAAGAGAGAGAGCCTGCTCAGCTGTAGAGGTATTTACATCCCACAAGGCAGCCATATATTCAATATTAGAAAAGGTCAATCCACCACCGTATAAAGTAGGATTTTTAATAAGTGTGTAAACTCCGGATAATGCATCTTTGAACCCTTGTTCAGAAGAGAATTGACTCTGAGTAGGCATCTCCGTTTTAGGATAAACTGTGAGCCAGTCGCTGCAAGAGCCCAATGCAATCACGATTATAAGTCCGTATATTATATTTTTAATTTTCATCTTAATATCTCCCAATGGTTAGAAAGTTATGTTCATAGAAAAGTTGAACTGTCTTGAGAACGGATATGATAATCCACGCTCCCTTTTTACAGTAGAAAAATAGAAGAGGTCAGATGTGCTGGCAGTAAACAGGATGTTATCAACCTTAAGGTTTTTCATAACACTTAAAGATTTTAACTCATATTGCAGTGTTATGTTCTGACAATTGAAAACATTCTCTTTCTGGACAAAGCGCGATGTTTTTAAAGTTGCTGTAGTAACATCAAGCCCCTTAAAAGCAGCAATATCTCCAGCTTTGCTCCATCTGCCGGTATATACCCTAGAATCTACGTTCCAGCGGTAATCAGCATTTTCCACCTTGTCTATAAGGGTATTGTTGTATGCATAACCACCATACTTGTATCCAAAGGAGGCATTAAGTGTGAATCCCTTATATCTTAACATAGTACTGAACATACCCTGCAACCTTGGGTCGGATACTCCTGATGCCACTATGTCTTTAGCATCCCATACATAGGTAGGTTCTCCGAAACGGTCGATATATACCTCTTTACCATTGCTAGGGTCAATACCTGCAGAACGGACAACCCACAACGTGTTTGTTGAGTATCCCGGTTTGTATAGGATATTAGGGTTGGAAACCTTTGCAGTCTCTATCGATTTCTGAGCATCTATGAGTGCCTGAGAAATCTCAATTATTTTATTGTTATTCTGTACAGCAGCAGCTGTTACGTTCCAGAACAGACCTCTTTCAGAATTTCTGATAATGTATGCTGTTGCCTTAATTTCAAAACCATGGTTTTTCATTTCACCAATATTCTCAATATAGCTTGTAAAACCATTGGAAGCCGGACTGCTGATAGAAGATATAAGGTCGGTTGTTTTGTCTGAATAGTAGTCTACTGTAAGAGAGTATCTGTTATCTAGGAATTTTGCCTCTAAACCAATGTTAGCATTTAATTTTTGTTGCCACTGCAAGTCTGAATTGCCAAGACCCATAAGTTCAGACGCAAGCCAGTTGTAGTACTTGTCGCCTGTAAAGTATTTATAGGTCGAAATTGCCTGATAAGCACTAAAATTCTGTGACCCTGTGGTACCTACGGATCCTCTGATCTTTAGAAAACTCACATTTTTATTTCCCTTAAGAAAAGATTCATTGTGAATGTTCCATCCAAGACCAGTCGACCAGAACGGAGCAAAACGCTTGTTTGAACCATACTGCGAAGAACCATCAGTTCTGCCTGATATATCTATATAGTACTTGTTGTCGTATGTGTAGTTGAAGTTGGCAGTTATACCCATTGACCTTACCATACTTTCAGAACCGCTTGGTTTTGAATCCTTGGCATACTGAAGAGCCATAGAAATAAAGTCAAAACGCTCATTACTGAAACCTTCAGCCAGAAAACCATAGTTTGTGCCACTGTTTTGTCTCATGTTGTAATCAAGACCTGCATAAATCATATGCTTACCAACCTGCTTGTTATAACTTGCATTAAGGCTACCGTCCACATTCAACCCCTTACCAATTGAGTATGAATAGCTACCCTTTCTGAACATGTCAGCCTCCACGTAATTAGCAAAATCGGTATGATCGGCCGGTTTAAAGATATCAGTCTCCCTAATGTCTTTTGAGAGACCAATTCTTGCCCTTACAGTAAGTCCGGTAATAATCTTCCATTCCAAAGAGAAGTTATTTGTAATATTTGTAGAGTTACCTCTGTTGAAAGTATTTAAAGATGCATTGTACAAAGGGCTTGTAGGTAATGTGTTCCATCTGTTGTAATAATCCGTATTGCCGGAATAACCCACCTGTTTTAAAACATTCCCGTCCTCGTCATGCGATCTCCAATAAGGATTCATTCTCACATATTCGCTGAATGCACCATAACGCGATTCATTTGTATTACCCATACCAATCATGATAACGTTGGTAAACTTCACGTTTTTAAGGAAATAAGACAAGTTGACTATTCCATTGAATGTCTTTCTGAATGATTCCTTCATAACACCCTGGATATCGTTGTATTGTGCAGATGCAGAGTATCTGAAGGTTTTATCTCCACCCTCTATTCTAATATTGTGTTTCTGACCAACACCCACCCTCAAAGGTTTTGAGAGCCAGTAGGTGTTCACACCTCTGTTAACCTCGTCGAGAAGATAATTATAGTATCTCTTGAGCGGCCACTCATTCTCTGCCCTTGCATTTTTATAAAGACCAACCCTGTACTCCAGAGCAAGCTTGTCTTCTGCATTAAGCACCTGGTATTGGGTCAAATCTGGCGTTTCCACAGTAATATCACCCCTGTAATTAACTCTTAGCTTGCCCATAGCAGGCATTTTAGTTGTAATGACAATTACACCATTTGCACCCCTTGAGCCATAGATTGCTGTGGCAGAAGCATCTTTAAGAATTGTTAGTGACTCAACCTCATTGTCGTTTAGGTCATAAAGTTTTTGCAGAGAAGTTTCAAAACCATCCAGAACTACAAGAGGAGTATTCATTCCGACTCTTGTTTCATCCTTAAGTTCTGTAACATTCGGAACACTAGAGTTACCCCTTATTTGTAGTTCAGGAAGTTTGTTAGGATTGGAACCATTCAAGTTGTTTTCAATAATATTAATAGAAGGATCAAGATTATGAAGTGACTGTATAAGATTCCTGTTTCCATTCTGCATCAATTCTTTACCGCTTATAGTCGAAGCCGCTCCTGTAAAGTTTTCGGCAGATTTTCTGAAGATACCGGTCACGACAACCTCGCTCATCTCAAGAGTTCTGCTCTTTAGGGTGATGTTTTTAAGCATTCTCAGTTCGGCCACAGGAATACTTAAAGTTTCATAACCGATGAATGAGAAAATGGCAATTGCATTTCGCTTATCGGCAGTAACCGAAAAACTGTACATACCATTCTCATCAGTAGAGGCTCCAATTTTTGTCTCTCCTTTGAGATACACCGACACAGCCATCAAAGGTTGCCCCTCTTCATCTTTCACAATACCGACCAGGTTTAATCTCTCATTATCCTGTCTTGTATTAGGCGACATTATAACATTGTTATTCTCAAACTTTAAGTTTAGTTTGTTACCTATAATATCGTTAAGACATTTACTTAAAGGAATATCCTTGCCCGAATAAGTTACAGCAGGAATACCCTTAAGGTGATCTGCGTTATATATAAAGTTAAGGCCTGTTTGCCTTTCAATTTCGCGAAGCGCAGAACCCACCGGTTCATTTTTAAAGTTCACGCTCACCTTTAGATCGTTTTGTGCCGCCAGAAAGTTTAGCGAACAGAATAACATAATACCCAGCAAAAGAGATTTCTTAGCAATATGCCAAAAATACTCTGACTTACCGGGAACAGGGTTATTCACATAACCTTGATTACATTTCATAAGCATTAATAGTTTAGTTAATAGGAAGTTAGTTTATATAAGTACGTTGTTTTTCTTTTAATTTATTCCGACAGATATACGGTGTTGCCCCTGCGTTTATAGGTGATAGAAGTGGTCATCTGCAGAAGCCTGAAGACCTCGTCAAGCGGATTATTCTTTAAGGCGATTGTTGTAAATTTCATGTCTTTTACAGACTGAGATTCATACTCCACGTCAAAATCATACCATCTTTTGAGAACAGTGACAATATCCTCTAGCCTGCGTTCCCTGAACTTGAAAACACCCATTTTCCACAAAGAGTAGAGCTGAACGTCATCTTCAAAGAGATTAACCTTCATATCATATTTGTTCATGGTTGCACATTGACCGGGCATCAGCACAACCGATTCCTGAGAACCAGTCGCCTGCAACACTATACTACCTGAGATAAGTGCCGTGGTTGTTGTAAAATCCCCGGGGTAGGCAGTTACGTTGAATGTTGTACCCAGAACCCTAATATCCTGGTTCTCGGTAGATACTATAAAAGGTATAGTATCGTGTGTAACATCGAAGTAGGCCTCGCCTTCTATCCATACCTTTCTCTCACTGCCCTGGAATTTCAAAGGAAACCGCATCTTGGAATTGGAATTCAACCAAACAACAGTGCCGTCGGACAATATAACATAGTAGAATCCTCCATGCGGAACTTTTATTGTTGAATAATTTACCTCTTCAAAATCACCGGAAAGAGTCAGATAATCTATAACCTCAACCTTTGGAATTATAACTTCCTTACCATTGCTTTTATAAATCTTTGCAATATTGGAACTCATAACAACAGAGTCGCCATTTGGCAAATCCATTACAGCTATCTCTTTTCCTGGAGGTATTGTTTTTTGAAAATAGGGGTTGTCGTAGACATAGAATATTCCCGCCCCAAATAATAAAGGAATTGCAATAATCGCAGCATATCTGAGCATCCTCCGGAATTTGTAACCTTTTGAATGCATCCGGCGATTTACCATCTGCTTTTTCTTAAACAGATCTTGACTATAATACTTGTAAGTTTCATAGAGTTCAAGAGCAGTCTCCAGTGTGTTGACTGTCTTTATAAACTCCTCGGCATTATCGTCCTTAACCCACCTTTCGAGCTTAACTTCCTCAACGTTGCTAAGAGTCCCAAGCCTCTTTTTAACGATCAAATCAATAATTTCTTCTGTTAACATAATTTGTGTGTCTATTAATACAACACCAAACTATGAAAAAATCGTTAGTCTTTTTAGAAATATTTTATGAAAAAATGAAAAATAAATTTTCAGGCATGTTATCCCGACTGGTTACGCATTAGGAAATACCTCTTACTATCCAGTAGAGTTCCAGCATAAACAGCACAAAGACAAGCAGATACTTCCTAAGAAGTTTAAAAGCCAAATACATATGCGCTTTAACAGTATTTATAGACAATCCCATTTCATCTGCAACAAGCTGATAATTCTTTCCCTCCAGATAAACACTGTTTAGCACCTCCAGTGTCTTTGGCGGCAACTTGTCCAGCGCCTTGAACAGAGCCCTCAACCTTTCATACTCCTCAATCACATCTTCATTTGCCTCAATTTCTGATGATACCGCAAACTGTCCATCTTTAAATTGTCCGTTTTTCTGACCCTCATTTATCTCAATTGATGACTTGTTGCGCCTTCTGTAATTAACGGCTCTGTTGTGGACACAAGTAAAAAGAAATGCCTTGTTGTAAAGCCTCGACGACTCTTTTTCCCAAAGCTTCAGGAAGGTCTCCTGCACAATATCCTCCGCAACTGCATAGGAGTTGACAAATCTCTTTGCATAGAGAACCAGCAGAGAAAAATATTTGTCGAACAGAAAGTCGATAGGTTCTTCGGTGGTAAGTGTCATTTTAAGCGTTGCAGTTGGTGGTTTTGATTTGGTGATTACGACTTGGCGGTTGGTGGTGGCGGTTTCGGTTGGCGTATGCGGTTTGCTATTTGCTATTTGCGTGTAATGCTTGCGGTTAGTTTAGTGCTTGCTGTTTAGTGCTTGCTGTGGTGTGGCACTTCGCGGTAGTTTTTAGTAACTTTCTTTATACGTGTTACTTACAAAATATATTCAAAGAAAAACACTTACAAAAACGGATAGTTACAGAGATAATAGATTATTTACCAATTAGTTGCTAAAAACTACTGCAAAGTTAAACAAAAAATGAAAACACCAAAAAATTGTAAAAATTCTGTTGAAACTCTGCCAAAGCATTTAGCAGTTATCAGCTAATCAGCTAATTGTATACTTATCTGATTTTCAGACCGTTTCTCAAGTATCTGTAAGTCAAGCATCTGCTAACACCTCTGCCAGAGACTCTGGCAGAGGTGTTAGCAGTTCATTGTAAATGAGAACTATACATAGTCGTCTACTAATCACTTATTTGCTAACAGCTCTGGCAAAGCGATTAGTAAACACCTAATTTACAGCTAAATAAAAATCATGTATAGGCAAGATTTGCCTACACATACCTTATTGAGCTCTTTGTGCCCTTTGCTGCCTGTAATAAACAAAAAAAGAAGACCCCAAAAAGGTCTTCTTTTTATAACTTGTACAACCCGGTTAAAAAGTCGTCGCCAAAGGGGTCAAATTCAACCTGAGTGTGAGTTGTTTATGCTTCTGCTACTACTTTTTTAGGAGCTTTTGCAGCCCTTGGAGCCTTAGCAGGTTTTGCATCCGGAGCAACCTCTTTTGGTATCTCTACCACAGGTTTAGGCAAAACATATACAAATGACTTGTTGTTTGCTTTCTTGCGGAAAAACACAACACCGTCTATCAATGCATAAAGTGTATGGTCCTTGCCAATTCCTACGTTGTCACCCGGACAGTGTACTGTTCCTCTCTGGCGGATAAGGATATTTCCAGCTTTGGCGACTTGTCCACCGAACAATTTAACGCCTAATCTCTTACTGTGTGATTCGCGGCCGTTCTTTGAACTACCGACACCTTTTTTGTGAGCCATAATCTAAAATTTTTCTTTTAATAATTAAGCAATCTCTTCAATCTTGATTTGCGTCAAATATTGACGGTGACCGTTTTTCTTGTCGAAACCCTTACGGCGAATCTTTTTGAAAACGATTACCTTGTCACCTTTAAGGTGCTGAAGAACTGTCGCTTTAACAGTTGCGCCGGCAACATAAGGAGATCCGATCTTTATAGATCCATCTTCGTCAATAAGTAAAACTTTGTCAAAACTTAGAGAAGCACCCTCCTCTGCCTTAAGGCGGTTTACAAAAATTTTCCTATCCTTCTCAACTTTGAATTGCTGTCCTGCAATATCTACAATTGCGTACATAAATAAATATAATTTATAATTTTGACTGTAAGCGGTTACCAATAAGTAACTCTTTATCAATAGCTTAACAATCTTCTTCCTTTCAATTTGGGAAGGCAAATATATAATTAATTCTTTATTCTACAAAACTTTCTTTATTTTTGTGTTGCTCAGCTTCATATTTATCATGCTTTTTAAATATTTGAAAAACTCTCCATGGATTCACCATTTATATTCAATAAGTACGTCACAGGACTCAACTTTATACCCAGAGTAAATGAACTTACAACTCTGGAAGAACTAATAAAAAAAAGAGAACACTCTCTGGTCTACGAACCACCCAAAAGCGGCAAACGCTCTATAATGCAGCAACTATTCATAAAACTCCGTCAGGATTCTTATAGTTTTAAAGTCTGCACAATAGACCTGTTTAATGTGCGTACAGAAGAGGACCTTCTCTTTAGCATAAGAACCGCACTGGTAAACGGTTTTGCGAATACACAGGTAGAAAAGGAGATGCTGGAAGAAGATCTCATGCTCGACCATATAAGGGAGATGACCGAGTACCGCGACCTTGTCCTCAACCTCTCAGAGGCTCTCGCAGCAAAATTCGATACAAACGTAATAGTTTACTTTCAGGAGTTCCAGGAGCTATTGAATTTCGAAAATCCGGAAGAGACACTCGCACTGCTCGAGCGGGTATGGCGCACACATACACAGACAACCTACCTCATAACTGGCTCCTGCGTCAACGCAATGAAGGAGATTTTTGTAAACCATAAAAACTTCTATCGCTTTGCGGCAAGGGTAAAGCTCGAGCCAATAGAAGAACGGTTATTCTCGGAATACATAATCAAAAACTTTCTGAAAGCAGGGCGCGTGGTTTCTAAGGAGCTTGTAACACAACTATACAACTTTACAGAAGGACAACCATTTTACACACAGCAACTTGCAGAAATAGCATTTAACCACACGCGTGGATTTCTAACCGAATCCCTGCTTCACGAATCGTTCGACGATCTAATCGAGTTACACTCATACCTTTTCCGTCAGACCACCAGCCGGCTGAGCTACTACCAGATGAACTTTCTCAAAGCTGTTCTCGACGGAGTGACCAAGTTCAGTGCAAACAATGTGCTCACACAATACCAGTTCAACTCCTCTGCAAATGTCGTCCGTCTCAAAGACGCCGTCCAGAAAAAAGAGATACTGGAACAAGAGGGCGACAAATGGATCTTCCTCGACCCCATCTTCAAAGTCTGGCTTAAACGCGTTTACTGGAACAAGTAAGATATGAAACGAATAGTCATTGCAGTAACCGGCGCAAGCGGACAGATATATGCAAAAAAGATAATTGAACGACTCCTCTCTGTGGACGGCGGCGTGTCGGCAAACATTGGCACTGTGCAGACTGATGTAATTTTCACCGACACCGCCAGGAGCGTCTACCTCGATGAAATTGGCGAACACCCCCCCCAACCCCTCATAGACAACAACAACTACTACAACCGCAACGCCTCCGGCTCAAACGCCGCCGACATAATGATAATAATCCCTTGCACAATGGGCACAATAGGACGAATCGCGAGCGGTGCCACTACCGACCTCATCTCACGAGTTGCGGAGGTGCAGCTCAAAGAGAGAAAAACACTCATAATAGTACCCCGCGAAACCCCCTACTCCCTGATCCACCTCCGCAACCTTACAACACTAACAGAAGCCGGAGCAATCATAGCACCAGCCTCACCATCTTTCTATATGCACCCCGCCAATCTGGACGAACTGACCGACAATTTTGTCAGCCGGATCCTCCATCTGGCCGGCATTGCACAACTACCATCGAGTTACCGATGGGGAAGCGAATAAGTGGTCTCAAGAAGGTATGTGTCGGCAAGATTTGCCGACACATTTTTTTATATTTAGCTGCAGATTAGGTATTTACTAACTGCTTTGGCAGAGCAGTTAGTAAATCCTTGATTAGTAGATGAATACGTATACTTCTGATTTACAGCGAAGTGCTAACGGCTCTGCCAGAGACTCTGGCAGAGCCGTTAGCATATGAATGATTTACATATACTTGCAAAATGGCCTGAAAATCAAACAAATATATAATTGACTGATTATCTGGCTGGTACTGACTGCTTTGCCAGAGCAGATAGTAAGTCTTTGATTAACTTACGTATACGCACGCCTCTCATTTCCAATAAAATACTGATGTATAAGATAACAGATTTAAAATCAACAAAAAAATTTGCGTAATAGTATCTATTTAGTTATCTTTATGCGGTCGATTTAAAACCATAGCAATGAAATATTCAGAATTTCACAAGCTTATTAAAGAAAGGGGATGGAAATATGTATCTGCTTCTGGCAGTCACTATTTTTATGAGAAGAATGGAATTAAATCGCCCCCTATTCCATTTCACGGGTCAAAAGAGATTGGAGAAGGTTTGAGGAAAAGAATTATTAAAGATTTGGAACTTGACTAGGTTCTACCTGCAAAAGTAAAAAACATAAAATTGTTTATTATGAAAGAACTAAAAATTATCATAGAAAAAAGCGTCGATTTTTATGATGCATATGCATTAAATTGCCCCGGTATTTATGGCGCGGGAGACACTGTTGAAACAGCAAAAGAAAATGTTTTGGAAGGCTTAAAACTTTTTATCGAAAGACAACAAACAGATGATTTGCCTGAAATTTTAAAAAGCGAATACAAAATTGTATACAAATACGACACACAAAGTTTCCTTAATTATTATGATAACATTTTCAGCAAAGTAGCTCTCGAGCATATGACCGGCATTAATCAAAAGCAATTACATCACTATGCTTCCGGGCTTAAAAAACCCCGTCAGGAACAAAGAAAAAAAATTGAAACAGCACTTCATAAACTGGGTGAAGAGCTACTAGCAATAGAATTGTAAATGGTATGTGTCGGCAAGATTTGCCGACACATGTTTTTTCTAAAGACTCCAGCTCGCAGCTCCCCCAGTTAGTCAGATCTTTATCTTGGGTTTGCAGATCGGCACTACTTTTTACAGATTTTCCTTACTGTATCGTAATGCTCATGAGTTATCGATGCTATTTGTCGGAATGAAGCATTGGTTTGATTATGTAGAAATTGTATAAGTTCATTGAGTTCCTCATGAGTGAGTTTGTATATATTTGTTCCATTGGTAAATTTATCTGCCAACAATATAAGTTCATCATAGGTTATTCTCATCGGTTTCTCCGTTTCGAATTCTGCTACTTCAGATTCCTTCACCTTATCGTTAATTATAGCATTATCAAGATTATATCTAGTTTCATAATGTTTGTCCAGAAATGAAGTGTCGATATTTATGTATTTTCTTAACGGGGAATGGCCCCCGAAATGGAATCCATAGGAGCTCCATTTGAAATCGGATGGGTGATTGCAAATGTTTGCATTTAGTGGATTTTGCAAGATATACAACATACTTTTTATTATCCAGGGCTCAGTAAATTTGCAGGCACTCTGGAATGGCGTGCTGAAAAGCTTGTCTTTGCTTCCCTTCCTGATATTGTACTTTTGAACGTAGCTTATCAGCAAACTTTTCATGAAGTTTGTGACTTGATTTGTTATAACTTGAATGTGCACATGATTGTTCATCAATGCAAACTCCAGGATTTTAGTGCCATTTAGCTTGGCCGCATAATCACATCGTTTTAAAAAACCAATCTTGTCGTCATCGTCATAAAATACATTGTTCTGGTTATTTCCTCTAAAATAAACATGGATGTTTCCCTCCTGAATCCTCAATTTGTTGTCATTGTCCCACATAGCTTTTTCTCTTATTGATAATTATGCGAATGTAAGCTTCGATTCCTTTTTAATGTGCTTCAAATTGAATATTAATTTTTTATAATTGAATAATCATTGGCAAATTTTCCCACAAAGAGCTCAAGAAGGTATGTGTCGGCAAGATTTGCCGACACATGTTTTTATATTTAGCTGCAAATTAGGTATTTACTAACTGCTTTGGCAGAGCAGTTAGTAAATATTTGATTAGCAGGCTAATACGTAAGCTTCTCATTTCCAATGAAGTGCTAACACCTCTGGCAGAGACTCTGGCAGAGGTGTTAGCACATATATGATTTACAAATACTTACTAAAAGGCCTGATATTCAAACAAATATACAACTAGCAGATTATCTGACAACTACTAACTGCTTTGCCAGAGGCGTTAGCAGATCTTTGATTAACAGACGAATGCACATTGCACTCATTTCTAACGAAGTGCTAACGCCTCTGGCAGAGTGTTAGTACTCCAAGATCGCCACTTTACCATCCATCGAGGTGACGAGCAATTGGCGGTGGCCGATGGGTAGGATGTAGTTGATGAGGGCGATGGAGAAGTTGTACTGCCAGGCAACGGTGCCGTCTTTTGCGTTGAGGGCAAAGATGTTTCCTTTGTCGGTGGGGATGAAGACAAGACCATCGGCGGTTGTGATTGGCGATGGGGCTATCTCGTAACCGTAGCCGGTGAAGGAGCGCCACAGTGATTTTGGCAGGACATAAGAGTTAGATACTGTTGTTGGAACCGTGGTTATTGTCTGAGAGACCGGAGCCGGTGGAGGTGTCACAGATTTTGTTGTTGTCCATGAGGTTACATCGGAACTAATAACAGAGCTCTCTGTTGTTGAGAACGCGATAACGGTGTCCTGCATTGTCTTCACATATATGGCAGAACCGTCGGCAGAGAGACCGATTGCCTCGCGTCCGCCCTTGGCTCTCCAGATTTCCTTGCCTGTAGAAGCATCAATGGCGTGAGTCATACGCTCCGGAGTAACTACAAAGATGCGTCCGTTGGCTTTAACCGGCCAGACAGCAGCCGGAGAGAGTCCCCTGCCTTTGTTGTTTGTCCAGCTCCACAAAAGCGAACCGTTTTTAGGGTTAAATGCATAGAGAGTGGAAGCCCAGTCGCCAATATAGACACCATCTTTGTCTACATATGCCTTTGCCTCAATGAAGCCTTTTATCTTGTCGTAGGACCATACAAGCTCACCGGTCCCAAGTTCAATCGCGCGGAAAATGCCATCGGAAGACCCAATGTAAACTATACCTTTATATATTGTCGGCGAAGCAAGTACAGATTTGTTGGCCTTCACTTTCCATATGAGTTTGCCCAATAAGGCGTCTAAGCAGTAGATATAACTGTCACTGCTACCAACTACCAGATGACCGTCAGAAACCGCAGGTGTAGAGAAAATCTTTCCCGAAGTTGAGTAAGACCAAAGGAGTTTGCCCGACGCAGCTTCCAGCGCTTTAACAACACCGGCAGTGTTTGCGTAATAGACAATTCCGGAAATGCCCGATTTATGTCTCTTAGTACCTACTCCAAATTGCCCTTTTCCCAGTACGGCCCCGGCGCCGATATCAGAATTGTCCTGAATCTCCCAAATGGTCTTAACAGGCTGATCTGGTTTGGCGTATGCGGCTGTCCCAGAGCAACAAGGAGTTCCTGATGCTGAGGACGGCACAATTGCTGGTTTCAAAGCCTCCACAGGAATAACTTTTTCAGGAGCGTTCTTTAACAGCATTGTGTGCCATGGAGCTTTGGTGACACCTTTGGTGCGCTCCTGAAATGTAATTGACCCGGCCGTATTTTTTCTGTCGCCTGGAGTTACAGTGATTATGTTGTAACCGGCAGCGACTTTGTTACCCGACAGGTTTGAGCGACCCATTACACCTGTAATCGCGTTCCGGACACCGGCAACACCGGGATAGTCGAGTATCCGATTATTATGGCCGTGTCCGCATAATGCAACCTGAATGTTTGTACGCGCAATAAGGTCAAGCACATTCCTGTAGTTAAGCATGGCATCGTCCAAAGGATAGTGATTAATAAAAATCACAGGCTTGTCCTTAGGCAGTGCTTTAGTAATAGAATCAAGCCAGACGATGCTTTCGCGAGGGACAAGAGCAGGAGCCATTCGCATGTTAGGGCCCGAATTACAGCCGATGAACTGTATGCCATCGACATCAAAGTTGAAGTGCTCATAGCCAAATACTTTGGCAAATGTGTTGCAACCACTTTCGCTCCACTTGGAGTCGTGGTTACCCGCAACAATGTAGTACGGAACATTAAGCTTGTCGAGAATCGACTTTGCCCGTTCAATCTCAACGTCTGACCCGAACTCCGTAATGTCGCCGGCAAGAATAACAAAATCTATATCGGTCATTAAGTTGATATCGTTGACTGAATTCTCAAGGTCCAAAGAAGGAGGAGAAGCTTCGGAAATATGAAGATCTGCAAGATATGCAAACCTTACTACTCCGTCCTTTGCGCTGATTGTAAGACCAACAAACAGAGTAACAATAAGAAGAAAAAAATTCCTGTGGATATTCATGGTTTGATATAATTAATTTAAACACAAAAGCATTATGACAAAAATACTTAAAACATTCTATATTAATCTTAGAATTAGCCAAATAATTATTAAAAAATCTTGTAACCGTAACATTTTTAGATTATATTTGTTGGACATAAAAGACAAAAAAAACGGTGATCAGAACTTTAAACATTGTGACTCACCGTAATTTTTCGTGCAAAAAACCTAACTATGAAAAACTTATTGGTGAGATTGGAGCGCATCATCTGGGCGATGATGCGCAACTACATGCCCAGGTGGACCATATTCGCTATAGATTTATTTATTGTAATTATTGCATATACATCACTCTGGTTCTTCCGCGACAACATAGCCGCTACAAAATCACATCATTTTGTATTAAAAATAGTAGTAGTAATAATATTCTACGCTGTTTCTGCGGTCCTTTTCAAGACCCATCACGGAGTTGTAAGATTCTCCACAATAAGCGACCTCAGAATTTTATCCTTCTCAACACTCTTTGCCACCCTCCTCTTTGAAATTTTCAGCATAGCAATCAACGGCAGCAACCTTGCCAACGGGCACCTTCTAACTTTCAACCTCTGGTTCCCTGTGGTACTGGGTTTTGTTGTTATTGCCGGGCAACTCATGTTCCGTTTTATGGTAAAGACAGTTTATGAGGGCTTTGAAAAGAGGTATGAGCAACAAAAGACAAGAGCCTTTATACTGGGCAGCGACTATGAATCCATATTACTTGCCAATTCAATCAAGGAAGAGAAAAACAACCCCTACGAACCGGTTGCATTCATAACACTGAATGATGCCCAGGTGGGGAGATCGGTTGGCGGATTGCCAATACTGTCGGCCAGAAAGGGTCTTCTAAACCTTATGGTCCATTATAAGGTACAAACCCTCCTCCTATACAAATCACAACTAGACTCCATGCCAAAAGAGTTTTACGACCGCTGCATTGTAGAAGGTCTTGAACTTCTCATGGTCTCTACATTTGTAAAGCATGACGACACTGTTGTACAGACAGCACCACAGATAAACAAGATAAAGATTGATGACCTTCTCGGTAGAAATGCCATAGAGATGGATAAAGAAGCCCTTGAGCAAAACTTCACAAACAAAGTAGTACTTATAACAGGAGCAGCAGGTTCAATCGGAAGTGAGATAGCCATACAGGTTGCACAGTTCAAGTGCAGGCAGATTATCCTTCTCGACCAGGCAGAGACACCACTGAACGACCTTTGGCTGATGCTAAAGAGCCGCAATCCCAACAATATAGAGATTAAGCCAATCATCGGCAATGTGAGCAGTATTGCAAAGATGAGGCAGGTATTTGAATGTGCAAGGCCCCAAATAGTTTTCCATGCAGCAGCATACAAACACGTTCCAATGATGGAGTTCCACCCGTCGGCATCGGTAATTGCAAATGTATTAGGCACAAAGAATGTGGCAGACATGGCAGTAGAGACAGGCGTGGAGAGGTTTGTTATGATATCTACAGACAAAGCCGTTAACCCTACAAACGTAATGGGTGCAAGCAAAAGAGCAGCAGAGATATACATACAGAGTCTGTATCATAAGCTCCTTGATGATGGAGTTGAGAACCCCACCCAATTTGTAACCACAAGGTTTGGTAACGTACTGGGTTCAAACGGTTCAGTTGTGCCTCTATTCAAACGCCAGATAGCAGCAGGTGGGCCAATAACAGTAACCCACAAAGATATCACCCGCTACTTCATGACCATACCGGAGGCTTGCAGCCTCGTGCTTGAGGCCGGTTGTATGGGACACGGGGGCGAAATCTTTGTGTTCGACATGGGCGAGGCAGTCAAAATATATGACCTTGCCGAGAAGATGATACGCCTCAGCGGTAAAATCCCGGGTGAAGACATAAAAATAGTAGAGACCGGCCTGCGCCCTGGCGAGAAGCTCTACGAAGAGCTACTCTCCTGCGACGAGAACGCTTTACCGACCCACCACAAAAAGGTGAAAATTGCCAGAGTACGCCTATACAAATACTCCGACATAGCCCCAATGATAGACGAGATGAACGAGATTGCTCTTGAACATATTCACCCAATAGAGGTTGTAAAGAGGCTCAAGGAGCTCATACCAGAATTCATCAGTCAGAATTCCGCAAGATTCGAAGAGCTTGACAAGCTCGAACTATACAAAAATATTAAACAATTACAATTTATAGATAAATGAAAAAGAGAGATTTACTACTAGTGGCGGCGGCAAGCCTCATACTTGCCTCGTGCGGTTCAACAAAAGGAATCCCATATCTGGCAGATGTAGACAACCTCAGCCAATATGAACTAGACAAGGCCGCAAAGATTTATGAAGCCAAAATAATGCCCAAAGATATACTTACAATTTCTGTGAACACAGTTGTCCCAGAAGCCGCCGCCCCATTCAACCTTGGATCAAATGCAGGGAGCGGAGTTGGTACTACTGGAAGTTATGTGCCTGGAGCAGCTCTACAAACATTCATTGTGGACAAAGAAGGCTATCTTGAGTACCCTGTTGTAGGAAAAATAAAGGTTTTAGGCCTTACACGAGAAGAGCTGCAGAACCTTATCAAAAACAGAATCTATCCTGAGTTCATTACAGAACCTCCAATAGTGAATGTAAGATTTACAAACTACAAAATATCTGTATTAGGAGAAGTGACAAGACCAGGTTTATACACCATTCAAAGTGAGCAGTGTACAATATTCGACGCGCTTGCACTTGCAGGAGATTTAACTATCTACGGGAAAAGAGAAAATATACTCCTTCTTAGAGAAGATTCTAACGGCAAAAAGAGCATCACCAGAATAAACCTGCAAAACTCTTCTTTACTAACTAACCTTAACACATATTATCTCCAGCAGAACGATGTGCTATATATTGAACCAAACAAAACCAAAGCAAAAGGGTCCAATATAGGTTCTGCCGAGAGTATAACAATATCTGTAATATCTACATTGGTATCAGTATCATCACTTATATATACAATAATAAGAACCAGTAATTAATCAATAGTATGCAAGAGAACTTACACACAAACAGGGATGTAAATACCCAGGAAGACCCTGAAATTGACTTTAAACAATTATTATTCGTATTTTTTAACAAGTGGTACTGGTTTGTTCTATCGGTTGCAGTAATGCTTATTGCAGGTTATTTTTATCTTAAGTTTCAGACACCCGTATATGAAGCAATGACTTCTGTTCTTATCAAAAAAGAGCAAGGTTCGGCTGAACAAATGTTCCTTCTACAGGACATTGGACTAAACAGAGGCTCCGACAATATTGATAATGAGATAGGAACCTTCAGATCACCCGATATGATGGTAAATATTGTAACAGCTCTTGAACTTTACACAACTTACAGATATGCAAATAGATATAGGTTTTTTTCACCAGAACTTTATAACTGCTCTCCTCTGTATGTGAGATGGGAAGATGTTAATCCTGATAAAATACCAACAACGGTAACTTTCAAATTCACCAAAAAAGAGGATGGTTTAAATGTAGATGCTAAGTTTTCATTGAACGGAGAGATAGTAGAAAAGAGTCTTATAATTGAAACTCTACCCGGCTATATTCAATTACCTTTAGGAAAATTCTATGTAGCAAAGCAAGACAGCATAATATTTAAGGACCTCCCGTTGGAGGTTGAAATATCAAACGCAATGTCTTTGGCCAGAAACATTGTCGGCAGTCTTGAAATTGCAACAACAACTAAGTTATCAAGCCAGTTAAACATAAAGCTAAGAAATGAGACCACTCAGAAAGGGAAGGACATATTAAATGCGTTAGTGCAGGAATACAATAAGCAGGCTGCTGCAGACAAGAATATGGTGGCATCCAATACTGCTGCATTCATAGAGGAACGACTGAAAAATATTGCATTGGAATTGGGCGAAGTGGAAGGTGAGGTTGAGTCATTCAGAAAAGATTATAAGGTAACTGATATCCCCCTGCAAATAGGCGCATATCTGAATAAAACAGAGGGTTTTGACACTAGAAGACAGGCGATTGAGACTCAACTTAATTTGATAACTTATATTCAAGAATATATTTCTAAAAGCGAGAACAAAAACAAACTCATACCAAATCTGGGCATTAGTGACCAGGGGCTGGTGTCTGTAATAAGTGATTACAACAAGCTTGTATTAGACAGAGAGAGGGTCAAGACATCTACTTCTGAAAGTAATCCTTCTCTTAAACAGTTGAATTTGCAAGTAGAGAATATTCATGAGAACATAAAGGCATCACTTTCCAACGAGAAGAATGCCTCTGAGATTGCGTTGAGGGACTTGGACAGGGAAAATACCTTGACAGTTTCCAAAATTAGTAACATTCCTTCTGTAGACAGGCAATACACAGGCATCCTAAGACAACAGGAAGTAAAATCCAACCTTTTTATCTTTTTGCTACAGAAGAGAGAAGAGACCAATCTTACTCAAGCAGGCATAGCACCAAAGGCAAAAATTATTGCAAGACCATACTCATTGGGTGGTCCGGTTTCTCCAAAAAGCCAATTCATAATGTTACTATTCTTTATGCTCGGATTGGCAATTCCTACGATTATCATCTTTTTAAAGGACTACTTCCAGACAAAGGTTGAGGGGATGAAAGATATGTTAAACTTAAAAGATATAAATGTAATAGGTGATATTATTAAGGTAGAAGATATAAGTGATAATACTTCGCTGATTGTTAAACCAAATGACGATTCCGTTGTGAGTGAGATGTTCCGTACCATGAGAAACAACCTACTCTTTATGCTTAGCGAGAAGGACCAGAATGTGGTTTTGGTAACTTCCACAATTCCAAAGGAGGGGAAGACATTTATCTCTACAAACCTGGCAAGAAGTTTATCATTGATGGATAAAAAGGTGATTCTACTTGGAGCAGACATTAGAAATCCAAAATTAGCCGGTGTGTTAGGAATCCCGAAGAGAGAGACAGGGTTCTCATCATACCTGGCAGGTTTAGTACAAAACCATAACGAGCTGATTGAGCAGGTAGAGCCAAACTTCTTTGTGTTGCAAACCGGACCCATCCCGCCAAATCCCAACGAACTACTCTCAAAGAAGAGAACTGGTGAATTGATTGGAATGCTAAAAAAAGAGTTTGACTATGTTGTTCTGGACAGTGCCCCAGTTGGGGTTGTTTCCGATACATTTATGCTCTCTAAGTATGCCGATGCATGTGTATATATTGTGAGAGAGAACTTCACCGAAAAAGATACTATCAGCTTTTTAAATAACCTTGTTCACGACAGGAGACTGAAAAATGTTGCGGTAGTTCTCAACCAGGCAACAGAACAAAAGACACATGGCAGGTATAAATATGGCTATAAATATTCATACAGATACCGATACAGATACGGGTATGCACAAGGGTACAGTAAGCGCGATAAAATTTAAAACATAATTTTGATTTATTAAAATATTTATCTATTTTCGTTCTATTATTGAGTAGCAAAATTACTCAAACTTATGCTCGAAAGTCTGATAACATCCAAAACCCGAATAAAGCTGATGATAAAGTTTTTTATCAACAGCAATACCACAGCATACCTTCGCAACCTGTCGGAAGAGTTTGGAGAGAGTACCAATGCAATAAGGCTGGAACTTAACCGGTTTGAAGAGGCAAAGTTGCTGGAATCAAAGACTGAGCAGAACAAAAAGGTTTACCAGGCTAACACAAAGCATCCATACTTTAAAGATATGCACCACCTTCTTTTAAAGTATGTGGGAATAGAGGAGATTGTAGACAATGTGGTTAAACATATTGGCGAGTTAGAGAAAGGATACATAATCAACGACTTTGCACAGGGGAACCCTGGCAATGTTTTAGATCTCCTTCTGGTTGGAAAGAATTTTGATTACGACTTCCTTAACAAGCTGGTAAGAACGGCAGAAGAGAGTGTTTCATTTAAGATACGATACATAGCAGTTTCACCCGACGAAGCTGCGCAATATATCCCCGACAAGGCCAAAACCCTACTGGTATGGTCTGCCGGGGATAAATTTTAAATACGCAGCCAAACTGCGTTATACAATAAGGACACACCAGATGGGAGTGACCGGAATTTCTTGTGAAAATTATATTTCCATGCAACCAATTCAAATGGTTGACCTAAAAAGTCAATATCAAAAAATAAAGACCGAAATTGATGAAGCACTCATCAATTGTGTAGAATCAACAAACTATATCAATGGACCTGAAGTAATTCAATTTCAGGAAGATTTGATGAAGTACCTGGGAGTAAAGCATGTTATACCTTGTGCGAACGGCACCGATGCCTTACAGATTGCAATTATGGCCCTAGGTTTAAATAGGGGTGATGAGATAATAGTCCCTGCATTTACCTATGTGGCAACAGCCGAAGCAATTGCCCTGCTGGGGTTAGTACCTGTAGTGGTTGATGTAGATTCAAAAACATTTAATATCGATCCTGCAAAAATTGAGAATGCCATTACTCCAAAAACGAAAGCTATTGTTCCGGTTCATCTGTTTGGACAAAGTGCGGATATGGAGGCGGTCCTGATGGTCGCTAAAAAATATGAACTATTTGTTATTGAAGACAATGCCCAGGCACTTGGCGCAGATTATAAGTTAGTGAACGGGAACCTTAGTAAAACCGGCACTATTGGGCATATTGGCTGTTATTCCTTTTTCCCTACCAAAAATCTGGGGTGTTTTGGTGATGGGGGGGCAATTTCTACTAATGACGATTTGTTAGCCGAAAAATGCAAAATGATTGCCAATCATGGGCAGAAAAAAAAATACTACCATTCAGTTGTTGGATGTAACTCCAGATTAGATACAATGCAGGCTGCTATTTTAACCGTAAAGTTAAAATACCTGGATAGTTATATTAAGGCCAGACAAGAAACTGCGAAAATATATTATGCTGAGTTGGACGGAATAGACTGGCTTTCGCTTCCATATCAATCATCTTCAGCTATTCACACTTTTAATCAATTTACTTTGATAGTAAAGGAAAATCTCCGTGACGATCTTCAAAAATATCTTATTAGTAAACAAATACCAACAATAATTTATTATCCTTTACCATTATATAAACAAGAAGCTTTCTTGGATTATAGTCAAAATATTCAAACCTTGCCAATTACAGAATCACTATGTCAAACAGTCCTATCAATACCTATTCATACAGAATTGTCTATTGAAACTCAAAAATATATTACAGATTCTATTAGAAATTTCAGATAAATATGAAAAATTTCGCTTTAATAGGAGCATCAGGATACATTGCACCACGTCACCTGAAAGCAATAAAAGAGACAGGAAACAACCTTGTTTGTGCGCTTGACCCTTACGATGGAATCGGCATCATGGACAGTTATTTTCCACAAGCCGATTTTTTTACAGAACCCGAACGGTTCGACAGGCATTTGGATAAATTACGAAGACAAGGAGAGCAAAAAATTGATTTTGTGAGCATTTGCTCACCCAACTATCTTCATGACGCACATATGCGGATGGCATTGCGTAACGATGCCCATGCCATTTGTGAGAAGCCTTTGGTGCTTAATCCATGGAACCTTGATGCACTTCAGGAGATTGAACAGGAAACAGGCAAAAGGATTTATACCATATTACAATTGCGACTGCATACAGCAATTCAACAGTTAAAAAAGAAGATTGAAGAGGGGCCAAAAGATAAAGTTTATGATGTTGACCTTACTTACATCACCAGCCGGGGCAAATGGTATTTCATATCGTGGAAAGGCAATATTGATAAATCCGGTGGCGTTGCTACCAATATAGGAGTACATTTTTTCGATATGTTAGGCTGGATTTTTGGCGATTTCAAAGGAGTAGAACTTGAAATTAACAAGCCTGAAAAAGCAGGAGGCAAACTTTATTTTGAAAAAGCAAATGTAAACTGGTTCTTAAGCGTCGATGAAAAAGATCTCCCATCCGAAGCATTGGCTGCCCAAAAACGCACCTATAGAAAAATTAATATAGAGGGTGAAGAACTTGAATTTAGCGAAGGATTTACAGACTTACACACAACCAGCTACATAGACATACTAAACGGTGGAGGTTTTGGCATTGAGGATACCCGAAAAAGCATTCAAATTGTAAGTAACCTGCGTAAAATCTGATAAAAGCACATTTTATGCCCGAAAACAATAAAAGCTACGATCTGATTATTGAGCCCCACAGCAGCCTTTTTAAGCTCAATTTTAAAGAACTATGGCGATATCGCGATCTGCTTGAAATGTACATTAAACGTGATATCGTTACCATATATAAGCAAACTATATTGGGCCCCATCTGGTTCATTATACAACCGATTTTCACAACTATCGTTTTTATGTTTGTATTTGGTGGTCTGGCGGGAATTCCTACCGATGGTATTCCCCAAGCTTTGTTTTATCTTTCGGGTATAACGCTTTGGAACTATTTCTCCGAATCACTGACCAAAACATCCGATACTTTTCTTACCAATCAAGCAATATTCGGTAAAGTATATTTCCCCCGGCTTATTGTTCCTTTATCGATTACTATTACCGGTTTGATTAAGATGTTTATTCAGTTTGCTTTATTTATAATCGTTTACATATATTTTGTTGCAAAAGGAACCACAGTTTCCCCTAATTTATATGCATTGTTACTACCGGTGCTAGTGTTTATCCTTGCGGCACTTTCTTTGGGTTTTGGAATCATTATTTCATCTATGACCACTAAATACAGAGATCTGAAATTTTTGATTGCCTTTGCAATTCAGTTATTGATGTATGCCACACCTGTTATTTATCCATTGTCTGTTATGGAAGGTAGTTACAAAAAATACATCTGGATAATACAAGCTAATCCATTAACATCGGTTCTGGAAACTTTTAAATATGGATTTCTTGGGCAGGGCAGTTTCTCATGGTTTGCGCTTGGGTATAGCTTATTATTTTCTATCACGGTCCTACTTTTTGGCATTATTATCTTCAACAAGGTAGAACGAAGTTTTATGGATGTTATCTAAAAATTGGCGTAATCCTATGTCCGATATAGCAATTAAATTCGAAAACATATCTAAACAATACCGCCTCGGCCTCATTGGCACCGGTACCCTATCCCACGACTTAAACCGTTGGTGGGCAATGAACATTCGTGGAAAAGAAGACCCCAACCTTAAAATTGGACAAGTAAACGACCGGGCCGCAAAGTCAACAGAGGACTACGTATGGGCACTACGCAATATCGATTTTGAAGTAAAACAAGGAGATGTTTTAGGCATTATTGGCAAGAACGGAGCCGGTAAGTCTACCCTGCTAAAAATTCTCTCCCGCGTTACAAGCCCCACCACCGGCCGTATCCTTACCAGAGGACGCATTGCTTCCTTGCTCGAAGTAGGAACCGGCTTTCATCCCGAAATGACCGGCCTTGAAAACATTTATATGAACGGCTCCATTATGGGGATGCGAAAGGCCGAGATTAAGCGCAAACTAGATGAGATTGTGGATTTTGCAGGTGTAGAAAAATATATAGATACACCAGTAAAACGATACAGCAGCGGAATGACCGTACGCCTTGGTTTTGCAATAGCTGCCCACTTAGAACCTGAAATACTCGTAGTTGATGAAGTTTTGGCAGTGGGTGATGCGGAGTTTCAGAAAAAAGCACTCGGCAAAATGCAGGATGTTAGCTGCAATGAGGGAAGAACTGTGCTGTTCGTCAGCCACAATCTTCCTTCTATAAAGAATCTATGCAAGACAGGCATTTTACTTAGCAACGGCGAAATGGTATTTTCTGGAAGTGCCGAAGATACGGTTAACGAATATCTGGCTGTCTATCAGTTCTCAGTCAGTGATAGTAGATTCGAGAAGTTTAACCTGGAAGGTAAGGATGTTGAGCTTTGTTACGCTGAAATGCTTGACGTCAATAATGAACCCACATCACAGTTCGATATATCTGAAGAAATATACATTGGGCTAGAAATAAATTGCATCAGACCCATTCCCAATACATATGGGTATGTAACTATTAAAACCAAACAAGATGATTTGCTTATAGAATCAGATACGTTTGATTGCCTTCCCAATATTCTGAACGATCTGAAACCGGGAAGGACCCGGTTCAGAATTAAAATAGAGCCCTACATTCTGGCTCATGGCGACTATACTTTTTATATTTCATTTTCATCTACCTATTCCAATAATTTTACGATTGATGATCCTGGGAGAATATTGGCATTTAAAGTTATAGACACCAAAACCCAGAGGGGTTACAGAAGGTCGGCCAAAACTAGTTATTTACTAAAATGGGAATCACAATATGTTAACCAATGAAGCCATTCTGATTACCGGAGGAACCGGGTCACTTGGGAAGAAAATAACAGAGACTATCCTTAAAAGATATCCGGGGGTCAAAAGATTAGTCATCTATTCACGCGATGAGCTTAAACAATTTGAAATGGCTCAGTTATATCCGCAGGACAAGTACCCTCAGGTCAGGTTTTTTATTGGGGATGTACGTGATGGGGCACGCTTCATTCGCGCCTGCGAAGGAATTGATATAATAATTCATACAGCCGCGTTGAAACAGGTTCCGGCAGCAGAATACAATCCCGATGAGTTCATAAAGACCAATATCGGAGGCGCCCAAAACGTAATTGATGCTGCACTTTCTACCAATGTGAAAGTGGTCGTAGCCCTTTCTACCGATAAGGCGGCAGCACCTATAAATTTATACGGGGCTACAAAGTTGGTATCCGATAAGCTGTTCATAGCTGCAAACAACATAAAGGGAAAACGTGATTTACGCTTTTCTGTTGTACGTTATGGCAATGTAATGGGTTCTAGGGGCTCTGTGATTCCTTTCTTCATGGAAAAAGCCAGACATACAAACGTTTTACCGATAACCGACAAGGAGATGACACGGTTCAACATCTCACTCGAAGAGGGTGTCGAAATGGTATTATGGGCCATTGAAAACGCCATTGGTGGTGAAATTTTAGTCCCCAAAATACCTTCATACCATATCGAAACTGTAGCGCGGGCAATTGCTCCGAACGCACAGTTTGAATACGTCGGTATTCGCGCCGGTGAAAAGATACATGAGGAGATGATCACAGAAAATGATTCATATAACACCATTGAATTTGATAAATATTACGCAATACTTCCCAACCATTCCAATAAAGCGAAGTATATGGAACATTACAAAGGATGGGAAGTGCCTAAAAGATTCCGCTACAACTCAGGTGAAAATACCCGCTGGGTCACTGTTGAAGAGATGCAGGAACTTATAAGGTTATATGTCGATCCAAATTTTAAGCCTAAAGAATAATGATCAAGCCAATTCCTTACGGCAGGCAAACGATTTCCAGTGAAGATATTGAAGCGGTATCTCAAGTTCTGCAATCGGATTTTCTTACCCAGGGGCCAAAAATTGCCGAATTTGAACAGGCATTTGCCGATTATATTGGGGTCAGATATGCTGTTGCCGTATCAAACGGAACAGCTGCTCTGCACTTGAGTGTACTGGCCATGAATATCTCCCCGGGCGATAAGGTGATTACCACACCCATAACATTTGCTGCATCGGCAAATTGTGTGAGGTACGCGGGTGGGGATGTGGTTTTTGCCGATATTGACCCGGAAACATATCTGATTGACATCAAACAGGTAGAAAAGCTTCTTTCTGCTTCTCCGAAAGGAACCTATAAAGGTATTATACCTGTAGACTTAGCAGGAAAACCAGTTGATATGGAAGCGCTGAGAAAGCTGGCTAACGATTATGATTGCTGGATTATCGAGGATGCCTGTCATGCTCCGGGTGGTTACTTTACCGATTCGACCGGATGCCGTCAAAACTGCGGTAACGGGGTGTTCGCCCACCTGGCAACCTTCTCGTTTCATCCTGTCAAGCATATTGCAACGGGTGAAGGGGGAATGATAACCACCAACGATGAAGCGCTCTACAGGAAATTATTGCTACTCCGGACACACGGAATAACCAGAGATCCTAAATTGCTCAAAGAGAACCATGGTGAATGGTATTATGAAATGCAGGAGTTGGGATTCAATTACCGACTAACTGATTTTCAGGCAGTTCTAGGAATATGCCAGCTGAAAAAAGCAGATGAACGATTGAAACGCAGACACGAAATTGCCCATAAATACGATGAGGCATTCAGCAAGATGAAGAGCATTGTAGGTCATTCAGGCTATTCGGAAGAACACGCCTATCACCTGTATATCATTGAAATTGAAAATCGTAAGGCTCTCTTTGATCATCTCAGAACAAAAGGTATTTATGCTCAGGTCCATTACATTCCGGTACACCTGATGCCCTATTACAGGCAATTCGGATGGAAAGATGGCGATATGCCAAATTCCGAAAGTTATTACAGCCGATGCCTGAGTTTGCCTATGTTCCCTGCTCTAACGAGTCAGGAACAGGATTATGTGATTGAAACTATAAAAGGTTACATGATTTAATTTTAAAATGAAGCTGGTTCTAGGCACAGTGCAGTTCGGAACTGATTACGGAATCAATAATGTTTCCGGAAAGGTATCACTGGAAGAGGTGGAATCTATCCTCAGGTTAGCTGATAGTTCCGGAATTGGAATGTTGGATACATCTTTTAGCTATGGAGATAGCGAAATTGTATTGGGAAAATTCACGAATCGCGATTATTTTAATTTTAATATAGTTTCAAAATTTCCGCAGAACAAAGGATCTGTAGAAGATATTTTTTCACAGTCATTACAGAGATTAAACTGTGACAAGCTGTACGGATATCTGATCCACCATTTCGATTATTACCGGCAAAACCCGGAAATATGGGACAGTTTAAGAGAATTGAAAGATCTGGGCAAAGTAAAAAAAATCGGGTTCTCACTGTATACGGTTGAAGAATTGGATTTTCTGCTCGATAGGAAAATACAATTTGATATTATTCAGGTTCCATACAACATTTTCGACAGGCAATTCGAAAGTTATTTTAAAGAATTAAGGCAAAACGGGATCGAGATTCATACTCGTTCTGTTTTCATGCAGGGACTATTCTTCAAACCTATTGAAACTCTTACCGGCAAACTTTTAACTCTGAAACCTTACCTAAAAACCTTAAATGCCCATTGTGAATATGGACCTTTCACTGTCGAACAACTTGCACTTGGTTATGTGACCGGTAATCCATATGTGGACGGCGTATTGATTGGTGTTGACAATGTTGCCCAACTGAAAAGGAACATTGAAAATCTGAAAGCAAATATCACTGAAAATGAAATTGAGTTTATCCGATCAATAGTGATAAAAGAAAAAGAAATGTTAAACCCTACAAACTGGAAATAGCTGATTTAATCTGAAATTATCCGAACTTGGGTTAACTATAAAAAATTTATAAATCATGAAAAATCTTGCCATTATCCCCGCAAGAGGCGGGAGTAAACGGATTCCACACAAAAACGTACGTATCTTCTACGGCAAACCTATCATTCAGTATTCAATTGATGTCGCCTTTAAATCCGGTTTGTTCGATGAAGTCATGGTTTCGACCGATGATCCGGAAATTGCAGCTGTTGCTCTAAAGCTTGGAGCAAGCGTTCCATTTTTCCGCTCACCTGAAGCATCAGGTGACAATGCCACTTTGGCTTCAGTAATGATTGATGTGATGGACTCTTACGAAAAAATTGGCAAGCGATTCGACCACTTTTGCTGCTTGCTGGCAACGGCTCCTTTTATAACAGTAGAAAGGCTGAAAGAGGCATATGATAAAATGATAGAAGGGAAATTTGACTCAGTTGTTCCATTCATTCACTATCCAGTACCTATTCAGCAAGCGTTTAAAGTAAATATGGAAACCAAAAAGGTAGAAATGTTTTTTGATGATCAATATGGAATCAGAACACAGGATTTCGTTCCGTCGTATTATGATGCAGGGCAGTTCTACTGGATGAGACCGGAAAGCGTGAAAGCAAAACGAAGAATTTCGTGTGATAACACCGCGGCAATTATATTGTCTGAACTGGAAGCACATGATATTGATAGTGAAGATGACTGGAATATTGCTGAACAAAAATTCAGCTATTTGCATAGTCTTAAAAACAGATAATTATAAAAACCAATAATATGAGCATTACACAAGATTTGTATACGAAAGGAAAGTTATTGATTCCAGGTGGAACTCAACTACTTTCTAAAAGGCCTGAAATGTTTTTACCTAATTTTTGGCCTGCCTATTATTCAAAAGCAAAAGGATGCGAAATTTGGGACCTCGACAACCGCAAGTATATAGATATGAGTTACATGGGCATAGGCACATGCACTATTGGCTATGCAGACGATGAAATCGACCATGCTGTTATAGAAGCAATTTCAAAAGGGAACATGTCAACAATCAATGTCCCCGAAGAAGTAGAATTAGCAGAAACACTTTGTAATCTTCACCCATGGGCTCAGATGGCCAGGTATAGCAGAAGTGGTGGGGAGGCATGTGCAATAGCCATACGAATAGCACGTGCATATTCTAAAAGGGACATTGTCTTATTTGGCGGATATCATGGTTGGAGTGATTGGTATCTTGCATCCAATCTCGAAGATGAAAAAAATCTTGATCGGGTTCATTTGTCCGGTCTTGAACCGAGCGGCGTGCCAAAAGCACTGACAGGAACTGCTTATCCTTTCTTTTATAACAATACTGAAAGTTTTCTAGCATTGATGAAGAAACATGGACCAAAGGTGGGAGCTGTTATTATTGAGTCTGTCAGAAATTCGGATCCGGAAAAGGAGTTTCTTTCTGCTCTGAGAGAACAAACAACCAAATATGATATTCCTCTTATCATGGATGAAGTTAGTGCCGGTTTCAGAATGACCCTTGGTGGTGCTCATCTTCTATATGGCATTGAACCAGACTTAGCTGTTTTTGCCAAGGGAATGAGCAATGGATATCCCATGGCTGCAGTGATTGGGACGAGCAAAGTCATGCAGGCAGCTCAAGGTTCATTCATAAGCAGTACCTATTGGACTGATAGGATTGGGCCTACTGCTGCATTGGCAACAATCAAAAAAATGAAAGCTGAAAACATCAACAAACATCTTGTTGACAAAGGGCTAGAGATTAAAGCATTGTGGAATAGATTGGCTATTAAGAATGATCTTGATATAAAAGTAGGTGGTATGGATCCAGTACCTCATTTTTCATTTACTTCAGACAAACCCTTAGTGCTTAAAACCCTGTTTACTCAATTAATGTTGGATAAAGGATTCCTGGCATCTACTGCATTTTATGCATCGTATGCTCACAAGGATGAGCACGTTGCTTTATATGACAAGGCTGTAGATGAGGCATTCAACTTTATTTCAAAAGCTGTAAGTGATAATAATGCTGAACAATTTCTTAAAGGACCTGTTTGTCATTCCGGTTTTCAGAGGCTCACGTAAAACATAACCAAAAGTTGAAAAGCTACTTCTTTGTACCTGGTAATCGCCCAGAGTTCCTGAAAAATATTTCTGAGCTAAAGGCCGATCATTTCATTATTGATCTAGAGGATTCGATCAATGAAAAGGAGATAGGTATTTCATTGGAAAATGCCAGAAATACTGACGGATTCAGAAATTTTTATTTCAGATTGTCTTTCAATCCTCAGCGTCCGGCTGATCAGTTGCAATACATCGCCTCTTTAATCAACGATGGGGTTACCCGGTTTGTGATACCTAAAATTGAGAACACGAATCAGTTAAACGACATTATCTGTTTTCTTCAAAAACACATCTCCGATCCAACTCTCCTACGTTTCATCGTTCTGATAGAAAGCCCGAAAGCATTGGTCTGCCTGAGAGATATCCTGGAAATTCCATCAGTTTGCGCAATAGGACTCGGTAGTCACGATTATTGTCAGCAAATGAGAATGGAACATACCGAACAAAATCTTTTGTGGCCACGGATGTACATACTTAATTATGGTAAGGCATTCAATAAGGAGATCATTGATATTGCATCAATGAACATAGGCGATGAGGAATTATTTGAAGCTGAATGTCAGAGGGCGATCAGCGCCGGTTTCAATGGAAAATTCATTATCCACCCGAATCAGTTACGGATTCTGAACTCAATGGAGCTCTATTCGGACAAAGAGCTGAGCACTGCCTTGAAAGTCAGGGATTACATTAAAAGTTTGGGAGGCATAAATTTTTTCACTCTGGCAAACTTCGAAGGAGAGGTAGTTGAAAAAACACATCTGGACAGACTCCGTAAAATCTTAAAAATGAGTGGAAATGAAACCTTCTAATCTTGGAAATTATTACGAAGACTTTGAAGTCGGTGCAACTATTGAGCATCAATTGTCGAAAACAATTTTTGAAAGTGATAATAATTTATTCTGTCTTCTTACTATGAACCACCATCCGGTGCATATTAACAATCAGTATTGTGAGAATGAGAAATATGGTAAAATACTTGTTGTAGGCACTTTGGTATTCAGTCTGGTTGTGGGAATAACGGTACCGGATATCAGCGGTAAAGCCATTGCCAATCTGGAATATGAAAAAATTGAACATCTGGCACCTGTTTTCATTGGCGATACCATATATGCCAGAACCAGGATCCTCAACATGAGGGAATCTAAATCCAATTCCGATGCAGGAATTGTAAGGGTCGAAACAACCGGCTACAATCAGAATGGAATTGATGTAATCCGGTTTACGAGAAGTGCGCTTATCAAGAAAAAAACAAAACTATAATTATGACACAAAATGAATTTTCCATTTTAAGAAGTCTAATGTTTGTTCCGGGACACAGTCAAAGATTGATGGAAAGTGCGAGCAGACAAGAGGTTGACGTGCTTTTGCTAGATCTTGAAGATTCAGTGCAACCAAAAGAAAACAAGATAGTTGCCAGAGAAAATATTAAGAATTTCGTTCTGAGCGGAAAGTTTAAAGACACACTTGTTTTCCCACGCGTCAACGATAGAGAAAGTGGTGAACTTCTAAAGGATGTACACGAATTGACAATCGAAGGTGTACATGGATTTATGTACCCAAAATCTAAGACCGGAGAGGATGTCTATTTCTTTGACAAATTATTGGAAACCATTGAGTATGAAAAAGGGATAACCCCGGGAACCTATAAAATAATCCCATTGATTGAAACATCCGCAGCTGTGTTGAATGCACAGGATATTTGCAAAGCATCTAATCGTGTTATTGCCATCGCTTACGGATGTGAAGATTTTATATCTGATCTTGGGGGAATTCACGATCCTGAAGGAAAGAGTCTATTCACCCCCAGATCTATTGTTGCCATGGCAGCCAAGGCAAACGGTGTTGTTCCTATTGATACAGTCCACATAAATGTTCATGATCTTGAAGATCTTGAAGAGAATCTCAAGCTGGCAAAAATTTTAGGATTTGAAGGTATGCTGGTGCTTAATCCGATAGAAATACCACTAGTTCATAAATATTTCACCCCGAGCATATCTGAAATTGAGGAAGCCAAAGAAATGATCCGGCTTAGTGACGAAGCCAAGGAAGCCGGTAAAGGAGTTGTTGTAATAAATGGGAAATTCATTGGCCCACCTATGCTTTTATCGGCAAAAAAAACCTTACTCAGAATATCTTTAATCGAAAACAAATCGAAGAAGGAGTGCAAATGAAAAAACTAATCATTATAGGAGGTTATGGTAACGGTACAGTTGTTCAATCGACCGTTGAGGATATAAATGCGGTTGTTCCGCAATGGGAATTGCTTGGTTTTCTCAATGACAGGGAAGTTGATCCGATAAACGGCTATCCTGTTTTAGGCAAGATAACAAAGGAAGTAGTGGAACAGTATCTTCCGGATTCGGATGTGTACTTTTTCTATTCAATAATCTCTCTTAAATACAACTTTAAGTATATCAATAAACTATTTGATTTACAGATTCCAACGGAAAGGTTTGCCACAATAATCCATCCAACAGCAGTGATCAGCAAATTTTCAAAAATCGGATATGGTACCTGTATTCAACCTTTCGTCTCAGTGGGGCCAAACACAACAATAGGAAATCATGTCCAGATCTATGCCCAATCGTTGGTCGGACATGGAGCTAAACTTGATGATTATTCATATGTAGCCAATAATGCATGTATCGGAGCGGATGTTCATCTGAAAGAGGGAGCATACCTTGGAACAAATGCTACTACTATTGAGTTTATTTCGTTAGGTAAATGGTCCATAACCGGTATAGGTGCCGTGGTTCTGAAAGATGTTCCTGATTACGCTAAAGTAGTTGGTAATCCTGCCAGGCAGATTGGAACAGTCGAATAATGGGAAAACGGATTCTCTTCAGGGTCGATGCTGGCCAGTCTATAGGTCTTGGTCATTACTACAGGAGCTATAACCTAGCTAAGCATCTGCAGTCAAGAGGTCATTACATATGCTTTATTCATAGGCCTTCAGATTTTTGGAACAATATTATTTCTGATGGGGTTCCATTTGACGTAGAAGAATTAGGAATAAATGAGGAACAACAAATGCTGAACCTTATAACCAGAGGGAATTTTGACCTTTTTTATGTCGACGGAATTCTTCAATTCAGCAACGAATTCATTTCCTGTCTCAAGGAATCATGTAAAGTGGTTTTTTATCAGAATCTTTCTGCATCCAGATTCTATGCCGATGTTTACATATTGCCATCGCTTAATTCCGATGAGGCTTTTTTTGATGGATTCACTCCAAATTCCAAGGTTTTCAAGGGACTCAAATATTTATTGTTTAATGAAAAGATAAGTTCCCTAAAGACGATGAAATCAGCTATAGCAAATGAAGTTAGAAATATCGCAATCATTTCGGGGGGTTCCGACCCAAAAAATATCCTTATGGGGCTATATGGAATGATTGATTATAGTCAATTCCCAGATATAGGTTTTAATTTTTTCATAGGCGAAGATTTCATCCATAAAGATTCGATACCAGCGAATCCTATACAAAATACTGTCTTTATGAAATTCAATCATGAGCAAATACTCACCAATGATTTGCTGGTTTCAGTTTTCGGAGTTAGTTCCTATGAATATATGGCTCTGGGAATACCTGTAATAAGTGTAGCTCATCAGGAATCTAATTCACAAAGTGCTGAGACTCTCAGTAAATCAACACAGGGCTTGTTCCACTTAGGTTTATTCGATAGTCTAACTCCTAACGTTCTTAACAAAACCTTAATCCGGTTTTGTCTGGATGCAAAGGCAAGAGGTGAATTGGTAATGAATGCCAAAAAAACGATTGATTTAAAGGGTATTGAAAGGGTTGTTAAAATTATTGAAAATGTTTGACCTTTACCAAAATAGCGGAAAAACCTTCATCATTGCCGAGCTTTCGGCTAACCACAACCATAAATTTGAGCTGGCGGTCGAAACCATTAAGGCTATGGCTATTGCCGGTGCAGATGCCGTTAAGGTCCAGACATACAAACCTCAAAGCCTGACGCTGGATCTGAATACCGGTTATTTTGGGCCAAGAACGGAAGGTCTCTGGAAAGGATACACACCTTGGGATCTGTTCACAGAGGGCTCAATGCCCTATGAATGGCAGCCCAAACTCAAGGAACTGGCAGAAAGCCTAGGCATGGTGTTTTTTTCTACCCCTTTCGATATTGAAGGAGTGGATTTTCTGGAAAGCATTGGTGTTAAGTTGTATAAAGTTGCATCACCGGAAATCAACGACATCCCTCTGATCAGGCATATAGCACTGAAAGGAAAACCAATAATCATGTCACTCGGGATGGCAGGACCCGAAGATATTGAACTGGCAATTAAAACATGCAGGGATACTGGAAATGAAAAAATTGTGTTGTTGAAATGCACCTCACAATACCCGGCTACAGTCGCTGATGCAAATCTTCTGACTATACCTGACATACGGAAGAAGTACGGTGTTGAGGCCGGACTATCCGACCATACAATGAATACAGTTGTTCCCATTGTTGCCGTGAGTTTAGGTGCTGTGGTCGTTGAAAAGCACTTCATACTCGACCGAAAGCTTGGAGGTCCCGATTCTGCCTTCAGCTTGCAACCTGATGAGTTTAAGAATATGGTTGACCAAATTCGGGAAGCTGAAAAATCGCTGGGTCGTGTAAATTATGACCTCAACGAGAAGGACAAACTTCGCAGGCGCTCCCTGTTTGTCGTTAAAACAATTATGGCTGGTGAAATCATTTCACATGAGAATGTTCGATCTATAAGACCTGGTTATGGACTACCGCCAAAATGTCTTGAGGAGGTATTGGGAAGAAAAGCTAATAAAAACATAGAGAAGGGAACCCCGTTGAAATGGGAAGACTTAGACTGATTAACGTGTTAAACAATCAATTAGTGTTATAATGCAAATTAAAATTAATACCCCCAGATTTACTTTACAGGAACTCTCTGTTGACAATGTAAATGAACGGTATCTCAGCTGGTTCAATGAGGAAGCAGCCCAAAAATACATTTCAGCTTCCACTGTCACAAAAAGCCTGATGGATCTGAAAGACTATGTAAGGAAACACACCGGACGACAGGACATTCTGTTTCTGGGAATATTCGACAAGGTTACCGGACAGCATATCGGGAATATCAAATATGAACCCGTTGATTCCTTGCAGGCTTATGCCATTATGGGAATACTGATTGGTGAAACTGATTATCGCGGAAAAGGTGTGGCTGTAGAGGTTCTGAATGCCTCTGCTCTCTGGCTAAAGGAAAACCGCAATATAAATCAACTGATTCTTGGAGTTAACCGTAATAATGCCGGAGCAGTAAAATCTTACGAAAAAGCTGGATTTGCTATTGAGGAAACTCCGTTTCTGAAAGCAAAATCACCTGACAGTCTGATTATGGTTTGGCATCTCTATTAGAAACCTGTCTACTGCAAATAATCAGATTATTTAAAGAATTATCAAAGAAATCTATGAATGGTTCAATGGAAAGTAAATTTTCACAAAAGCCTAGAGTGGTTTTTGGAGTTATTGGTGATGATATTCATGTCGTGGCTAACCGTATTCTGGCTATTGGGCTTGATGCAGCCGGATTTATGGCAATAAACTTGGGTACTCATAATACTGCAGAAGATTTCGTGGAAGCGGCAATAGAATCCGAGGCACATGCTGTTTTGGTGTCTTCGGTTAATGGCGAAGGAGAAACATGGTGCCCCAATTTCAGGCAGCGATTTATCGAAAAGGGGATGGAACACATTATTCTGTATGTTGGTGGTAACCTGGTTGTTGGAGAACGCCGAAAAGAAGATGTTATCAATCTTTTTAGATCTTATGGATTTGATCGCGTTTTTTATCAACAGACTGATTTTGAAACTGTTTTTAATTTACTCAAAGAGGATATGACATATGGCAACTCCAAGTATTAAAAATCAATTAGACCGCATTGATATATATAGAAAGCAGGTTCTATCCTCTCCATATGCAAATGGACTTGATATTGAAGAGGTTGCCGAATATTTGAGTAAGCTGAACCTTCAAAGGTTTGCTTCATTCAAACTCAGTCAACCTAAATTATTGCCCTACGTTCAACCACGGGGAGGATATCCGACTTTTCAAGCTCAAAAAATTCTTTCAGAAGCATTATATCAAGCCGGTGCTGATTTTATACCACTAACCATCGATAGCAATACCCGTCATAATGCATACTCCCGAGCAGGGGTTTTACTTGAAAGGAGCGAAGAAGAAGGCAAAAACTATTTGAACGGGTATCCTCTTATCAATCACGGTTATTATCTTTCAAGAGAATTATTCAGAAACATTGATGCTCCCATTAGCTTACGACATGGGACTCCGGACGCAAGATTATTGGTGGAAATGGCTCTTGCATCAGGGATTACTGAAATTGAAGGAGGTGGTATTGTTTATACTATGCCTTATTCAGAGGATTTTCCGATAGATCTATCCCTACTTTATTGGCAATATGTAAACCGAATTTGTGCAGTATATTCAACAACTGAACGACCAATTCACAGGGAATCTTTTGGTCCAATGACAGCCACCATGGTTCCGCCAGTTATTACCGTAGTTGTTGAGCTCATTGAACTTTTATTAGCAGCAGAACAGGGCATTAAGTCTTTTACCGTGGGTTATGGGCAGACAGGAAGCATATCTCAAGATGTGGCAACAGGAAATGCACTGCGCACGTTATCTCGAAAATATCTTGATCTTTTTGGCTTTAATGACGTTAAGGTTGCCTTAGTGTATCACCAGTGGATGGGAGCATTTCCCCAGGACCGTAATTTAGCATTGGGACTCATTTCAACATCTGCTTTAATCGCTAAACTAATTCATGCTGATAAAATTGTAATTAAAACACAGGATGAGGCTTTTGGCATTCCTACAGTACAATCGAATTGTGACGCAGTCAAACTTGTCAAGTATATTTTAAATACAACCATGTTTGATGGGCATTATGATAGTTCTATGGTTTTGGAAGAAATTGATTTAATAACACAAGAAGCAGATTATCTGCTTGATGCTATTTTTAATATTTCAGGAGAGGTTTTTTGGGAATCCGTTTTCCAGGCTATTATTCAGGGGTATATTGATATCCCTTTTGCTCCACATAGGAAGAATGCAAACCACTTAATTACTCAAAGAGATCCCGACTGGGGAATTAGAATACTTAATCCTGGAAAAGTTCCAATTTCAAAGGATTTACTCCTTCGTGAACAAATGAAGCTGTCATCAAAACAGACCATTAATACTAGTATGACCACAAAACTTATTCAAGATATAAATATAATGTTATGATCAGTTGTGATACGCGTAATTGCATTGATGTTGGTAGCACACAAATTAAAATCGCAGAAATAAATGATCAAGGAATACTGTTAAACCAGAGTTTTCATACTCGCGATTTTTCAATCTCTCCTTCTGATCAGGTACGATCTATTCTTAGTCAGCAGCTAAAGAAACCGAAAGAAATTCGAATATGCAGTTCAGCCAATGGTGGAATTCGGGTTGGTATTCTCGCTTTGACTAGCAGGTTTAGTGGAACCGCAGCCAGAAGTTTAGCTCTGGGAGCTGGTGCTAATGTTGTATTTACACATATTTTTACCGAAAAATATGATAAAATCATCAATCTGACAGTTGATACACTGATATTTATCGGTGGAATTGACTGTGAAGACAGCCCGATTTTAAAAGAGAAGATTTTATTATTAGATTTAAGTATTTATAATTATAGAAGTCTTATTTATGCAGGTAATAATCGGTTGGCTGCGATTTTTTTAAAGCGATTTCCTCATGCGATGATAGTTCCGAACCCATTTGATGTAGGACTAGGAGTTCATGACCAATCATTATTGGCTTATGTAAGAAAACTTTACCTTGATGATTTGATTGATAAAGAAAGTATTCGTGATCTTACGGAACTTTCACACATTCCAATACTGCCAACCCCGGGGATTGTAAACATAGCTTTTGAAATGCTGGCAAGACAAAAGACTGGAATTATTGTACCCTTACCCTGTATAGTTATTGATATTGGCGGCGCCACTACCGATGTACATTTTGGTGTGGAAACGCTTAATTTAAAGGAGGGTATGGACAGCCGCTTCTATTTATCCTCTAATCGTTATGTATTTACCGATCTAGGAGTAGTTGCATCACGGTCAAGTACACTATTAAATCTTTCTCAACATATTCGGTTATACGAATTCCTACAAGTGATTTGTGGACCTTTATCGCGTCAGGTTTATTTGGATATACGAGAAGGAAGTATTACAGATGAGATTTTATTTTACGGGTGTTTTTTTCTCGCTTTAGATCAACTTGTAAATCCCGTAACAGATAATGTTCCCAACATTGATCTTACCAAGTTGGCATCAATAATGATAACCGGAGGGGCGTCAAAGGCATTGATATTAAAAAAGGAAATCTTCTCCGCACTGATTCAACTTTTACTAAAACAGGGAAATACTTTAGGGAACATTAGCGTAATTATTGACAAACAATATGAAATGTGGGTTCATGGAATTATGGCGGTCAGGAATAAGAATAACAATTAACCGATATTATGAAACAACTACCAGAACTAAACAATATTCAGGAGTTTTTATTGGAATATTTTCGTCAGCAAGGTAAAGAGGTTGAAATTAAACAAGACCTTTTCGGATGCGGAGCACTAGATTCAATAGGAGTATTTGAACTTATACCATCAATTGAAGAATATCTCAATTTTAATTTTACTCAGGAATCCCTTAGAATAGAGAATTTCAGGTCCATTGATTCAATTTCAAAAACAATTTTCAATAGTGGTACAACAAAAAAACTGTGATTGCAAATCAATGTGATATTTTTTTTTCGACTCTCCAAGGGCGCATGGCTGTTACATATCGTCCCGGAAATCCCGTTTTTCTTTTCGTTCACGGCTTGGGCGGTTGCAGAAGACATTTTGAAGGAGCATTTTCTTCTTTATGCGGTAATGATTTTGGGATTATTTCCGTTGATTTACTTGGATTTGGTGACAGTGAACATTTTAGAGTACTTCCTGAAAAGATTTTACCCATTCAGATTAGAGCACTTAGTGAATTGTTGTCAGCATATAGAGTATCCGAAATAACATTGGTTCTTCATTCTTTATCCACGGCTTTATTGCCTGCCATTATTAAAGAAAAATCCTGGCCGAAGATTAAAAGAATAGTATTTATCGAAGGAGATATTCTGAAATGTCAACTTACCTGGAGTAAGCAGTTAGTCCAAATGGAGGATAGGAAATTTATTGATTATATAAAGAAATTTGGGTTGAATGCAGTACAGGCACTCAGGCTTCAACTAAGAACGTTCCACGATAAAAAACTAATAGAATCATGGGCTGCATGCTTTACTACTCTCGATATTTATGCTTTAAAGCATATGGCAAAAGAATGTTTTGAATTGGTAGATCTTGGTATAGTACTAGATACAGTTAATCGATTAGATATTCCATGTGAATATCTTTACGGCGAAGGAAACCATGTCGCTAAGAGTCTTCCTGAAGCAATCCACTGTTCCGGATTTCATTTAAGCCCCATTTTGTCATCAGGGCATTATCCAATGCTGGACAATCCTGATGAAACTTATTTGTTAATATTTCAAAATAATAATAACGGTTAATATGTTGACGATTCTTCACCAATTAGTGAAAAGCTGTGAAAGCTTTGGAAATAAAGAAGCAATAGTAACAACGGATAAGACGTTGACTTTTACTAATATGCTTAATGAAGCAATATCTACAGCTGAAGTTCTCTCCGGTCTTGGCATTAAAAAAGGTGACAGGGTTGGAATATGCATGAATAAAACTTGTGATCAGGTTACTGCAATTCTTGGAGTTCTTTTTGCTGAAGCAATTTTTGTTCCTGTTTTACCTAAGCTAAAAAAATCTGGCATCGAACATATTGTCAGAGATTGTGAGATGTCTGCATTGATTACGGACACAGGCAGACTGGATGAAGTGGCTGATTTTTCAGATCAGGTCAGTATTATGATCGGACATTTCGATGATGACCGTGACTTGGCTGTGAAAACATCTAAATACCCTAACTTAATCGATCTCCGGAAATTTTTACCTCATCAAAAACCGTTATTATCGGTTATCAGTGCTGATACAGCTGCCATTATTTACTCTTCGGGATCGACTGGTCGCCCAAAAGGGATAGTGATTTCACATAGAAATTTGTTTGACGGTGCTCTAATCGTTTCAAATTATCTTAATACATTACAGACCGATCGAATTGCAGGAGTTTTGTCACTGAATTTTGATTATGGGTTGAACCAGCTTTGGCAAACCATTCTGACTGGTGCGACATTATTCCTGCATGAAATGGTTTTCCCGAAAGATTTGATAAATTTAATTACTACTCAAAAGATAACTGCACTACCACTGATGCCTGTTTTTATCTCCATGTTGTTTGATGAACGTTTTAGTCATCACAAGATAGAACCAGTTCAGCACTCTTTAAGATATATCTGTAGTTCCGGAGGACGAGTATCTGAAAGAATGATCCAGCAATTAAGAAACGTATTTCCGGGTGCTGATATTTATTTAATGTATGGTTTGACCGAAGCTTTCAGGTCATCCTATTTGCCACCAGACCAAATTGACGTCCGTCCAAATTCCATTGGCAAATCTATCCCTGACGTAGAGCTTTTTGTAATGGATGATAAGTATCAGCTATGTCAACCGGGTACCCCGGGAGAACTAGTACATCGTGGTGGATGCATTGCTAAAGGTTATTGGAATGATCCGGAAAAGACGGCTGAACGTTTTAAGCAAATTCCACAGTTTCCTGGAGAAACACTCGTGTTTTCAGGGGACTTGGTTAAACAGGACAAGGACGGTTTCTTTTATTTTATTTCCAGAAAGGATTCTATGATAAAAACATCCGGATTCCGTGTCAGCCCAACTGAAATTGAAGATGAAGCAAACAAACATGAGAAGCTAACAGCTTCTGTTGCGTTCGGCATTGACAATCAGGACATAGGGCAAGAAATTGTCTTGGTGTATACAACGACTGACGGCCTTCCTGTTAATGACAAGCTTTTCCTCCAATTTTTAAAGGAGCTTCTTCCTAGATATATGGTGCCTCATTATTTGCTGCATTTTCCACAGTTTCCAACAACCGGTAACCAAGGTAAAATTGATCGCGTCGGAGTAGTATCTATGGCTAAAGAAAAACTCATCGCAAATCATTGATTATGTCTATTATTCAAACCTCAATCCAGCAGTTTGAGGAATTATTATGGAATTTAGGAGTCAGGCCAAATGAAACCCTAATGGTACATTCTTCATTGTTCAGTTTGGGAATATTTGAAAATGGAGTTGAGGGTTTTCATAAAGCGTTAACAAACTCAGTTGGAGAATTCGGAAATATTGTCGTTCCCACTTTTACTTGGTCATTTCGTAAAGGTCAAATATTTGACGTTTTAAACTCTGCTGTACCAAAAGAGATTGGTACTTATCCAGAATATTTCAGAAAACTTCCCGGTGCGGTTCGCAGCCTGGATCCACTATTTTCTATGGCTGCCATTGGTCCAAATGCCGATGAATTAATGCAACGTTCAAGCAAATTTTGCTTTGGCCGAGGTTCAATATATGAAAAGCTCTTCGCAATAAATATGCGAATCCTTGCAATTGGAATTACATATAGTACTGGAGTCTCTCCATTCATGCATCTAGAGCGTCTGGCAGGGGTAGATTATCGAAAGGAGCAACGATTTGATGGAATAACAATTGATTATCAGAGTAATAGATATGATGATTGGGCGATTCACTTCGCTCGTAATCAAAATAAATATCCTGAAGTACGCACTTTTCGTGAATCAATTGGTCGTGAAATGGAGAAAATTGGAATTAGTAAAAGTCAGACATACGGTTATGGCCGACATTTTGCAATTGAGGCAAAACTTTTTGAAGAATATATTCTCTCAGTTCTAAAATCCAATCCGTTCGCTATGCTAGTAAAGGATAGTAATGAATATAATAGATTATATAATATTTATTTTAATAATTGAAACATATGAATAATCCGGTTTGGGAAGACAATTATAATCGTGGAAGATTCAATCAATACCCATTTGACAGAGTTGTTTCTTTCATCTTAAGTACATATGGTAATATGGACAGAAAGCAGGTACGTATTTTGGATCTTGGTTGCGGCGGGGGTAATAACACTGTTTTTTTGGCAAAAGAAGGATTCGATGTGTACGCCGTTGACGGATCTACGAAATCTATAGAACTTACTCGTAGTTTTACAAAAGGACTTTGTGACCCCAACAAAATCATTCAAGCCGATTTTACTCATTTACCATTTCAGGATGGTTATTTTCAATGTGTTCTGGACAGACAATCTCTTGGCCATAATGGCTCAGAATCGCTTGATCAGATAATAAGTGAAATTAATAGGGTACTGCTTCCGGGTAAAGGATTGTACTTCGGTATGGTTTTTAGTTCTAACCACCCACATCGCAGTTATGGGCATTTTGTTCATCCGGAAAACTATAATGACATGTTTGAATTTAGCCATGGTATTTATAAAAAATCTGGTTTGGTTCACTTTTTCACAGTTAAGGAAATATTTGAAAGATTTAAAGCCTTTACAGTTATGGATGTGATAACAATTACCACCCGGTCATTATTTGGAATGGCTGATTCCTCTGACAACGGAGAAAGCTTTATTATTAAAGCACAACGGTGTGAATAATATTTATTATAAGAATTTGCTTTTCATAAATAATTTCTAATTGAACTTATCTGTATGGATAGAATTGGAGAGAATATGTATTCATGGGCAAAGGACCTGTTCCCGATAAACAGGAGTATAACAGGACCAGGTGTCCGGGAAACTCTTGATTACTTATCTAGGCTTATTCCCGATCTTAGAATATTGTCAATTCCTACAGGAACTAAGGTGTTCGACTGGGTGGTTCCTGATGAATGGTCGGTTCGTGATGCTTATATTGCTGATGAAAAGGGGGAAAGGATTATAGATTTTAAAAAAAACAACCTGCATTTGGTTGGGTATTCAGAAGCTATAGATATATGGCTTGAACTGGATGAACTCGAACCTTTTCTATATTCTATCCCAACGCAACCGGATGCTATTCCCTATATCACATCTTATTATAAAAAACGCTGGGGATTCTGTATTTCCCATAATGAGCGACAAGCGCTGCCTGTAGGTCGATATCATGTTTTCATAGACAGCGATTTGAAACCTGGTGTTCTTAATTATGGGGAAGTAGTGCTGCCAGGTCATGAATCAAACGAAGTTCTGCTTTCAACATATATTTGCCACCCATCCTTAGCAAATAACGAGTTATCTGGACCGGTGGTGACAACTGCTCTGGTACAATGGCTTAAAGGGCTGAAAAATAGAAGGTATACGTACAGGATTTGTTTTATTCCGGAAACTATCGGATCGCTAGTTTACTTAAGTTGTAATGCAAAACATATGAAAGAAAAAACCATTGCAGGTTTTATTCTAACTTGTGTCGGAGATAACAGAACCTATTCTCTCATGCCTTCAAGAAAAGGAGGTACACTTGCTGACAGAGTTGCTAATTATGTTCTCGATACTGAAGTTAAAGAATATGTCCAATATAGTTTTCTTGACAGGGGAAGTGATGAGAGACAGTATTGCAGTCCTCTTATTGATTTGCCAGTCGTTTCAGTAATGAGAACAAAATATGGAAAATATCCTGAATATCACACTTCCTTGGATAATATGGAATTGATTAGCCCAGAGGGTTTATTTGGAGGATTTTCTGTAAATCAGAAATGTATTATCGTCTTGGAACATAATTACAAATATATAGTCACTTTGATCGGAGAACCAAAAATGGACAAACGAGGTCTTCGTTCTTCTCTAGGAGCTACAAAGAAATTAGATAAAAGTGTTAAGGAAATGATGGATTTTTATATGTATTGTGATGGAGAGACGGATTTATTGCAAATCTCTCAAATCACTGGTATTAATTTCTTCCGTTGTGCTGAAATAGCTGATAATTTCTCAGAGATGGGATTAGTTGAAAGAACTGGAAGATAGAAACACATAGTAATGATGAAATTTAAACTATTTGTTATTAAAATCTTACGTCTATTTCAGAGAATAATTTGCCGTATAAAGTACCAGATCATCGTTTCAAAAAGAAAAAATATCTCAGTTTATGATACAAAGAAATTATCACAAGATATTCCATTATCAATCATTTTTAATTTGAAATATGAAAAGAACAACAGTAACCTGTTTTATAATAATGCCAGTAATTTAAAAAAATATGGAGGATTGAGTTCAAAATATAAAATTCCATATGCTATTGAACACGGTATATATTTGGATAATCGTGCTTGGTTAATAGATATCGAGTCTGATACTACTGGAATAATTACTTTCAGTGATTACAGAAAACAAGTATTGTCAAGGATCACTAACAAACCGGTTGTTCCCATTGGTCCTTACATTCATTATGTTGATAGCTACTTAAGCCCTCAAGAAATTGAAGAAGAAAGGAAAAAACTTGGTCATACTCTTTTGGTTTTTCTAAGTCATTCGACTAATTATATTGATGTGACACTAAATTATGAGAAAGAGCGTCAGCATTTTCTTGAAATAGGTAAAGATTTTGACACAATCATGATTTGCCTGTACTGGAAAGACGCATTAGTCGGAGTAGCACAACAGTTTAGTCAGACAAAATTCAGATGCGTCACTGCCGGGCATATTTTTGATCCTCTTTTTCTCAGTCGTTTGAAGTCTATAATCCAATTATCCGATCAAACCATGTCCACCTCATTGGGAACCCACCTTGGCTATTGTATATATCTTGGCAAACCTCATTATACTTATTTTACGCAGAAAATAATAGAATCAATAGGCCCTGTAAAGCGACATTGGGAAAATATAGGTAAGGAAGAACAAGATAATACCAAAGATTTAATTATGGACAATTTTTCAAGATTCCAGAATTATATCGATCCCGATCAGAAAAAAGTCGTTGAATATATCTGGGGAACCAACCATATCAAGACAAAAAAAGAGATGTATGATATTCTTTACGGAAATGGTCTGAACTGATGAGTAAGCTCAATTTCACCACTTTTTTCGACCGTAATTACCTTTCAAGGGGGCTCGTGATGTACGAGTCGTTGAAATCTGTTTGCTCGGTCCCGTTTACGTTGTACATTTTTGCCCTTGATAAATTTACCATTGAGTTCTTTGACAGTCGTAAAGCCTACTTTCCTGAAGTTATAACGCTTCCACTTAGTGTTCTGGAGGAGTCCGACCCGGAACTTCTTGCCTGCAAATCTAACCGGTCTGTAATATCCTACTACTTCACTCTAAGCCCTTGCATACCATTGTTTATGCTAAAAAAATTCGATTTGCCACACATCTGTTCCTTAGATGCCGACATCGTTTTTTATAGCGATCCAACCCCTGTTTTTAATTATCTCAGCGAAAATTCGATAATAATTACGCCCCATAAATTTTCAAAGGAAAACAGTCATAAAACAACTTGGGGAACCTATAATGTGAGTTTCCAAATATTCAGGAATGATTTTACCGGACTGGCATGCCTTGAAAAATGGAGAGAACAGTGCATCGATTGGTGCGATGATTGGTTTGACCAGGACCATGACAGGTTCGCCGACCAGAAATATTTAGATGAGTGGCCCTTGCTATATAAAAATTCGTTGAAAGTTCTTGACGATACCGTTTGCGGTCTGGCAACCTGGAATCTTAACAATTATTGCCTCTCAATACAAAAAGGGACATATTTTTCCAATGGTTATCCGATCATATTCTACCATTATCACGGAGTCAAATTCCTCAGCAATAACTGGGTCGAAACAGGATTCTCCTCCTATAAAACAAAAATGAATGCAGTTGTTAACCGCATGTACAAAGATTATATCATGAATCTGATTCGTAAAAAAGATGAGTATCAGATAGTAGCCATTCAACATATCAGGGAAAAAAATAGGCCTGAGTTGCTTTCGCGGATTCTTTTTGAAAGTCATGCTTATTTTGTCAGAAAAAACGGAGCCATTGTTACAGTTGGTTTCCGGATACTTCCGGTACTAATTAAAAAAATCATTATCAAAGCTAATGGCATCATTAATTGAACTACCCTCCTTCCACGAAACTCGTGGTTCTCTTACTGTTATTGAAAAGATTATACCTTTCGAAATCAAAAGGGTGTTTTATATTTATAATGTGGATGACTCTGTCAGGGGTAGGCACCGCCATCATAAAACCATACAGGCTGCCATTTGTATTTCCGGAAGTTGTCGGATTTCATCTGATGACGGGAGAGAAGTGAATGAATACATTTTAAATTCACCTGACAAGTGCCTGATTCTGAATCCTGAGGATTTTCATTGGATGCACAATTTCAGTAAGGATGCCATATTATTGGTACTGGCTTCCGAATATTTTAACACAGTTGATTATATTTTTGAGCCATATGCCAAAAGAGATTAAATACGAAAACCTTCAACGGGTAAATGCCGAATTTGAAAGCCGTTTTAAACAAGCTTTTGAAAAGTTTTTATCAAAAGGATGGTATATACTTGGAGAAGAAGTGAAAGTCTTCGAAGAAGCTTTCGCCTCCTATTGCGGGGCCGGATATTGTGTTGGCGTTGCCAATGGGCTGGATGCCCTGGAATTGGGACTCAAAGTTCTAAATCTCCCTCCACATAGTGAAATAATAGTACCGTCAAACACATATATTGCAACAATTCTTGCAATCATAAATGCCGGATACAAGCCGGTACTGGTTGAACCTGAAGTTTCCACCTATAATATTGATCCCGACCTAATAGAAGCAAAGATTACATTACAGACAAAAGCCATTATGGTAGTTCATTTGTATGGTCAACCGTCAAGAATGTCTGATATTTGTACAATCGCAGCAAAGCATGGTCTTGAGATAATTGAAGATTGTGCACAGGCTCACGGTGCTTCAATTAACGGGAAAAAAGTGGGAACTTATGGTAAAATTGGTGCTTTCAGCTTTTATCCAACAAAAAATCTTGGAGCCCTGGCCGATGCTGGAGCCATTGTTACATCTGATGAATCTATCTATGAAAAACTTAAAGCACTCAGAAATTACGGATCTGAGCGAAAATATTATAATAAATATGTTGGCAGGAATTCCAGACTGGACGAAATTCAGGCAGCATTTTTAAATATCAAGCTCGACTCGCTGGATAAAATAAACGAACATAAACGAATGTTAGCGAAAATCTATGATAAGGAATTGACGGATAGGGTGATAAAACCTGTTTCTATTGAGGGTTATTATCATGTGTATCATATATATAATATAAGAACTCAAAGAAGAGACGACCTTCGCAAGTATTTGTCGGATAATGGCATCCAGACCGATGTTCACTATCCGGTTTCACCTAACAGGCAGGAAGGCTATGCTAAATACTTTGAAACCGAAAGTTATCCTATCAGTGAGGAAATACATGCAACTACCATCAGTTTACCGATTTCTTACGGGACATCTGTAGACGATGTATATCTTGTTTGTCAGACTATTAATAGCTTTTTCAATTAGAAGAATACATGAGAACTATATCATCAAATAATCACATCCAAACAGGAATGGGCATTATTATTATATTAATTTATACACTGTATGGCTCATTTATCTCATCACTTTATATCTTAGAGGGTGAAAAAGGAGAAATTAGATCGGCTGACTTTTATATATTTGTAATAGTATTATTTCTGTTAGTCTTTAGCAATCTTGGAAAAAATCTTATCCAATCGGTTACAAAAAGGAATAAAAAAAATTTCCTGATTTTATTCATGTTATATATATCTATAAAAGTTGTCTTTGATGTAGGGAGCATTGTTAGTATTGGGGCGCTGGTTAAAGATATCGGGACAAATTTTTTGGCAGGGTTCATTGCATTCACGCTAATTAAATCCAGTGTGCCAATATTATCAGGATTTATGGCTAATTTACAAACTATTAAATGGTTTAGAAGACTGACCATTATATGCACAATAATCTTTAATGGATTGAATATATACTTTCTATCGATGTTTTTTGGTATATCAATGATAGATGTATTTTCAGGTTTTCAAATAAGTTCTATCAGCAACGATTACTATCAGGATTTTGGTGATTATATAACAATAGCATACTGCTGCGTGGTTGCCATTCAAATAATGTTTTTAAAAAGCAGCAAACATAAGAATTTTGCCCAATTGATATTCCTTGGGGTTATCGCTTTTCAGACATTTATAACTTTTTCTTGTCTGCAATCGGTAATGTCCAACAAGTCGGTTGCGGTAATCGTGCCGGTTTGTTTGTTAGCTATATATTACAGCCTGCCCAAAGGTTGGCTGTTTAGTCGTAAAGGCATTAAGATAAATACTCTTCGTTCTGTATTCTTGATTTTGATTGCATTTCTTTTAGTATATATATATATACCAGAGATTGACCCCTCTAATTTACGTCTTTTGGACTATGGCGAAAGCAGCTCATTTTTTACAAATTCGAGTGTGCAAAGTCGAATATCAATAATTGAAGGTTCCTTTATGCAGCAATTTTTGAATGCCCCTCTTTTTGGAGACATCTCTTATACAACATATATGCATTCATCGTTGCTCTCTATCCAAACACATCTGGGAATAATAGGAAGCTTATTGTTTTTGATATTTATTGTCTCACAAATGTTTAAATTATATAGGAGTCCTGGAAATGAAGCACTAAAAGTAATTACCCTTCCAATATTATTTGTTTCAATTATCAGTTCCTTCTTCACATGGGGGCCGCTCTGGTTTCTGATGGGAGCTTTGTATGAATTCACTCCTAAACCAACTGGAAAAGATCTTTAATATGCAACTTAAAATAGCAATCATTGTACCTGTCCATAATGAACTGGAATCAACAAAAAGATTCGTATCCTCATACTATGACGCCATTGACAGAGCATCGGCAAAAGGCCATTGTTCCCTCTTTATAGTTGATGACGGATCTACCGATGGAACATCTGAATGGTTAACTCAATTTCATCCGGAAATAAAGATTCTGCATGGCGATGGTGGATTATGGTGGAGCGGATCAATAAACTTAGCTTTGAAACATATCATTGATAAACCTTTCACTCACTTCTTGTTATTTAATAATGACAATATTGTGGATTCAAGTTTCTTTCTCAATCTATCCAAAGCCATAGATGAAATTGGTAATAATAAAATTATTACTTCGAAAATCATAAATATTTATCCCCAGGAACACATAGGTAATGGTGGGGTTGTTTTTGATAGAAAAAAAGTGAAATATATAAGTAACACAGATTCGGAAAAACGAGCCATTGTGAATACTGCTGGCGGGATGGGTGTTTTCATCCCATTAGAAATTATTAATAAAATCGGCTTTTTCGATGCTGTGAACTTCCCGCAAAAGAGTGGGGATACCGATTTTTATCTTCGCGCAGACAGAGCGGGCATGCAGGTAAACTATTATCCAAGTATGAAGGTATACAACGATAACAGTATATCAGGGTTTTCGGGTAATTCTACATTTCGCGGGCTTATTCAGGCCTATTCGTTTCCAAAGGGCTACATGAACCCTAGAGTTGATTTGAAATTGTTTATGGCTCATGGTAATCATTGGTGGGCAATTTACAGGGTTGTCAAAAACAATATTATTTTCATTATTGTTGGCCTTGTCAGAATTGCCAAGACGTTTTTTAAAAAACTGTTCAGATAATGATATTTCTGATTTGTTAATAAAAGAGTGCAAAATGGAATACTATATTATCACACCGGCCAAGAACGAAGCAAAGTTCATAGAGAATACATTAAAATCGGTTATTGCGCAGACAATCAAACCAAAGAAATGGATTATTGTCGATGATGGTTCTTCAGATAATACGGCTGCCATCGTAGCAAATTACTCAAAAAGGTTTGACTTTGTGAAACTGATACAGAACCAATCAGCCGGGGAACAAAGAGCAGGTGGGTCAAAGGTAGTCAGGGCATTTAATGTAGGGTATCAAACGATTCGTGACGATGACTTTGATTTCATTGTCAAACTAGATGCCGACCTTACCCTTCCCAACAACTATTTTGAAGAAGTAATCAAATGCTTTGAAACGAATCCTAAGATTGGGTTATGTGGAGGATACTGTGTCCTTGAAGAAAATGGAAATCTTATTCCTGAAAGTTATACAGATGATCATGTAAGGGGTGCATTCAAGGCTTATAGAAGGGAATGTTTTAATGCTATGGGCGGATTAAAACAAATTTGGTCATGGGATGGTATAGATGAGTCGGCAATTGCATTTCATGGATGGGAACTGAAAGTGTTGCCATTGGCTGTTGTACACCACCGACCTACCAGCAAGGAATACAATATGTTGAAATTTTGTTTCAAAACCGGTAGGGAAATGTACAAAGAAAGAATTGAACCACTGTCACTACTTGTTATTTCCACAGTATATTTCTTTCGTAAACCGGTAATTCTGGGTAGCCTCCTTTTCTTTATTGGATATTTCGTTTCATGGACCAAAAGAGAAGATAAAGTAATAGACAAAGATCTGGGAGACTATATCCGTAAATATCGTTATAAAAAAATCGCTGACAAGTTTCGTAGATACATCAACAGAAAATCATGATTGAAAACTTATTGAAGATGAAAACAAAACAGAAATATCAGATTTGCTCGCGATGTATTATGGATACATCCGACCCGGATATTGTATTTGATGAGGATGGAGTATGTAATCATTGCCGGAATTTTGACATTAACATCAGAAAACAGTGGCTGCCAAATGATGAAGGCAAAGTTCGTCTTCAGGCCATAGTTGATAAAATAAAAAAGGATGGGGCCGGCAAACAATACGACTGCATTCTTGGTTTAAGTGGAGGAGTCGATAGTTCATATTTAGCATTGATAGCTAAAAAAATGGGATTAAGACCATTAGGTGTACATGTTGATACTGGATGGAACAGAGATGTCGGAATGTCTAATATCGAAAGCATAGTAAAAGTTCTCAATATTGATTTATTTACACAGGTAATAGACTGGGAGGAAATGAGGGATTTGCAGGTGGCATACTTGAAGTCAGGAGTGGAAAATCAAGATACTCCGCAGGATCACGTTATTTTTGCCGCACTTTATAGGTTTGCCATGGATAATCGCATCCGATTTGTTCTGAGTGGAAGTAACTATGCAACAGAATCAGTTCTACCAACTGCCTGGGGGCATGATGCTATGGATTTAAGGCAGTTGAAGGCAATACATAAGTTATATGGAACTAAGAAGCTTAAAACCTATCCAACTGTAAATTTCTTCAAGTACCGATTCTATTATCCATATATAAAAAAGATGCAGGTGGTTGACATTTTGAATTATATACCGTATGATAGAGAGAATGCAATCCAGACACTCCAAAAAGAGGTCGGTTTTAAAGATTATGGTAAAAAACACTATGAATCTCAATTCACCAAATTTTTTCAGGGTTATTTCTTGCCGGTAAAGTTTGGTTATGACAAAAGAAAGGCTCATTTTTCAAGTCTGATTTTGTCCGGACAGATGACAAGAGAAGAGGCTTTGAATAAGATTGAAGAGAAAACATACAGCGATGAGACACTAAAAAGTGATCGCGACTTTATAATAAAAAAGTTAGGTCTTTCACAGGAGTCGTTTTCCGAAATTATGGCTGCACCAAACAAGTCATTCGTAGATTATCCTACTTCAGAAAAACTACGCATAACCTTAAGCAAGATAAAGGAAATGATCCGGCGTTTGATTAGACGGGGAAAATGGAGGATGGCAATATGATATCAATATTGAACTACGGAATGGGCAATTTAGCATCCATCCAGAACATGTTCAAAAAAGTGGGTGCTTCCTGTAAGCTAATCACCACTGTTGAAGAGGTTGCTGAAGCACAGGCACTGGTAATTCCCGGTGTTGGAATATTTGACCACGCGATTTCAAAGATTGAATCAATGGGAATGCGTGGTGCACTAGATAATGCTGCCTTTTTTAGAAAGATTCCAATTCTTGGTATTTGTCTAGGCATGCAATTAATGACCCGTGGAAGTGAGGAAGGTCATTTGCCTGGTTTGGGTTGGATCAAAGGTGATACCCGTATCATAGATGGTGCCAGTCATAATCTTCGGGTACCACACATGGGATGGAATGTGGTGACTGTTAAGAAAACAAGTCCATACTTTGATGAGAGCCCTTTAGAACAGCGCTTTTACTTTGTTCACTCTTTTGCTGTTCAATGTGATGATTTTAGAGATGTCCTTACTACTACCGACTATGCTGGGGATTTTGTATCCTCATTCTCTGTTGGTAATCTTCTCGGTGTTCAATTCCACCCTGAAAAAAGCCACAAATTTGGGGAAAGTTTCCTTCGCCACTATGCAGTTGCTCATGGTCTTGTTGATTTTTCAAATAATTGACTTACAAAATCTACAATGTTAAAACATCGCATAATTCCCTGTTTACTTATAAGCAATGGCAGGCTAGTAAAGACACAGAAATTTACAAATCCGAAATATGTGGGCGATCCAATAAACGCCATAAGGATATTCAATGAAAAAGAGGTGGATGAGCTGATGGTGCTAGATATCACAGCAACAGAAACTGGTCAGGAACCAAATTACTCCTTGATCGAAAAGTTCGCAGAAGAATGTTTTATGCCCCTGACCTATGGAGGAGGAATCAGCACCGTAGAACAGGCCAGACAATTGTTCGCCTTGGGCGTGGAAAAAGTTTGCTTGCAGAGCGCTGCCTTGCATGATTTATCTTTAATCACCCGTCTCGCTAACCAGTTCGGTTGCCAGAGCATACTGGTGTCTGTTGACGTAAAAAAAAACTGGAGGGGGAAGCCGCTGCTCTATTCTGCCATCACTAAAAAGACATTGCAATTAGATTGGTGCGACTACCTTAGAAAGGCAGTTGAAGCTGGTGCTGGTGAAGTAGTGCTTAATGCCGTTGATCGCGATGGAATGATGCAAGGAATGGATCTGGACCTGATCAGCAGGGCAGCCGGTGAAGTTAATGTTCCATTAATTGCAGTTGGTGGAGTGGGAAGCCTTTCAGACATAAAGGCAGCAGTGGATGCAGGTGCGAGTGCTGTTGCAGCTGGAGCCTTTTTCGTCTTTCATGGTCCACATCGTGCCGTACTGATTACATACCCAAGTTATAAAGAGCTCGAAAATCTTTTAATGCCAAAATAAAAATCATCAAACTTATGTCTGCTGTTCGCATACTACATCTTTCACATACCGATATTAATTATGATTCGCGCATTTTAAAGGAAATGAGTGCATTATCAGAATGCGAAATAAAATATTCATTGTATGGGCTCGGCGTTGCAATGGATGAAGGACTCCCGGCATCAACTATGTCAAACTTTTTGCAAATTGATTGTATTAAGCTGAAATCTCGAAGCTTTAAATTTCTACCACAATTTGTTCGTCATTCGTTATCCTTAGTTGAGCTTTCAGTAAAGATGTTGGTGAAATCAGTAAGAATAAGGCCGAGAATTATCCATTGCCATGACACATTGGTATTACCTCTAGGTGTACTTCTAAAGTTGATAAGTGGTGCAAAATTAATTTATGACGCTCACGAACTGGAATCAGACAGAAACGGATTAACCCCAATTTTATCCAAGGCAACATTATTGGCAGAAAAGATATTATGGTCTTTTGTTGATTATCTTATTATTGTTAGTCCTTCTATCCAAAACTGGTATCAGAACAATATTGGCAAGAAGGCATCTGAAGTGATTTTAAATTCTCCCGTTTTGCATCAAAGTGAAAAAAGTAGTGGCAAGTATCAAAAAAACTATCTCCGACAGAAATATAATATTGAATCAACAGAGATGATATTCATATATGTTGGCATTTTGGGGAAAGGACGTGGAATAGAGAGTCTTGTTGATGTCTTTGCTAACCGGCCAGGTGCTCATGTCGTCTTCATAGGTTTTGGTGAATTTGCTGACTTAATTACAAAACATGCAAATCTCTACTCAAATATTCACTTTCATAAAAGTGTACCTCATGAGGATGTTGTTGATGTTGTCTGCTCGGCCGATGTGGGTTTATGTATGATTGGAAATGTATCTTTAAGCGATTATTATTGTTTACCTAACAAACTTTTTGAGTATTGTTTTGCAGGTGTTCCAGTAATAGCATCTGATTTTCCTGATTTGATGCATGTTGTGAATAAATTTAAATTAGGGGTATGTTGTGGACAAGATCCCGAAAGTATTCGCAAAGCTGTTGAAATATTCATTAGCAACAAGATTAATATGCACATCGATCTTAAATCTATTGAGGAACTTAGCTGGGAAGCACAGAAGATTAAACTTCTTAATGTCTACAATTATGTTATGAATGAAAATCGTTTAAACATAAAAAAATCTTAAACAAATTATTAATAAAAAAAATATGTGCGGAATATTTGGAATCATATCGACCTCATTCGTCAACCGAAAAGAATTTGGGTATTTGGCTCGCCACGCTCAGCAAAGGGGAAAAGATTCCTCTGGATTAATTACTTATGACGAGAAAAAATATAATGTATATCGTGCCGACTATAAAATAACAAAACTTATTCCTCAGGTTAACTTACGCCACTCAACAGTTATCCTCGGCCATAGCAGACTTATTACGAACGGTTTGTCTGACAATCAACCGGTAGTGCGAGATAATGTTTGCGTTCTACATAATGGTATTGTTGTAAATTATGAGTCAGTTTGGAAGGTCCTAAAGAAAAAAAGAGAATTGGATATTGATACTGAAGTAATAGCAGCAATTGCAGCCGAGCACATAGAAGATGGTCTTGATTTGGAGTTGCTTCCAAAAAGAGTCCTGGAGCTGTGTCAGGGTGTAGTCTCTTGTGCCATTGCATTGCCCGGGCTCGGGAAGTTGTGTCTTTTCTCTAATAATGGAAGTCTGTACCTGGGGAATAAAAACGAAAGCTGGTTTTTTGCTTCCGAAAGTTATCCTTTATCCCAAATAGGTTGTGCCGACATTAAGCAAATAAAAGATGCTGTATTTATAGATATACCCCTATCTAAAGAACCGATTATAATTTCAGAAAAATCTAGTAGAACTCAAAACTTAGTGCCAGGTCTATCTTTTTCTGCATCAGATGAAAAACTTCTTGAACATAGATGTGTAGATTTACGCCGCTGTACCAAATGTGTACTGCCAGAAACCATGCCTTTCATTAGTTTTGATTCGGAGGGCGTTTGTAATTATTGTCGTAACTATAAGCCAAGAAATATTCCAAAATCAAAAGAAGAGTTGTTTGCTTTAGTAGAACCCTATCGCAGAGAGCATGGCAATGATTGTATCGTTCCGTTTTCTGGTGGACGAGATAGTTGCTATGGACTACATCTTATAGTTAACGAGCTAAAAATGAAGCCTGTTGCCTATACCTACGATTGGGGTATGGTCACAGATTTAGGACGTCGTAACATAAGTAGGATGTGTGCAAAACTGGGTGTGGAAAATATTATTGTTGCGGCCGATATAACTAAAAAACGAGAAGATATTGCTAAGAACTTAAGTGCTTGGTTAAAATCTCCCCATCTTGGCATGATAAGTATTCTCACCGCCGGGGATAAACATTTTTTCAGACATATAGAAACAATTAAAGAACAGACTGGTATACAGCTTAACTTATGGGGGATCAACCCTCTGGAGGTCACTCATTTTAAATCGGGCTTCCTTGGAGTTCCTCCGGATTTCGAAGAAAAGCGTGTTTATAGTCATGGAGCAATGAAGCAACTTAGGTATCAATCTTTGCGTTTTAAGGCTATGCTTGAAAGCCCCGGATATTTTAACAGATCTCTATGGGATACTCTTTCAGGAGAGTATTATAGGAGTTTCACCAAGAAAAGCGATTATTATCATATTTTTGATTATTGGCGTTGGGATGAAAAGTTGATAGATGATACTCTTGCAGATTATGAGTGGGAGAAAGCGGCTGATACAATAACTACCTGGCGTATTGGTGATGGTACTGCTGCTTTTTATAACTACATCTATTACACTGTTGCTGGTTTTACTGAGCACGATACATTCAGAAGCAATCAGATACGCGAAGGAGATATTACCAGAGAAGAGGCATTAAGATTGGTTAATCTTGAGAATACCCCACGATATCCAAACATAAAATGGTACCTGGACACTCTTGGTTTAGATTTTAAAGAGGTTATTACTATAATAAACTCTATTCCAAAGCTTTATCCATTATAGAAATATGAGTAAATGCATTTGGTACATCTCAAAGTATGCCAGCCCACTTAAGTACGGTTTTGCAACTCGTCATTTTTATCTGGCAAGTGAATTTAATCGTATGGGTGTCAAAACTGTTGTGATTGCTTCAGATTCAAATCATTTGGCTCAAATTCCCCGCTCCGGGAAAAGATATTTTCTTGAAGTAATTGAAGGAGTCGATACCTGGTGGATTCGCACCCTCAAGTATAGGGGCGCCAATTCCTTCCGTCGGATACTAAGCTGGCTTGATTTCGAATTCAAACTTTGCCTGATGCCTAAGCATGAATTGCCTCGTCCGGATGTTATAATAGTTTCTTCATTGTCGTTACTTACAGTCTTCAATGGATATTGGCTAAAGCGAAAATATAGTTGCAAGCTCATTTTTGAGGTTAGAGACATCTGGCCCCTGACAATTGTTGAAGAAGGAGGATTCAGCCCTAGAAATCCTTTTGTCATGCTATTGGCTTGGGCAGAGAAATTTGGTTACCGACATGCCGATGTAATAGTTGGAACAATGCCAAACCTGACTGAACACGTTGCATCTATCATGGGTAAAACCCTGAATTGTAAATGTGTACCCTTAGGATACGATCCTCATCTTTATGACAACTTACAGGCACTCCCAGAAGATTACGCTTCTATTCATATTCCCGAGGGTAAATTCATTGTGGGCTATGCCGGCACCATTGGTCTTACCAATGCTCTGGAGCCACTGATTGATTGTGCCATAGCAATGAAAGATAATGATCATATTCATTTTTTGCTACTGGGCGATGGAGATTTTCTTGAGACATTTAAGGCTAAAACAAAAGGTTTGTCCAACATCACCTTTGCCCCAAAGGTAGGGAAGTCACAGGTTAATGCAGTTCTATCACAATGCCAGATACTCTATTTCAGTGTCAAGGATTCTAAGGTTTGGCGTTATGGTCTCTCGCTTAACAAACTAATAGACTACATGATGGCTGCCAAACCTATAGTTGCATCGTACAACGGTTATCCCTCTATGGTAAACGAGGCGCAATGCGGTCGGTTTATTTCTGCCGATGATGTAGATGCCATTAAGCAGGCGATTGAAGAGTACGCAAAAATGGACCCTGAACAACTCAATGAAATTGGACAAAGAGGCAGGGATTGGTTGATCAGTAATCGCCCATACGATAAGATTGCTAAGGATTACTTACGTTATGTATAAATTTTGTTTTAAGAGAATTATTGATCTGTTAATCAGCTTTTTTGCACTTGTTTTTTTATCACCCATTATATTGCTGATTACACTGCTTCTGTTTTGTGCCAATGGAGGTGCTCCGTTTTTTATACAGTCGCGTCCTGGTTTAAAAGGCAAGCTATTTAGGATTGTCAAATTTAAAACCATGAATGATAGGTGTGACCCAGACGGCAATTTACTACACGATGCTCATCGTTTGACTAATATTGGAAAATTTGTCCGCAAATTATCTCTGGATGAATTACCTCAACTAATCAATGTTTTAAAAGGGGATATGTCGCTTATTGGACCAAGGCCTTTATTGGTTAAATATTTACCTTTATATTCAACGCTTGAGCTTCGACGTCACGAAGTCCGCCCCGGCATAACTGGTTGGGCACAGATAAATGGTAGAAACGCAATCTCTTGGCGGCAAAAGTTTGAATATGATGTTTGGTATGTAGATAATATCTCATTGTGTCTAGATATAAAAATCCTATTTTTAACAATAAAAAAAGTATTTGTCAGAGAAGATATTAACTCAAATACTAGTACTACTATGGAAGAATTTAAAGGGAATAATAAATAGATATATTATGAAAAAAATTGCAATATTCGGAGCTGGTGGATTTGGAAGAGAGGTTCACTCCTTAATTCAACAATTAAATTTGCATAAACAACAATATGACTTTATCGGATACTTTGACGATGGAATCGATAAGGGTACAACTCTAAATGATTTTCCTGTATTGGGTGGATTGAGTGATTTGAACAAGTGGAATGAAAATCTTCTTTTAGTTATAGCAATTGGGAATCCCATTGTAAAAAGAAAAATCATTGATAACATAACTAATATCAATATATCTTATCCAACGATTATACATCCTAATGTCTTTATTGGAGACATGAAATTTAATTCAATAGGTAAGGGTTGTATTATATGTGCTGGTGTGATAATTACAGTAAATATAAATATCGGTAATTTTGTTATATTAAATCTATCATGTACTGTTGGTCATGATACAAATATTGGAGATTATTGTTCCTTTATGCCTACAGTTAACATATCGGGTGAAGTAAATATTGGCAAGGATGTTTATATTGGAACAGGCGCAAAAATAATAAACCAATTGGCTATTGGAGATGGAGCTATAGTAGGGGCCGGAGCAGTTGTTGCCAAATCACTACCATCTAATTGTACAGCGGTTGGTGTTCCAGCGAGAGTAATTAAAAGTAACAACTAGGATGAATAAAAAAATCTGGCTCTCGCTCGCTCATATGGGTGGCATGGAGCAACAATATATTCAAGAGGCGTTTGACACAAATTGGGTTGTTCCTCTGGGTCCTAATGTCGATGGATTTGAAAAAGATCTTGTGCAATATCTAGGGGGCAATAAACACGTCGTAGCTCTAAGTTCAGGCACAGCTGCAATCCATCTTGGGTTGATTCAGTTAGGTGTCGGGCCGGGCGATGAGGTGATTTGTCAGTCTTTCACCTTTTCTGCAACTGCAAATCCCATAAAGTATCTGGGTGCAACTCCTGTTTTTGTTGATAGTGAGCCCGACACCTGGAACATCTCCCCTGCCCTTCTTGAGGATGCTATAAAGGACAGAATTGCAAAGACTGGTCATACTCCAAAGGCGATTCTGCCGGTTCATCTTTATGGGATGCCTGCAAGGATGGATAAAATTATGGAGATTGCAGGCAGGTACGGGATTCCGGTACTTGAGGATGCGGCAGAGGCGCTGGGGTCGAGGTATTTGGGGCAGTATTGTGGTACTTTTGGTCACTTCGCTTGTCTCTCCTTCAACGGTAATAAAATGATTACTACATCGGGCGGAGGTGCGCTTGTTTGTTCGACCCCCGAGGAGGCGGCCAAGACTAAGTTCTATGCTACTCAGGCTCGCGACAATGCTCCGCATTACCAGCACTCTGAAGTAGGCTACAATTACCGTATGAGCAATATATGCGCAGGTATTGGCCGCGGTCAGATGTATGTATTGGACCAACATATCTCCCGCAGAAGGGAGATAAACAAAATATACCGTGAACTACTTAAGGATGCTCCCGGAATCTCTTTCTTTGAGAACCCATCTGCAGACTTTGAATCAAACTACTGGCTCACCTGCATACAGGTAGACCCTGCTAAAACAGGATTCTCACGCGAAGATCTACGGCTGAAGATGGAATCAGAAAATATTGAAACCCGGCCCCTTTGGAAGCCTATGCATCTGCAACCGGTATTCGAAGGTTGTCCGTACTACGGCAATGGTGTGTCGGAACAGCTTTTCAATAATGGGCTCTGTCTCCCATCCAGCCCTATCCTCACCCAAACAGATTTACTCCGTGTAGTGGAGGTAATTTTAAGTTTGTATCGAAATCAATTATTAGATTTTTAAAATGTTAAATAAAACATTCAATATTTATTGTGATGAAAGTTGCCATATTGAGCATGACCACAAAAAATATATGCTTTTAGGATCTGTCAGTGCTGCTTACAATCAAGTTAAAAGACACACTGAAAGGATTAAGGAATTAAAAAAGAAATATAATTTTTATGGTGAAATTAAATGGTCGAATGTTTCAAACTCCCAACTTGCTTTCTATAAAGATTTGATTGACTATTTCTTTGATACAGATTTAAGGTATAGAGCCGTTATTGTTAAAAAAGAGCAAGTTTCAACAGCGGATTATGATACTTTTTACTATAAAATGTATTACTTTTTGTTGAACCATAATAAAAACACTCTTTATTCATACAATGTTTATCTTGATATTAAAGATGACCTTAGCGCTATAAAAGTAAATAAGTTGAAAGAAATACTAAATACTAAATTTGGAGTATTCAGGAACGTGCAAAATATCAGATCTCATGAAAGCATCTTATTACAAATAGCAGATTTTATTACAGGGGCCTTGTCTTATAATATTAATGATGATAAGAAGGTAGTAGTAGCTAAATTACAACTAATTGATAAAATTAAAAAGCACTCAGAACAGCCTCTTGATAGAATTTCATCATATAATGAAAAGAAACTTAACCTTTTTTTCATAGAACTAAGGTAAGTATGCCATTTAATCTGCTAAAGAAATATAATTCCCTTTTGGAATTAGATTCAATGAGTGAAGCAATAAGAACAGCTTCATTAAAAGGAATATTTGAAAGGGATATTGTAAGAAATGACAATTTCACTTTCCAAAGTAGAAAAATAAATCCAACACCGAAGGATGGTGTCGTATCAATAGAAACATTGTTTACTCACCTTACAACCACTACTTTTAATAAAGAAGAAAAAAATAGAGAGTACGACAGACACCGGTCTGTCCGTCTTCATTGGATTAGATATCATTTAGAGGAACAAAAAAAAGATGATGTTTACATTTTTAGTGCAGAAGACAAAGATTGCATTAGAACATATATATATGATGTCAAAGAATTTTATGTAATCGTCCTTGAGCCTCTTAGAAATACAAATGAATACTATCTGCTTTCTGCCTACCATCTTAGAGGAAAAGATAAGTTTAAAATTGAAAATAAATATAAGAAAAGAAGATTGCCTGACTTATATTAAAGGCAAAAAGCGCCAGTCATCAAGGACTAACGCTTTTCGATTTCCTTCCTCCGAACGGTAGGATGAACTCGGCACAAAACTACAATTTAAATTTCATATTTGCAATTATCCCAAAAAATAATTTGTTTAATTTTCAAACTTTGAAGAATAATCATACAACAATATGTCACAAAAAATAGCTCTTATTACAGGGGTCACAGGGCAAGATGGTGCCTATCTCTCTGAGTTTCTTCTTAAGAAAGATTACATTGTACACGGCATTAAACGACGCTCTTCTCTGTTTAACACAGATCGTATTGACCATATTTATCAGGATCCGCATATAGAGAACCGTAATTTTATGCTTCATTTTGGAGACCTCACCGACTCAATGAACCTCACTCGTATTATTCAGGAGGTGCAGCCCGACGAGATCTACAATCTGGCTGCTATGAGCCATGTAAAGGTGAGTTTTGACACACCTGAATATACAGCCAATGCAGATGGGGTTGGTACTTTGCGCCTTTTGGAGGCTGTGAGATTGCTTGGTTTGACTAATAAAACCCGTATTTATCAGGCTTCCACATCAGAATTATATGGTATGGTGCAGGAGGTGCCTCAAAAGGAGACTACTCCGTTTTATCCTCGTTCACCTTATGCTGTTGCAAAAATGTATGCCTACTGGATAACTGTTAACTACCGGGAGGCTTTTGGGCTGCATGCCAGTAACGGAATATTGTTCAATCATGAGTCGCCGGTGCGTGGCGAGACCTTTGTTACTCGCAAGGTCACTCGGGCATTGAGCCGTATTGCCTTGGGTATGCAGGAGTCGGTTTTCTTGGGAAATCTGTCGAGCCACCGCGATTGGGGTCATGCCAAGGATTATGTTCGAGCCATGTATCTGATTCTGCAGCAGGAACAACCCGATGATTATGTTATTGCTACCGGCGTGACCACCTCTATTCGGAATTTCATCATAATGTCTGGCGAAGAGATTGGTCTGGAAATTACTTTTAGCGGTGATGGCATTTTAGAAGAAGGTCTCGTGACAGCAGTTGACGAGAAGTTATTTTCTCAAAAAGTTGGGGAAAAATACTTAAGTCATATTTACGAAGTTATTAAGGGTAAAATGCCAATAGTTAAAGTAGATCCACAATACTTCCGCCCTACCGAAGTGGATCTTTTAATTGGTGATTCAACTAAAGCCAGAACTCGCCTTGGTTGGGAGCCTCAATACGATCTTAAGGGGTTGATTGAAGATATGATGGAGTCCGACATTAAGCTGATGCAGAAAGAGGCTTGGATTAAGGAGGGAGGTTTTAGTACCTTCAATTATTTTGAGTAAATGGAATTTTAAAATTGTATAATGAATAAAGACAGTAAAATATATGTTGCAGGTCACTTGGGTTTGGTTGGCTCTGCTATCTTAAATAATCTTAAATCTAAAGGATATTCCAATTTTGTTCTTCGCTCTATCTCAGAGCTAGACTTGACTAACCAAAAGGCCGTAGAGGATTTCTTTGTAAGCGAAAAACCTGAATATGTATTTCTGGCTGCTGCAAAAGTGGGTGGAATTATGGCAAATAGTACCTATCGCGCGGAATTCATCTACGAGAACCTGATGATTCTGAATCACACAATTCATAGTTCCTGGAAAAGCGGTGTAAAGAAGCTGCTATTTCTTGGAAGTACTAGTGTATATCCTCGTGAAGCACCTCAACCAATGTCTGAAGATTGTCTGCTCTCCTCCCCTCTTGAGTATACAAATGAGCCTTATGCTATTGCCAAGATTGCCGGTATAAAGATGTGCGAAAGCTATAATCTTCAGTATGGCACTAATTTTCTTAGTGTTATACCTACAAATCTTTATGGACCCAATGATAATTTCAACCTTGAAACTTCTCATGTGCTGCCTGCTCTCATTCGAAAAATTCATTTGGGCAAGTGCATTGAGGATAATGATTGGGAAGCTATCCATAATGATCTGACCAAAAGGCCTGTAGAGGGTGTTAACGGAGATTCTTCTAATACTGATATACTTTCAAAGTTTGAAAAATTCGGGTTGATAACATCGGGGTATAATTCTGTTTTAGGAAATAACGCGGTTTCTGTTGAGATTTGGGGTACCGGAGCTCCAATGAGAGAGTTCCTCTGGAGTGAGGAGATGGCCGATGCTTGTGTGTTTGTTATGGAAAATATTGATTTTAAAGATGTTGCCAATAAAGATATTATTAGTCAATATCCTGTAATCAGAAATACTCATATAAATATAGGAACCGGCAAAGAAATCTCCATTTTTAACCTGGCAAACCTCATTAAAGAAAAAGTCGGCTTCCAGGGTGAACTGAAATTTAACTCCCACAAACCAGATGGTACAATGCGCAAACTGACCAATCCCTCAAAAATTCAATCTTTGGGTTGGCATCACAAAATAGAAATTGAAGAGGGAGTGCAACGATTGTATCATTGGTATTGTACCCACTAGGCAACCTTTAAACATAACCAATTTTTTATGCTTTTTAACTCAGTAAACTTTGCAATATTCTTACCGATTGTTTTTATTCTTTACTGGTTTGTAAAAAAAGGAAATTTAAGATATCAAAATATTTTATTGCTCGTTTCAAGTTATTTCTTTTATGCTTGTTGGGACTGGCGGTTTATGTTTTTACTTATTTTTTCGACCTTATTAGACTATTTTACAGGTATTAAAATACATGAGGCTACAAACCGGAGAAAGAAATTGTTTTGGTTGTGGCTTAGTATAGGTGTCAATTTAGGTTTTCTTGGAGTATTTAAATACTACAACTTTTTTGCTGCTTCATTTGCTGACGGACTGGCATTATTAGGATTAAAAGCAAATTTAGGTTCATTACAGGTGATATTACCCGTAGGAATTTCCTTTTATACTTTTCATGGTTTGTCCTATGTTCTTGACCTTTATAAAAACAAAATCAAACCTGAAAGAAACTTTGTCAATTATTCTGTTTTTGTCAGCTTTTTCCCTTTGCTTGTAGCCGGGCCAATAGAAAGAGCAACACATCTTTTACCTCAAATTATCAAAAAACGGGCATTTGATTATTCAAAAGCGGTTGATGGTTTGCGCCAGATATTGTGGGGGTTATTCAAGAAAATAGTTATTGCCGACAACTGCGCAGAATTTGCAAATACAATTTTCAATAATTCAGGGGGCTATTCAGGAAGTACTCTTGTTTTAGGTGCATTATTTTTTACTTTCCAAATCTATTGCGACTTTTCGGGATATTCCGATATTGCATTAGGTACAGCCCGATTATTTGGAATAGACCTTTTAAGAAACTTTGCTTTTCCTTATTTCTCCCGAGACATTGCCGAATTTTGGAGGCGCTGGCACATTTCCCTCTCCTCGTGGTTTAAAGACTATCTCTACATTCCATTAGGTGGAAGTAAAGGCGGCATGGCGATGAAGATTAGGAATACCTTTATTATTTTTCTAGTAAGTGGTTTTTGGCACGGCGCGAATTGGACATTTATTGTATGGGGCTTTCTAAATGCCTTATATATAATGCCTTCAATAGTATTTAATACAAACCGAAATAACCTTGATATTGTAGCAAAAGGTAAATATCTTCCAACATTAAAGGAATTTTTTGCAATTGGAATTACTTTCGCCTTAACTGTGTTTGCCTGGATTTTCTTTCGTGCGGATAATGTAACACATGCTTTAAGATATATCGCTGAAATATTTTCCGGTTCATTATTTACAATGCCACTTTTCCCGGGAATTGGTAAAGCAGTCTCAATAGTTTTTCTGACATGCATATTTTTAATAGTTGAGTGGCTTGGAAGAGAACAACAATATGCACTTGCAAATTTGGGGATAAAATGGTATAAACCTGTAAGATGGGCGATGTATTACAGTATTGTTTTAACCATTTACTTCTTCGCGGGGTCTAAACAACAATTTATTTATTTCCAGTTTTAAATATGAGAAAATTTATTTTAAGTTGCATCATATTTTCTCTTATTGGATGTTCTTTAATAGTTATAATAACTTCATATTTGGCTTTGACAGACAGATATAAGTTTACTGTTGCAGGGTCTGAAATATATCGCTCAATTTTTAAAAGCAAACAAAAAAACAAGACAAAAAAAATTATTATTGGGGATAGCGTGGGGAACCAATTATTCCCCAATACCACAAATGATGACACTATCAATTCACTGACTTGTAATCAAGCAGTTTCTATGGTGGGGCATTTTATCTTATTAAACAATTATTTAAATGCTGGTAATAAAGTTGATACCGTCGTTTTAATTTATTCTCCCTCTAGCTTTAGAAATAATTTAAATCAAATATATACCTTCCATTATTTCTTAAAACCATTTTATATAGATGAGTATAAACCACTGTTTACAAAAAAAGTAACTGAACAAATAAAAAAAATACCATATTCCAATTTTTGTAGGTTTAGTGTTGTTTTAACTTCTAATTGGGCTCCAAATTTTATTTCAACTGATACTATAAAATACTCATTTCTGTCACCTATTTCAATTGAATATATTACTAAAATTAAAGATTTAAGCAATAAGCACAATTTCAAGCTCATTATTTTGCCTACCCCAATAAGGTTCAATGGAAAATCGGATGTTGAAGGAATTGATAAAAATGAAATTTTGAATAATGGATTGGCGACAGTTTTCGAAAATTATTTTGAAAATATAATTTTCCTACATGACAGTTGTTTCCTTGATGGCACACATTTAAAATCAGAATATGTAAAGAATTATTCCGATTATTACAGAAATAAACTAATGCGATAATAAAGCACATAATGGTAATTTAAACATTCAAAATCAACTATATGTACACCAATCTTCTCTCTAAAAAATCTAAACTCGCTGTTGTCGGTTTGGGTTATGTGGGTCTTCCCATCGCTCTGGAATTTGCCAGGAAAATCTCAGTTATAGGGTTTGATATAAATGAGGAGCGCCTCGCTAAAATGCGGGCCGGGAGCGACCCTTGCGGCGAACTGGCAGATGAGGCGTTCCTCAATGCCGACATTACTTATACTTCGTCGGTTGAGGTGCTTAAGGAGGCGTCGTTCTATATTGTGGCTGTGCCCACTCCTATTGATGATGCTAATATGCCGGATCTTAAACCACTGCTGGGTGCTACCAAAACTGTGGGCACCGTACTGAAAAAGGGCGACTATGTTGTTTATGAGTCCACTGTGTATCCTGGTTGCACCGAGGAGGATTGTGTTCCGTTGCTGGAGAAGCTGTCGGGGCTTAAGTTTGGTGTAGACTTCAAGGTTGGTTACTCTCCGGAGAGGATTAATCCGGGTGATAAGGTGCATACGCTTACGAATACTGTCAAGATTGTTTCGGGTTGCGACGCCGAGGCTCTTGAGGTTGTTGCCGGGGTTTACGAGTTGGTTGTTACTGCTGGGGTTCACAGGGCTCCCAACATTAAGGTGGCCGAGGCGGGGAAGATTGTCGAGAACACGCAGCGTGACGTTAATATTGCTCTTATGAATGAGTTGTCTATTATCTTCAACAGGATTGGTATAAATACCTTTGATGTTCTGGATGCTGCGGGCACTAAATGGAACTTCCTTAAGTTTTATCCGGGGCTGGTTGGTGGTCACTGTATTGGGGTAGATCCTTACTATCTTGTCCACAAGGCTCATCAGCTTAAGTATCATCCTCAGGTTATTAACTCCGGTCGTTTTGTGAATGACTCCATGGGGGGTTACATTGGCAAGAAGCTTGTAAAGGAGATGATTCGTCTTGGCAAGAATATTATGAATGCCCGTGTGCTTGTTATGGGTATCACCTTCAAGGAGGATGTCTCCGATATCCGCAACTCCAAGGTTATGGATATAATCAACGAACTGCTCGACTACGGGGTATCGGTAGATGTTATGGATCCTCGTGCCGTTGCCTCTGAGGTTCTTCACGAATATGGCATATCTCTAATCGAAAAACCTATGCTTCACGAATACGACACGGTTGTGGTGGCTGTCTCTCACCGTGAGTATCACTCTCTGGACGAAGCATACTTCCGCTCACTCACCACTCCCCGGGCCGTCCTTGCCGACATAAAAGGCCTCTACCGGGGCAAAATCCACGACATGGTTTACTGGAGCCTTTAGTGTGTCAATCTTTCAAACACCCGATAGGTACTACATATATTCCATCTGTTCGTCTATATGCATATTCACCAACTCCAGTAAGTATCATACGGAAGGCAGGTGTTTTCATCCGGTTGGTGTCAATTTTTTCAGTTAAGGCTGTGAGTGTTCGCGCACCTTCTTCTATCAACTTATCGCCGCCTAACTTGATTTCTATTAGTCCAAAAGAGCTATTTCTCAAATGAACCACAGCATCACATTCCAATCCGTTCTTATCTCTGTAATGATAAACAGTTCCACCCAACGCATCGGCATAGACACGGAGATCGCGAACGCATAAAGTTTCAAAAAATAGTCCAAAGGTTTTTAAATCATTGATTAAGTCTTTTGGCCCCAATCCAAGTGCAGCTGTCGCAATAGACGGGTCTGTATAATAACGTGTATCTGAAGTGCGAATGGCTGTTTTGGAACGAAGATTCGGGTTCCATGCAGGCATATCCTCGATTACAAAAATTTTCCGCAAGGCTGTGAGATAGGAATCAATGGTCGCTTCGCTCAGGCTGTCAGTTTCATTTACTGAAAGGTCCGCTAAAATGGTGGCAATACTGGATTGTGTGCCTTGATGTCTTGCATAACAACGCATGAGCCGTTTTGCACGTTCCGGATTGCGATTGACATTATCTACTCGCGATATATCAGAACGTGTAATCGCTTCAAAATATTCTTCAATCTGTATAAGTGCGGCCTTCTCCGTTTTTTTAAGAATTGCTTTCGGCCAACCTCCACGACAAACAACGTATGCAAGTTGTTCAAAAGAAAGATTATTATTGGCACCAATTTGTCCGGGAGACTGAAAAAGTTCAGCAAGACTGATACCTCCAGAAGATTCTCCAGATTCCCAAAGACTCATTGGGCGCATTGTAATCCATCCAAAACGTCCCGTACCTGTATGTTGGATATCATCTGTAGAAACCGGTACTGCAGATCCGGTCAGCATAAACTGGCCATCTTCATTTCTATGGTCAACTTCAAATCGGATGGCATCCCAAAATTTAGGTGCCAATTGCCATTCATCAATCAATCTTGGTGTTTTACCTTCAAGCAACATAGTTATATTAGTCTCAGCCATTTGCAAATTCTGCGTTTTTGTTCGCGGATCTGCCAAGTAAAGTATACTTTTAGCTTGCTGTTCTGCTGTTGTAGTCTTGCCGCAAGCTTTAGGTCCTTCTATCAAGACCGCTCCCATTGCCTCCAATTTATCTTGTAGAATACTGTCTGCAATTCTTTTTTTATATTCCTTCATAAATTGTTTTTTGAATTCTGTTAGCAAAGATGCGTAATATCAGTCAATATACAAAAATTTCTATCGGAATATTTAGGAATTTGGCCGATTTTTACTTAGGATTTTGGCCGTATTCGATTTATGAATTTGGCTTCGGGAGGCACCTTGCCACAGTTTTTGGCATGTAGTTGATATTGTGACTATTGAGAATACAATTTATTGAGATTTGGTAACAAGAAGAAAGCAAGAAGAAAATATGCTTGTTTTATTAGCTTAATTATTAATCACTTGCCAAAAACTGTGGCAAGGTGTAGGGCTGGGTGGGTCTTGTTTTTGTGTCGTGTGTGTTGTGTGTGTCTTGTTTTTTTGTAAATTGCGCCTAGAAATTTGTGGGAGGGATTGTGATGAAGGATATTTCTGCGTTAGTGAGTGTTGTCGATAGGTCTGTGAATGTGAATGCCGCCGATAAGTCTGTGTCGGCGTCGGAGCCGGAGTCGGTGTCGGTTGAGAATTTTCAAAGTTCAGCGGTTGTAGCAAATGAGCCCAGGCGGGCGCAGGTTGGCTTTTTCCACGTGTGGATAAGGGGGAGCAATCGGTATAACGTTTTTTACGATACTACCGATTTTGTGGGTTTTCTTGAGCGGTGTCAAAGGTCTGCTGAGAAGAATGAAACGGTTGTATCGGCTTTTGTACTGATGGACAATCATGTTCATTTACAGATATATACACGCGCATTGAATGCATTTATGCGGTCTCTGCTGATGAGCTTTAATCAGTGGTTCAATAGGCGCAAAGGGCTGAGCGGACAGCTTTTCAACAGTCCTTTCTCAAGCAAATTGATTGATAATGAGGAGTATCTTCTCTATAATTACTTATACATACTTACAAACCCGATTAGGGCGGGAATTTGTGAAAACATAACCAAATATCGGTGGAGTTCCTACCATTTTACAAAGAATGGTTACTACAATTATTTAGGTAAGTTTATAGAGGTGAGCAATTTGGTGAATAATTACCTGTTTACATCAAATAACCATCTGCATTTAAGTGCTTTACATCATTTAAAAGAGTTTTGGTCACTGGAAGGGACTGAGGGTGTGAATAATAAAGTAAAAGAGCATTATAAAGAGAAGCATATAATCAGACCTACAGATCACGAAGTTTCAACAGATTTGGTTTTCATTCTCCAAGGGAGGAAATTGAACGAAATTTCGCGTAAGGAATTGATTAGAACGATGCAAATCCTCAGGGATCATGGCAACGCAACATATCGTCAAATCTCCTCAGTCACCCACGAAAGCTTTTATGATGTGGTGAGGATGCTGAAGAGGTGACACCTTGCGAGGTGACACCTTGCCACAGTTTTTGGCAAGTAATTGTTGGAGTGGGTATTGTAGATGCCATTTTGGTATAGCAGATGCCTTTTTTATAGCAGATGCCTTTTTGATTTGAAGTTATTTCCCGCAGCTGGGTTCCGGATTATTTCCCGCTCATATCGCAAGCCTTTTGTGGGCTTGCTGAGCGCGGGAATAACCCGGGCTGCGAGAATAACTTCAATAACTTTTAAAATAAATGATAACCGATTATATTTGATAATGAATCACTTGCCAAAAACTGTGGCAAGGTGAATGCGCTGGGGCTGAATTTTTTAGTTATATTTATATTTACATACAAACATAATTCTATGAAAATCCTGCAAAGTTGTAAGTTCCGTGATATTGCCGGAGATAAGATACTTTTAGTTAAAAGCGAAGGTATGTTAGATCTCACAAAGGTGGTTCTTATGAACAGTACCGCCGAGCTTCTTTTCAATGAACTGAAAGACAAGGACTTCACTATTGAGCATGCTGCCACCCTGCTTGTTAATAAGTATGGGATAGATCCTGCGGATGCAGAGAGGGACTCTTTAAGCTGGCTGGCGTCTATGAAAGAGGCCGGACTTGTTACTGAATGACTGCTTGACTACTTTACTGATTAACTACTTTAACAATTTGTTAATATGGTATTTACGCAAACAGAGGACAGATTGCTTTTTCTGGTTTCCGGTGCTCTCAAAGGTGCCGTAAACGAGAGTCCCGACACCCTCTTTTCCTCTATGTCGCATAGCGACTGGAACGAACTGTTAGATACCGCGGCAAGGCATGGGGTAACGGCTCTGGCGACAGATGGAATGGTTGCCGGGGTAAAGGAGTTGGTGCCAAAAGATATTTGGTTGAGGTGGTATCTGAGTGTAGAGAAAATTGAGAGGCGTTACCAAAGGCAGTTGAGTGTCCTTGAGGAGTTGAAGAGTATCTTTTCTGACGAACAAATAGAGGTTCTTGTGCTAAAAGGGGCCACTCTTTCCGTACTCTACCCTGTTAGTGAACACAGAGAGTGCGGCGACATAGACATTTTCCTTTTTGGCAATTATGCGAGAGGAAACGGGATCATTGAAAAGATGGGCATTAAGGTTACAAGAACAGGTCTGAAACACTCAAGTTTCTATTATAAAGGGGTGCCTGTAGAGAATCACAAGACGCTCCTTAATGTGGCCGGTAACCGCTTTGACAGAAATCTGGAGAGGCACATGCAAATGATGATTAAAGAAGGTAAGATTGAGGATTTCCATCTGCTTTTCAACATTCGTCATATTATTGTCCATTTTTTAAGTAAGGGAATAGTTCTGAGACACCTTACAGATCATTATCTGCTTCTGAAGAGCTATAGTGGGAACGCGGAATGCGCCGCTAGGTTGCCTGAGATATTTAAGATTCTTAAGGAGGAGAGACAGCTTTATCTGTTTACCGGCCTTGTCCGTCTGATATCGGAGTGCTTAGGCGAGATTGGTATCGAAAAGCACATCCTTGACTTTTATTCTGCATCCGGAATTGAGCCCCCAGACCAAGGTGTTGTAAAGAGGATTTACGAGGATACTTTTGTTAACATAACAAAAAGAAGGGATATCTCTAAAATAGAGCAGATGAATGTCTTAAAGAGGAAGATAAGAGGAGCTGAGTATATGATAGACATAAAGTGGAAATACGATCTTATTGAGAGGGGGTATTTTGGGCGGGCGTTTCTAAAACATGTAGGATATGCGTTTAAAATATTCAAAACTGACGGATCTCTTTAAAGAGGCGGAGTCACTCTGGCCGGGAAAAGCAAAATGGATTGTTGCTGCCCTTACTATTCTGGGGTCGCTGCTCGAACTGGCAGGAGTTGCCGTTATGTTCAAACTTCTGCTTTATGTTATTGACTCAGCAAAATCAGGAGCAGGTCATGCTATACTGGTTGCGGCAGGATCTTTCATTTTCTTCGCTCTAAAGAATCTGGCTCTGCATAAAATTGACATCTTCAGGAGCCGTAAGCTGCAGGAACTCTACCGTAACTACTCGATAAGGCTATTCGAACACTATTTTTACAAAGGGTATACTTTTATAAAAGAGCAAGGAGTGTCATCGCTTTCGCACAATGTTAATTCTGTTTGCTACACTTTTGTTTTCGGATACGTAAATGCTCTTCTTTCTCTTCTTAGCGACACTCTACTGATTCTACTGATAGTTGTTGTTTTATTCTGGGTAAATGCAGGAGCGGCCGTTGCAGAAATTGTAATTTTTGTGCCTATGGTTTTTCTTTTTGCTTTTATTACCGGTGAGAAGATGAGGCGAGCGGGAAAAGAGGACAATATTGCAAAGAGAAAGCAATGGAAAATAACAGCCGAGACATTCAGAGGATATCCGGACATAGCTGTTGGTAATGTCTTTGGTGAGATTAGAAACATTTTCAAATCTGGCCTTGAGCAAATATCCGGGACCAGAATATACACTGACAGACTAAAAAGTATTTCCGGCCGCTCTGTTGAGATGGGGCTGGTGGCAATAATTGCCATTTTAATAATAATTTTTGGGGTTGTTTATGGAGGGAAGCCTCTCTCCCAAACTCTGATACCTATTATTGCTATATTTACGGCTGCTACACTTAAAATGCTACCGGCAGTGCGTTCGGTTTTATCTAACCTTGACACTTTAAGAAACACTTCATACTCAGTTGATATGATTCGTTCGGAGAGAGAGTGGATTTGTGGGGTTAAGATAGAGGAGCCCGCACCGGAAGGATGCAAACTGGAATGTTCTGTATTTGAATCTCTTGAACTTAAAGATGTCGATTTCTCTTTTGGTGATGGCACGGATGTGTTAAAAGGGTTCTCAATGAAAATCCAAAGGGGTGAGAGAGTTGGTATCAGGGGCATTTCCGGGTCGGGTAAAAGCACCCTTATGCTTCTGATTTTAGGGATTTACAAACCTGATAGCGGGGTGATTCTTCTTAACGGGATAGATCTTGGATTGTACAATCTTAAAAGCTGGCATAAGCTTACCGGCTATGTGTCGCAGGACTCTTTCCTTTTAGATGCCTCAATTGCCCGCAATATTACTTTAAGAGACGATGATCTTACTCCTGATGTTCGAGAGGTTCTTAAGATGGTATCGCTGGACGATTTTGTCTCAAAGCTTAACTCTGCAGATAGTTGGAGGCCGGGCGAAGGTGGTGTGCTGCTTTCGGGAGGTGAGAGGCAGCGGTTGGCAATCGCAAGGGCGCTTTTCAAGAGTGCCGGGGTGCTGCTTCTCGATGAGGCAACATCTGCGCTCGACTCCGACACCGAACGGAAAATCATTGATACTCTAACTGGACTTGATAAGACTATAATAATAATCTCGCACAGAGAGAAAATGCTTGAAATATGCAACAGGATAACAGATGTAGGGCCCATTACCTGATAGGCGGCATCCATTTGGTATTAGACTACCCATTATCGCTATTAGTATGTTCTAAACTAGGTGGATTCTCATGCTTCAGCTATAAAGGGGTGCCTGTGGACTCTCCTGGTGATATTAATATAGAGCTATTTAGCAGCAATGAGGCTCCCGAAGCTAGCGCCGCAGGCGATGAGTTATGCAGGTTGACTCTGCCTGTCGGGCAGACATTGGGTTCTGAGATTTATCATCTGCAAGTAAAAAACAGCGGAACTGCAGCCGGGGAGCTAAGAGCTGATTTGTCGAAAAGTAATAACAAAGTGTTTTGCGAGATTAGAGGAGATCTCTCTCCCGGTTCCCTTGCTTTTGCTCTTTGGATAGTATATGCGTTTTATGGAATTGGAAAAATGAGGGTTCCAATTCACTCTTCTGCTGTGGTTTGTAATAATTTTGCTCTCCTGTTTCTTGGAGAGTCCGGCATAGGCAAAAGCACTCAGGCTTCGCTCTGGTTAAGGCATATTGCTGCAACAAAGGCACTTAACGACGATAGTCCAGTTTTAAGTATTGGTGCCGATGGAAAAACTTATGTATACGGTTCTCCATGGAGCGGCAAAGGGAGGGTTTATCTTAATGAGAGCTATCCTGTAGCAGCATTTGTCCGTTTGGAACAGGGCAGCGATAATCATATTGTGAGGGTTCACAAATTGGAGGCTTTTAGGGCTCTGTTTCCCTCTTTCCCTCCACAATTTATGCAGTTCGACCATTTTGAGGAGTGTGCCTGCAATATCATTTCTGTTTTAATAGGCTCTATACCTGTATACAAGCTAAGGTGCCTCCCTTGTGTGGATGCCGCAATATTGACACACTCTGCTGTTTTCAATAATAAGGAGGGAGTATGAAAGCAATTGATAATTTTATCGCTTTAGAGATAATTGAGGAGAGCCTTAAAGAGGGTGTGTCGGTTAAGTTAACTGTCCGGGGCAATAGTATGTTTCCAACTCTTGAAGAGGGAAAAGACGTTGTCTCTCTTGTGCCTTTTACCCAAGAACTCTCTCTTTGTGTGGGAGATGTGGTTCTGTACAGATACAGGAAGGGCTTTATTTTACACAGAGTTATAGAGATACCAAATAATGAAATAGTATTTCTAAAGGGTGATTCCCTCACCTCAATAGAAAAGGTGAAAAGATCTGATATCCTGGCCGTTGCCAACTATAAGAGGCACTCTCCCATTGTCTTGTTTGTGAGAAGGATCAGAGGAATTCTCAGCCCTATGCTTTCATGGCCAAACATTGATAATGAGGCCTTTACGCGAAAATAGTAATTTCTATAACTATCTGAATGTGAGCGCTTGGCCATGAAAGCATAGGGCTGAGATTATCTTGTATGTCCAGTCGGCAAGAAAAGATGGAAGGCTAAGCAACCCATCATTTTCCTTAAGATTATTCATTGAATAACGTATTCTTAACGAGGGTTCAAATTTGGCCGTATAGACGGACAGACTTTTTCCGCTGACTCTATTTTGAGCTTGAACCTCAACCGGAATAACAATTGTTCCTTGTTGCAGGAGAAAATCTACTTCTGCTCTGTTCTGAGAACTCCAATAATACGGTAATCCGTCCGATTGAGGGACGAGTGCCTGCAAAATGGCATTCTCGGCTAAAGCTCCTTTGAACTCAATATATCCGGCGTTTCCGGATAGAATCACCTCAGGAGATAGTCTGGCCAAACGTCTTAATAAACCACAGTCGAATGCATATACTTTAAAGGCAGACATATCCTGGTAGGCACTTAGAGGAATGCCTGGCTTGGTAACATTGAAAACGCGATAAATCAATCCGGCCTCTTCCAGCCAAAGTAATGAATCTTCATATTCACGTGCCCGGGCACCGGATTTAACCACGTTATAAAGAAATTTCCTGTTTTCTTTAGCTAATTGTGAAGGCAGGGAGCACCATAAAGTATTGATTCGTGGGATATCTGCCGGTGCCGCATATTTGGAAAAATCCAGTGTGTACAGGTCCAGAATATTTTGCAAAACCGCTTCCACAGCTTGCATTCCTTCATTCCCGAGCAAAGTTGTAACAGCTTCTGGCATACCGCCACAAACGAGGTAACGTTTATATTCCAGCTCTAATTTATGGAGGATGATTTCCGGTAAGGGTTCTATTTGCTCCATAGTGTTAACATACACATATGTTTGAGGATCTGAAGCGCGTAGAAACTCTTTGAATGTAACAGGGTATATTCTAAAAATTTGAACTTTACCTACCGGAACCGACATTTTCTTCTTGTGAATCGCTACTCCTAATAATGAGCCTGCCGCAATTATGTGGTATTGAGGAGCATCTTCGCAAAAGTATTTCAGGCTATTAAGTGCACTTTCGCATGCCTGTATCTCATCAAAAATAAGAAGTGTCTTCCCCGGTTCGATGGGCACATCTGTGAACAAAGTAAGCTCCTTCAGAATTCGTTGTATATCTTTTGTCTTTTCAAATACACCTGCAAGCTCTTCTGTTTTATCAAAATTGAATGTGGCTACATAGTCGAAATATTCCTTTCCGAATTCTTCCATGATCCACGTTTTTCCGGTTTGACGTGCTCCTTTCAACAGGATAGGCCTGCGTCCCTCCCTGTTTTTCCATTGCTTTAGTTGTTCGATAATATCTCTTTGAATTTTCATATAAACACGTTTTTTGTGCGGTTTATGTGTATATAATCACATTTATTGCACGTAATAATGGCAAATATACATTTTGTTTTTGAAAAACAAAAAAATTTCCGGGATACTTTACACCGGTGCATACGGTTGAAATGGCTCTCTCAACGCGATAAAGGTAATTTTACTTGTTTGCTTCGGTAATTTGTTCAATACCCCAACACCTTGCCACAGTTTTTGGCAAGTAGGTGTTTGCGTGGGCTTTGCAGATACCATTTTCGAATTTAAGTTAAAGTTATTTCCCGCAGCCGTGCTACGAGAATAACTTCAATGACTTATAAAATAAATGACAAGCAGTTATATTTGATAATGAATCACTTGCCAAAAACTGTGGCAAGGTGTTACCTCCTGTAAACAGATCCTGACTCTTTCTTCTCTTTCTTTTTCTCCTCGCTCTTTTTTGTTTCAGCTTTTTGTTTTTGCTCAGTATTCTTCTTTACTTCGGCATTTCTTTTTTGTTCAGTATTCTTTTTCACTTCAGCTTTTTGTTGCTGCTCGCGGTTCTGCATTTCTTTCCTCACCTTCACCGAGTTACCTATCGGCTTGCCGTAATAGTTGGTCTTCTCGTTCCTGTCACCTTGCTGAGTTGTGACCGGTGGGCGATTGTTTTCTGTATTTTGGCGTTTGACATCTTGATTCTGTCGGTTGTTCTCTTGGTTCTGTCTGTTGTACTCCTGGTTTTGGCGGTTGGTATTTTGGTTCTGCCGGTTGACATCCTGATTTTGGCGGTTGATATCCTGGATCTGTCTGTTGGCATCTTGGTTCTGCCTGTTGAACTCCTGATTTTCTCTGCGTACTCCTTGATTCTGATTGTTCCAGTTTTGTTGTTGCTGGCGGTCCTCTTTAGAATAGTTGAAGTTCCGGTTTGTTCTCACATTCTGGTCGTCCCACTTGCGAGCCCTGTGCCTGTCGTTTTCGCCCCAGTAAATTGCACTCCTCCTGTTCTCATTGAATCCTCTTACGTAGGGGAAATTACTGTGATCGTAGTAGTCGCGATAGTAATACCTCGGATAATGTGAAACATAGTACTGATGATGCATCCATGGTTGATACACGTTGATATCCAGAACTATGGCAAAACTGTTATACAAATCGAAATTTGAGTACATCGACGGGATATTCTGCGTATAGAACCATCGGCCATCGGTCAGATAAATAAAATTCCTATTCGAAAGATCGTAATAGCATTCTATATCCGGTAAATAATAGTATCGCGCTCCGCTGTAATATGGAGGGGCCCACTGAGGATTTTCATCACCATAACCATATCCTGGTTGTCCCGATGATATTCCTACGCCTATCAACCCACATGCGGTAAACATAGTCGTCGATAGTATAACGACAGCTATTGCCGCTAACTCTTTTAATCTCTTGATTGTCTTCATGATATAATATTTTTGCGCCTTTTGATTAGCCCTTAACTTACACTTTGTAAGTATATGTACAATATACATGCCACTCAGCAACTCTGCTGCCCAGCCCTATGCTTTCATGGCCAAACATTGATAATGAGGCCATTACGTCAAATAAATAATTTCGATAACTATCTGAATATGAGGACTTGGCCATGAAAGCATAGGGCTGGATTTTTATTGTATCTTTACACAAATAAATATCGACAATATGAATAATGTAGAAGAGATCCTTCACTGGATGAAAAAGACCTGGAATATTGAATTATTTCATTTCGGGGATAGCCCATTTACTACAAAAACATTTTTCTTTCTTATACTTTCTCTTTTTCTGGTGATTTATCTTTCCGGACTAATCAGAAAATTGTTGATCAGAAAGATTTTTCCCAGGTATCATTTAGATGTTGGAGTTGGCGAATCGGTAGGCACAATTGTCAGGTACATATTGCTCATTACCGGCCTGATAATCATTTTTCAGACCACGGGGATAGATCTGAGCGCATTGGGGATATTGGTGGGTGCCTTGGGTGTTGGTATTGGTTTTGGTCTGCAGAGCATTACCAATAATTTTATCAGTGGTATTATAATCCTGTTTGAGAGGCCGGTAAAGGTTGGTGACCGGGTTGAGATGGACGACATTGCCGGCAATATCATCAATATTTCTGCAAGAGCAACCACGATTATAACTAATGACAACATTGCTGTTATTGTGCCCAATTCCGACCTAATAAATAAAAGAGTTATCAACTGGAGCCTCAACAACAGAGAGGTGAGATTGAATTTTGGTGTGGGTGTTTCTTACAAGGAAGATCCGGAAATTATAAGGAACCTGCTGTTGGATGTGGCAAAGGAGAACCCGGGAGTTCTTGAAACACCGGAGCCACATGTGCGTTTTGACGAGTTTGGCGATAGTAGTCTGCGTTTTCAAATACTAGTTTGGACAAGCGAATATATAGACAAACCAAAGGATCTCAAAAGTGAACTGTATTTTGCAATCTTTAAAAAGTTCAAAGAACACAACATAGAAATTCCTTTTCCACAAAGAGATATCCATATACGGAGCGGCGTGGCCGGTGATCTTACCAATATAACTTAAAACGAGATTTTAAACGTGATTCCGCTGGTGGTGAATATCAGATTCTCTGATGCCAGCCCCGATACAGGGATTTTCATGAAGGGCTCGATGTGCAGGTAGAGTGTAGGGGAGATCTGTTTTTCAAACCCTATGCTGATGTTCAGACGGCCGGCTATGTCGAACTGATTTGATGCTCCGGCTGTGTTTGTGGTTGTTGTCTCTACGTTCTCCAACTTGTAAGTTCTTGTCGGTTCGTTTCCCGTAAATGATACAACCTCTCTGAGCTCTTGCTTGCGTGATGTGGTTGTGTACTTTTCGCTCAGGTATGCAAGGGACGATATTCCGCCTGCAATATAATAGCTGCCGGATTTTCTGGACAGGAACTTCCATTTGATGTTCAATGGAAAGTCGAGGTTTATAAGACTTGCCCTCCTGTTGTCGGATGGGATGGCGGTTTTGCTGACGGTACTTTTACTCTCTACTGATTGATTTTCTATCTGCATGCCTGTAGATAATGCCAGAGTCTTTGATAATGGGATGTCTACATTGACTCCGCCTGAATAGTTGAATGCGGTGGATGTTGTTGTTGAATTTATTCCCTGGGCCACATTTATTCCGAATCGCACTTTTCTTGCCGTTCTATTGTCGGCATTGTCTGCAGGAGTGTTGACAGGAGTGATGACAGCTATTGCCTGCTGAGGAGCAGTTGATGGTGGTGTATTGGGAGTGTTTGCAGTGGCGGTTTGCGGTGTAGTTGTTTGCGGTGTGGTTGTTTGTTGGGCTGCTATTTGTTGAGCAGTAGTTTGCGGCGTGGTTGTCTGTTGCGGAGTTATTTGTTTAGAAGTAGTTTGTAGAGAAGTAGTTTGTAGAGCAGCTGTTTTCTTTATCGGAGTCTGTCGGTTCGTAATTTGCTGTTTAGCTATTTGTTGCAAATTTGTTTGCTGCGCTTCGTTTTTACCAATTTGGTCGGGGTCAGTCTTACTGCCGTTTTCTATCACCGCTATCTGAGAGCTGTTAGTTCCGGCTAGTTGCTCTCCTTCTTTTGAAGGCTCTTTCTGATACATGTTGAGTACGATTACCCCCAGTAGAAGGCACGCAGCAAGACCGACGGCATAGCGAAGGAAGACAACTCTTTGCCTTCTATGCTCCTCTTTCTTAAGGATGTACTTCTGTTTGCGTGCAAAATTCTCCCATGCTCCTGCCACATACTCCTCTTCATATCCGGCAAGGGTATCTTTTATCTGCTCGCTCAACTCTTTCCCTATCTCATTATCTTTATCCATATCATTTATGGTTTGTGTTATAATAAACCTGATACAATTCCCTTAATTTTTTCTTGGCCCTCATCAGATATACTCTCGATGTACTTATGCTCATGTTCAGTTGTCCGGCTATCTCATCGTGGCTGTATCCTTCAATTTCATATAGGCAGAACACTGTTTTGTGTGCCTCGGGGAGTTCGTTCAACATTGTGATTATCTCTTGCGCAGTAAGCCGGCTGATTATTTCCGGCTGTCCACTGCTGGTTCCATGGTTGTCATGGATGTCGGGAAACGCCTCTCTTTCTATCAGAGGCATCTCCCTCGCTTTCTTTCTGAACTTGTCTATTGAGGTGTTGATTACTATTTTGCGTAACCATCCTTTGAAAGATTGTTTTGTGTCTAACCTCTCTATCTCCGAAAACACCTTCAGAAAACTATCATCCACAATTTCAATTGCATCGTTTCGTTGGCTGCTATATAATGTTGCTACACTCAAAGCGTAACCGAAATATTTTTTATATAACATCTCCTGATGCCTCTCACTCTTTCGAATGCATCCCTGAATAATAATCTCTATGTCGTCAAAGTTTGTATTTGCCACTTTATTCTCTGATGCCAATTGCCTTATGTCTGTTGTCTAACGTCTATCGTCTGTCACTTATCGCCTGTCGCCTAATTTCCAATATTCCCGCAAAAATTATGCAAAAGTGATTTTAGCATTTTTTTAGCGCTTTTTTAATTTGAAGATTTAAGCTTGACAACGTATTTTACAATAGAATAAGGCAATACATCGGCAGATATTATTCTGTCATTCAATAGATTGGCTCTTGTCTTCTGCGGAATCACACACAAACTTTGTTTGAAAGCCAGTTTTGATGGCATAATAAGTACAGAAGTGCCACCCTCTTTCATCAGTTTTATTCCCTCTTCGAGTCCCTGAACAGCTTGACCCTGGCCTAGGAAGAAAGATACACCATTTGTTACCTTGATTATATTGTCGTCCATGTATTTCCTGCTGAAGTCTATTGACACATAATCTACGGTGTTGGGCCTTCTGCCTGTTCCAGGGATGCTGTCTACAAAATAGAGCCCCGACGCATATTTTTCAAATGTCGCATACTTGGTGCTCACATAATTTTCTATAGAGTCTCTTTGAATATCATCAATTTCTGTTTCTGTTTTTGCACTAACAATCCTAATATCGATTATAAAATTGCTGTTTGCAGAAAAATCGGATGTATTGTAACTGCCATAGGCAAGGTAAGAAGGGATATAGAACCTGTACTTCTCTCCTACCCTCATCATGCTGACTGCATAGTCAAGCCCTTCGGGGATGATTGAATATGTGAGCAGCTTGAATTGCGCCGGTTTCTTCCCGGGCAGTTCGTTTGTCTCGATTGGATTTTGTGCTATGAATGGGGATACTTTGGGGGCTATCATTGATGAATTCTGCGGTTTAGTATCTTCTGCCGCTAAGTTCAACAGTTGGCCCATTTTCGATATTGAATAATAGAAACTCACGACATCATTTTTCTTTAAAGCGGCTCCTGTAGGATTAGCTGTTATTACCTGATAATAAAATCCTTCTGAGTGTTTCTGTGCCTGAATATTATTGTCTGCCATATATTTGTATAATATCTGGTCGTCAATTTTTACCTGCCTCTCATAATCGGTTTCACCTATCGAACAAGAGAAAAGCATAAGACAAGACATAGCAGTCAGCATAATTTTACCTAAATAACCCAGTGGAAGATTTTGTTTGCTCATAATTGAAATGTTTTATTGTTTACAAGACTATACGCTTTAACCGCCCAAAACGTTACAACTGCAACACTGCTCTGTCAGATTCCATATATTGGTATTTTATTTTGTTATTAGTAATTTTTTGCATTATTTTTGTAGGAGAGATAGTGAACAATGAGGATAATTACATTCGGTAGAATTATAGAGTTTTCTGAGAAGCATGCAGATTCGGATGTTGCGTTGCGAGAATGGTATTGTAAGACCCAGAAGGCAAATTGGGAGTGTTTTGCAGATGTGAAAAGGAACTTTAACAGTGTTGATGCTGTTGGAAACAATCGTTTGGTTTTTAATATCAAAGGGAATAGTTACAGACTTATTGCTATTGTTCTCTATAAAACGAAAATGGTATATATACGGCAAATATGCACACATGCAGAATATGAAAAATATGACAGTTCAAAAATTTAATGGTATGAAACAAGCAACATATATAATGAAACAAAAAAATTATATAGCAAATCCTGGCAGACCTACTCATATAACTAGCAATGAGCAATATGAAATTATTCTGGATAGAGTTGAAGAGCTTTTACAGGTAGTGGACAATGATACTCCTCCAGATAATAAATATTCTGTGGAGCTGGAGTTGCTGTCTAATCTGGTTGCAGATTATGAAGAGGTATATATGCCTGTCATTCAGCCTACTTTGGCAGAGATACTCCGTTTACGCATGGTAGAAATGGGTCTGAATCAAAAGGGAGTTGCTCAATTATTGGATGTCAGCCCTTCTCGTATTAGTGAATACTTAAATGGAAGCAGCGAACCCACACTAAAGGTTGCCCGAAATATGGGAAAAAAACTTTCGATTGACCCTCATATATTACTAGGAATCTAATTTAGAATAATTATAATCACTCTATAATGTATAGTATACAAAAACGACTGACAATCTTTACTTTATTGATTGTCTCTTTATGGGGATGCAGGAGCGGTTCCGCTCATTTAATTGCCGACAAATCGGTAAGAAAGACAGTATCGGAGAAATTTGAGGAGCGTAAGGCGCAATTTCTGAATAATCGTGCGAGTGAGCTTTTGTCTGTTTTGGACAGTGCCTCTTTGAAGGAGCGTGAGGGGCTTATGTTTTTGTATGCATATTCCACTTTGAGCGACTTGAGTAATTATGACGGTGAATACTTTCTGGATCATGTTAAATATGCACTTATGACCAGGGATAGCTTTGCGTGGGGAAAGTTGGTGAGCGATGCCGATTTTCTGCACTTTGTGCTCCCTCCGCGGGTGGGCTCGGAGAATCTGGATTCGGCGCGCCGGGTGTTCTTCCGTGAGTTGCTGCCTCGTCTCAGGGGGATGTCTATGACGGAAGCTGCGCTGGAGGTTAACCATTGGTGTCACGAACGGGTTGTCTATCAGGCTGCTGACGGAAGGACATCTGCTCCTCTGGCCACTATAAAGACGGGGTTTGGTCGCTGTGGTGAGGAGTCTGTTCTGACTGTCACTGCGTTAAGAGCAGTCGGAATCCCGGCGCGCCAGATTTACACGCCACGCTGGGCTCATCAGGACGACAATCATGCATGGGTGGAGTTCTGGGCCGATGGCAAGTGGTACTACTATGGTGCCTGTGAGCCTGAGCCCGATGTTAACATGGGTTGGTTTACAGAGCCCGCCCGCAGGACAATGCTTACAGCTACAACAACTCCCGGACACTATTCTTCTGAATATATCATAAATGAGGAACCTAACTATACAAGACTCAATCAGATAGATAATTATGCTAAGGCTAAGGATTTGTTTGTGAAAGTCGTAGATGAGGCGGGCTCACCGGTTAAGGGGGCTACTGTAAGGTTTTTGCTTTATAATTATGCTGAATTTTATCCTTTGGCAGCGCTTAAGAGTGATGAAAAGGGTTTTTCACACTTGCGTCTGGGATTGGGCGACATTTTGGTTTGGGCAGGAGATGATGAGCGTTTTGCATACGAAAAAGTCACTGTTAAAGAGATTGACACTCTAGTTCTTTCTCTTTCTAAAAAAACTTTTGACAATTCTGATTTTTCACTTGATTTCATACCTCCGGTTGCGCAACCTCCGTTCGCTGTCCCGGACAGTAAGAGGGCCGCGAACAACAAGCGTCTTGCTTATGAGGATTCGTTAAGGGGAGTCTATGAGGCGACCTTCATGAACGAGTCGCGGGCAATGGAATTTATCCAAAGTCGTTCCGTCGTAAGCAAAGAACTGGCCGGTTTATTGGTTAAGTCCCGCGGAAATCATGTGGAGTTGTGCAGGGTGATAAACGAGGCTGAGTCTGAGTTAGCACCGCGTGTAGTTGATATTTTGCGTGTAATATCGGAAAAGGATCTTCGTGATGCTCGTGCAGATGTGCTTCTTAGTCATATCAGAAACACCTCTGCGAATGAAACAGCATCGTCCGCAAAAAACACATTGCCGTCTGTTGGCATAGACCACAAAATATGGTCGGAATATCTTCTGAATCCACGAATTGGCATTGAAATGATGACTCCATACAAGCAGGAGCTGAGGCCACTATTTCCGGCTGACTTCTGGTCGGAAGTTAGCATGGATCCTAAAGTGGCAGAGAAATGGATTGAGGAGAATATTAAGTTGGTGGATGATAATGAGAACTATATAAAGGTACCTTCGGTTCCTCTTGGGACTTATAAGATGAGGGCTGGTGATCTGGTTAGCCGAAATATCCTATTTGTAGCAATCTGTCGCACAGCCGGTGTAGCTGCGAGAATTGATCAGGTTACCGGTTGGGCGCAATATTATGTTCATAATGAGTGGGTAAACGTATTTGAAAAAGCCAGAACAAATATTTCTACCCAAAATGGTGCTGCCCAAAATGATTCTGTCAAAAAAGGCATTGCCCATATTTCGCTCAAATATAGCGGGAAAGCACCTTGCAGATATTACTTCAACTTTACTTTAGCCAGGTTTGAGAACGGTTTCTTCAGAACCCTTGAGTTTGAAGAAGGCAAGGATATAAAACTCTTCCCTACTTCACAGCCATTGGAACCTGGTTATTATATGCTGGTTACGGGCAATCGTATGGGAGATGGGTCGGTATTGGCCAATGTTTCATTCTTCAATCTGGAGGGTGGCTCGGAAAGAGTTGTTAATGTTGTGGTCCGCACTCCTGAAAATTCTGTTAAACCGGTTGCCAACATCAAGTTGCCTGACTTCATTACCAGGATGGATGGGTCAAAAGTTGAGACTGGTCAGGCGATTAGGACATATGGTGCCATTGCCATGATCTGGATTGATCCTGGTAAGGAACCATCTAGACATGTGCTTAACGATCTGGCTCTTATGAAAAATTCTTTTGACGAGTCACTGCTACCATTTGTCTTTCTTGTGCCTCAGGAGAAACTAACAGATACTTTCCGTCCGGAGTCCTATGTGCTTCCCGCCAATTCCATATTTGCCAATTCCACATTAGCTTCTGAATCTGACATATTGACCCAGCTCGAGAAAAATCTCCATAGTAATACAACCACTTGTGGAACATCGCAAAAATCGAATCTTTCCAGTCAGCTTCCTGTTGTAATACTCGTAAATGCCCGTGGTGAAGTTCTCTATTTTTCGTCGGGATATAAAATCGGAACATGTGAACAGCTTCTTAAATCCTTTGGTAGTGTAAGTATCAAAAAATAAAAGTAATAAATGGAAAAAGAGAATATCATTCTGGAGGCTTGTGTCGAAACACTTGAACAGTGTATTGCTGCCGAAAAAAGAGGTGTGGGGCGTCTGGAACTTTGTGACAGACTGGATCTTGACGGAACCACACCTTCTGAATCCTTGATAAGGGCTGTAATGAACAGTGTCAAAATTCCTATCAGGGTAATCATCCGCCCCAGGGGCGGTAATTTTATTTGCACTGCCGATGAAATTGAGCAGATGAGTCAGTCAATATTGCTTTGCAAATCCATAGGTGTAGATGGTGTTGTATTTGGAATCCTTGATGCTCATAATGAGCTTGATATTGCTGCCATGTTGCCTCTCATTGAATTGGCAAAACCACTTAATGTAGTAATTCACAAAGCTATAGACATTACTCCGGACCTCTTTGCAAGCATGAAGCAGTTGCAGCAGATACCCGGCATAAATGCTATACTCACTTCGGGGAAATCTGTGACAGCACTCGAAGGTGCAGATTTACTCAGGAAAATGTGTGATCACCTTAAATCTTCGCCAAATCCCAACAACCTGGCAATCATTGTTGCAGGACGAGTTACCTACGACAATATCAACCACCTCCATCACCTTATCGGTGCCAGTCAATATCACGGCAAGGCGCTCTAGCAGGGTACATGGGGACGCACATTATGTACCCATATTTTTAATACCTTTGAGGAAATTATCTAAACCAATGCCAACACCCCTTTTTATCAGAAAAGCCTCAGGAGTAATGGAGCCCTATTCCCGGGAGAAGCTCAGACGCTCTTTGCAACGTTCTGGAGCTGCCGATTTGCTTATTGATTCAATCCTTAAAGATATAGATTCCTGGATCTACGATGGAATCAGCAGCAGGAAAATTTACGACAGGGCATTTTCGCTTTTAAGGAAAAAAACTCTTGGAACTGCAGCCCGATACAAGCTTAAGCGGGCAATTATGGAAATGGGACCGACAGGTCATCCGTTTGAACATTTTATTGGTCAGGTTTTTAAGCGTCAAGGTTACAATGTTGATGTTGCACAGGTAATTCAGGGTCATTGCGTTACACACGAGGTGGACGTTATTGCAACCCTCGATTTAAATCAGACATTCATCGAATGCAAATTTTACCTGAGTCAGGAGAAGAATGCCAATGTTCAGGTTCCTCTTTATATTCGATCACGAGTGGACGATATAATAAAGTATCGCAAGGAGTTACCAAAGTATGCAGGGTACACTTTTTCTGGAGGAGTTGTCACTAACACACGCTTCACATCAGATGCCACTACATATGGAGAGTGCAGCGGACTGACGTTGTTAAGCTGGGATTATCCTTATGGTAATGGTTTGAAAGATATCATAGACAGAGAAAGAATTTTCCCTATAACCGCACTTACCCGGCTCACCACTCCCGACAAACATAAGCTTATGGAACAAGGCATAGTAATTTGTAGTCAGATACTTGAGCAACCGGCATCACTCGACTCCCTTGCTTTGGACCCTGTTAAACGACAGAAAGTTCTGGAAGAGGTACAAGCTCTGGCAGAGCAACGCTAAGTAATTTTTTATTTGTATTTTTGCAGAAAATTATGCTATGAAATATTCTCCTGAAGATATTGCTAAACAACAGATTTTAATCCTCGACGGCGCTATGGGCACAATGATCCAGCGGTATAAGTTGCAGGAGGAGGATTACAGGGGCGAAAGGTTTGTAAATCATGTGCGTCAGCAGAAAGGGAACAACGATCTGTTGTCGCTTACGAAGCCTGAAATTATCAAAGCCATTCATCTGGAGTATCTTGAGGCAGGCGCAGATATAATCACTACTAATACATTTAATTCCAACAGGATATCCATGGCCGACTATGGCATGGAAGATATGGTTTATAAGTTGAATTTTGAGTCGGCGCAAGTAGCTGTGGCAGCAATCGCTCAGTATGAAGCTGACAGTAGAAAACCGCACTTCGTTGCAGGAACTCTGGGTCCAACCAACAGGACGGCATCTATGTCGTCGGATGTAAATGATCCGGGAGCAAGAGCTGTGACCTTTGATGAGCTGGTTGAAGCATATTCTGAACAGACTAGGGGGTTGATGGATGGTGGTGTTGATATTTTATTGGTAGAGACCATATTCGACGTGCTTAATGCCAAAGCGGCACTATTTGCAATCGATTCTGTGTTTGAAGAGAGAGGTGTCAGAATACCTGTGATGGTATCGGGAACAATTACAGATGCCAGCGGAAGAACCCTAACCGGACAGACCTTAGAGGCATTTCTTGTGTCAGTTTCTCATTTCCCGCTGTTCAGTATAGGTCTTAACTGCGCTTTGGGAGCAGAACAACTGAGACCGTTCATCCAGGAGTTGTCGGCAAAATCATGTTTTTATGTGTCGGCCCATCCAAACGCCGGTCTGCCCAATCAATTTGGGGAATACGACCAGTCGGCAGAATATATGGCTTCAATTACAGAGGAGTTCATGAAGGAGGGCTGGGTGAATATCATTGGTGGCTGTTGCGGAACTACTCCGTTGCATATCAAGAAGATTGCTGAAAAGGCAAAAATTTACAAGCCGAGAGTAAAACCGGTTCTTGAAAAATATACTAAGCTGAGTGGGCTTGAGACGTTGACAATTGCTCCTGAGACAAATTTTGTAAATATAGGCGAAAGGACAAATGTGTCGGGATCAAAAAAGTTTGCAAGGCTCATACGGGAGGAAAAATACGGCGAGGCTTTAGCGATTGCCAGGGATCAGGTAGAGGGTGGTGCCCAGATTATTGACATCTGCATGGATGAGGCGATGCTTGATTCGGAAAAGGCTATGGTTAAGTTTGTGAATCTTATTATGGCCGAGCCGGATATCTCAAAATTACCTCTGATGATAGACTCTTCCAGATGGAGCGTCATTGAACCTGCACTCAAATGCATTCAGGGTAAATCGGTTGTGAATTCGATTAGCCTTAAGGAGGGCGAAGAGGTATTCCTCGACCACGCCCGCAAAATCAGAAAATACGGAGCTGCTGCGGTTGTGATGTTGTTTGATGAGGATGGACAGGCCGATACATACGAAAGACGGATAAAGCTTGCTGAGAGGTCATACAGACTTTTGGTCGACAAAATAGGATTTCCACCTGAGGATATAATTTTTGACCCCAATGTACTTGCCATTGCAACAGGCATAGAAGAGCATAACAATTACGCTGTCAACTTTATACGCGCAACTGAATGGATCAAGAAAAACCTGCCCCACGCTAAGATAAGCGGTGGAATAAGCAACCTCTCATTTTCATTCAGAGGTACAGACAAGGTGCGCGAGGCAATCCATTCAGTTTTCCTTTATCATGCCATTAAGGCCGGTTTGGATATGGGTATTGTGAACCCTGGAATGCTTCAGGTTTACACCGAAATACCTGCCGACCTGCTGTTACTTACAGAGGATGTGGTTCTTAACCGTCGCAAGGATGCTACCGAGCGACTGGTGAAGTTTGCCGAAGGTATGCAGAACGAAGGGAAAAAGGAGGAGAAGGCCGACGAGTGGAGGTCGTTGCCAGTCATAGAAAGAATTAAACATGCTCTCATAAGGGGACTCGATGAATTTATCGAGCAGGATGTAGAGGAGGCAAGAGGGCTCTTCAGAAGGTCTATTGAACTGATTGAAGGTCCTTTGATGGGAGGAATGAACGAGGTGGGCGATCTTTTTGGTTCAGGCAAGATGTTTCTTCCACAGGTTGTCAAAAGTGCACGTGTGATGAAGAAGGCAGTATCGAAACTTGCCCCGTATATTGAACTTGAGAGTGAAGGCGAAGAGAAGAAGAGCGCGGGAAAGCTTTTGCTAGCCACTGTAAAGGGTGATGTTCACGACATAGGAAAGAATATAGTTGGAGTTGTTTTGTCGTGCAACAACTATGAGATTATAGATCTTGGAGTTATGGTGCCGGCAGAGAAGATTATAGACACTGCAATAAGGGAAAATGTAGATTTCATTGGATTGAGCGGACTGATAACCCCTTCGCTTGAAGAGATGGTACATGTAGCTTCGGAAATGCAGCGCAGGCACATTACTATCCCACTGCTTGTTGGCGGGGCAACAACATCGGAGATTCACGCTGCGGTAAAGATTGCGCCATCTTATTCCAATGCGGTTATCCATGTAAAAGATGCCTCAAAGGCAGCAGGTGTTCTCTCTGCTCTCAGCCAGGTGGACAACAGTAAATATGTGGCTGCTGTGGCAGAAAAATACAGAAAACTCAGTTCCGACCACAAATCACGTCAGGTGGAAAAGAACCTGCTATCTATTGCCGATGCCAGAAAAAACAAACTGGTTTCTGACTGGGACACCAATTCAGGTTGGAATGCCGATATTCTTCCTCAGCCGGTGAAAACGGGAATCCATGAAATGCATGACATTGATCTAAAGGAGCTTTGCAATTATATAGACTGGACATTCTTCTTCTTTGCATGGAAGGTTTCCGGTAAATATCCTGCTATTTTCAACGATCCTGTAAAAGGACATGAAGCCAAAAAGCTTTTCGACGATGCTCAGCTTTATCTAAAAGAGATTATTGATAAAAAAATTCTGACAGCAAAAGCAGTATTTGGAATATTTCCTGCTGTATCGGAGGGTGACGACGTTATTGTATATACCGGCAATTCTGTTACAAAAGAGGTGGCCACCACTTTCCATTTCCTGAGAAATCAGGAGCTTAAGGAGAGTGGCGTTCCAAACCTATCTCTGGCAGATTTTGTGGCACCTGCCACTGCATCCGGCCAGACCGACAACATGGGCCAGACCGACAATATGGGTCTTTTTGTTGTTACGGCGGCCATTGACGAGGAGAAATTCGCTCATTATCATGAAGATGATTACGCATCCATTATGATACGCATCCTTACCGACCGTCTGGCCGAAGCTGCTGCCGAATGGCTTCACGAAAAGGTCCGCAAGGAGTTCTGGGGATATTCTCCTGACGAAAAGCTCTCTCTGGAACAGATGCTCTCTTCAAAATACAGAGGTATCCGTCCAGCTCCGGGTTATCCAGCATGTCCCGACCATACAGAAAAAAGGATTCTTTTCGATGTACTAAACGCAGAAAAAAGAATTGGTGTAGAGCTTACAGAGAATTTCACAATGGTGCCTGCAGCATCGGTAAGCGGTTATTTCTTTTCTCATCCGGCATCATCCTATTTCAATATCGGCAAAATTGGTCAGGACCAGCTCAAAGATTATGCAGAAAGAAAGAAGATGACTTTAGATGAGGCGGCTCGGTGGCTTGCCCCAAATTTGTAAATCAGCAATTAAATATCAGAAACAGACAATAAAAGATAAGAAACACATAGAATGAGTGTAATAGAAAAAATAAAAAACGCAAAAGGGCCGCTTTTCACATTTGAACTTCTTCCCCCGCTTAAAGGACATAGCATCGATAAGATTTATGCTGCAATAGACAGGCTTGTAGAGTTTAATCCGGCTTACATTAATTTCACCTCTCACCGCAATGAAACTTCGTATCGCGAAAGACCAGACGGCCTTGTTGAGAAAAGGCTCACAAGGGTTCGTCCCGGGACCATCGCTCTTGCGGCAGCAGTCAAGTATAAATACAACATTACAGTAGTGCCTCACGTTCTATGCGGTGGCTTTTCAAAGGAGGAAACCGAAAATGCTCTTATTGAGATGAACTTTCTGGGAATTGACGATGTTCTGGCACTCAGAGGTGACCCTGTGAGAGGTACCCGCTCATTTATTCCGGAAAAGGACGGACACTCTTATGCTTCGGACCTTATCGCTCAAATAGTGAATATGAACAATGGTCAGTATCTTGAGCCGTCACTTGTTAATGTAACTCCCTCCTCTTTTTGCATAGGTGTTGCCGGCTATCCGGAGAAACATTTCGAAGCACCTAATTTGCAAATAGATATGGATAATCTCAAGAAAAAAATTGATGCAGGAGCAAACTATATTGTCACTCAGATGTTCTTTGACAATCAAAAGTTCTTCAGCTTCAGGGATGAATGCAAGAAGGCAGGTATAAATGTTCCTGTAATTGCAGGGATAAAACCTATTTCTGCTTTAAATGACATTAACCTTCTCCCTCAGACATTCCATATTGATTTTCCGAGCGACCTTGTTGCTGCTGTTCGTAAATGCAAGACAGACCAAGAGGCAAGGGAGGTTGGTATCGAATGGACCACTATGCAGTCGAAGGAGTTGATACAGGAAGGTGTACCTGGTATTCATTACTATACTTTGGGACGTTCCGACAATATCGCCCGCATCGTTAAAGCCTCCTTCTAATCACCACATTAGCACATTAGCAAATTAACACATTAGCAAATTAAAACCATGAACACATCCACAGAATACAAAGTTGCAGACATAAACCTGTCGGCATTTGGACGCAAAGAGATAGACATAGCAGAAAAAGAGATGCCGGGACTTATGTCTCTGCGAAAAAAATACGGTTCAAAAAAACCTCTCAGCGGTGCCCGCATTATGGGTTCGCTACACATGACAATTCAGACAGCAGTTCTGATTGAAACTCTTGTAGAGCTTGGTGCAAAGGTACGCTGGTGCAGTTGCAACATCTTCTCAACTCAGGACCATGCCGCTGCTGCTATTGCCGCCGCCGGTACACCTGTATTTGCCTGGAAGGGCGAATCTCTGGAAGAGTACTGGTGGTGTACAGAACGCGCCCTTGATTTTGGAAACGGAGAGGGCCCCACTCTTATCGTTGATGACGGCGGCGACGCAACAATGATGATACACCGCGGCTATGAAGCGGAGAACAATCCATCTGTGCTTGATGCAAAGGCCGACACTCCGGATGAAATAGAGCTTAACAAGATTATGAAAAAAATCCTTGCCTCCGACTCAACCCGCTGGCACCGTCAGGCTCCTGAAGTGAAAGGTGTGTCGGAAGAGACCACTACAGGTGTTCACCGGCTTTACCAGATGCTTGAGCAAGGTAAACTGCTTTTCCCTGCATTTAACGTAAATGACTCTGTTACAAAATCCAAGTTCGACAACCTCTATGGCTGCCGCGAATCTCTGGCTGACGGTATCAAGCGTGCCACCGATGTAATGATTGCCGGCAAGGTGGTTGTAGTGGCTGGTTATGGCGACGTTGGAAAGGGTTGCGCCCGTTCTATGCACAGTTATGGTGCACGTGTTATTGTCACTGAAATTGACCCTATCTGCGCATTACAGGCAGCTATGGAGGGCTTCGAGGTAAAGACTTTGGAAGATGCCCTTGGTGAAGGAAATATTTATGTTACAACCACTGGCAACAAAGATATAATCACTGCCGAGCATATGGCAAAAATGAAAGATCAGGCAATCGTATGTAACATAGGTCACTTCGATGATGAGATACAGGTAGCCAAGCTCGAAAAATGGCCTGGCATCAAAAAACTCAACATCAAACCACAAGTTGATAAATACACATATCCCGATGGTCACTCGATCTTCATGCTTGCAGAGGGTCGTCTTGTAAATCTGGGTTGTGCAACCGGTCACCCATCATTCGTTATGAGCAACTCATTTACAAATCAGACACTTGCTCAGATGGAACTATGGAACAAAAAGTATGAGGTAAGTGTGTATCGCCTGCCAAAAGATCTGGACGAAGAGGTAGCCCGCCTGCATCTGGAACAACTTGGCGTTAAACTTACAATTCTCACACCGGAACAATCGGCCTACCTTGGCATTTCCATAAACGGCCCATACAAATCTGACCACTACCGCTACTAGGGGTACATGGGGACGCACCAAGTGTACCCGCATATGGGTACACTTGGTGCGTCCCCATATACCACCACCCATGTACCACAGAAAATCAATCATATGAAATCTTACAGAAAAGAACTTTGGTTCGAAACCAGAAAACGAAGAGAATTCATCAATATTACTAGGCAGATTGATGATTGTGTGAAGGAGAGCGGTATAAGGGAGGGGCTGTTGCTTTGCAATGCAATGCATATTACTTCCAGCGTTTTCATTAATGACGACGAAAGTGGTCTGCATGCAGATTTTGAGCAGTGGCTGGAAAAGCTTGCACCAGAAAAGCCCCATTCACAATACCGGCACAATGGCTTCGAAGACAATGCCGACGCACATCTCAAAAGACAGGTCATGGGCCGGGAGGTTGTGGTCGCAATCACTGCCGGCCGGATGGACTTTGGGCCCTGGGAACAAATCTTTTATGGTGAATTTGACGGACTTCGCCGCAAACGCGTGCTCGTCAAGATCATTGGGGAATAACTCTGTTAAAGTTTCATGTGAAAACTGGTGTTGACTAGGATTCAAAGAGCTTAATAAGGTATGTGTCGGCAAGATTTGCCGACACATGTTTTTATATTCAGCTGCAAATCTGGTATTTACTAACAACTTTGATACTAACAACTTTGACAGAGCAGTTAGTAAATAACTGACTAGTAGACCAATACGCATACGTCTCATTTCCAGGAAAGTGCTAACACCTTTGGCAGAGTTTTTTAAAAAACCCCAACAATCTGCCAATTTGTATGTTGTAAATAAATAATAGACAGAGAGAACAAAACAGATGGTTGTTGTGCATGGTTATTGATGGCTCATGCTTATGCTTATGGTTGACGATATTAAATGATCGACTAACCGATAATACTATCTGAAATTTTCTGAAACTGTTATGACCAATAAATAATTCATATGACTAACAACTGGAAACGTGTATTCGCAATTATCTGGACAGGGCAACTCTTCTCTACATTGAGCAGTTCTGTTGTCAGTTTTGCTGTTATTTTCTGGTTGAGTGTGCAGACAGGTTCGGCAGAGGTCCTGGCTTTTGCTACTTTGGCTTCACTCCTGCCGCAGCTTGTGCTTGGTTTGTTTACTGGTGTATTGGTCGACAGGTGGGACAGAAAGAGGACGATGATTGTTGCTGATTTGTATATTGCAGCTCTGACGTCGGTAATGGCGGTGCTTTTTTACTTTGGGGCCACCGATATTGGGTTGATATATTTATTACTGGCATTGCGATCTATCGGAAGTGCTTTTCACATGCCTGCCATGGAGGCCTCTGTTCCGTTGCTTGCACCTGCAACAGAACTTATGCGTGTTGCTGGTGTGAATAATATGATCTTCTCTGTAAGCACAATCGCTGCACCAGCCATTGCAGCAATATTCGTCAGCACACTCAGCATGACGTGGGTGTTAATGTTTGATGTTATTGGTGCCTTGATAGCCTGTGGATCGCTATTGTTTGTTGTAATTCCTAGCCCTCGTGATAGAAAGGGTACAAATAGTGGAATTTCCGAAGGTGGTAAAACGAATGAGGAAGGTCTACTGGGTAAAATAGATAAACAGAATAGCGTAGAAATTATTCAGGATGATGTAGATGTAACGGATGAGGCAGATATGACAGGCGATGGAAATATGACGTATGATGGAGATATTTCATTTAATGGAGATATTGCAGAAGTTTCCGCTACAGGAATAAAGGCAGAGTTCAGACGTTTTTTTGCGGAATTGAACATGGGACTGCATGAAATTTTAAACAGGCCGGGGCTTATGTGGATGTTTGTCTTTACAATCTTTGCCAGCCTTGCAATGGTGCCGGTCTCCACATTGTTTCCACTTATGACTCTGAGTCACTTTGCTGGTGACACATACAAAATGAGTATGGTTGAGATTGCATGGGGTGTAGGTATGCTCATAGGTGGAGGTTTGATGAGTCTTCCCAGGTTCAAGTTCAATAAGATATTGCTTATCAATACCATGTATGTGATTTTGGGGCTCACGTTTGTCTTCTCAGGATTTCTTCCTACAGAAGGATTCTATCTGTTTGTCGGTTTTACACTGTTTGGGGGTATCGCCGGTGCAATATTCTGGGGAGCATTTACGGTTCTGCTTCAAATGAGTCTGGATTCTGCAGTACTTGGAAGAGTATTCTCTATACACAACAGTCTAATTATGATTCCGGCAATGGTTAGCCTGATAGCAACAGGGTATATAGCAGATAGTATAGGAATATCAAACACATTTATCATATCTGGATTCGCGCTTGTGTTTATTGGCATCATTTCCAACTTCATACCATCAATAAAGAAAATGGTACATCTTTGACTTTGATTCAAATATTTTGTACATTTGAATTAAATGGGTACAAAATAGATGAAAAAGATTCTTTCATTGGATGGCGGCGGTATAAGAGGAATCCTGCCGGCTGCTATTCTTGCTCACCTGGAGGAGAGGCTTCAGACAATAAAGTCTGACGAGAGCTTCAGGCTTGCAGAGAGTTTTGACCTTCTTGCAGGAACCTCCACCGGAGGTATAATTACCTGTCTGTATCTTACTCCTGCAGAAACAGGGTCCCTCAAACCAAAGTATTCGGCATCGCAGGTTCTGGATTTCTACTTAGAACTTGGGCCAGTACTTTTTCACAGATCTCTGCGTCAACTTCTGACCTCGGGTTTGGGTGTCTTCAGTAGCAGGTACTCCGAGGATGCGCTTTATGAGTTTTCAAAAAGGCTAATGGGTGACCATTATATCTCTGAAGTTCTGAAAGACTGTCTGGTGACTGCTTACGACCTTAGCACACGTAAGGCGCTGCTGTTCAGCAAGCACAATGTATCAAAATATGGATCGATGGCAGATTATAAACTATGCGACGTTGTCCGATCCACATCTGCAGCGCCCACATATTTTTCACCTGCCCGCATTTTCGCACGCGACAACAGCAGCCGACACCTTGTAGATGGAGGTGTCTATGCCAACAACCCTACTATGTGTGCACTGGTAGAGGCTGTGAAACTCTGGCCGGACGAGGGTATATCAAACTACATCATGGTTTCGGTAGGTACAGGCAAGGTGATCAAACCTTACTTCTGGGAAAAGACTCACAAATATGGTTACCTCAACTGGCTGGAGCCAATCATTGACATACTTACTGCATCTGTTGCTGAAACCGTCGATTTCCAGCTCCAGCAGCTCTTCTCTGCATCTAGTGTTCCCGATAGTTACATTCGTGTGGAACCTCCCCTGCTCTCTGCAGACACCCGTATGGACAACGCATCTGCAAAGAACATCCGGGCCCTGCAAAATGCCGCCCGGTACTACATAGATCACAACTCCGACACATTCGACCGTATCATCTCCAGGGTACATGGGGACGTATCAGGTGTACCCAGATCAAGGTAGCACAATATTGATATTTCGAATTTATTAATAGTGGAAACTGTTAGTTACAAATGATAATCATGAAGAAGAACTTAATTTTGGTCATATGAAGCATAAAAATCTCCATACAATAGAAGAGATCCGTAAGAGTCATGGCTCTATACGAAATGTAAATGCCCTTAACAAGAAAAACCTCTCTGCAATTAATAAAATTGCGCTGTGGATAACAAACCATGTTGGCAGTATGGGGTTTTTTACTATAATTTTCAGCTGGACAGTTCTGTGGCTGAGCTGGAACACCCTGGCACCGCCCGAATTAAGATTTGACCCTTTTCCTGCATTTGTGCTCTGGCTTTTTATATCCAATATGATTCAGATTTGTCTTATGCCCTTAATCTTAATAGGGCAAAATTTGCAGGCAAGGCATTCCGAGATTCATGCGGAGGAAGAATATTCTATGAATCAAAAATCAGAAATGGAAATTGAAACGATCCTGATGCATATGGAAAATCAGAATGAGTTAATTATAAAAATATTAGAGCGATTAGAGAAGTCGGAAAAGTGATTTTCTAACGTTTTTTTGTCTTCAGTTTAGGTGTAGGTAGCTCCTGGTAAGTAAACGACATATTCGCCCATCATCTTCCTTTTAGAGATGGTTCCTGCTCCGGACATCTGTTCAGTTACAAAATCAGCAAAATTTTGACTTGTAGATATTTGCGAAATTATTTTATTTGGTCCAGACTCTTAAAATCTCGGCAATGTACATTTTGTGAAATCCACCCTTTGTACTGTAATGAGCATAGACAGGCTCTTTATTGAGGAATGAATCAATTGTGAGCATATCTGCATATAGCTTTTTACACTCTAATACAAGTCTTGCCTCGGCAAAAGTCGGATTTCCCAACTCTGTAAAATGAGCTGTCAGTGAAGCCTCTGACACCTTGTCGCAATCACGGCCACTAACCGATCCGCAAATATCCAGTGCTTCTTTATATTTTTCATCAAAAAATGAGAGTGTAAATGAATCAAACTTCTCAGTAAATTCATATGTATATCTCTCAGGACGTATAAAGACAAACACAACCGGCTTGTTCCATATATATCCTGCCCCTCCCCAATTGGCAGTCATAGTGTTGAACTTATCTTCGTTTCCCGCGGTTACCAACATCCAGTCGTCGGCAATAAGCTTGATAAGATTATCTCCGATTGTCTTTGGGTCAATTTGTGTATATCCGGAATCTTTCATGGTTTAATAGTTTAGTTGTGTAAAATTAGTCATTTTCTTTATCTTTACAGAGGGTGCATAGGGACGCATCGTATGTACTCAAAAATATTACTACTATATGCTGACAAATAAAACCATAGTAATTACAGGTGGAACAGGTTCTTTCGGAACTGCTCTTGTGAATCGCCTGCGTGACACGTATATAAAGGAAATAAGGGTATTCTCACGGGACAGAAAAAAACAGGAAAAGATGCTGACAGATCTTAAAATATCCGATCGCATCCGTTTTTTCGAAGGTGACATAAGGGACAAAGAGAGCCTGACATCGGCCTTTAAGGACGCTGATTACGTTTTTCATGCTGCCGCTTTAAAGGAGATACCTTATTGTGAATCATTTCCAATGGAGGCGGTAGAAACAAATGTTACAGGTACAAAAAACGTTATAGACCACGCTGTAGAGTCAGGTGTAAAGAAAATAGTGGTAATAAGCTCAGATAAGGCATGTTATCCATTAAGTTCCATGGGAATATCCAAGGCTATGATGGAGAAGGTGACTCTGGCAATGGCTCGTTCGTTGGAAGGCTCTTCATCTGAAATATGTATTGTCAGGTTTGGAAACCTGATGGGTTCCAATGGAACGGTAGTTCCCTTGTTCGTTAATCAGATAAAAGCCGGTAAAGATATCACCGTAACTAATCCCGATATGACCAGGTTTATGATGACACCCGATACTGCTGTGGATTTGTCTCTTTTTGCATTGTTATATGGGAAAAATGGAGATATAGTTCTGAAGAATGCTCCCTCTGCCTCTCTGGATACACTAACCAAGGCTCTCATTGAACTTTACGGTAATAAAAACAACAGCGTAAGAATAATCGGACCTCGCCCCGGTGAGAAGTTGTTTGAAACCATGGCTACTCAGGAGGAGATGTTAAAAGCTGAGATTATTGTTGACGGTGATGATTCGGGAAAATATTTCAGAATTCCACTTTTGTCCGGAACCGTTAGTAAAACAGATAAATCCCCTGTTTTCCCGGCAGAAGATTTCAACTCACACAATGCTCCCCGTCTGGATGTGGAAGGGATGAAACAGCTGCTCACCACTATTGGGTAAACATGCTACACTCCTATTTCTCACAGTTAACTGTGAAGAAGAATGTTGTTCCAATTTCAGGTTCTGACTCCACCCAGATATCGCCCCCTAGAATGTTTACATACTCTTTTACTATTGCCAGACCCAGACCTGTACCTTCAAAAATCCTCTGATTTCCGCTCTCTACTTGATAAAAACGGGAAAATACCTTTTCAAGATTCTCTTTGGCGATACCTATTCCTGTGTCACGAACAAAGAAAACCAGGCATTCTCTATCAATCTTATAGCCAAAACTGACTGAACCTTCTGTTGTGAATTTGATAGCATTGCTAACCAGGTTAGAAAAGATCTGTTGCAATTTGGTTTTGTCTGTATGGATTTCTCTCTTGTCGGGAGATGGTACTGCAACTTTGAAGTCGAAAGGAAATTTTAGCTTGTTATAAAACATATAAATATCGTCGAGAACCTCATTAACGTCAAATGTTTCCTTATGTGGGGTAACCTGTCCGGCTTCGATTTTTGCCATGTCAATTATATCATTGACAATATTCATTAGCCTGTAAGCACTATTATTAACGATTGAAACATACTCCTTATGCCTTTCATCTGTAATCTCGCCTATAAGAATATCTGTAAATCCAATTATTCCATTCATTGGGGTTCGAATCTCATGGCTTATGTTTGCCAGAAATGCTGTTTTTAATCTGTCGCTCTCTTCTGCCTTCTCTTTTGCCGCTTTTAAATTGTTTATGTTTGCAAGTCTCTCTATAAACGTTCCTATGTTGCTGGCAAATATTTCAAATATTATAAGGTCCTCCGGGGTATATGCATTTGCATCATTATAATCCTGCACTGCTGCAACTCCTATTATCTTATTTAAGGAAGAATCCATTAGTGGTGCACCCATCCAAACCGGTGAATACTTTCCCTGATCTATCAATGTATACTCTTCTCGAATCTCCTTCTCTGTTTCTACTGTTACTCGCTTACCCTTCCCCGTGATTCTTACATAGTCGGTAAGAGAGTTTTCAAGTGATACCAGATCATCACCTTCAAACTTATCATACTCGTCCACAAAATAGGGACAGCTGTATTTATTTTCTTCCTGATGATATATTGCTATATAGAAGTTTTCGGCCTTAATGACCCTTCTCATTTGTGAGTGGACCTTACTGATGAATTTTCTTAGGTCTGTGTTCTCTAAGGATATTCTTGATATGTCAAGTAAAACCTGTTGAAGCTCTATTCGTTTCTTACTCTGAGTAATATCACGCATTATGCCCCCAACTCCCTTCTTTCCTTTACCCAGATTTACAGGAAATTTTGTGATTTCATATATTTTCTCACCAAGTTTTTCCTCTGCAGAAAACAATATACCCTCTTCCAAAGCTCTTTTGTCCGATGAAGGGCAAGGTGCTATCAAATATTCCGATGCAAGTTCACTGTCAGTTTTATTTATGATTTCCTCTTTGGCCTTATTGAAAAACTTACAAATTGCTTCGTTTGCAATAATATACCTTAACTGGTCATCTTTAACAAACATACAGTCGCTGTTTGCATTGATAAAGGTCTCATACCTCTCCTCACCTAATTTCAGTGCGTTTTTTGCATTCCACCCAGACAATCTGCCGATTAAAATACGTCCAAGCAACATCGAACCTATCGGATATATAACCAGAACCGGCAGGGCCATCTTTGTCAAAGTTATCCAGAAAACCTCCCTTGGTAAAAAAATCGTGCAGTCAAGCATTACTATATGGGTCAACATGCTTACTTTGAATAGATCCAGAAGATAGTTCCCTTTCCTCCAATCGGGATAGAATTTTTTCCAAAGTATTCCAATGGAACCGGATGTGACAATAACAGCTACTCCCATCCATACTCCTGCTCCTCCAAGATATATCCTGTATAAAGCTGTAATGGTCATCGAAATTATTGTGGGGATGGGCCCAAAAAAGAGTCCGGAATTCAAAAGAAGAATAGAACGGGTGTCAAAAGTCAGTCCCGGAATCAGTACCCATGGGGTCATCATTAACACTACCCCTATTGCACCTATGGCTACGCCAAGTAAATGCTTATATAGCATTTTGATAAACCCATCCTCTTTTCTCCAAACAAGATCATATAACAAACTGAATGCCACCAGAATTGCTATGTTTTGCACTAACCCCAATATCATTGAGTCGTTCATTTGCAGATTTACCTTGTTATCTGGAAACAAATCTACTAATAAATATTGAGGGTACAAGGGGACGCACATTGTGTTCCACAATCACTTAGTGCTTGAAAAGATATTTGTAAGGTATAACTAAAAGTAAAAAGGCTGCCTAAAAGTAGACAGCCTCGCATATTTTAGGAATATTTTCGTACCCTATTTGAGTATTTCGGCAAGTTTATCCAACAATGCTTTTCCTCTCAGGTTTTTCCCAATGATTACACCATTTGGGTCAATCAGTACATTCTGTGGAATTGATCTGATACCGTATGCTTTGGATACTTCGTTATTCCAGTATTTGAGGTCAGAAACGTGTGTCCATGTCAGACCGTCTTTTTTAATAGCATCAAGCCATTTTTGTTTTCCTTTCTCGTCATCAAGAGAAACACCCAATACGGTAAATCCTTTGTCTTTATATTGATTGAAAGCATTTACCACATTAGGATTTTCTCCACGGCATGGTCCACACCATGAAGCCCAAAAGTCTACTAGTACATATTTTCCTCTGAAGCTCGACAATTTAACAGGGTTTCCGTCAGGATCGTTTTGTGTAAAATCCGGAGCAACTGCACCTACCATTGTTTTTTTCATAATTTCAAGGCTTGCTGCATACTCAACTCCTGCAGGGGAAGCCTTGATATCGGCTGTCAGACCGTTGTATAATGGAGCAACCTTATTGTATTCCGGAATAGATCCACCATAAGCTTTTATGGCTTCAAGACTGATGAAACTTGCAGGATTTGCTTTAATAAAAGCAAGGGTTGCTGCCTCTTTCTCAGCAATAATTGCATTATATTTGATTGTCAGAGGTGCCCTTACTGCCTCGTCTTTTTGTTTCTCCTTAGGCAGGGCATTGAACTCGGCATTGAAGGTATTCATTTTATCTTCAGAAGGTTTAAGAGCCTTCATGTACTTATCGTTTTCTGCATTTATCTTTGAACCTGATATCTTTGCATTTTTCAATGAGTCGGGGCTTGTTACTTTAATAACACCGGCCTCTAGGTACATTGGAAGCTGGGCTGCTGTCCTGCTGCGCATGCCGGATCCTTTATAGTTTATTACCAGATTTGCTTTAACAGGGGCATTTACCGATCCTTTGAATTCGAATTTCCCGTCAACAATAGCAGATGAGTCGGTAATGTTGTCACTAGCTGTACGATACGCCAGATACGCCTTTGCAGGAGCATTAAGTTTTCCAACCTCTCCTTTAACTGTGTATTCTCCCTTTTGTGCAAATAGCGACATTGGAGCGAGCAATAGAATTGCAAAAATTGTTTTTTTCATTTAAAATTGATTTTATTGTGATTGATTTTTTTTTTGTTTATACTATAATTACACTTTATAAAGGGTTCTCCCTAAATAATGTTGTAAAACTACAATATTAATATCTGAATAAACAAAAACAGAAACCGAAAGTTTGTGTTTTTATTACAAATTCTCGGTTTCTGCGTTAGAAAAAAGGATTTTATTTACTCAACAACCCTCTTTTTTTAATTACACTTGCCTTTGTTTCAATAAGCGACTCTTTTTTATCCTGGGTTACCGTTGGAAGAAGCTCGTCTATCCATTTTATTGAATAAGATAACGCGTCAACATCGTCGCAATACCATGCCAATTGTTCCGACATCATTTTTTTGTAATAATATCTTTCATCTCCCTTAAGGATATTAAATGCCATCGCGTTCTCGATCTCTTTAGCCATTGATATCCAGTTGGAAAACTTATATTTGGCCGGAACCAGATATGTCAGCCATACAGATGCCTTTGGGTGGTCACTCTTTTGAGCATATTTGAGAACTGTTTCAAACTCAGGATCATCTGCAGGGGCTTTCTTACCAAAAATGTAGATTCTGGATTTTGCACCATATAAAACATCAATTTTTGACAATACAGACTTTTCTCCAAACAAACCTACAAACTTATTCAGGTTATCCATAACATATAAAGTCTGTCTGCTCACAGCTGACTCATCATATTTGAGATATAAGCTCCAGTTCGTTTTGGTATACAGAGAATCTAAAGGAAAATCGGGTGGAAAAATGTTTGATAAAACAGCCTGTTTTCTCTCTCTTAATCCTGCAATATGAAGAGTGTTCACATAAGAAACAATAAAATCTACATCTCTCCTGTCATTTTCATAATCTCTGTTTTGTGCAGCCAGATTGTTTTTTCTGTCAATTCCCTGCCTGAATCTCTCAAGCATCTCTCCTGCGGTTGATCTGCCCTCGGTTCTGTGCATTAGGTTTCCATCGGAGTCTACAATCAAAAAAACAGGTTCGGTGTATACCTCATAGATTTTGCTCAATCGCGTTTTTTCAGGACCTTCTGTGTAATCGGCGCTTATAAAACGGTCATTTACAAAATCGGCAACACTATCTATGGTAAAGATATTGTTTTTCATGTAAAGACATGGAGAACATTTGGGTGATCCGAAATCAAGAAAAACAAGTTTTTTTTGAGCTTTTGCTGTTTTCAGAACATCTTCCAGAGGTACGTTTTTTTGCAGGTTCACTTTTCTTGTCTGAGCATCAACCACGCCTGAAAGAGATAGAATAAGCAATGCTATAACAACACTTTTCATCTTAATCCTTTTTAAGCCGGATACCGTCTAAACAGAAGTAGGAGTTAATCAGATCTTTGCCGTTAGTGTCTTTATATGAGCAGCTTGTGCTGAACACAACCTTTGTAACCATGCCAAGTGGCTTAAGATCTGCTGCAATCCAGTCTGTTCTTATGTATGTAAAAGCAGGATTCAGAGGGTCGGCACCCTTTCTGCAACAAAGATATACGTCAACTGTTCCTGTAAGGGTAGAGCCGTTATAACCTTTTACAATGACTTTATAATAGTCGCCGTCTAAGGTGAGTTTTCTGGTAACGCCTGTTGCGTATGTGTTCCAGATAGCCTTTGGTGCCGATGGTATATTGGGATTTGCTATAGAGGTCCCCGAATTTGGTCCGTATGTCATTGCAAGGTAATTATAGGTATTGTTTGCAAACAACGCCAGATCTATTACAGATGGTTTTTCCAGAGTGAAATATGTATCTGTTTCATTGTCGGCACATGCAACAGCATAGACTTCCGTCATGTTTCTGTATGCAGTATAGACACTCAGAATATTTGTATCTCTGGCAGCTTTGGTATTTGTCCATACAAAAGAGCGGTTATTCTGGTTCGAATAAGCAAAGCCACTGAAGCTTCCGTCCGGATTCTTCTTTGTATTGAACCTTATCCCGCCGGAGGTAAATCCTCCATCCGGAACAGCATTTGTATAAGTGCCCAGTTTCAATTCATTGAAAGTTATATCATTTGGAATTGATACTAATAAATCTGCTTTGTCTGAGCAAGAGTATGTTATTAATATGGCACTTGTAAGTATTATAAATAGTATTTTTTTCATATTAACAAGTTTTTAGTTGTCGTAACCCGGATTTGGTTTAATTTGCTTATTTGTAGTGGTTTCTGTTGACGGAATTGGCCAACAATGTTTGTTTACATCTACCGGTGTAATGTCCGGTTTGAGAAGGTAGAGAATTGGTAGATTGTTTTTCTTGAACCTTAACGAAGCAAACCATTCACTACCGTTCTCCATGTAAAGTTCAAGACAGTACTCTTTAAAAATCAAATCCATCAACTCGTCTCTGGTTGCCGGAGTAGCTAACGAGGCAAGAACCGGGTTGGTCCTCTTAGATCTCATTGTATTGATTGGCTCTATACAGCTTGCTATGCTCTCGTTTGTTCTGGCTTTCAATTCGGCCTGCATAAGATATAGCTCCGGATATCTGAAATAATAGGTTGTGAACTTGTCATTCATAAGATCTGTAGATGCTCTTCCTTGTCTTGCAAGTTTGGTAGGACAGAAATAAAGAATACCTGTGGCACTGATTGCCCTTGCCCAACCCATGGTCTGTGCAAATCTTGGATCGGCATTTATCCAGGAATCAAATTCAGGATAAAATGACTTAAGAGACGAAGGGTTATTCTGATTGGCTGTGCTCCATGCATCTCCTGCCTGAATGACAATCTGAGAATAGGTGCCCTCTCCATATGCCCTACCTGCATTCTCTTCCATATATCTTGCCCACAATACCTCTTTTGAATCCCATGCATCGTTATACATTCTCTTCATATCGGTATCCATTTTGAAGATGGCCGGAGCTGTAGATATTACACTATTAGTCAATGCTAATGCAGCAGCATAGTCGCCGGCCCATCCTCTGTTCATGAGAAGCTTTGCCTTAATTACTTGTGCCATCTGCTTTGAAAGTCTCTTAGAAGTTGTATAGTCACCCAGGTATTTGATACCCTCATCAACATCGGCAAATATCTTTTCATAACTCTCTTTAACAGATATTCTCTCTGCAAAAATATTATTGAAATTCGCAATCTCTTCTCTCCAAAGGATACCGTACTCATCGTCGGCCCAGTAGTGAGAGAAACACCAAAGCAAATGAGAATATACCCATGCTCTATAAGTTCTTGCCTCAGCAAGCATAACTGCCTTGTCATTTGCTGTAGGGAACTTATTTTCCGCCAATTCGCCTATACCTATTATTGCTGCGTTGGATGCATTTATACAAGCAAACCATTGCTGCCAGTATGTAGAGAAGGCAGATTGTGTAGAGAGATAGCTCATATTATAATAGGTTACTCCTCCTGCTTTTCCGACACCGGCTTGTGATGACAGGGCGCAGAACGGACTGCCACCGAAGAAATCACTTGTAGAGCTTCCGCTGCCTGTAGAGATAGAAGCATACATTCCATTGAGGACCGATACGGCACCGTCATATGATGTTACTGCGTTGTCTACAACCAATTTATGGGGAGGTGTGAGTGAGAGGAACTTATTACATGAGGTGAGTGCCAATGTGGCAAAAATCACCAATATTATTTTATTTATCTTTTTCATTTTTACCACTCTATTTAAATGTTAATTTTAATCCTAAGCTGAATGTTGTTGAAGAAGGGTAAGCACTATAGTCTATACCTGAACCAACTCCTATCAACTCCTGAGATGTCCTTGTTCCTACAGTGTAGCTTTGTGCCATATCTGTGCTACCAAAGTTACCTTGTGGGTCAAATCCCGGATATTTGGTAATTGTCAACAGATTCGATGCCTGTAATGTGATATCGACATTTGTCAGGAATTGGTTGTTGAACCATCTCTTGGGTAGTCTGTAGTTTAGGTTTAGTGCATTCAAACGTATGAATGATGCATCAAAAATAAAGAAATCACTAAGACCGTTATAAGTAGACGTCAGACCGATTCTAGGAAGAGCCGCCTGTGGATCCTTGTTGAAGTTCCAGGCCGACTGCAGATAATTATATGCATTGTATGTACTTGCTCCTGCAGTTACAGCAGAGTATGGATAGTTCCATAATCTTTTTGCACCATATGAATATGTGAATACAGCAGATGCATAAAAGTTCTTATATGTAAAACCGATATTGAAACCTCCGTAAAATTTAGGATTGAAGTTTCCTAATATAACCCTGTCTGCCTTGGTTATTACCCCATCTTTGTCTGTATCCATGATATAAGGATCTCCCGGCACCTCCCTTGCAAGTCTGTAATTCAACTGAGCGCCGGTTGTAGGGTTGATTTTCCTTAGGGCAAAGATCTCTTCTGCTGTGGTGAAATATCTGCCTGCAGATTTATATCCGTACCAGTCGCCAAGCTTACCGCCTGCTACAAGCTTTACGTATTCATAGTAATAAGGCATTACAATCTCCTTCTGGATTCCATCCAGCTTGTTTACTATACTACTGTTGGTTGCGATATTGAATCCAAGTTCAAGTGTCATGTTCTTGTTCTTGATAACATCGCCTCTTATTTCAAATTCCCATCCGTCATTTGTTATTGACCCCACATTCTGGTTTATGGTCTGATAAGATGAGTTTGTTGGAACAGATCCTGTATATATAAGGTTATCTACCCTTTTACTGTAATAGCCAATGGTTCCTCTTAGTCTCTCTTTAAGTAGTCCAAAGTCTATACCAATATCTGTTGATGTTGTATTCTCCCATTGTAGCGAAGGATTACCAAGATTATATGGTTTTATACCCGGCTTCTCTGTATATGGGGCAGCAGAAAGAGTTGTCATCCAGTCATAATAGCCCAGGTTCTGAGATCCCGATTTTCCCATCGACAGCCTTAACTTAAGATAAGGAACTATACTATTGATAGGTTGCATGAATTTTTCTTCAGAAATGATCCAAGCCAGGGCTCCTGAAGGAAAATATCCCCATCTGTTGTTCGGGCCGAATTTTGAAGAACCGTCTGCCCTGAATGTTGCTGTAATCAAATACCTGTTCATATACTTGTAATTCACTCTCGCAAAGAATGAGGCAAGGGCACTTCCGTATTCATCACTTCTGCCCCCTGTGGTTGCTGCGCTGTTGATGTTTATCAGAACATTCTCATCCGGGAAACCCTCTCCAAAAGCATTTTGAGTCTTGTATTTAAATGATTCTGTTGACTGTCCGAGTACGGCAACAATATCGTGTTTTCCCATAACCGCTGCATAATTCAAAGTATTGTCCCACACTTGTGTAGAGTACTCGGAATTTGTCAGCGACCTGTAATTATATGCTGAGTTATAGCCCTGGGTACCTTTTTTGTTGAATACATCGTTGGCTGAGTTTGAATAGTTTATTGTTCCTGCAGAACGAAACTTTAAACCGGGTAGTAATTTCAGTTCGAGATAGGCTGTACCGTTTAGTCCCTTCCCAACCCCGTTATTTCTGTTATTCAGAGTTATGAAAGGACTCTCGATAGTTGTATTTGTAGGTACAATATTTATGCTTCCATCGGGATTGTAAGCCTCAAAATCGGGTCTGAATCTTGGAATGCTTTTCATCAAGTTATCTTTGTTATTAGCAGTCCTTGTAGAACCCGACAATGTTATTCCTATTTTGACAGCCTTGCCGACAAGGGTTTCAAAGTTCATTCTACCTGTGTATAACTGGCTCTTACCGCCTTTGACCAATCCATTTATATCGGTATAACCAAATGACAAATAGTAATTTGTAGTTTCTGTTCCGCCTCTTACAGAGAGGTCTACCTGACTTGTAATTGCAGGATGAGTCATCTCTTTCCACCAATCGGTATCTCCTGTCATATATGCATCTGAACGAAGTTCCAGCATTTGAGGTGTCCATTGGCTTGTGTTTATTTTGAGGAACTTGGTTTCATCAAAGAAAAATTTCTCACTGTATCCAAGGTTACCGTCAATATTTATTCTTTGTCTGCCAAGAGTTTCTGTGAAGGCTTTATATTCAGTGACATTTAATGTCTTAAGATCATTTGAATTTAGTGTCTGAATACCTGTCTTGAAGTTAACGTCAACTGTTGGAGCCTGTCCCTTTATACCTCTTTTGGTTGTAATCATGACAACACCATTAGCAGCTCTTGAACCATATATAGCTGTTGCTGAAGCATCTTTTAAAATGTCTATACTCTCAAGGTCGGACAGGTTAAGGTTAAACAGACTATTTGTAATATCTCCTGTTGTACTGGAAGAGTAATCCGGAACGCCATCTATTACCCAAAGTGGTTGTGTACCGGAACTGGAGAGTGTTGATACTCCTCTAATTGTAACACTTATTGGCGATGTGGGAGAGGCAGATTGAATCATTACATTCACACCTGCGGCTCTACCTTGAAGCATACTTTGGACTGTTGCACCCATAGGTACCGATTCAATCTCCTTACTGCTTAGTCTCGATACTGCACCTGTAGCATCCTTTATGGTTGTCGATCCATAACCTTGTACCACAATCTCATTAAGATACTCTGTAGCATCGTTTAATGTTATCAGTTTAAAGTTTGAAATATTAGCTGGATTAAAATCCAGATCGAGTCGTTGATAACCGAGACAAGAAATCGTTACCTTCTTGGATGATACGGGTATCTGAAGTGTAAAGTATCCGTCAAGGTCTGTGGATGTCCCCTTTTTCGAATCAACAACCAGAAGGTATGCTCCAATAACCGGCTCATTACCCTTGGAAGAGACCACTCTGCCTTTTATAACCATAAAATCTGTCTGTTGTGATTTTACGGTTGAAGGATTGGAATCTTTCCTGCCCGCCGGTAATGACGGATTTGTTTCGTCTGAAAATTTTTCAGGTGAAATTATAATTTGTTTCTCAACAATCTTATAATTATAACCTGAGTTTTTCAACAGCAGATTCATAATCTGGGTTATCCCCATTTTTTTCGCATCAATAGATACCTTCCGGTTTGCGTCAACCATATTGTTGTTGTATACAAATGTGAAGGTTGTCTGTTTCTCAATCGCTTTTAATACCTCCTTAAGAGTGGAGTTTTTATAAGTGACCGAAATTACTTGAGCATCAACTCTGTTTGTCACAAAAAGAAGACAAAACAGAACCACCAGAAAGGCAAGGAGATTCCTAATTCTGGAGAAAGGAATAGTTTTTCTCATAAATGTTTATTTTGGGTTAAGTATTACCTCTAATACACTACTCAGTAGATTTCCCCTCAAAAAACATCTTTTTTTTTTAGATTTTTTTCAGAGTAATTCTGGTATCGTCAATTTTATACCTGATATTTGACGAAAGTCTTAGAATTTCCAAGACCTGTGTAATTGATTCTGATTTGAAGTTTGCCGTAAATCTGTAGTTGAGAATTGATGCGTCATTTATAGTGAATTTAACACCATACCATCTTTCCATTCTCTTAATAACATCATCCATAGGAGAATCGTCAAATAAAAGATATCCCTCCTTCCACGCAGTGTTATACTCAATATTGGCATTTTTTACCAGCGTAGGTCTTTGCTTGTCGGGAATCACAATCTCCTCTGTAGGATTCATGATGATTTCCTTTTTGTTGTCTTTATGAAGGAGCGAGATTTTCCCGGAAATTAAAGTAACTACCAGCTTATTATCATTAGAGTATGAAGAGAGGTTGAATGATGTTCCGGTTACTTTAACCGTATAGCCTTTTGATGTCTTTACATACATTGGCCAGTTTTTATCTGAAATGATCTCAAAATATCCCTCTCCTTCCAGTTCTATTTCTCTTTTATCAGAATTGAATTTTTCGGGGCACTTTATTGAGCTTGAACTGTTCAACCATATTTTACTGCCGTCGGGAAGATTCACTATTCCTTTGACGCCTGTGTTTACAAGATACTCAAATGTTGCCATAACCTGTTTGTTTTCCTCTTTCTCTCTGTTATCAAACAACACATAAGCACCAAATAGAGATAGGGCAATTATAAGGACTGCTGCAATTCTGTATACCTCACGCAACCCTGCATAATACTTCCATCTATTTTTCCCAACAGTTGTTTCCTTTGCTGCATCTAAAGAGTTGATGCCTTCAAGTACCCAATAATTCTTTAATTGACTATAGAGTTTTTTATTTTCGTTATTTTGGTCAATCCAGTCAAGAACAAGGTTCTTTTCATCATCACTGGCCAAACCCGAAATGTACTTTAAAATCAATTCAGTGTCAATTCTATTCTCCATATTTATAATACACTTATAAAAACATTTACCCTCATGTCTAATCTACAAAAACTCCTTTAATCTTATTCTGAATATCTTCAATGCCTGAGAAATGTGATATTCCACAACTTTTATTGATATGCCTTTGCTCTCTGCTATCTCCTGATATGTCATACCGTGCATTCTATTCAGGATAAATGTGCTGCTAACCTTTTCCGGCAGTTCTTTATATGCTTTTTTTATATATTCTTCGAGTTGAAATTTTATTACAACATCCGATGAATCGTCGGTCAGAGAGATAATGCTGGCTCTGTACTCCTTCTGCAATACTTCGTTTCTTATTCTCTTGTCATTCGCCAGCTTTCTCAGCAGGTTAAGACAACGGTTTTTAACAATCGAGAATAGATATGGTTGTATAGGAAATTCTGGATCCAACAGCTTACGTTTCTCCCATAGAGCAATAAAGGAGTCCTGAGCAATATCTTCTGCAAGAGCGTGATCGTGAAGATACTGGAGAGAGTAGAAAAGAACCTTTCTATATTCCTTGTTGTACAATGTATCAAAAGACTTTTTGTCCCCATTGATAATGGAAATCATTAACTCTTTCTCTTCTGATACTTCCTGCATTAGATATAATTTTTACAAATATATGTTTTTTTTACGATGCACCAGCACATGCACCAGCCCTATGCTTTCATGGCCATATACTCATTATCAGGATGTTAGCAATATCACGATAAAATCATAATTGCCTAATTATCAGCGTTTGGCCATGAAAGCATAGGGCTGAATTGTGGGCAAAAAAAATATGGGGACCCAAGTTTGGGTCTCCATATTCTTTTTCTATCTGGATATATCGGGTACACAATGTGCGTCCCCATGTACCCATTTAGACTGCTGCAGTTTGTGTAGAATCGACGAATACTCTGGTTGCCAATTCTTTGTCTAGCAGATATATTGCCTGTCCATCTTCCCCTATTAGGCTCAGCTGATCCAGGATTGCCTGAACGTTCTGCTCCTCTTCTGCCTGTTCGTTGATGAACCACTGAAGCATGTTTGATGTTGCGTGATCTCTCTCGTTTAAGGCAGTCTCATAGCAATTGTGAATCATATCTGTCACCTTGCACTCATGGTTGTAAGTCTCTTTAAATGCATCCTTAATTCCTTTCCACTCTGTTGGTACCTTTGCAATTGCCTCTAGTTTGACTACTCCCCCACGTCCAATAATATAGTCATAAATTTTTATCGCATGAGTTACCTCTTCCTGATATTGTACTCTCATCCAGTTTGCAAATCCTTTAAGACCCTTTGTCTGAAAATATGCCGACATGGATAAATACATATATGCTGACCAAAATTCCGCATTGATCTGTTTGTTCAATACCTCTTCTACTTTGTTATTAAATCTCATAATTGTAATTTTTTTGTTTTTCATGGTTTTTGAACTGCAAAATCTGTACCATGTCAGATTGGTATAAGGGGACGCATATTGTGTACCCAAAAGAAGTTTTTACTACATTTGCAGAAACATTCAAAAACCTGAATAACATGTTTATTGCCGTAGATTTCGATGGAACTATAGTAAAACATAAGTATCCCCAGATTGGTGAGGAAATTCCTTTTGCTATTGATACTCTGAGACTCATTCAGAGCGAATTAAAGCATCAGGTTATACTTTGGACAGTACGAGAAGGCGAACTGCTTGATGCTGCAGTTGAATTTTGCAGAATAAGAGGACTTGAGTTTTATGCTGTAAATCAGAATCATCCGGAGAGCACAATGGTAAACGCTCCACGTAAGCTTATGGCAGACATGTTCATTGATGACAGAAATTTTGGTGGAATGCCAGATTGGGGCTTTATTTACAATGCTTTAAAGGATCGTCCCAAAGAGTGCCTGTCCGTAAACATTTTCAATCAACCGGAGCAATCAATGCCAAAATTCAAAAAGCGAGGGCTCTTCAGGTAAATGAGACATTTCTGCAGAAATCAGAAATATAAGTAGCAGAAATATGCCTTGTCTCATTTTTTTATATGCAATCTTTACTTGCGTTTTAATAGTATTTACAGATAATCCCAGTGTTTTTGACACGTCTTTGTAACTTAACTCATCAATAACGCTCATAATGAATATTTTTCTGCAAGAGGAGGGTAATTCATTAAGTTTCTTATTTATAGCCCGAATTTTTATTTCATTTTCCTTAGCAGAATTAGTTAAAAATTCTGAGTCTTCAATAGATACACAATTATCGCTTTCATGTAATATAAATTCACTGTGTCTGGCAACTATTTTATTGTGTCTGATACAATTCAAAGACATATTTTTAACAATTTTTCTTAAGTAGGCACAAAGTATTGATTCTACAGATAAATTCTCCCTGTTTTTCCAAAGATATATGAAGGCTTCTTGAATTATATCCTCAGACGCTTGAACATTATTCAAGTATGCCATCGATAAAAAGAATAATTCTCTGGAGTATCTATGATAAATAATTTCAAAAGCTCCAACATCGCTATTAATTAGCCTTTTTATCAATACTATATCATAATCAAATTCTTTGACTGACATTTTTCTAATAATAATCCATCATACCATTAATAGTAAATATAGCACATAAGTCTCAAAAAGGGTGAAATTTCACCCTTTTTGAGATTTATGTGCTTTAGTTTAATAAAATAGACAAAATATGAAGGAAAGTACAAACAAGAACAAAACCATATACAGGAATCTCATAAAATTATTAAAAAATTCTGATTTTGGGCCAAATACAGATAGGTTATACTTTAAATTAATTGCACGATTGTACAGTATAATATCTAAAGAAGAACCCGATTATGATATTTTACTCCAAAGAATTTCCAAAAGCATAACACCCAAAAAAACCGAAAGAAATGGTGTTTTTCGAAACAGATATTTTGCATATGCAGCAGGTATAGCAATTTTTTTATTTGCTGTGCTTAATTACGGCGAAAATTTCAAAAATATATTTTACTCCGCTAAAACCCGTGAAGTTATAAATAAGATATCCGAGGTTCCAAAAAGGTATAAAGCGACTCTGATAATCAATGACAGTTGCTCTGTGAGAATAGAGAAAGATTCTGCAGCTTACAGTGGAACTAAACTGGATACGAGCATTGTCAACATCATAGCTGGAATAAGTGTCACCAATAAGCAGGATATTCAAATGCATACACTAGTTATTCCCAAAGGCGGAGAGTTTTATCTGGTTTTGCCTGATGGAACTGAGGTTCATCTCAACAGCAATTCTACATTAAAATATCCTAGTAAATTTTCTGAAGGAAAAAGAGAGGTTTATCTCGATGGAGAGGCTTTTTTCCGTGTAAGGCATTCAGAGAGCATACCGTTTTTAGTTATTACCAATAAAAGTATAACAAAGGTTCTTGGTACCGAGTTCAATGTCAAGTCCGATTCTTTAATCAATCAAGTTACTTTGTGTACTGGCTCCGTAGAAATCGAAAACCTGCTGACAAAAACTAAAACGTCAATCAAGCCTGACGAACAGACTACAATCAGTAATCACGAAACTCAGGTAGAGACAGTTGATTCATATGAAATAAGTGCATGGACCCAAGGTAAGTACTACTTCCAGAAGCAAAGTCTGGCAGAGATAACAAAGAAGTTAAATGATTGGTATGATGTCGATTTTCGTTTTAAGGAAAATCACTCTAAATCTATATTGTTCACAGGTATGATAAATCGAAATAATATTCTTAAGGATATTCTTGAATTATTCGAAACCAGTTATAATCTGAAGTTCCGTCCGGATGACTATGGGATATTGATAGTAGAAAACCCTCATAACTACTGATAAAACTTCCTTAATTAATACTTTACAATATGAAAAAAATTCAATTTAAACCTCGTTACTGCAGAGAAAAATGGAAAGTTCTTTTCATGAAAATAAGTTTGTTGTTAACGCCTTTGTTATTTGCTGCATCTTCTTATTCAATTGGTTATGAAGAGTTATTGGCACAAAAAAAAGTAACTCTTAATGCAAATCAACAGCAATTGAGTAAAATATTTAAAGAAATTGAGAATCAAACAAAATTAACGTTCTTCTTTTCAAACAATTGTGTCGATGTTACTAAAACAGCAACAATAAATGTAAAAGATGAAACACTGGGAAACGTGTTAAACACACTCATTAGCAATAAATATTCATACGTTTTGAAGGATGATTACATAGTTGTCAGCGAAAAGCTGATTCAGCAACCCCAGAAAAACACAAAAAAGGTTATCGAAGGAACTGTAAAAGACAAAAAAGGAGAGCCTCTTATAGGTGTCAATATTATTGTTAAAGGAACGAAAATTGGATCTACAACAAATGAAACCGGGCAATTCAGAATAGAAATACCGGAACTCAAAGAGGTGACTCTTGTGTTCAGCTATATTGGTATGGACAAACTTGAAACCAAGTATACGGGCCAGGAAAAAATCAATGTTATTATGATAGAAAACCTGGCTGCAATTTCAGATGTTGTTGTAACCGGCTATTTTACTGCTAATAAAAAAACCTATACAGGTTCAGCAACTACGATAAGTGCAGCGGATATTGCAAAAATCAGCAGCGGAAATCTGCTTCAGACAATACAGGTACTGGACCCATCATTCCGGATTATCGAGAATGTAGATCAGGGCTCCAACCCAAACGCATTGCCCGATATTGAGCTACGTGGGAGCGGTAGTTTACCGGGCTTAAAGAGTGAATTCCAATATAGTCCCAATATGCCCACATTTATTCTTGACGGATTTGAGGTTTCTGCTCAAAAGATTTTTGACCTTGACCCCAGCCGGGTTCTCTCGATTACCCTGCTTAAAGACGCAGCAGCAACAGCAATTTACGGATCTAGGGCAGCAAACGGCGTTGTAGTTGTTGAGACAAAAACCCCGGAAAGAGGGAGAATTCAGATAAATTATAAAGGGGATTTTAAAACATCATCCGCCGATCTTTCAGGTTATGATCTGCTTAATGCATCTGAAAAACTTGATTACGAGCTGTTGGCAGGGGTCTATCCTGGAGCAAACAGAGTAAGCGATATGGAGCGCAATATGGACGAATACTATCAAAAGCTAAGACTTGTGGCAATGGGCTACAATACAGACTGGCTTGTTCAGCCGATTAACCCCTTTTCAGTTGCCCACAAACATAGCCTCCAGGTTGAGGAGGGAGGTGAGAATTTTCGCTACAATCTCAATATGTTTTATGACAAAGACAATGGAGTAATGAAGGAGTCATCCAGGGACCGCCTGGGGATAGGCGTATATTTTCAGTACAGATATAAGAATCTGCTGTTTATGAATAACCTCACCTACAATAATGTGGTTGCAAAAAACTCACCTTACGGATCCTTTTACGAGTATGCAAGGGTTAACCCATATTTGCCCTACAAAGATATAAACGGAAACATCGTTAAGTTTTTCGACTATGTTAACACTCCAAACCCGCTTTATAATGCAAATATTGGTGTAATTGACCAGGAGGCATACGACGAAATAATAAATAACTTCAAGCTGGAATGGAGAATTGCAGATGGTATCAAACTTAAAAACACTATCGCTTTCAGTAAAAAAGTTTCAAACAACAAACTGTTTTACCCAGCCGATCATACCTCTTTCCGGGATCTCTATAACAGCCAGATAGGTTCCGAAAAAGATAAGGCAGGTATTTACAGAAATGAATACGGAGAGGGAGTTTCATTTAATGCAAACTCTGTCTTCTCTTACTTTAAAGAAATTAAAGATCACTATATTACTTTTAACGGAGGTGTAGAGGTAATTACTCAAAGAGGAGACCTCAATGTATTCCAGACCAGAGGATTTCCAAACAGCCTGCTTGCATACCCAAGCTTTGGAACCTCATACGATATGGTCTCTACCGGCTCCGGCGGAATCAAACCGGGCGGATCGGAAGATATTCTTAGATCCGCAGGATTTTTCGGGACGTTTAATTATTCATGGAAAAACAAATACTTTATAGATTTTTCGGGTCGTGCAGATGGCTCTTCAAAATTCGGAGCCAACAACCGTTGGGCAAAGCTATGGTCTGCAGGTGTGGGCTGGAACATTCATTACGAAAATTTTCTCAAAGATTCGAAGGTTATAACAATGCTTCGATTGAGAGCTTCCACCGGATTTACCGGAAGCCAAAACTACAACCCGAACCAGAGTCTCACAATGTTTGACTATATCCGGAACTACTATTATCAGAGAAGCTATGCAGGAGCTCAGTTAACCGCAATGGGAAATGAGAACCTCAAATGGCAAAGAACCCGCAAAAATAACATCGGGATGGATCTGGAGCTGTTTAGCAAACGCTTTACTGCAACTTTTGATTACTATATAGATGACTCACAAGATGCATTAACCCAGGTAACCCTGCCGCCTTCTCTCGGATTCTCCTCATATACAGAGAATCTTGGGCAGGTAAGGAACAGCGGATATGAGATCAAACTCAACATTGGAATAGTCTCCAACAATTCAAAAGGAATGTACTGGTCTTTGTTTGGCAGCGCTGCTCACAATAAAAACACCCTGCTCAAGATATCCAATTCACTCGATGCGTGGAATACTCAGCAGGACGCTATTGTCACAAGCAAACCTAAAGTACGCTTTATTGAGGGTCAGGATATGAAATCCATCTGGGTCGTTCCATCTATGGGGATAGATCCTGCGACAGGAAGCGAGGTTTTCCAGAAGCTTAACGGTGAATATACAACCACTTGGAACGCAGCAGACCAGATTGTAGGAGGAACAATGACCCCCGATTTGTTTGGTAATCTAGGAACGCAATTTATCTACAAACAGTGGCAATTCAATCTTTATCTGCTTTACAGCATGGGAGGCCAGACATATAACCAGACACTGGTAGACAGAGTGGAGAATGCCGATCCAAATTTCAATGTAGATCGCAGGGTATTTGAAGGTCGATGGAAAGTTCCGGGAGATATCTCCAGATTTAAAAACATTTCCGACCTGAGCGTAACGAAACCAACTTCACGATTTATTGAGGATGATAATTACATCCGCCTGAACTCTATAAATGTATCATATGAATTTGAAAAGAGACAACTTGAAAGACTGAAGCTCCAGAGGCTTAAGATCATTTTTTACGCAAACGAAGTATTTAATATTTCCACAGTTAAACAAGAGAGAGGCCTAAGTTATCCGTTTGCAAGAAGCTTTACGTTGACATTTCAAATTGGCATCTAAAAAAATATAGCGATATGAAAACATATACTAAAATATTATTTGTTACACTGTCAGCCATTTTGCTGCTTTCAAGCTGCGACGGATGGCTGGACATCTCTCCTAAATCTTCACTTAAAAAAGAAGATTTGTTTAAAACAGAGGGTGGTTACCTGAATGTTTTAAATGGGGTGTATATAGGAATGGTAAACGATCGTCTCTACGGGCAGGAGCTGACATATGGCTTTATGGATGTTCTGGCTCAATATTATAATAACATCCCAAGCACACCTTTGCATAAATATGCAAATGCCTCAAAGTACAATTACGAAGAGGCTGCTACCAAAGGAATCATAACAAACATCTGGAACTCAATGTATAACAACATTGCTAACTGTAATGTCATACTAGACAATATTGATGCAGATAAAGATATATTTACAGACAATAACTACAAGCGTGTTAAGGGAGAGGCCCTGGCACTTAGAGCATTTATGCACTTCGACCTTCTCAGGATGTTCGCCCCCTCTTATAGTGTAGTAACTAAAAATCTACCGGGAATACCTTATGTAGATAAGTTCACAAACGTGAGAATCCCCTTTTCTTCAATCGACGCAGTTTGTACTAGGATTAAACAGGATCTTCTCACAGCAAGGGATCTGCTTAAAGAGTTTGATCTTATGGGACCTGTGGATGAAACTGTAGACGGTTCCCTCTCCTATACAGTAGCAGACAGGAAGGCCTGGTTCAATTACTATTCTGCAACAGCTCTTCTTGCAAGACTCAATTTATTTATGGGAGATAAAACCGCGGCACTTGGGTATGTAGATGAGATAACAACAGATCACGCTAAAACAAAAATCTCATGGTCGCAGCAAACCCAGTTCTACTACTACTTCTTCGCCCGAGAAAGGATTTTCGGAGTCTATATAGTGTTGGATCCCTATATGAAGAGCAAGGTAACCGACTATTTCGATATAGCTACTGCAAATAATAACAATATCCTAAAGGTGAGCATCCAGAGAACAATGGAACTATATGAGACATCAAGCGGGGGAGCCTCAGACTGGAGATATCTGGACTGGATGAGCAAAACAGACGATAACTATATCACAAAATTCAATACACTAAGCGGAATCCCCGTCCTGAAGCTTGCCGAGATGTACCTTATAGGTGCAGAGTGCACTATGGATAGCGACCCTGTTAAATCTCTCCAATACCTAAATACTATACGCACTAACAGGGGACTTCCCGCACTGCCATCAAACGCCGTTCTTTCGGATGAGATTCATAAGGAGTATGTAAAAGAGTTCCTCGGAGAGGGTCAGCTGTTCTATTTCTTCAAAAGAAAAGGATATGGGAATATCCCTTATTGGGGAACACCGGTTGATAATAAAGTGTATTTATTCCCTGTTCCGGATAAAGAAAAGGAATTCAATAATTAATAATGACAACAGCAAACATTGTAAAACTTTTAATATATGAAGCAGATAATTACATTATTAATAGGTATTATTTCTTGCTTATTAATAACATCTTGTGAAAATGATATTCAAGGGTTGTACTCGGGTGAACACGCAATATATTTTTCTGACTATAATTCTACCGCAGATAGTGTAACATACTCTTTTATAGGTAAAAACCGAGAGCAAGACACTGTCTTTCTGAATGTCCGTTTATTGGGCAATATGCTCACATCTCCTGCAAAAGTTGTTGTAAGAGTAGTTCCCGGAAAGACAACAGCAATATCGGGCAGCCACTTTGAGGCAATTAAACCGTTTTATGAGTTCAAAATAAACACCTTTGATTATAAACTGCCAATAATTCTAAAGAGACACGCAGACCTCAATTCGGGAGCATTTATTCTCGCACTGGAAATAATAGAGAGTGAAAACCTGCTTGTAGCTTTCAAAGAGAGATCAAATGTAAGAATAAGGTTCTCCAACATCTTTATGAAGCCATCTATCTGGGACGCAACACTGTCTCCGGTATTCGGTATTTACTCCAAAACAAAACACGCAATCTGTATGGATATAATGGGTCGTCCTTTCCCTGAGACTCTTGTAGCATTCAATGTTGAGCGAAACCTCTGGAGAAATTTTGGCTGGCAGTGTAACGCCTACTTTAAAGACAATATTGTGATGGACAATGATCTTGTTCCACCAGCACGTATTTTACCATGGTTCTAATCAAGTAAACCTATTTAAAAGAGTTAAGTTATGAAAATCATAAAAATATTAATAATCTGTACATCAATATCTGCACTCTTCTTTTCGTGTATTAAAGATGACGGAAATTATAATTACTCTGCGATAAACGATGTGGAAATATCCGGTATTGAGGCCAATTACGTTGCAACAATGCTGGATTCGTTCAAGATTACTCCGGTTTTGAACCGTTCACTAACAGCAACAGAGAGCGATCTTAAGTACTCCTGGACAATTTACAACTCTATGAATACCTACAATTTTCCGGATACCCTTGCCAAGACAAGAAACCTTAAAATATTAGTAAATACAATCCCCGGAACATATAAAGTCTCTTACAACGTGTTTGATAAAAACACCGGCGTGAGATACAGATATGAGTTCAATGTTGTAGTCACATCGGAACTGCAGAGGGGCTTTCTTGCCCTGAGCGAACTCAACGGCAAGGCTAATGTAACGTTCATTGGAGTAAGCGGAAAAGTCTATCAAGATATCTACGACAACATTAACGGAGAGGCTGTTGGTACAAATCCTGTATCCATCTGCTATACGTACCAGGCTCCTATAGACTATGTTGCAATACTGTGCAATGATGCCAGAGGCGGAGTCTATATCAGCAGCACATCCTTTAAAAAAATGTACACCTTGAAGGATTTCTTTTACGACAATCTCACTTTAACCAACCCGCAAGCATTTGTGGTTCAGGAGTACTATGGATCGGTATCTGATTATCAGGCTTTTGGATCGAAACTTTTTCTCACTGCAAATAATAAGCTCTACTACAGGGATGCCAACTACAATACAACTATAGATGGTGTCTCTACCCGAATAGAGACAAAATTTTACAATGCCTTTCCTGGAGATTATGAGATTTCGCCTGTCTCTTTTCAGGCGCTGGGACGTGAGCTCTTCTACGACAACAAGTATAAAAAATTTATGTACATAGCAGATTATGCCAAACCAAATCTAATGGTAACCGCAGCTAAGCCTACCGGAATATTTGACCCTGCAAATGTCGGACTTGATTTTATATGGGGCAAATTCACCATAAGTGCCCGAAATACATACCAGTGCAACTCCATTTTCAAAGATGGCAGCGGAAACTACTTCTATCTCAAATTTGATATGACCAACAAAGCAGCAGTAAATCCCCTTAAAAAGGTTGCAATTCCTGCCGGGTTCAAAATTCGTGAAGCAAAAACCTTCGCCGGAAACGCACTGCAGGACTACATCTACTTTGCTGTTGGCAGCAAGGTATATGTGTTTGACTGCATCCTTAACCAGGAGCGTGAGATCTATGACTTCGGAACAGGCAAAAGCGTAGATAATATCCGCTGGCACGAGGCTGTTCTAAGTTCGCGTATAATGCACGTTTGCACAAGCACTAGCGGATCAACAGGCAGAACGGGAAGCATATACGAAATGAACGTTGCCACAGATGGTACACTCTCCATTAAAAACGCTTACACCAATATTTGTGGCAGAGTGGTAAGTACACACTGGAAAAACTAGAAACCTAATTAACAATTAAAAAATATGCAAAAAAAATTATTTACACTCCTACTGTTACTAATAACTATATCTGGATTTACACAGAATAAAGTAATCTTCAAGGGAACCGCCCCCCTTAACGGGAAGGACAAAGAGGTGGAGGTGAAAGAGAACAACAGAACAATTGCCGTCTATCCGGTAAAAGAGGATGGAACTTTTTCCGGAGAGTTAACTTTGGATAAGGTTAAACAACTTTCTTTAAACTACAGCGTTTGCGCTATTCCTATAATTGCCAAGCCCGGTCGCGAAATTACCATTACTTTCGGCTCGCAGCCAAAAACTGGTAAATTCATTGGCAGTCCAGAGACACAATACTATCTTGATATGCGCTTCCTTGTCTATCCCGCAGATCCTGCAATTACTTTTAGTATGCCTTGGCACGTCTATAAAAAATATCAGGCAGATGCTCTGGTTACTAAGATGAGGTTCAGTGAAATCTTCTGTTTGGCTTACAGCGATATTCCACCATTGTTCAAAAAAGAGGTTGAACAGTATAATAAATACTCAAACTACGGGCTTTTCATTATGTGGCCTCAGTTTTATATGAACTCAAACAAACTGACCGAATTCAAGGAGGCGGCAGACTGGAAAGCACACCTTGAGTCTCTTTACGAAAATATTGAGTGGAACGATCCTTTCCTTTTGGGAATTCCGGCCTATATCAGTTTTGCTGAATACTCAATGAACGAGAAAATTAAGATGATGGATCCAAATAAATCGTTCCTGATGAACGCATACAACCATATTAAATCTTCAATAGCCAACAAGGAGGTTAAAGAGTATTTTATGTACCACTACACCAATAAATATCTCAAAGATGAATCATCTGCAAACAGAGCGTCAGCCATAGAGGTATTTAAAGCAAATGTGACAAATGAGAGGTTCATTGCTCAAATCGAGAAAATACTTGCAGACGCAAAACAGTTTGGAAGTGATGCTCCTGCGTATGATTTCACCCTTGAGGATGTTAACGGAGAAATGGTTACACTTAGCAGCTTCAAAGGCAAAGTTGTCTATATCGACTTCTGGGCAACATGGTGCGCTCCTTGCCGTGCAGAGATTCCTCATATGAATAGAATGAAAGAGGAGTTAAAAGATAACAAAGATATTATTGTTATTTGTATCTCTACCGACCAGGACAGAGACAAAGATAAGTGGAAGCAGATGGTGAAAGATATGGGAATGACCGGTTACCAACTATTTGCCGGAGATAAAAATCCCGAAATCCATAAGTTCTACAAAATCTCTGGCATCCCGCACTTCACAATGATAGGAAAAGATGGTAAAATTTATAAAAACATGACCATTCGCCCTTCTAACCCACAAACCAAGTCAGTATTATTGGATCTGGCAAAATAATAACTATTTGATATGTAATGGCGAGGTTGGCATAAAGCCGGCCTTGCCTTTATTTGTAGAAATATTTACTACATTTGCTAAGATTATCCTTTAAAATCTTAGCTATGAAAGGCATTGTACTGGCCGGCGGTTCCGGAACTCGTCTTTACCCGATAACCAAAGGCGTCTCAAAGCAATTACTACCGATATATGATAAACCGATGGTTTATTACCCCATTTCTGTCTTGCTCCTTGCCGGAATCAGAGAGATTCTGATAATCTCCACTCCCGACGATCTGCCCGGCTTTCGCAGATTATTGGGCGACGGCAGTGACTTTGGGGTGCGCTTTGAATATGCAGAGCAGCCGTCGCCTGACGGACTGGCACAAGCATTCATCATTGGAGAAAAATTTATAGGTTCGGACTCTGTATGTCTGGTTCTTGGCGACAATATATTTTACGGGCAATCTTTCTCAAACATGCTTAAGGAAGCCGTAAAAGCTGCAGAAGAGGATAATAATGCAACTGTTTTCGGTTACTGGGTGAGCGATCCTGAGAGATATGGAGTTGCAGAGTTTGACTCGAACGGAAAAGTTCTGAGCATAGAGGAGAAACCTAAAGAACCCCGAAGCAATTATGCAGTTGTAGGCCTGTATTTCTATCCTAACAAGGTTGTAGAGGTGGCAAAAAAAATAAAACCTTCTGCACGAGGAGAACTTGAGATTACAACTGTCAACCAAGAGTTTCTGAAAGATGAAGAGCTTAAGGTTCAGCTGCTCGGACGCGGTTTTGCATGGCTAGATACCGGCACTCATGACTCATTGTCAGATGCCTCCACTTTTGTTGAGGTTATTGAGAAACGACAAGGTCTTAAGGTAGCCTGTCTGGAGGAGATTGCATACAGCAATGGATGGATTTCCGGTCAAAAACTGACAGAACTTGCCCAACCGATGGTCAAAAACCAATATGGGCAGTATCTTCTTAATCTTTTAAAGCGTTAAAAATGAGAATTATTTCCACAGATATACCTGAAGTTTTTATTATTGAACCAAAAGTCCACGGTGATTCACGTGGGTACTTTATGGAATCCTTTATAGCCTCACTCTTCGAAAAGGAGGTTTGCAACATACAATTTATTCAGGATAACGAATCCAGCTCTTTTTACGGGGTTTTGCGTGGCCTGCACTACCAGTTGTCACCTCATTGTCAATCGAAGCTCCTGAGAGTTGTTTCGGGTCGTATAATGGATGTAGCCGTGGATATCAGAATAGGATCCCCTACTTTCGGAAAGCACGTTGCTCTGGAACTATCAGCCGACAATAAACGACAATTATTCATACCCAAAGGCTTCGCCCATGGATTTTCTGTCCTTAGTAACCAGACAATTGTACAGTACAAGACCGACAATCTTTATGCTCCTGAATATGAACGCGCCATAAGGTGGGACGACCCTGATTTGAATATAAACTGGGGGTTACCATCTTCAGATATAATTTTAAGTGAAAAAGATAAAAAAAATCCGTTCCTTATGGATGCTCCACTTTTTGACTATAACCAAAAACTCTACTGATGTCATGACACTTGACCCGGATAATAAAACTGGTTGTTTGACCGGCCTCCTTATAACAGGTGCAAACGGTCAGCTTGGCAAAGAACTTAGAAGACATCTTGATTCCGGTGCCGATAATGTCAAGGTACTGCTTTCTCTGTTCCCTCAGGTATTCTACACCGATATTGCAGAACTTGACATCTGCAATACGCAAGCTGTCAAACAGTTTGTCAATACAAATAAAATAGGGATGATCATTAACTGTGCTGCCTATACTGCCGTTGACAAAGCAGAGGATGAGATTGAGGCTGCTCAAAGAATTAATGGAGAGGCCCCCGGAATTCTGGCCGAAGCCGCTTCTGAAACAGGGGCAATGCTCATTCACATTTCTACAGATTATGTCTTTAATGGGAAGAGTAACATCCCGTATACAGAAAGGGACCAGACCTCTCCACATTCAGTTTACGGTCGCACAAAGCTTGCAGGCGAATATGCAATTGCATCTTCCGGCTGCAGTTACGTAATATTACGCACGTCATGGTTATATTCCGACTTCGGAAATAATTTTGTAAAAACAATACTACGTCTGGCATCTGAACGAGATACACTCAATGTAGTTTTCGATCAGACAGGTACACCAACTAACGCAGCCGATCTTGCATCTGTCATAGTTACAATAGCATCACATATAAACGAGGGGACTGCTGCAACATATCACTTTTCTAATGAAGGTGTATGTTCATGGTATGACTTTGCCACCGAAATAGTAAATTACTATGGTCTAAAATGTAATGTCTTACCCGTAAACAGCGACATGTTTCCTTCAAGAGCATTAAGACCAGTATACTCTGTTTTAAATAAAAGCAAGATAAAGGCAGAATTTGGAATTGAAATACGACACTGGCGCACAGCTCTTTTGGATTGCCTTAAGAACATGAATACACAGAAATAAAACTGGAATATCATAAATTGAAAAAGATGAAAAACATTCTTATAACAGGAGGTGCAGGATTTATCGGATCTCATCTTGTCCGCCTGATGGTAAACAAATACCCGCATTACAGAATTATAAATCTCGACAAGCTTACATATGCCGGGAATCTTGCCAACTTAAAGGATATCCAGGATAAACCAAATTATAAATTTGTCAAGGGTGATATTTGTGATTTTGGGTTTATTCAAAAACTATTTGCGGAGTTTTGTATTGACGGAGTGATTCACCTTGCTGCAGAATCACATGTTGACCGTTCAATAAAGGATCCTTTCTCCTTTGCTCAAACCAACGTAATGGGCACACTATCACTACTTCAGGCTGCCCGCCTTTTTTGGGAAGGTTCTTTCGATGGGAAATTGTTTTACCATGTATCAACAGATGAAGTATATGGTTCACTAAAGGATGATGGCTCGTTTTTCCTCGAAACAACCAAATACGACCCTCACTCCCCCTACTCTGCCTCCAAGGCCTCTTCGGACCACTTTGTTCGTGCATTTTTCGATACGTATGGTTTCCCAGTCAAAATATCCAACTGCTCAAACAATTATGGGAGTTATCAATTTCCGGAAAAACTAATACCCCTGTTTATCAATAATATCCGCCACAAAAAACCTCTTCCGGTATACGGGAAAGGGGAAAATGTAAGGGACTGGCTGTATGTAGAGGATCATGCATCTGCAATTGACCTGATATTTCATAAGGGGCACCTGGGTGAAACATACAACATAGGAGGGTTCAACGAATGGAAAAATATTGACCTTATTAAGCTTATGATTAAGGTAGTAGATAAGTATCTGGAACGATCCGAAGGTTCTTCTGAATCACTTATAACTTATGTTACAGACAGGGCCGGGCACGACTTGCGCTATGCAATCGACTCAACAAAGTTACATAAGGAGCTAGGTTGGTCTCCATCACTGCAGTTCGAAGAGGGAATTGATCGCACCGTCCGTTGGTATCTGGAGAATCAGGAGTGGCTGGACAATGTCACCTCAGGTGATTATCAACGTTATTATGATGATATGTATAAATGAAATCTGCAATACTAATAGACAACAAGCTTCTTGATGAAATAACCGAACAGGCTAAAAAATCACCAAGACTTAGAATGAATCTCAATCTTCATGATTCTTATGAATCAAACGCTCAGAAGATGATAAATTCCCTTGAACCGGGTACTGTTATTCCTATACATAGGCACAGAAATTTTTCAGAGACATACATTGTGCTGAGGGGAGCCATAAAAGTATTTTTTTATTCCGATAATAAGGTGTTAACTGAGAGCTATTTGCTCGACCCTTGTGACGGGTACTACGGGCTGGAAATTCCTGCCGGTGTTTTTCATAGTCTGGAAGTCATAGCACATGGGACAGCTATTTTCGAAGCTAAGGACGGTCCATATGTTCCAATTGGTGCAGAAGATATACTTTGAGGCCGTTTTTTATTTATCTTTGTGCCACTTAAAAAAATTGATGAAGTGAAAAATTTTGCGTTGATTGGTGCTGCGGGATACATTGCTCCTCGTCATATGCGCGCCATAAAGGATACTGGAAACAACCTGATTGCCGCTTACGATGTATTCGATAGCGTGGGTATTGTAGATTCTTTTTTCCCGAAATGTGCCTTCTATTCCGAATACGAATTATTTGAAAGGCATATAGCAAAAAAGAGAAAAGTACTTACTGCCGGAGACTCAGGTCCTGTTTACCCCAAAGGAAAATTAGATTTTGTTTCTATATGTACTCCAAACTATCTGCACGATGCCCACATACGATTTGGATTAAGAGCGGGAGCAGATGTCATTTGCGAAAAACCATTGGTGCTTAATCCATGGAACATTGATGCTCTTGAAAGTGTAGAGAAGGAGACCGGGGGACATGTATACAACATATTGCAACTAAGGCTCCATGATGCAATTATTGCACTAAAAAAGAGAGTTGCCGAAAGTCCTGCCGACAAAGTATTTGATGTAGATCTCACATATATAACCTCACGCGGAAACTGGTATTATACAAGCTGGAAGGGTGACCCCCGTAAAAGTGGAGGTGTTGCAATAAATATTGGAGTTCATTTTTATGACATGTTGTCATGGGTATTCGGAGCAGTGAAGAACAATATTGTACATGTGTATTCACACGATCGTGTGGCAGGATTTTTGGAGTTTGAGAGAGCACGGGTAAGATATTTTTTAAGCATTAATGTAGATACTTTACCTGCAGATGTCAGACTTTCAGGGAAAAGAACCTACAGGTCATTAATGATGGAGGGTCAGGAGATAGAATTTTCCGATGGTTTTACTGAATTGCATACAGATTCTTACCGAAAGATTCTGGTAGGTGAAGGTTTTGGACTTCAAGAGGCGAGAAATTGCATTCAGATAGTTCACAATATTAGAACTGCAACTCCGGTGGGGCTTAAGGGCGACTATCACCCATTTGCAAAACTGGAATTAACCCGTCACCCCTTTGGTTGGTAATTAGTTGAAAAAATAAAAAAATATAATAATTTGGAAACTGTAAAACAATTTGCTTTAATGGGTGTAGCCGGCTACATAGCACCTCGCCACTTAAAAGCCATTAAGAATTCCGGGAACAATTTAATTGCAGCAATTGACCCATTCGACAGTGTAGGATTGATGGACAGCTACTTCCCCGATTGCTCCTATTTCAACGAGTTTGAGTTATTCGACCGTCACCTTTCCAGACTGAAAAGTGCAAATAAAGGTATCGATTTTCTATCTGTATGTACTCCAGACTATCTTCACGATGCCCATGTCCGTTATGGTCTTAAACTTGGTGCCAACGTAATTACTGAAAAGCCAATGGTTTTGAATCCCAAGAATCTGGACGAACTTGCAATTGCAGAGAAGGAGAGCGGGTGCAGAGTATTTACAATTCTTCAGCTTCGTTATCACGACATAATACTAGCGCTAAAGAAATCAATAGACGAAGGCCCTGCTGATAAAATCTATGATTTAGATCTCACATATATCACATCGCGCGGCAGCTGGTTTTATACAAGCTGGAAAGGCAATCCACAAAAAAGCGGGGGTATAGCAACAAATATCGGAATCCATTTCTATGACATGTTTCAATGGATATTTGGTGATGTAAAGCAGAACATCGTTCATATAAAAACTCACGACAGAGTTGCCGGATACCTCGAATTCGACAGAGCTCGCGTACGTTATTTTCTTAGCATAAACTCTGATACCCTTCCAAAGGATTTACAGGAAAGTGGTCAGCGAATATACCGTTCCATCAATGTGGGAGGTGAGGAGATAGATTTTACCGATGGTTTTGCAGACCTGCATACTGAATCATACAAACGTATCATGAAAGGCGAAGGCTTTGGAATAGAAGATGCGCGCCCTTCCATTCAAATTGTAAATGATATCCGTAATGCTACACCAATTGGATTAAAAGGTGATTATCATCCATTTGCAAGCTTAGCACTTGCTAAACACCCGTTCGGCTGGTAGGGTACATGGGGACGCAACAAGTGTACCCATATTTCATCTCATTTTACTTTATTGTATGTACCGCTTCACGGGCCGTACAACGCATTTACCCACTTAGCGCTTAATACACTAAAAAACAAATGCGCAAACCTATTATGTTGATTCACAGCTCAAGGTTTGCGCTTCTTGTTTTTTTATACGTTTCTTTCGCTTAGTGGGTACCCAAATGCTCCTATGTAATGCCCGTGAAGCGGTACACACAATAAAGAATTGAGATTTTTCAATCTATTATTAGTACACTTGTTGAGTCCTCATGTCTCCCTACTTTCCTGTTCTTCTGCGGTCCAGCTCTGCTTTGATAAGCTGGAGTTCGCGGCCGGTCTGACCTGACATTGAGGTGTTTTCCTCGGCACGCCGTAAGAGGTATGGCAAAACTTTTTCTACTGGTGCATAAGGAACATACTTGCAAACATTGAATCCATCCCTGGCCAGAGTAAAAGAGATATTGTCGCTCATCCCGTAAAGTTGCGAAAAGAAAATCCTTCTATCATCTCTTTTAAGTTCCTTTTCATCAATTAATTGGGCAAGCAACTGGTTACTTTCGTAATTGTGTGTTCCGCTGAACAATTCAAAATTATCTATATTTTCAACTACATATCTTAGGCCGTCATTATAACACCTGTCTGTAGATTCCTTATCTGGATGAATTGGGTCGATATAGCTTAGCTCATAAGCCCTTGCCCGCTCTTCCTCCATATATGCTCCCCTGACAAACTTAATCCCAGGTATATATCTGTTTTTTATTGAATCTTCATGTAAAAATTTGAGATACTCAAGTCTGTCTTTCCTATACATCTGCAAAGTCTGAAACACAATTGCTTTATCTTTGTTGTACCTCCTCATTGACTCTTCTACAATCCTGTCAATAAGTTCCTGAGAAGCAAAATGTTCAGCATCAATCAGGATTCTCACATCGTTTTTGTATGCTTTTTCGCACAAGGCAAATATCCTCTCCCGGAAGTTTTCATATTCTGCTTTTTCAATATCACCCAGAGATGGAAAATCTTCTGATGCCTTAACCAATACTCTGTTAATTATCATTGCTGTAGGTTTGAAAACAGTATAAGCTATGGATTTGTTTCCTGCAGCAAAGTCAATAGAACGTATTGTCTCATCATATGCTCTTTGAACATCATCAAGTTCGGTTCCTCCTTCCGCGGAATAATCCAATACAGATTTAACATTGTAACTACTTAAAATATTTACATTTTTCAAGCAATCTTCCAGTGTCTCTCCTCCTACAAATTGACGATATAATGTTGGCTTGACTGCCCATGATAGAGGCAATTGTAACTTTAACGCTAACATTGTAGCACTTTTAGCCGCCTTTACTATGGTCTTATTCTGTATAGTTGAAAACAGAAGATAGCCATTACGAAGATCTGCATTGCTTTTCATTGAGAAAGCAATTTCTGTATTATTAAAGTCTATCATTTAATGTTTTTCAAGGTTATTTATTCCACATGAGTGCCCACCACTATTTAATTGTAGAAATTTGTTGTTTTCCTTATCTTCCAGATTACCATACAACTCTTTGTGCCTTTCAATATAGGTCCTCACATATGAGCATGATGGCTTAACCCTTAGCCCTTTCTCCCTCGCATAATCCAGAACAAAAGCGACAATGCTTGCCGCTACCCCCCTGCCCTCAATTTCTTTTGGCACTATAGTATGAGTAAGGTCAATAATACCATCAGATAGCTCATATTGAACATACCCTGTAAAACCATCTTCCTCTGTTTCAAAACGGTTTAAATTCTCTCTATGATTAATTACCCTTTTCATTTAGTATGTAATTAGTTGTAATTGTTCAATAATAACATATTGTTCCAATTTTTGTTCAAGGGTTGGGGTATATGTACAAAAAAAGGAGCACCCCGAAAGGTGCTCCTCAATTATTATATAACTGTTGAAATTATGGTTTTACAACTCTAACAACAACGTCACGTTCAAGTTTCTGAGCGAATAGATCAGTTACAGTAAGCTTAAGAACAACGTCAACATAAGCTTGTGGAAGTTCAGCAACAGCTGCAGTAGCTTTGATGTCAAAGTCATTACCGTTAGGTGTTACGCTTACTAAGTGTGCGTTAGCTGAAGTATTGGTCAAAGTAACTGTAGCAGCCCTTACATCTCTAGCTGGGCCGAATACATTCAAGTTAACACCTAAGTAGTCATTAACTTTGAAGAATCCACCAACAGACTTAGTAGTAGCAAGGTCACCATTAACAACCTGAAGAGTTTGAACAGCAGTTGCAGGAAGTTGTGGTATAGCAACTAAAGCACCTTCTTTAACTTCACTCTTAGAATATACAGTGATAGTTTCAAGTATAGTTGAGTTCAGTGGGTTACCAAAGTAGTAGTATAACAGATTGATCTGGTAAGGAACTGCAGAGTACATAGTAGCTGTAACAATGTTAAACCTGTCAGCATTTGCAAAAGCAAGAGCTGGAGAAGTTGTCAAAGGATTGGCTGCAGGACCTGCAGGAACAGTAACTTTCTTAACGAATCTCCATTTGTTAGCTGCTACTTTTGGTGCAGCACCTCCAAGAACAACATCAAGATTTTGGTATGCTCTGTAAAGATCATAGTAAGCATTAGCAGCAACTGTCTGGCCAGTACCACCTAGGTCTGCAAATGTACCGTAAACTATCAGAATCTTATCTGTTGCAGCGTCAAATGTATTGGCTTTATGTAAAATTGCATTAGCCATTTCAGTTGACATATCAGGGTTAGCAATTGTGAATGGCAGGCTAACTGTGAATAGGTCTGCAGGATCTACGTATGCACGACGATCTGTGAATCTAAGAACACCAGTGTAACTTCCGGCAAGAGCTGCAGTTTCGTCATATGTGAATCTAACCTTACGAACGCTTTGTATTTTTGCAAGAGTAGTAAGCAGTGGGTCACCCCAGATATTACCACCGTCAGCAGGAATAACAACACCGTTTGCATCCAGGAATTCATAAGCAACACCAGGGATACGTGCAGCAGGAGTGCCATAAGAAAGTCTAACCTCTACATTTGTAGCATTTGTTCTCCATAGTTCTGTCTTACCAACACCGTCAAGTGTAGTAAACATAGATGTAAGAATGATCTCCTTTTGGTCAGCAGGAGAAGCAGAAGCAGTAAGAGTATGAGTTGCGAAAGGAATTGGAGCAATTACAGTATTAAGAGCTGAATAGAAAGTAACGTCAATTTGTGATTCTCTGTAGAAGCCCATCCAGTCAAAAGTCTTAATAGTGAAAGGAACCAGTTTATCATTAAGATTTGTGATTGTAGAAGCACTTGTTCCTGTAGTAACAGTACCATCTAGCTTAGTTATTAGGTGCTCAACGTCTGAGTTACCCGGAAGTTGTACAAGACCTACCTTGTAGAAATCATTCTTAGTAAGAGTAACAACAGGAAGTGGATTTGTTCTGTCATAATAGCTTAGAAGATCTTTAGTTGTTCCTATTGGTACAAACACTTCTGGTTGTCCAAGAAGGCCAATCTGAACACCTGCTTTAACAGCAGCATTTGTGTTGACATCTTTTCTAACTTTAATAGCATATTGGAATCCTGAGAATATCTCACGACCGCCTTTAGTAGCGCGAACTGCTAGTTGATGAGCTTCTCCAAGAGGATAAGCCGGAGCAACAACTGGATAACCTAAATCATCTTCAGCATCAGCTGCTAATGTACGAGTTGGAGTAAAGTTCAAAGAGTAAAGACCATTTGATGGTGCTGCAGCAAATTGAGCAAACAAACCGGTAAAACCTTCAGTTACAGATGATGGTTGGATTTTATATTCTGTACCATCTTGTTTAATAACCTTGAAAGTATATCCAGCTAAAGAAACCTGTGCAGGATTGATTATAACAGGAAGTTTACCTGATGAACGAAGAAGATCGTTGTATGCAACACCCGCAAAAGCGATAGCAGCATCAGCAGCAGCTTCTGTTCCTAAAACTGTCATAGCAGCCCAACCAGCAGCGTTGTCTGTAGGTACAAAACCATAGTTGATAAGACCGGTTGTAACCCCAATTGGAGAAACAAGGCTAACCATATCATTTCCTAACAAGAAATCTGCAGCCAGTGGAACATGATAAGCTGTAAGTGCTCCGGTTGTAGGATCTTTAAGAGTTACTAGCAGGTTATTGTTAACTGAGTCAAAAACAATCGAAGGAATCTCAACTGTAGTAGCAACGCCACCAACAGCAAGCATACCGTCAACAACTGTAAGTGCATCATTCAATTTAGCCCTGATGTCATTTCCGGCAGAATCTTTCAGACGAACAGGATCAGCTGTACCGTAAGCAACAGTCCAGAATCCGTCAACGTCAACGCCTAGGGTTGGAGTAACACCATTAGTACCGGCAGCACCAGTTGCACCAGTAGCACCAGTTGCTCCAGTAGCACCTGTTGCGCCTGTAGCACCAGCAGGGCCTGTAGCACCAGCAGCACCGTTAGTACCGTTTGTACCGTTTGTGCCGTTCATGATGTTGATTGATGTGTTGTCAGAGAAAGTAAGCGTATAACCACCTGTGATATTGGTAACCGTTTTTACTAATTTGCCAGCAGTGATAGCCTGATTTAAAGATGCAATAGCAACTTTATTAGCCGCTACGTCAGTTTTAAGCTGGTCGATATCTCCTGAGTAATCCTTTTGACAAGAACCCAAAGAGATCACAAGTGTGCATAATAGCACACAAATACCGAAGAATGTGATTTTTCTTTTCATTTTTACTTTTTAGTTAAATACTTTTGTTAAACAAAATTTTTGATTGGCAAATATAGGTAATTAATTTTAATGTTTTCCATATAATCTGTTAGCGCAAATATACGTATTGCATTATACATATGCAAATATAGGTAATTATTTTTTTAATCAATACACAAAATTAATTATTTCATGCCTTTTATGCAAATTTTTTATTGAATAACAGATTGTTATATAATAATGGTAATATTTTCACAAAACCAATATTTAGCAATGCGCTCATTCCCTGATGTTTGTGATTTCACCCTTTCCTTCAGGGATTACCTCCCTGACGGTCGGTGTTCCCTGAGGGGGGGCTTAAACCAAAGAAATTCCTGTCCTACCGGTTTTTTATATTACTATGTGACTTCCCCTTTCCTTCAGGGATTACCTCCCTGACGGTCGGTGTTCCCTGAGGGGGGGGCTTAAACCAAAGAAATTCCTGTCCTACCGGTTTTTTATATACCACACCAGCGCTCAAGCGAGCTTGGCGTTGGTGTGGTATATAAAAAAAGCTGTGCGTTGCACAGCTGAATTTCTTTGGTTTGCGGAGAGAAAGGGATTCGAACCCCTGGACCCTTTCAGATCAACGGTTTTCAAGACCGCCGCATTAGACCACTCTGCCATCTCTCCTTTGGATTGGGCTGCAAAGATATTTAATTTTTCAATACCTCCAAAAATTTATTGTCGTTAAAATTTTATTTATAGGTATATTTACTAAGAAAATCTGGCATAAATTTTGACGACAGATTTAAAATACAAAACAACTGACTTCAATAAGACTTCATCATATGAAAAATATAACATTCGAAAAAGAGATACTGGAACTTGAGACAAATCTTTCCAGATATGCATATAGCCTTACATCAAACAGAGATGATGCCAAGGACCTGGTACAAGAGACTTTCTTTAAAGCACTTAACAATCAGGAAAAGTTCAACGAGCATACAAATATCAAAGCCTGGGTATATACAATAATGAAGAATACCTTTATAAATGACTACCGCAGGCGGACAAAGCGTCAGACAATGTTCAGTTCTGATGTTCATGAATACGTATTAAACAACAGACCTGCAGACCTTGGCCCAGAAACTGATTTCGGATTTAGGGAACTAAATAAGGTTGTGAACAGTCTGGAACCTGAATTCAGGATTCCTTTCCAAATGCATGACAACGGCTATAAATATCAGGAAATTGCAGACGAGTTGGGACTTCATCTGGGAACTGTAAAAAGCAGGATTCACTTCTCTAGGCAGAAGCTGATGGAGAAGCTGAAGTAAAGAACTTCCTCTCAAACAGCATCATATATATTACTCCTATAGTTATACATGAGTCTGCAACGTTGAAAATCGGCCTGAAAAACACAAACTTCTCTCCTCCCCATATAGGGAACCAATCCGGGAGTGTTGTGTCTATAATTGGAAAGTAAAGCATATCTACAACCCGTCCAAAAAAAAACTGTGCATATCCTCCTCCTTCAGGGAACGTTTTTGCTACTTCAGTAAAAGTCGATTCACTAAACAATAACCCGTAAAACAGACTGTCGAAAATATTACCTATTGCCCCTACAAGAATCAGAGAGACACCTACCAGAACTCCGGCAGGTGCGCCTGATTTTATCAGTTTGTTAATATAGTATATGATAAATCCGGCAAGGGCAATCCTAAACAGACTGAGAATCAGCTTGCCGATAGTACCCCCGAACTGCATTCCGAATGCCATTCCATTGTTTTCTATGAAATATATCTGAAACCAGTTACCAAATACCGGGATACTCTCACCTAGAGTCATATGTGTCTTTATCCAGATTTTAACAATCTGGTCGATTAACAGAATCGCGACTATTAATATGGTGATTTTCTTTCCTTTAGAAAGTTGCATGGAGTTAATCTCTCTTGTTTTTTGCTTCAACGCTAAGAGTTGCATGAGGCACTATAAGCAACCTCTCTTTGGGTATAAGTTTACCTGTTTCGCGACATATCCCGTATGATTTGTTCTCGATACGGATAAGTGCAGCTTCTAGAGAACGGATAAACTTAAACTGACGCTGAGCCAGCTGACCGGCTTCCTCCTTTGACAACGCAGATGCTCCCTCTTCCAAAACCTTGAATGTTGGCGAAGTATCTTCAGTATCATTGCTTGAACTATGCGTAACAGCAGATTTAAGTTGCTGATACTCTATTTCGGCAGCCTCAAGCTTTTGAAGAATGAGCTCTTTAAACATCTGAAGCTCCTCATCGCTGTAGCGGACTTTTTCCAAAATCTCTTCTTCTGGTTTCCCTTTCTTTGTCATATCTCTTTCTTATTAAAACGTAAAGGTAATAATATTTATATATAAGGAATAATTTAATATTTAATCTTGTTTTCATTGTCAATCCAAAGGCTGAATGGCTCAATTCCTTCTTTATCAAATATTTGCTTAAACGGAATAGAACGTTCTTCAATTGGCAAGGCAAACTGGTCATATATGAAAGCATCGCTGAATCCTGCACTCTCAGCCTGATTTCTGTCTGCTGCATAAAAAATCTTATCTATATGAGCCCAGTATGCTGCTGACAGGCACATAGGACAGGGTTCGCAACTTGAATAGAGAGTACATCCTGTAAGGTTGAATGTGCCAAGCTTTTTGCATGCCAATCTTATTGCATTTACCTCTGCGTGCGCAGTGGGATCATTATCGGTTGTTACAGTATTTACCGCCGAACTGACCACCTCTCCGTCTTTTACAACAACTGCTCCAAAAGGCCCTCCGGTTGAGGAGACTGCATTTACGGAGGCTAGCGTGATTGCCTCAAGCATATGTTTTGTGTCGTTCTCCATTATTTGCTGTTAATCTATTTTTTCAACTTTTATGTCGATGGTACCCTCATCCCACTCTATTGTTGCAGAACCTTCAATAACATCCTGTGTATGTATCTCTGTCGCAAGTGTCTGGTTGCAAATGTAATCTGAGTACTCCTGCAGTGTTTCTGCAATTTCGGGCAATGGTTGCAAAAATATCCGTATCTTATCTGTTACTTCAAACTTGCAATCTTTTCTCAGATTCTGGATTCTGTTCACAAGTTCCCGCGCAACTCCCTCTTTCCTCAAAGCGTCACTAACAGAAATGTCCAATGCAAGAGTAAGTTTACCATCAACCGCAACCAACCATCCCGGCATGTCTTCAGATGTAATCTCAACATCTTCTTTATTAAGAACTACATCTCCGGAGATCATTTTCAATACATACTCTTCACTCGACTCGATTTCCGAAATCTGCTCTTGTGTAAAGTTAAGAAATACGTTTGAAATCTCCTTCATCTGCTTTCCATATTTTTTACCAAGAGTCTTGAAGTTTGGTTTTATTTTTTTTGTTATCAGACCTTTTGTGTCGTGGATAAACTCTACCTCCTTGACATTCACCTCTCCCAATACAAGATCTTGTATCAGTCCAAATTGATCCTTTATCTTTGGATCCAGTACAGGTATCAGGATTTTTGCAAGTGGCTGACGTACCTTTATACTAACCTTTCTTCTGAGAGCCAATACCATAGATGATGCCCTCTGGGCCAACTCCATTCTCTCCTCCAGTTCAGTGTCAATTACAGAATTGTCTACACAAGGCATTAAAGCCAGGTGTACCGAGTTCTCCTTATGTATTCCCGAAACATTGTTCAAGTCGGTAAACAGTCTGTCCATAAAGAAGGGTGCTATTGGTGCAGACAGCAATGCTATGTTTTCAAGGCAGGTGTAAAGTGTCTGGTAGGCAGAAATCTTGTCGGCATCCATCTCGCCGCCCCAGAATCTTTTTCTGTTCAGCCGGACATACCAATTGCTGAGATTGTCACCTACAAAGTCTTGAATTTTTCTACCTGCTCCTGTTACATCATAGTTCTCATATGCATCGCCTACATCTTTTACTAGGGTGTTCAGCAGTGAGATAATCCATCTGTCAATCTCCGGACGTTTATTTACCGGTATCTGCGGTAAATGGTTTGTGAAATTGTCGACATTTGCATAAAGGGCAAAAAATGAATATGTGTTGTAAAGAGTACCGAAGAATTTACGTCTTACTTCATCTACACCACTTATATCGAATTTAAGGTTATCCCATGGCTGTGCGTTTGTAAGCATGTACCAGCGCAGGGCATCGGCTCCATATTCGTTTAGAGACAAGAAGGGGTCCACTGCATTACCCAGCCTTTTACTCATCTTGTTGCCATCTTTATCGAGTACAAGACCGTTTGATATAACCGTCTTGAATGCAACCTTGTCACTAACCATTGTAGCAATGGCATGCAGGGTGAAAAACCATCCTCTTGTCTGATCTACACCTTCTGCTATGAAATCACCTGTGTGTCCGAACTCCTCTGTTCCTAGTTTTTCAAGTCCCATCTGTGCAAATGGCATTGCTCCTGAATCAAACCAGACATCAATAAGGTCGCTCTCTCTGGTCATTCTTTCTCCTTTTGGTGAAACTAGTATGAAATTATCTACAAACGGACGGTGAAGGTCTATCTTGTCATAGTTTTCACTACTATAGTCGCCTATACCAAATCCTTTGTCTTTAAGGGGATTCGAGGTCATGAATCCGGCCTTCACAGACTTTTCCAGTTCATTGTAAAGTTCGGCGGCCGAACCTATGATAATCTCCTCCTTTCCATCTTCTGTTCTCCAGATAGGAAGAGGGGTTCCCCAGTATCGGCTTCTGGAAAGGTTCCAGTCTTGAAGATTTTCGAGCCATTTTCCAAAACGGCCGCTTCCTGTTGCCTCCGGCTTCCAGTTTATTGTCTTGTTTAGCTCTATCATCCTCTCCTGAACTGCAGTGGTTTTTATAAACCATGAGTCGAGGGGATAGTATAATACGGGTTTGTCTGTCCTCCAGCAGTGAGGATACGAGTGGACATGCTTTTCTATGCGGAAGGCCAGTCCTTGCTGCTTGAGCATGACTGCCAAATCGATATCCAGAGTAGTGTCATTTTCGTTTAACGTTGGATCGTAGGCATTTTTCACAAATCTTCCAGCGTACTCCTTATATAACAGTACATTCACTTTTTCTTTCAAAAACCTTGAATCAAGGTCCTCTGTTTTGTAAAATTTCCCTGTTCTGTCGACCATTGCCTGCATCTGGCCGTCTGTATCCATTACCATGAGAGGAGGAACCCCATTGGTTTTGGCAACTCTGTCGTCATCTGCTCCAAAAGTAGGTGCTATATGTACTATTCCTGTACCATCGGAAGTTGTTACAAATTCTCCAGGGATAACCCTGAAGCTGTTTTCACCCGGATTGACCCATGGAATCAGCTGTTCATACTCAATGCCGCACAATTGCTCTCCTTTTATGGGACCTCCTGCTTTCCTGAATGGAATCAGTTTGTCACCGGGTTTATAATCTTCAAGGGCTATCTCCTCTGCCTTCTGATTGAAATGAGCATATAGCAACTCTTCTGCCAGAACATAAATGATTGGCTGATGAGTATATGGATTGAATGAAATTACCTTAATGTAGTTTATATTGGGGCCGACGCAAAGTGCGGTATTTGAAGGCAATGTCCAAGGGGTTGTGGTCCATGCTAGAAAATGTGCGCTTAGCTCCTCTGAATTCAGTTTCTCACTGCTAAAAATAAATTCTGACGTTTCATTTCTTTTAATCTTAAACTGAGCCACACATGTAGTATCCTTAACGTCTTTGTAGCATCCCGGCTGATTGAGTTCGTGTGTACTGAGGCCGGTTCCTGCTGCGGGAGAAAAGGGTTGTATTGAATAACCCTTGTAAAGCCATCCTTTTTTGTATATATCCTTCAAGAGGTACCACAGGGTTTCGATATAACGATTGTCATATGTGATATACGGATTTTGCAAATCTACCCAGTATCCCATCTGTTCTGTGAGGGACTCCCACTCCTTTGTATATTTCATTACCTCCTTGCGACAGGCAGCATTGTACTCTTCTACTGAAATGGTTTTGCCGATATCTTCTTTTGTTATGCCCAGCATTTTTTCAACTCCAAGTTCAACCGGAAGTCCATGTGTGTCCCATCCGGCCTTTCTCTCTACAAGAAATCCTTTTTGAGTTTTATATCTGCAAAACACATCCTTTATTGCCCGCGCCATAACATGGTGTATTCCAGGCATGCCGTTAGCAGAAGGGGGCCCCTCCAGAAAGATAAATTTCTGCGCACCTTCTCTCTCGGTAACCGTTTGTATAAAACAGCTTTCCTTATTCCACTTCTCTAATATAGAGCGATTTATCTCTACTAAATCTAAGTTCTTGTACTCGGCAAACCTCATTGTTGTTTCAATTTTGAATTTGCAAAGATACGATTATTCACTACTTTTGAAAAAAATTGATTATGGGTACCTCACTTATCGTCGTAGATCTGATTTTACTTCTCCTTTTTGTACCGGCAATTATTGTAGGAATACGGAAAGGTTTTGTAAGACAACTTGCAGGATTAATCGCCCTGATACTTGGTGTCTGGGCCGGTTATCACTTCTCCAGCTTTCTCAGCGGAAAGCTTAACATCTGGCTCGACACTGTATCTTCTTTTGTTGACATCCTCTCGTTTACCCTCATATTTCTTGCAATACTGCTGGGTGTCACTTTAATCGGACATTTCCTGTCGGGAGTAATAAAAATTGCTCTTCTGGGATGGCTCGACAAAATTCTAGGAGTTTTTTTTGCGATTATTAAGACTGCATTTATTCTTAGTATTGTCATTTATATTTTAAATTCTTTCGATTCAATCTGGAGCTTCCTTCCTAAAAAAAGTCTTGCTGATTCTGATGTTTATATGTTTTTGGAAAGGTTGGCCCCAAAAGTTTTTCCATACCTTAAGAATTTGCAAGATATAACTTTCGATATCTGATTCTGTTTTTACTCCTTCGATTATTAATTTGTAAATCATTTGTCTTTATAGGCAATTTCATTTTTTTATACAATTTAACACCCTCATTTGTACACTACTGCATAAATTTGTTTCTGAAAGGGAGCAGGTTGCGGTTAGGTGATGATCTTAATGAGAGCAGGTAAGATCACGTGGGTTTGATTGGTGCTCCCTTTCTTTATTTAATTTAATATTGAGGAGAGAGGCAAATGAGATTTTCTGTAAACATCAGACAACATGATATAAGTGACTGCGGAGTTGCATCTCTGGCGTCAGTTGCTACGTATTACGGATTAAAGGTACCCCTTGCAAAGCTTCGTTTGTACAGCGGAACTAATTCACAGGGGACAACAATAAGAGGTATAATTGATGCTGCCGAAAAAATCGGTATGTGTGCCAAAGGATTCAAGGGTAAGACTTCATCTCTTTACAAAGTTCTAAAACCTGTCATTCTCCTTCTTAAAAAAGAGATTGGCCTTATGCATTTTGTTGTTTTGTATAAAATTTCGAAGCAATACTTTTATCTGATGGACCCTGCCGAAGGCAATATTGTCAGAGTAAATCAGGAGGAGTTTAATAAAGAGTGGACTGGTTATCTGATTGTTGTTGAACCTGATTCGTGCTTTGTCAAGGGCTTGGACGGGCCTTCGTCATTCGCAAGGTTGCATAAGATAATACTAAGAGATATTAGTGAATATCTGAAGATACTGGCCGCATCTCTTGTTTATATTGTTATTTCGCTGAGTACGTCTGTTTTCTTAAAATATATTATTGATGACATACTTCCGCACAAGGACAACAGAATGCTGTTCCTTATTGCAATAGGTATGGCTGGACTTATTGTAATTTCATTAATAATTTCGGTATACAAGTCCAGGATTCTCCTCAGATTATCGTTAAACACCAACAGGAAACTGATTCTCGCATATCTGAGGCACGTTTTCAGACTACCGCAGAACTTCTTTGACAACAGAAAAACCGGTGAGCTTACTTCAAGAGTAGATGATGCATTCCGGATAGGAACACTTTTGTCTGAACTGACCGTTAATATAACAATAAGTATTCTTACGCTTGTATTCTCATTTATACTGCTTTTTACAATGTTCTGGAAGCTTGCTCTTGTTGTAGTTGCATTTATTCCTGCTTATTTGATTTTATATTGCACCTATGACAGGTTCAACAGGAGGATGCAACGAAAAATAATGGAAGAGGCATCTCAGTTTGAGAGTTCTATGATTGAAAGTTTGAGATCGGTTAGGAGTATCAAGCAATTTGGTTTGGAGAGCGTAATTGTATGCAGGATAAAAGAGCGGTTGTTCAGACTCAATGATTCACTCTACAATGCCGGAAAAATCGGGATTATGGTATCAGGAACTGGAGAGAGCATATCCAGGATATTATCTCTTGCTGTTTTGTGGATTGGTGGATCTTTTGTTCTCTCCTCATCGTTAAGTACAGGAGAGCTCTTCTCTTTCTTCACAATTACCGCTCTCTTTTCATCGCCCCTTTCCTCTCTTGCCTGTCTGAACGTTTCCGTCAGAGAAGGCATCACTGCTGCAGAGAGGCTTTTCGAGATTATGGACCTCGATATTGAGAAAAGTTTTGAAGGAGTTATTATATCACCAGAGAGCAGAGCCTCCCTAAAAATTGAGAATCTCAGTTTCAGCTATCAGGGCAGAGAACCTCTGTTTGAAGGATTCAACATGGAGATGAAAAGTGGAGAGATTACTTATCTGATGGGAGAAAGCGGATGCGGGAAGAGCACAATAGCTTCCCTCATTCTCAGGATACAGAAGCCAGTCAATGGCGTAATCACTCTGGACGGGGTAAACATCAACCATTTTAACCTTGAGCTTTGGCGACAATGGGTTACAATTGTACCTCAAAATCTTGATTTGTTGGGAGGAACACTCATAGATAACATTGCACCGGGAGAGTCAGATCCGGATTACGAATACATAATAGAACTTTGCGGTGAACTAGGCCTTCTTGATTTTATTCAAAAGCTGCCTTTGGGGTTTGAATCTCCCATTGGAGAGAGTGGCTCTTCTCTTTCCAGGGGCCAGCAACAAAAAATTGCAATTGCCAGGGCACTTTACAGAAAGCCGAAGATCCTGATACTTGATGAGGCCACCTCTTCGCTTGACAGAACATCAGAAGAACTTATCCGGAATGCTGTATTGAAGGCTAAAAACAATGGTACAATGATTCTTATGATTACACATAATGAGACAAGTATTAATGATACCGACAGGCAAATACGAATTTAAAATGCACATATAAAACAGAGGGTGCACACTCTGGGCAAACTCCTCATGCTTAACTGAGGATAATATTAACATTTATTTATTATGAAAGAGTACGTAGAAAGAGATTGGGGGTTAGAGGCTCTTGATGATGGTGAGCTTCTCTTATCGGGAGGAATATCATGGAGGGAGGTTTGGATACTCCTTGAGAAGATTGCAGAACTTGCCGATAAGGCTGAAAAATACTGGCCCAGCTTTAGGAAGGGGTTCCAGGTAGGATGGGAGGCTGCATGATGGAAGCAATTTCATTCAATGAAAGCTGCAGGGTGTCGGGAGGCTCCGGTGCAGAGTGGGATTACACAGCTGCTGAATACATAGGAATGGGTGTTGGATATGGAGTGAAAAAGCTGTGGAAGGCATTCCAGTTCCTGAGTGCAAATTTATATGCTATGCGTTCGAATCCTAAGTTGTTATATCAATAATAACATCTATTAATTTCCGGAAATTGGGAGGTTGTAACAAAAAAAATATAACTTTGTGAATTATGAAAATTTTTTACAAACTCCCAATTTTATTGCTCCTGTTTATCCCACTGGCTCTCTCTGCTCAGAAGAGGTGGAGCCTGGAGGAGTGCATCAGATATGCATGGGATAATAATCTGACAATCAAACAACAGGAAATAGCTGTTGAACAGAGTGTGAACAATGTGCTGCAGTCAAAGCTTCAGTATATTCCCACATTTAACGCTTCGGTAAGCCATAGTATGAACTGGGGAAGGTCAGTTAATATGCAGGACCTGCAAATTATTGAAAATAAACTCAGTCAAAGCACAAGTGCATCAATGAGGGCTTCTATTAACCTTTTTGAAGGGTTTCAGAAGGAGAATGACCTCAAAAGCAAAAAGATTTTGTATGAGATTTCCTTACAAAATGTTGGCAGAATCAAGAATCAGATATCCGTTGAGATATCAAGGGCATACCTACAGATTCTGCTCACCAGGGCAATTCTGCAAACTGCAACTCAGAGTATGGAAAGTGTGAAACAGCAGTCGGAGAGGACAGGTAAGCTTGTAGATGCCGGAAGCATAGCCTATAGCTCACTCCTGGAGATACAAGCCCAGCTTGCCTCAGAAAGAGTCCAAGTTGTTAATTCAAAGAATCAGGTTAACAATGCTATCCTGGCTCTTAAACAATTACTCGATCTGACCGGTGAATCTGATTTTGATATTGAGAGTCCCGACATTGATCTCATAATTGTAGATTTTGCCGGTGAATCGGTTGACAATCTTTTCGAACGTTCCAAGGAGCTTCCGGAAATCAAGAGTGCAAGGCTCGGATTGCAAAATTCCAATATTCAACTGGCTATAGCCAAAGGGAGCGTTTACCCCTCTTTGTCTTTCTCTGCCGGGTACGGAACATATTACAGTGACAGTCGTGAAACCAACTTCATGGATCAGTTCAACGAAAACAGAAACCCTTCCATTAGCTTTGGCCTTAATATTCCTGTTTTCAATAACGGAAGGACAAATACCGCTATCAAAAATGCCCGTCTGGGAGTTCGTAGTTCAGAGATTGATGTCCGAAGCAAGGAGCAGATTCTTTATAAAGAGATTCAACAGGCTAACAGCGACGCCCTTGGATACTACGAGAGGTACAAAGCCAGTTCACAGAATGTAAAGGCGATGGAAGAATCGTTCCGTTACGTACAGCAGAAATTTGACCTTGGTGTTCTAAATGCAACAGATTACACAGTTGCCAAGGCAAACCTATTTAAGGCGCAGTCTGAGTATTATCAGTCTAAATATCAATATATTTTCCAATTAAAAATTCTCGACTTTTACAAGGGCATCCAGATAACTCTATAAATTATGAATATTAAGAAAAACACTAAATGGATTTTACTTTTTGCGGCAGTTCTGATCATTGCACTTATAGTTTATGGAACAAACAATAAAAAGGACCGCATATCTGTCACTACAGAAACCGTCGGCAAAAAGACAATTATTGAAGCTATTCCTGCAAACGGAAAGATTAAACCGGTTGTAGAGGTTAAGATAAGTCCGGACGTTTCCGGAGAGATAATCGAACTTAACTTTAAAGAGGGTGATTCAATTAAAAGAGGTGACCTTATTCTGAAGATAAAACAAGACGTATATATTTCTATGAGAGACAGAGCCGAAGCGTCTCTTAACTCTATAAAGGCTCAGCTCACACAACAATTGGCCCAGTATAATCAGATAGAGCTTAACTATCAGAGGAACAAGTCTCTTTACGAACAAAAGGCAATTTCGGAATCTGAATATGAAACAGCTCTTTCTCAGTATCAGGTAGCTAAGGAACAGATAAAGGCTGCAGAATTCAACGTTAAAAGTGCAAGCGCAGGTCTTAAGGAGGCTCAGGAGAATCTTGTCAAAACTACAATTTATGCTCCTATGAGTGGTATTATATCAAAGATGAGTGTTGAGAGGGGAGAAAGGGTAGTTGGTACTAGTCAGATGGCTGGAACAGAAATGCTGAGAATTGCCAACTTCAAGGAGATGGAGGTATTGGTAGATGTTAACGAAAATGACATTATAAGGATAAAACCTAATGATACCACAAAAATTGAGGTTGACGCCTATCCAAACAGGAAATTCACCGGATTGGTAACTCAGATTGCAAACTCTGCAAAGAACATAGGATCGGCTCTTGAACAGGTTACAAATTTTGAAGTCAAGGTATATATTCTACCCGAATCATATTCAGATCTTATCAAAGACGGGGTCAACCCTTTCAGACCCGGCATGTCGGCATCGGTATCTATTCAGACTGAGACCAAGAAAAACATACTCTCTTTACCAATTCAGGCAATAACAACAAGAGCAGATCTTCTGACTGACTCAGTAAAAAAATCTCTTGGTACAAATGAAGCTGTCGAGCAGGTATTTGTAATCAAAGGAGACACACTTGAGGTAAGGAAAATTACAACAGGAATTCAGGATTTGAACAACATTGAGGTTACCACAGGCATATTTGAAGGCGAAGTGGTTGTTACCGGCCCATATTCTGCTATCAGCAAGACATTAAAAAGTGGCAAAAAGATTAAGATAGAGAACGATAAAGATAAATTAAAAGAAAAAGAGAAGAAGGTTGAGTAATATGTCCATTCCAAATCTTCTCCTTATTGAAACCAGCACTGAGGTGTGTTCGGTGGCTCTCTCTGCCGGAGAGAGTATTATATCTTACAGAGTTGTCAAAGAGGCAAAGTCACATGCAAGAGTCATTGCTCCTCTCATTAATGAAGTTCTCGAAGAGGGAGGTCTGACTATTGACAAATGTGACGCGATTGTAGTAAGCGAAGGTCCGGGATCATATACAGGACTGAGAGTTGGTGTATCTATTGCAAAAGGTTTATGCTATGGTGCCAATAAACCATTAATCGCTGTGAGCTCCCTTGAACTTCTTGCAAGACTCGCTATAAGAGAGGGTGGTATTTTACCGGGTTCGGTTATTGTTTCTATGATAGATGCCAGAAGAATGGAGGTGTATGCAGCAAAGTTTGATTCATTGTGCAACCCATTATCTGCTGTGGAAGCAATTATTCTTGATGATTCGAGCTTCTCCTTGGAGTTATCCAATGGACCGGTCGTCTTTTCCGGAGAGGGTGCCCGTAAGTTCATGAGTGTTGTAAATAATCCAAACGCCCACTTCGCCCTGATTGATGCAGATGCCAGAGGAATGGTTACATCTGCACTAAAAAAATATACTAAAGGAGATTTTGTTGATGTTGCATACTTTGAACCTTTTTATCTAAAGGATTTTGTAGCCGGGATAACAAAAAAGAGACTGTTGTAGCAGTCTCTTTTCTTTAACTTTTTCATTCCTATTACTTTACAATTCTTGATAGCAATTTGTCAAGCTCAGAATTGAACACATTCTTTGCTACAATGGTTCCACTCTTGTCAATTACAAATAGAGAAGGCACTTTAGTTACATTATATGTTGTTACTGCCGCCGAACCAGATCCCATCCCGTCACAAACACTTACCCATGGAAGCATCTGTTCGTCAACTGCTCTTGCCCAGGCTGTCTTGTCGGTATCGACTGATACCTGAAATATTTCCAGACCCTTATTGCTGTATTTATCATATAACTGCAGAAAATCCTGATTAAGCATTCTCTGGTTTGCATCAGCTACGCTCCAGAACGATAGTATTATTACCTTACCGGATAATTCCGAGAGTGACCTGATTCTTGATTTTACATCCGGTAGCTTAATATCCGGGAAACCGGTTTCTGAAGCATCGAGAATTTTCGCATTGAACATATCTGATTTTTCTCTGTACGATACCTCTTCTTTAAGCCTTGCTACATAAGTCGATCCCGGATATCTCTTATCCAGTGAATCACACACCCTCTTGAACAAAAGGACATCTCTTACATCGGCAAAAATGGGTAGGTTATTTGGAAATTTCTGATAGAGAAGAATGATGTTTGTAATAGAATTCGGGTTGGTATAAAGATGCTTTATGGAATTCTGCTTCTGTTTTACATAAAGAGAACCCAGCTCATAATTTAATGATGTTCTTTTTGCTTCATCTTTTTGTGTAATTGCACTATCAAGCACATTTGCAAGTGAATCAAACCGGACCCTTAGTTTTTTTGCCTCTCCGTCAATCTGTGTGAGCAATTTTGTCTCTTCCGACCCTTCAGTCAATATTTTTGTTCCAAGAGTGTCTGCAATAAGCTTAATATTGTCTCCGGGAAGAATGATAAGAGATGCTACATTCCGCTCATTATAATAGAGATAATAAAAATTTGGAGACTTATCTTTCAATTTGAGGCCATAGTCGAATTTGCCGTCTTCAATTTCAATGGTATCAATCACCCGCTGGTTGTTTATGTCCAAAACCTTTAAGACAAGATCTCCTTTGGATGTTCCTTCGATAATTCCCTTGATTGTTGCTTTGTCTGTTGAACAGGCAAAAGCTGTCATTGCAACAAGAGAGGTCAGGAAAAACTTCTTCATTTGTTTATTATTTAATGTTTGCAGAAATTGAATTTGCAATTGATATCATCTCCTGGCTATCCAGTTTCATTTTGCTTTTTTTAAAATCCATATCACCTTCGCTGTTCAATGGAATCAAATGTATGTGAGCATGAGGGACCTCAAGACCAAGGACAGCAACTCCTACCCTCTTGCATGGAATTGCAGCTTTAATACCTTTTGCCACAATCTGGGCAAAAGCAAAAAGATCAGACAGATCTTCGCTTTCCAGATCAAACAAATAATCTGTCTCCTCCTTGGGAATTACCAGCGTGTGGCCTTTGGCTACAGGGTTTATGTCCAGAAAGGCATAGTACCTGTCATTTTCGGCTACCTTGTAAGAAGGTATTTCTCCATTAACGATTCTTGTAAATATTGTTGCCATCTCTATTTTGAAATTTCGATAATTTCAAATTTTATGAGCCCCGACGGAACCCTGACCTCCACAACATCACCTTTGCATTTGCCTATCAAAGCCTTTCCTATAGGGGTTGCTGCAGCAAGTTTGCCCTCTCTGAGATTTGCCTCTGATTCACCGACAAGTGTGTAATCAACAACAGAATTGTTAACGAGATTCTTGAGTTTCACCTTGTTCATTATCTGAATATGAGTTGTATTGATCCTTGACTCATCTATTATCCTCGCATTCGCAATCATGTCTTCGAGTTTGGCAATCTTCATTTCCAAAAGACCCTGAGCTTCCTTTGCTGCGTCGTATTCTGCATTTTCAGACAAATCTCCTTTATCTCTGGCTTCCGCTATCTGCCTTGAGATGCTAGGACGTTCTATGCTTACAAGCTGGTGATGTTCAGCCTTTAGTTTTTCTAAACCCTCGGCAGTTAAATAATTAATATTCGACATAATATGAAAAATTAAAAAGAATCCTGCGTAGCACAGGACTCTTTGTTACAAAGGTAATAAATTATATTTGGAATAAAAAAAACTATCTTAATTTAATTCCGTCGTTGCTAAGAAACACTCTTGAATCCTCTCTGTCAATGAAAAGTTGGGTTTTAAGATCTTCCAGAGAATCAAAACGTTTTTCATTTCTCAGTTTTCCAGCAAACTCGATTTTGAGCGGCAATCCGTATATATCCTCATCAAAATCAAGGATATGCGTCTCAATGGATCTTTCATTTCCCTGACCTATGGTTGGACGTGTACCTATGTTGGTAATTCCTCTGTATGTTTTGCCGTTGTAATCTGCCCAAACAGAATACACCCCATCACCAGGCACAATTTTAAGAGGTTCGTACAACATTATGTTGGCTGTTGGGAATCCAATTGTCCTGCCTATTCTCAACCCTTCAACTACAACACCCTCAAGACCATACCTGTACCCCAGCAGTGAATTTGCCTGTTCAATATTGCCTTGAAGCAGAAGCTCTCTGATTTTTGTAGAACTTATTTTGGGATTATTATCTTGAGATGAGACCTCTTCCACTCTTACAGGATTAATCCCTAATTCTCTGGCAATCTCAAACATCTCCTTTTGTGTCTGATTTACGTCGCAACCTACCCGGTGATCATAGCCGACTACTAATGTTGAAACATGATATTGGTCTGAAAGATAATTTTTGAAGAACTCTTTTGTGGTCTGATTAGCAAAACTTTTGTCAAACGGTAAAACGACTACTTCATCTATTCCATAATTCAATAAAAGGTTCCTCTTCTCGTCAAGTGTTGTTAGTAGCCGGAATTTTGCTGCATCTTGTTGCAAAACTGCTCTTGGATGCGGCCAGAACGTAAAAATAACGGACCTGCACCTCTGCTCACGGGCAATTATACAAACTTCGTTTATAACTGCCAGATGGCCTCTATGGACCCCATCAAAAAAACCTGTGCTGCCTACAACCATTTTATTAAATCAAAATCTTGTCTGTGTGGGAGTTTAGGGTTCTTTGCATATACCCTGCCGGCGAAATTATATACTCCGGCACTTTCTGGATGCATATAACATCTGTATTTTGCCACTCCGTTTGTATAACTAATAAATTCAAATTCATACTTGAATTGAATAACCATGCGGTTATTATTGTCCTGCTCTGCAAATACCATCTCCAACCCAATATCTTCAGGTTTAAGGTCCCCTATCAGAAGCTCTACTTCTGCCATATATTCGTTCCCTTTAGAAATTTCCGATTTGGAATTATCGGGTTTTATATAGCTTTTCACTTCTATCAGTGGCCACTCCCTGCGAACCTTCTTTTTCCAGAAAGCAAGCTCTCTTGCAATTGCATAGTCGTTTGCCCGTATTGCCCTGTTCCGTTCTGAAAGCGGGTTGTAAAACTGCTCCTGGTAATCGGTCATCATCCTGTTGGTTGTAAAGTTGGCCGCTACTTTCGCTATTGTGTTCTTAATGAATTCAATCCATCCGACAGGTAGACCGTTCTTAGGGTTCAACCTGTAAAACAAAGGAGCTATCTCATTCTCAAGCATGTTGTAAATAGTTGCAGCATCAAGTTCATCCTGAAAATTCTGATCGTCGTATGTCCTTTCCAAAGGAAGTGCCCAACCGGCACCCTCTTTGTAACCTTCAACCCACCAACCATCTAACACTGAAAAGTGCATCACACCGTTCATAACTGCTTTCTCTCCACTGGTGCCGGAGGCCTCCAGAGGTCTTGTGGGAGTGTTCATCCATACGTCTACTCCCTGGACAAGGTTCTTTGCTGTTGTCATATCATATCCGGGGATAAACATTATCTTGCCAATAAACCTTGGCATGAGGGAGACCTCGACAATCCTCTTAATGAGATCCTGGCCTGCCTTATCTGCAGGGTGTGCCTTACCGGCAAACAAAAACTGCACAGGTTGGTTAGGATTATTGACAATTCTGTCCAATCTGTCGAGATCGCGGAAAATAAGGTGGGCCCTTTTGTAGGTTGCAAATCTTCTGGCAAATCCTATTGTCAGGACATCCTCTCTGAGTGCCTCTTTTATTGCAATCAAATGGTGAGGAGCATAATGTGTATTTGTTGCAGGATCTGAAAGTGTATGTTTGACAAATTTAATCAGCCTTGTTCTCAGTTTACTCCTGACTGCCCATATTCTGCTGTCTTCTACCTGATATATACCTTCAAAACATGATTTATCGTAATTGTGTGTTGCAAAATCGCTGCCAAAAGCATCTGCATGGATTTCCTTCCATTCCGGCGCTGTCCATGTTGAATAATGAACCCCATTGGTTACATAACTCACATGTAACTCTTCCGGAAGATAACCAGGCCATAGTGGTGACAGTATTTCACGGCTGACTTTTCCATGCAGCCAGCTTACTCCGTTCACCTCCTGAGAAAGATTGGCAGCAAGATTGCTCATCGAAAATTTTTCCGATGGATTCGATGGGTCTATCTTTCCCAACGCCATCAGAATTTCCCATGTAATCTTAAGCCTTTCCGGATAGTGGGCAATGTAGCTTCTGAGCAAATCTTCTGGAAATGAGTCGTGACCTGCAGGAACAGGAGTATGAGTGGTGTAGAGGGACGATGACCTGACAACCTCCAGAGCCTCGGCAAAAGATAGATTCTCATGTTGAATGAACTCTCTTAATCTTTCAAGTCCGATAAAAGCCGCGTGTCCTTCGTTACAGTGAAACACGTCCGATTTCCTCTTTAGAGCCATTAATGCCCTGATTCCACCTATACCTAACAGAAGTTCCTGTTTGAGTCTGTTCTCCTGGTTCCCTCCATAAAGATGGTGAGTTACCGACCTGTCTTCCGGCAGGTTATCCTCAAAATCTGTATCCATAAGGATTAGCTCTGTCCGGCCAATATCTACTCTCCAAAGACGCGCATTGAGGTTTCTTCCCGGAAGGGCTATGCTGACAGTTGTCCAGTTGCCATTCTCATCTCTCACAGGTGTAGCCGGAATCTTCATGAAGTCCTGAGCATCATAGTGTGCCACCTGATCACCTTGTGCAGACAGAAGTTGTGTAAAATAACCATATCTGTATAGAAGGCCAATCCCGGTCATAGGTACCATCTTGTCACTAGATTCCTTAAGATAATCCCCGGCAAGTACTCCAAGGCCTCCAGAGTAAATTTTTAGTGACCTGTCAAGACCATATTCCATACTGAAATATGCAATACCCGGGCCCTTCATCTTGTTTTTCCCATCCATATACTCCTCGAAATGAGCAAACAGGGTATCCATTTTTCTTAAAAACTTCTCGTCCTTTTCCAGTTCCTGATACTTTTTTACAGAGATCCTGTCCAGCAATAGGATCGGATTTCCCAGGCTGGATTTCCACAGTTCTTCATCTATGAGCTTAAATACCTCTATAGCCTCCTGATTCCAGCACCACCAAAGATTTCTTGATATGATATCTAGTGCCTTGAGCCTTTCCGGCAGTTGCTTGTTAATTAAGATCCTTGCCCAATTAGGTTTATTTGCCACATCTGCTCTGAAGCTTACATGATCCTTTTCATCAGTTATATATGTAAATGACCCAATAACTGGTGATAATTTTTCTATTGCAAGTGAATATGCCTCTTTATAATATACAATCTGATTTTCCCACAAAGCAATTGTTGATATATCTCTTGCATTTTCTCGGTAGGCAGACATATTGACAGCTGTGAGTCCGGAAATTTCCAGTATTTTAACGGCAACTTCCTGAACTACATTATCATATCCATCATCTTTTCTTTCTATGATGTCTATGGCCGGATGCTTTTTGTGGTAATGGTCATTTACCCACAATCCGAATCCTGTAAGGCTCGTAGTTATTGTTGGAACTCTGAATGCAAGACTTTCAAGAGGTGTGTAGCCCCATGGTTCATAATATGAAGGAAAGATTGTAAGATCCAGACCTACAAGCAGATTGTAGTAAGTAAGATTAAAAATTCCATCGTTACCATTTAAATAGGAAGGTACAAAAAACACCTTAACCTTATCGCTGCTCTTGTTGAAAAGGTGAAGCTCCCTAATTTTCCTCATCACCGGATCAAGCTCCGGATCGTTAAGTGTATGGGTGCAATTTGTGGTATAGTCCGATTTGAAATTCATCTTATTGACAAGTTCCTTGTTAGGCCCGTTATGCCCTGCCGGAACGAAGATATATGCGATAATCTCTTTTGTGAGTGAGGTATCGTTGTTTATCCGACCCAGAGAATCCAGGAAAATATCTATACCCTTGTTTTTGTACTCATATCTTCCGCTTATTCCTACAATTACGGCATCGTCCTGTATTGTGTATCCGGACATTAAAGAGGCCATCTCCAGAAGTCTTTTTCTTGCATAGTCGTGAAACTTCTGATACTCCTCTTCCTTTGGTGTAAAGCTGTTTTCAAAACCGTTAGGGGTTACAATGTCTACCTCTCTGCCAAGAAAATATTTACACTCCCTGGCTGTTATGTCGCTTACGGTTGTAAAGACATCACTTGTACCGGCAGCAAGTTTTTCCAGTGAGTGTTTTGCCATAACATTGAACTCTTTGGCCTTCTCATCGGGATTATAGAGCATCATCGAACCATATAGAGGATTGTTGTTGCTCGCCAGCGAACGTCCCAAAACGGTTGCATGAGTTGTAAATACTGTTGCAACAGGCAGGTTGGCCGAATGCAGGTATAGAATTCCTGCCCCAGTCATCCATTCGTGGAACTGCGCAACTGCCTTTTGGCCCGGTGAAAGATTAAACCGCACATAACTCTCAATAACTTTTCCGGTTGCATAGCCGAAAAGTGCCGACTCTACATAGTCCCACTGACCGCTTATTGAATCAAGTTTGTATTTGGTCCAGAATTCGGTGAGGATGTCATCTTTTTTAGTGATATAAGAACTGAAATCAACCAAAACAGCTATAGGGGTCCCCGCAACGTTCCATCTGCCGACTCTTATCCTGAGACCCTCCTCAGCAGCTTGTATCCTCCAGGCTCTGAGTAAACCTGCGTCTTCTATAAATTCGGGATTCTGTTCTATGTCTCTCCAGACATCGGGACCAATTAGTATATGGTTGTTTTTTAACTCTTTTGCTAAGTTTAACGCCTTTGTAGCTATAACCGTATGAATCCCTCCTACCTTATTGCACACCTCCCAGCTTACCTCAAAAAGGCAATCGGGAGATATCATCGTTTTCTCTGACATTTTTTATTTTTTAGATTTTTTCTTAGGTTTTGACTTTTCTGCAATTATTGTTCCAATTTCTGCCTCTTTTGCCTTAGCTGCCTTTTCTACTCTTATCAGAAAATCGCTCACCACATTCATGTAGTTGATAAATGCTTCGTAAGGAGTATCATATGGATTGAAGTAATTGTGCACGGCACCGTCGGAGAAAAATTTTGTACACATGTAGTAAAAATGGTCGCTCTGTTGAAGTTTTCTGAAGTCGGATAGCAGTGTTACATTATTAGATGCCTTCACCTGTCGTTCAGCAGAATATATTTTATTAAATGCTTCATTTTGAAGCTCGTTCCCTAGCCAGGCACTGGTATCTCTCTCCTCGTCGGCCCATGAAATTGCGTATGGTACATGAAGAGGGGCCGCTGGCTGATGTTTGATGCAAACCTCGGTAGGGGTGCAGAATTCGAAGTTTGTATTGGAAAGGATTGCCTCAGGAAGATGTTTGAGAAACTGGAAGATTCCGGATGATGCTCTCTGATGTTCTCCAAATGTTTCATAATCCATGAAGAGATTGACAACTTCGTCCTTTTCCAGTGAATTTGATAGCCAACTGACATATTTGTCTGAAGTGAGGGGCCATTTTGCCCATGATTTATCAGAAAACCTGAATGCAATATCGTCGCTCAGATTGAAATTCCTGAGCAATATCTTTAATCTTGGATTTATAGCATTTGTATACAGATAGTTGGGACTCTTCCACCCCAGAATGTGCTTTGCACCTTCAGTAAGCATAGCCGAAAAGCCCATATCTGCAACCATTGCTCCTATTTTGTCGGAATAGATAAGTTCGGTATTTCTGAATACCTTCGGTTTCTGTCCAAACAGGGACTCGATGGCTGTTGAGTGTTGTTCTACCTGTTCTTTAAACTCTGCAGGAGAGATAAGTGACGAAAGACTATGAGAATATGTCTCTGCAAGAAATTCTACGCAACCTGTTTTGGCAAGCTCCTTAAAACTCTCAATAACCTCCGGAGAATATCTTGCTAACTGGTCAAGAGCAGCACCCGATATTGAATATGCAATTTTAAAAGCACCTTTGTGTTGCCTTATCAAATCCAGTACAAGTTGGTTTGCAGGCATATAACACCTCTCTGCTACTCTTCTCAATATTGTTTTATTGGCAAAATCGTCATAGTAATGAGAATCATTTCCAATATCAAAAAAGCGGTATACTCTCAATCTGTCTGGTTGGTGCACCTGAAAATAGAAGCAAATAGTTTTTTTCATCATAAACTGAATTTATTTTTTTCTCAGAGTTTCGCTCTTTTAATTACTGTAGCATAGATATCTGCCACCCTTGCTGCTGCATTGTCCCATTTAAGTGAGGTTACTTCATCAAATCCGTTTCTTACAGCCATTTGAGAAATAGCAGGGTAAGAGAGTAAGGCATAAATTGCGTCTGCCATGGCATCAATGTCCCAGAAATCTACTTTTATTGCGTGATTCAGAACCTCTGCAACGCCTGACTGCTTTGATATAATTGTAGGAACATTTGCCCTCATTGCCTCTAGAGGCGATATACCAAATGGTTCTGAAACAGAAGGCATTACATAGACATCGGAATAGGCAAACATCCTCTGTACGTCGGTTCCTTTCAAAAATCCCGTAAAATGGAAACGGGTTGATATCCCGAGTTTTGCAACCCTTCTTATGGAACGGTTAAGAAGATCTCCACTGCCGGCCATTACAAAACGAACATCGGGATACCTCTTCAATACTTTGTTTGCTGCTTCTATAAAGTATTCGGGTCCTTTCTGGAATGTAATCCTGCCAAGGAATGTTACAATTTTATCATTGATGCCTCTTGACACATCAATATTTTCGACACTCTGAAAATCCACGGCATTGTGTACTGTCACTACTTTGTCCGGATGAAGTCCGTATTTGCTTATAACTATATTTCTGGTGAGGTTGCTTACGGCAATTACCATGTCGGCCTCCTTCATTCCTAACTTCTCTAATTCGTATACCTCAGTATTTATATTATTGCCGCTTCTGTCGAACTCAGTAGCGTGAATGTGCACAACAAGCGGTTTCCCCGAAAGTTTTTTTGCAGCGACTCCTGCAAGATAAGTCAACCAGTCATGTGCGTGAATTACATCAAAATCATGTTTAAGTGCTATCTCTCCGGCAACCATTGCATATCTCGCCACCTCTTCCATAAGGTTGGCCCCGTATTTCCCCGAAAATTTGTACCTCTCTCCAAAATAGTGTTTATAGTCTTCTATCTGCCCCTCTTTCTGCTCAGTGATCATATTTGAAAACTGAACAGGATCGAGATATGGTATAAGATTAGAACCAACTCTTAAAAACTGAACCTTCTCCAGAAAATCTTTTACGTTTTTTACAGTCTCCTGAACTACCACTTCACTTGCATTTATTATCCTGACAGAACTCTGGTCTTCATCTCCGGTAGCAGATGGCATTACAAACAATACATCCACTCCCTGGTTTGCCAGACCTTTGGTAAGGCCAAAACATGCAGTTCCCAGCCCACCTGAAATGTGTGGAGGAAACTCCCACCCAAACATCAATACCCTCATTGTTCATTCTTTTTATATTGTTCTACTAACCTCATAGATCTCAGAATGGCTGAAACCGAGTTTGCATAGGAAGTGCATCCGTGTGGCTGATAAGGAGGGTCCCCGTCATAAACTTCCGAAATTGAACCTATGCAATGTACCGCCAGATCCTCTTCAAAAGCATTTATCAATTCGGTAGCAGTGTTTATGAATGTTTCTCCGTATAGTTTAAGAGATGCCTCAATATAGAACTGAAGCAGCCATACTCTCGAGGTTCCCTGATGATAAGCCATATCTCTGGAATACTGGTCGCCGTCATATTCTCCTTTGTAATTGGGGTTTCTTGGCGAAAGTGTCCTTATCCCTCTAGTTGTGAGCAAAACCTGTTTTACGTTCTGAAGTACATTGGATTTTAGATCATCGCTTATTGGTGAATAATCGAATGCACATGTGAAAAGCTGATTAGGGCGGACATATTTGTTCTGACCTTCGGGACCTACGTAGTCGGCAAGATATTCTTTAGTTTCAATCCAGAAAGCTTTAATGAAGTTCTTCTCTATTTTTCCTTTCACATTTGTCCAGTCATCTACAAAGGTGTTATCTTTGGTTTTTGGAGCCATTTCAAGTACAAAGCATATAGCATTATACCATAAAGAATTAAGCTCTACCTGATAGCCAGCTCTCTCTGTAACGGGCACTCCTCCTACATAAGCATCCATCCAGCTTGTGGCAACTCCTCTCTCCTCTGCCCATAGCAGTCCGTTTTCATGCATTCTTACATTTGTCCTGCTGCCATCTCTGTAAGAGTAGAGTATCTCCTTAAGCAGTTCTTTATATATTTTCCATACTTTAGAGCTTCCTCCCAATGCCTTTGCATACTGCTGCAATGTCCAGAAAAACCATAGTGGAACATCTGCCTTTTTATTTGTTTTTACAAGATACTCTCCGCGTTTTCTTACAATAGTATCAAGCACATCTCTGAATCTGGATATATCTCCGTTTGAATACCAGGTGAGTCCCGGAAGAGATATGAGTGTGTCCCTCATGTTTTTATCTAACCACGGATAACCTGCATATATGCTTGTATCCTTACCTTCCTGAGTAATAAATTGATCTGCTGCTATCTGCAGACAACTTTCGAAACTGTCCCTGTGTCTCCTCTGTTTTATACTCTGTGCGAATTTTAGGGAGAGCTTTGAAGGATCCTCCTCCCTGGTTGATGCAGAAAAGATAATAGTCTGTCCCTTTCTTATTGGCAACTCAAAGTAACCCGGAACAAAGAGATCTTCCTTGGATTCATAAGCTCGCCTGCTCTCTTCGTTGTATTCTATGTTGTAATACCAGTCGGGATTGGATATAAACTCGCTATTAACATTCAATTGAAGGTTAAGGTCGGGAAAGCCCTCATACATTCTGAAGCATCTTCCTTTTTGGATTTCACGATATTTTGTGTCTGCCCCTATATTTACCTTTGAAAGGACATGAATGTTCCTGAAAGCAAGGAAAGGCTTTAATCTGAGAATTGTAGGAGAATGTGCCTCCAGCAATGTATAGGTAATAAGTACCTGCTCCTCATTATTGCATAACATCACAACCTTTCTTAGAACGACTCCTCCAACATTGTATGTTATGGCTGCAACCTTGTCAATTTCGAAATTTCTGATGTACTTATGACCCCGTGGCTCATAAATGTCGCCATATCTGTGAATACCAAGATTGAACTCTTTTCCGTGCTGGACCAGAGTTTCATCGAGGGAAGAGAGTAATACGAATTTGTCTCCTCCAAAATTTTCTATTGGTACTACAAGAAGTCCATGGTATTTTCTGGTGTTGCATCCTACAATTGTAGTATTCAGATACCCTCCGGCATGGTTTGTAGACAACACCTCTCGCTTAAGTGAATACTCCAGGTTAACCAACTCCTCTTTATTAAACTGTAAGTATGCCATATTCGAAATTTTTAACGTTGCAATATAACAAAAAAAAAGTTACAAAAATATATCACTTACCTTTTTTCAAGACAATTGCAGCTCTGCAAGGAAGATACAAAGAGAGCTGGTCACCCCCATTTGAAAAGCTGGTGAAATAGTCCGTTTTATCTGACACCCTTTCAAATCCTCCAAACAGTGCAGCGTCCGAACTCAGGACAATCTTGTATTTTCCGGCAGCTGCAAAGAACTTAAAATCTGTATATGAATTGTTTGGACTAAAGTTGAAAGCAAATACAAATTCTCCACGAGAGAAAATAAGAACCTGGTTCTCGTTGTTCTGATACATAGATTCGGGTTTAGCACTAAAGATTTTACTTCTCTTAATCATCTGTATCATAGACACATCAAAATTAAGAAGGAATTTATACTTTAAATTTTTATCATCGGCCAATGACCACTGTCTTCTTGCATAGAAAAAAGACCACCCGTTACCCTCTCTTGGAAAATCTATCCACTCAGGATGACCGAACTCGTTACCCATGAAATTGAGGTATCCGTCACCTGCAGTAGCAATTGTTACAAGACGTATCATTTTATGGAGAGCAATTCCTCTATCAATTATCAGATTTTCCGTCTTCTGGCTCATAGAAAAATACATCTCTTTGTCTATAAGCCTGAATATTATGGTTTTATCACCAACCATTGCCTGATCGTGACACTCTGCGTAACTTATTGTTTTCTCGTCGGCCCTTTTATTGGTAAGTTCCCAAAACATCTCCCCAACGTTCCACTCTTCATCTTTAAGCTCTTTAATCCATTTTATCCAGTGGTCGGCAATGCCCATGCTCATCCTGTAATCGAATCCGAAACCACCGTTCCTTACCGATGCGGCAAGACCCGGCATTCCGCTTACATCCTCTGCTATTGTAATAGAATGAGGGTTCACCTCCTTAATGAGCTGATTTGCCAATGCCAGGTATACAAGAGCATCTTCGTCCTGGTTTCCGTCAAAGTAGCATGAATAATCTGTAAAATCCTTGCCAAGCCCATGGTCGTAGTATATCATACTTGTGATACCATCAAAGCGAAATCCGTCAAATTTGTACTCCTCAAGCCAGTATTTGCAATTCGAAAGGAGAAAATGCAGCACTTCGTTTTTACCGTAATTGAAGCATTTTGATGTCCATGCAGGATGATTGCCTCTTGGCCCTTCATGGAAATACTGGTACTCTGTACCGTCGAGAAGGGACAATCCCTCCAGAACGTTATTTACAGAATGTGAATGAACAATATCCATGACGACAGCTATTCCCAACGAATGCGCCTCATCTATGAGCATCTTTAACTCCTCAGGCGTCCCGAATCTGGAACTTGCAGCAAAAAAATTTGAGACCTGATATCCAAAGGAGCCGTAATAGGGATGCTCTTGTATTGCCATCAGTTGAATTGTGTTATAACCAAGTCTGACAATTCTTGGCAATACTTTAGTCCTGAAGGAATCATAGGTTGACACTCCGGCCTCTTCTGAGCTCATTCCAATATGTGCTTCGTATATAAGTGGGTTTGTTATATTCAGATTCTTTGTATTCACCCACTTATATGGCTTTGGATCCCAAATTTGTGCCGAGAAGAGTTTTGTATGAGGGTCCTGGATACACCTTGTAGAGTACGCCGGCATACGTTCGCCCTCACCCCCGTTCCAGCAAACAAACCATTTAAAAAGATCTCCGTGACTGAATTTGTCCAAGGGTAACTCAAGTTCCCAATTCCCATTATCTATCTGCCTGAAGGCATACTCTTCCTGTTTTTTCCAGTTGTTGACATCTCCTATGAGATAGATTGCTGTTGCGTTAGGTGCCCACTCCCTGAATATCCAGGATGTACTGCTTTTGTGAGTACCATAGTATAGATGTGAGTTTATGGCAGTTGTAAGTTGTTTCCCGTACCCGGAAAGCTCCTGACTCTTTATTGCGATTTTTTGAAATCGTCTGAAGATATCTCCCTTGAATGGCTCAAGATAAGGATCTTTTAACCAAAGTCCCAACTCTTCCATGACCTCTGTTATTCTGTTAGTTTTTCAATCTCTTCTTCGTAGGATCTTAACTGTGTCTGACAGTATCTGACCAGTTCCATCGCCTTTTTTACATCATGTGAAATGGTCTCAAGGTTTGATTCCGGGTCCTCTATCCTTACAACAAGTTCCTGCAGCTCCTGCAGAGCTTCCTGATATGTCTTACCTTTTACTTTCATCGTCCTTGTTATTTATTGTGCAATTTAAAGTTCCACCATCCATAATCAATCTTATTTCATCTCCCTCCTGTACCTGACTTACATGGCTTATTTTCCTCCCCTCCTTAAGTACAAGCGCATATCCCTTTGTAAGCAACATCAAAGGATTGTTCGACCTTATCCTCTGTTCCAGCAGTTGAAGCTTATGATAGTTCATCTGTACGCTGCTCTTGTATGAATTTACTAGCCGGTTGGTGACCGACTTTAGATTATTGGATTCATTTATGAGCCTTGTATGTAAAGATACCGAAAGTCTCCTTGATAAAAAAATTATCTGCTGGTCCTCTTTCACAAAAATATCTACTATGAAGTCTGCAAGAGCCGTAGGGGTTTTCACCGATGTGTGGGCTACCATGTCTGCTATATGATAGTCATGATCGTGTCCAATTCCTGTGATTACCGGCAATGGGAACTGTGCAATGTTAGCGGCCAGATTGTAGTCGTCAAAACATGCAAGATCTTGTGCCGATCCACCTCCCCTTAGTATTAACAGGATATCAAATTCGTGAGACCTCCCGGCCACTTTGTCCATAGCCTCAATAATTCCTTCAGGCGCGATGTTGCCCTGCATTGGTGCATTAAAGAGTTCTGTCCTGAATTTGAAGCCATACTCGTTCATATGTAGGTGATTGATAAAATCTCTGTACCCAGCTGCCTGATCAGATGATATTATTGCTACTCTTTTGGGCAGAAGGGGCAATTCAAGTGTGCTATTCATCTCGAACATCCCCTCATTCTTGAGTCTTATTATGGTTTTCTGCCGCTCCATCTCCTGTTCTCCAACAGTAAATGCAGGATCAATATCCATAACAATAAGAGAGAGACCGTACAAGGCAGAATACTGAACCTGCACACATATGAGAATATGCATCCCTTTTGCGAGCGGTTGACCGGCTGTTGTTTCGAAGTATGGTCTTATGAGCCTGTAGCTGTTTGCCCAGATAATTGCCTGTGCTTTTGCCGTAACAGAGTCTCCACCTGTTGGCCTGTCTACAAGATCGAGATAGCAGTGTCCTGCAAAGTTGTTTTTTATCTCACTTATTTCTGCTCTTATCCAATACTTTGCGTTATTCCTGCTCTCTATGGATTCCTTTATCTGCTCCTGTAACTGACAAAGGGTCATCTGCGCCTCAACTCCCATTTTAAATTTTTTATGAAACTATCCATCAAATATAAGCATAAAATTGTACCTTTGCCCGTCAGAATTTATTTATGAAGATTACTCAAGCCATATTTTCCGGAAGCTGTCGCTTTCTTAAGGACAAACCAAAAGCAAGACTACCGGAATTTGCTTTTATCGGCAGATCCAATGTTGGTAAATCTTCTCTTATCAACGCTTTATGCAGACAGGGCCAATTGGCGCACACCTCATCCAAACCAGGCAAAACCCAGTTAATAAACCATTTTTTGATAAACAACTCATGGTATCTGGTAGATCTCCCCGGTTACGGCTATGCCAGACGATCCAAGAGCGACAGAGCTGTTCTTGTTGATATAATAAGAGGCTATATCAATGGTTCAGAAGATCTGGTAAATCTGTTCGTTTTACTGGATTCCAGACTTCCCCTTCAGGATATTGATCTCCAATTCATACTGGAACTCGGCGATGCCGGAGTTCCTTTTTCAATTATATTCACAAAATGCGACAAGCTTAGTAACTCAGCATTGGAAATTCAAATTGACAAGAATCGCGAATCCCTTATGGAACACTGGGATGAACTTCCACCTGTTTTTTTGAGCTCAACCGAGAGCGGAAAAGGCAGAGATGAGATTCTTGATTATATAGAAACTCTTTTAAAATAATATAACATCACAATCATGGACCATAATCATAAGATACAGATTTATTCTTGCCGGAACTCCAGGTATTTAGCCGAGAAGATAGCTGCTGCTCTTAATCTGGAACTAGGCAAATCTACAGTTACGGTATTCAGCGACGGTGAGTTCCAACCCGCTTTTGAAGAGAGCGTAAGGGGAGCTACTGTGTTTATTGTTCAATCTACCTTTCCCCCGGTGGATAACATGTTTGAACTTCTGCTTATGATTGATGCAGCCCGAAGGGCATCTGCATACAAGGTAAACGCAATTATCCCTTATTTCGGATGGGCACGTCAGGACAGAAAAGACAGGCCAAGGGTACCAATAGGGGCCAAACTTGTTGCCAACCTCCTTGCTGCTGCAGGTTGTGACAGAGTAATGACTGCCGATCTGCATGCCGACCAGATTCAGGGATTTTTTGATTTCCCTGTAGACCACATTTATGCAAGCTCAATATTCCTTCCATATCTTCGTGACCTAAAACTTGATAACATGTCAATAGCGGCTCCTGACATGGGTGGAGCAAAAAGAGCAAATGCATATTCCAGAATCCTCGGATGTCCACTTATTATTTGTCACAAGTCACGTGAGAAAGCAAATGTAGTGGGAGCAATGACCGCAATAGGAGATGTCGAGGGGAAGAACATTGTAATTATTGACGATATGATTGATACAGCAGGAACCATTTCCAAGGCTGCCGATATGCTTATGGAAAAAGGGGCAATAAGCGTAAGGGCGCTTGCCACACATGCCGTTCTTTCAGGTCCTGCCTATGACAGAATTGCAAAATCTCATCTTACTGAGGTAATAATCTCCGATACAATTCCACTAAGCACAGATCCTAATCTGGACAGAAGCAAAATCAAGGTACTTTCGGTAGCAGAGATTTTTGCAGATGTAATTGACAAAGTATATAACTATAAATCTATCAGCTCCAGCTTTGTATTTTAATCATGCTTACAGACATTCCAACAGATATCGTTTACGAAAAAATAGTCAAGACACTCCGTCGGTTCTTTAAGGAAGCCGGTAAAGAGAAGGGTGTACTGGGTATATCTGGAGGCATTGATTCTGCCGTAGTAGCAGCAATCTCTGCCGATGCACTGGGTGCCAAAAATGTTCACGGATTGATAATGCCATCGCCATTTTCAACAATGCACTCTGTAACTGATGCCGTTGAGCTTGGTGACAATCTAGGCATTTCATACAGCATTGTGCCAATCGAGGGAATATTCAATAAATTTACAAGAGAGCTTGACTCTCTGTTTTGTGAAGAGACAAAAAAACTGACTGTGGAGAACCTGCAGGCCAGAATAAGGGCAACCATTCTTATGTCCTATTCAAATCAGACAGGGGCCCTGTTGCTGAATACCTCTAACAAGAGTGAGCTGGCAATGGGATACGGTACTTTGTATGGTGACCTTTGCGGAGCAATAATGGTAATAGCGGATGTCTACAAGGTTGACGTATATAATCTGGCAAAATACATAAACAGCAAAAAGACAATTATTCCCGATTCTACTCTTTCAAAGGCCCCTTCAGCCGAATTGAGCGTAGACCAGAAAGACAGTGATACATTACCTCTTTACGATATTCTGGACCCAATTTTGCATTCACTTTATGAAAAGGGAATGACTCCCGAAGAGTTGATAGGTTCAGGAACAGACAGGGTACTGCTTAATAGGATACTACAACTAAACAACGCATCTGCGTTTAAGGGACATCAGCTTCCTCAGATGATTCAGATTGGAAATCACCCTCTTCTGCCTCTTGAAAAGTGTGTGAAAGTATCTGGATAATTGTTTAATTTATTTATATCGGTTCAGAAATGTCAATATTTATATTTTCGTTAGCATTAGTAGGCTTATGTGTGTTTTTACTCTCTTTTAATATAATATTCAGAAAAAACGGACAGTTTCCTGAAAAAGAGGTTGGCCATAATAAAAACATGCGGAAACTGGGTCTCACATGTGCAAAGTCGGAAGAGAAGATATTATGGGGAAGAAGGGGCACACTGAGAAACGGTTTCAGGTATGATCCGCAAAGAGGTGTTCCTCGCAAAAATTTGTTATCTTTGCCCCCCTTATGAGTATAGTAGCTATTGTAGGTCGTCCGAATGTTGGTAAATCTACACTTTTCAACCGCCTCGTCGGAATGAGGCAAGCAATTGTAGATGAGGTTTCTGGTGTTACCCGTGACCGTCACTACGGACGTTGTGAATGGAGTGGACGGGAATTTTCCGTTATCGATACAGGAGGATATTCTGTAAATTCCGATGATATCTTCGAAGAAGAGATTCGCAAACAGGTGCTTCTTGCCATTGAAGAGGCAGATGTGATTATGTTTATGTGCGAGGTGGGGACAGGTATAACAGACTTTGACTCCACAATTGCAAATATCCTGCGAAGGAGCAAAAAACCTGTGGTTCTGGTTGCAAACAAGGTTGATACAGGCGACAAGTTTTACGACACACACACTTTTTACTCACTTGGGCTTGGAGAACCCTTTGCAACATCTTCCGCCAGTGGAAGTGGAACGGGCGATCTTCTGGACAGAGTCGTTGAACTCTTGCCGGAGGAGGATAAAGAGGATATGACACTTAATATCCCGCACATTACAATTGTAGGGAAACCAAATGTAGGGAAATCTTCTCTTACAAATGCGCTTCTGGGAGAGGAGAGAAATATTGTAACCCCTGTTGCAGGGACAACAAGAGACTCAATATCTACACGTTATAATAAATTCGGATATGATTTCATGCTTGTTGATACCGCCGGGTTAAGAAAGCGCAACAAGGTGAGGGAAGATCTTGAATTTTATTCAGTAATGCGATCTGTAAGGGCCATTGAACATTCAGATGTGTGCATAATGATGATTGATGCCTCCATAGGAGTTGAGGCTCAGGACATGGCAATCTTCAACCTGATTATCAAAAACAAGAAAGGGTGCGTTATTGTCATTAACAAGTGGGATATAATCGAGGGCAAAACTTCAAACACTATGAAGGAGATGACTCAAGAGATACTCAACAAGATTGCTCCATTCAATGACCTCCCAATAGTATTCACATCTGTAATAAACAAACAGAGAATTCTGGATGTGCTTCAGGCAGCTGCTAAGGTTTACGAAAACAGGTCGCGAAAAATTCAGACATCAAAGCTTAATGAGCTTATGCTACCTGAAATTGAGAATTACCCTCCTCCTGCATTAAAAGGCAAGTATGTGAAGATCAAATATATTACACAACTGCCTACACCGGCACCATCTTTTGCTTTTTTCTGTAATCTGCCACAATATGTACGAGAGGATTACAAAAGGTTCCTGGAAAACAAATTGCGAAAACATTTCGAATTTACCGGAACCCCTATTCAGATCTTCCTGCGTCAAAAATAGATTATACGTTTTGATAGACCGGCAGCTTTATGGTAAAGCAGGCTCCTCCCAATTTTTCTGAAATATCATAATTTATCTCACCTTGGCTCTGTTCCATAATGCTCCTGCATATTGCCAGTCCCAAGCCGGTACCACCGGTCTTGGTGGTAAAGTTTGGTTTGAACAGCTTATGCGTAAGATTATCGGCTACTCCAGGTCCATCATCCTCAAAAGATACTTCGTAATAATTCCCGACAACTTTAAGTGACACGCAGATTCTGCCTTTACTCTGGTTCTCGACAGCTTGCACAGCATTTGACAAAAGATTCACAAAAACCCTGGAAAGCTGTGTCTTCCTGGCCATTGTATAAGCTTCCCTTGAATCACTCTCGTATGAAATTGTAATATTATCCCTGGTATTGAAAAGAACTATCTGCTCCCTTATGAGGTTGTTGATTTCTACCTTGGTAAGATCCTCAGAATAAAACCTTGAAAAACTGGAGAATTCTCCTGCTGCTTCGGACAGGATGTCAATTTGTTCTATAAGTGTACCGGCAAGTGCATCAAATCTGTTTGGCCAATCCTCTATCCCCTGGTTTTTGAGCCTCATTAAATGCTGTATACTGAGTCTCATAGGTGTTAGCGGGTTCTTTATCTCATGCGCAATCTGCCTTGCCATCTCTCTCCATGCCTGTTCCCTCTCTCCCTGAGCCAGAATTCTTGTACTCTCCTCAAGGTCATCTACCATTTTGTTGTATGCCGCTACAAGAATACCGAGTTCATCCTTGTTTGTATAGTTAATGTGTTCGGGCTTGCGTGATATATCCAGCAGCTCCATCTTTTTACTGATCTCTGCCAATGGTTTTGAGAGAGAATTTGAGAGGGCAAGCCCTCCAAAAATAGCAGCCAGAAGCAAAAGAAGATAAATATTGATAATGGCTGCAATAATACTTGAAGCATCACTCTTCATTCCCGATTGTTTCGAAAAGAAAGGAATATTTGCAATTGCAATAAGAAGACCATCCTGATTATACAATGGGGCATAAAGCGAATTGTAGGAGAGACGTGCTATGTTCTCTTTATTTACAAACTGTTTTTTGTTGTTATGGACAATCTGCTTGTAAGCCTCCGGGTTCATTCTCTTTCCTATAAGGAACCTGTCGTATACCTCCTGTTGAGTAGTTTTTAAGAGCAGACCGTCCGAACCATATACGTTAATGTCTATCTGTGTGTTGCTTGAAAGGCGGTTCATTGCATTCAACAGATCTGTCTTATTGAATCTTATGTCGTTGTACCGCTGGATATTCTTTACATAATAGGAGAGCGTAGACTGTACAGAGTTCATTTTCGACTCCATCTGCGACCTGTTGTTCTCATTGAAATAGTTAAGGGAGAACCATACGCTGCCTGCTCCCATTGATACCAGAGCAACCACAAGTGAGGCAACAATAAGGGTTGTGATCTTCCATCTGAAAGATTTCTTTGGCAACTGGTAGAAAAAATTCCCGCTTCTGAATCTCAGAATTCCAAAAATAAGCAACGAAAAGAACAGATATATATATGATAAGGTAACAAAATAAGGGAAAACATTTCTTTCGGGTCTGCTGATTACCATCATGTTCTCCGGTGAGATCTTGTTGGTAAAATGGATAAATCCGTCTTTCCTCGTTATATTATAACCAATTAAGGTATCTTGTACGGCAACTATAGGATAATTATATACTCCACTATATGTTACCAGTCTGTTATTCAAATATTTGCCATAAGAATAGCTTGAAGGAATATAAAAATTGTCTATCTGAACATGGTTAAGCAACGATGCAGGATATCCTATTGTCTCCTTCATGAATTTGGAATCAAGCTCTATATAAAGTCTGATATCGCCATTCCCAAAACCGGGATATGTGAATATCCCAAGATAACTTACCCTGCCGTTGTAGTTGTTAAGGAAGTTAAATCTGGAGCCTTCAACAAGTGGTATCCCATAATTAGATCGTTCGTCCTCAAAGAAAAATTCACAGTCTACCAGTGGAGAGTCGTTTTCCCGGTCTAGTAATTGTCCTTTTGTACACTTTGTCCTGCGAATGTCATACCGTTGAGAGATACCACCGAAGTATGCCTCATTTAGTCTGTCACTGATAAGTTCTTCTCCTCCTTCAATACTGACCAAGAGCCCTAGAATTGGGTCTTTTGCTATAGCATGTTCCATTTCCTTGAGTTGCAACTCAAGGTTAAGATCTCTCTCTATCGACATTTTTGTTGTCCATACCTTGTTCCTGTCAAGCTCTTTTTTAAACCCGTTGAGACTTACCGTTACAAGGGTATATAGTGAGATAATTGCTATATAGATGTAAAGACTCTTTGTTTTGAGAAATGAGTATTTTCTTCTCTTTTTGTGTATTGGTCTGATAAGTTGGAACGAGAAAAGAAGCGCGAGAAAAAGAAGCCCGTATGAGATATAAACAAGAACGGAGTAAATGGAAATTTCGTCAATCTTATATAGTTCAAGGACAATATTGGAATTTATGATGACAGACTTAAGGCTTATCTGGATATAAGGAACCAGCAGAAGGGGAATAAGAAGGAACGCGGCTGTCAGTAATCTCCTTTTTTTAATGCGTGACCTCAGGAATATAAGGACAAGACTCTTCCTGACCATAAACAGTGCAAGAATCAGAAGAAAAATGAGGATGTTGGTTATTAAGAGGTCGGCAAGTGAATTGAAGAGGCCGAAATGGGCATACAAGTTTGGGGAGAAAAGTTCGAATTCGCTTTGTGACTGAGAAGACTGGTATATTGCAAGGAAACGGATCACTACCAGCCCCCCGAATACAAATAAGAACTCTTTCACACCTCTGTTTATCTGCAGGTTTGAGAAGAGGGCAATAATTGCCAGCAGCATTGCAAACCACCTGAGCATAGCTCCTGACTGACCACTTTCATTTGGAAGATTCTTCAAAACCGAAAACAACACCCCTCCATCCTTGCCATGAACAACGTATGATTCATCGTATGTTACAGGAACAATGGAAAGCTGCCGGCGCAAAGAAAAGTAGGGATTTATCTCACTTTTAAGAACATTGTTCTCTGTCGGGTAATCTGTCTGGATTAACAGAGCAGCAACAAGTTTCATGTTTCCTATGGTGTATTTTTTCACAACATACCATGCAGAGCCGAGGCTCATATATTGTTCAAGTTTTCCTGTATATGCAAGTGGCGTATTTGTAACACCTTTACTGTTGAGTTGGTTTATCCTGTATCCGAAATCAAAATTCGCAATATCGTCATTTGCAATAGGTAACTGGTTTATCCATGACTGAAGAGTATCGCTGTAATATCGATAAATAACCATGTCTTCCGGAAAGTCCCTGAAATCTATGAACAGAGAATCGGGAGTCTCAACTGCCTTTATTACAAAATCTTCAAGTATCTGTTGTCTTTTGTGAATTCTGTTCTCAAGGCGCGTTACCTCCCTGTCCATAGAGTCTGATGATGAGAATTCCAGAAACGAGACAATCATCAGGAGAAGTGCCAGCATCCAAAGAGTAGCTGATCTTTTTCGGATTATTGCAGATAAAAGCTTGTTCATTCCTTATTTATGATGATATGGTTCGCCTTTGATTATTGTATATGCTCTGTAAAGTTGTTCTAAAAAAATAACTCTTACCATCTGGTGAGAGAATGTCATTTTTGAGAGAGAGATCTTTTCACTGGCCCTTCTATAGAGATCTTCTGAAAATCCATATGCCCCTCCAATTGCAAAGACTACATTTTTTGTACCATGAATGCTCTTCTTCTCAATGTGCGAAGCGAATTTCTCCGATGTATACTCTTCTCCCCGCTCATCCATAAGAATGAGTTCGTCATTCTGTTTTAAAAATTTCATTATTGCTTCTCCTTCTCTCTCTTTAATTTGTTGCTGGGAAAGATTCCCTGCAGCCTTAAGTTCAGGAATTTCAATTCTTTGATAACTAACATAATGTTTAAGCCTCTCCTCATAGAGTTCAATTCCACTCCTGACCCAGGGGAATTCAGTCTTTCCGACAAGCAATAATATTATCTTCATTGTTACAAATTTAAGATATATTTCAGAAATTCTTTATCTTTATATCAAAAGCTTATGGCTTGATTTTTGCGGGATTCAAAATTATCGACAAATAAAATTGTTATGAGATCTATATTGTTTTCTTTGGCTGCTGTTTTTTTGACTCTCTCGCCTTTGTCTGCACAGACAACCCCTGAGCAGGATGTTTTTGTACCCATTGCGAAGTATTTCCAGAATGGAGACTCTGAAAAATTATCGGCATGGTTTGCACAGAATCTTGACATAGATATACTTGGCACAGTGAATGTTTGCAGTAAGGCTCAGGCAAAGCAGATTATGAAAGAGTTCTTCTCCAATTACTCCCCAAAAAGCTTTGTCATTGCCTACAGAAGTGGAAAACCTCCTATGAAGTATGCTATAGGTAACCTGAACGCAGGGGGAAGTAAATTCAGGGTCACTCTTTTTGTAAAGATTCAGGATGACGGGAATTTCATTCAAGGCTTAAGGGTAGAGAAAGAATAGACTACTACCTGAAAACCGGTTTTGCATAGGCAATCACATCATCTTTTGTAATTACATTATTGCTAAGTATCAGCAATCTCTCCACAACATTCCTGAGTTCCCTTATGTTTCCTGTCCATTTGTATGTTGTAAGTTCTATAAGAGCCTCATCATCTATGGATCTGTGTATCATTCCACTCTCTTCGCAAATCTGATCAATAAAATGTCTTGTAAGAAGAGGGATATCTTCTTTCCTCTCGCTTAATGGAGGAACATGTATTATAATTACGCTCAGCCGGTGAAAGAGGTCTTCTCTGAATGTTCCTTTGGAAATTTCCTCTCCGAGATCCTTATTAGTTGCTGCTACAACCCTTACTTTAACGTTGATATCCTTGTCGCTACCAACCCTGCTAAGCTTGTTTTCCTGTAAAACCCTCAAGACCTTAGCCTGAGCAGCCAGACTCATATCTCCAATTTCATCCATAAACAGTGTACCGCCGTCTGCCTGTTCAAACTTGCCCTTATGCTGTTTGACAGCAGATGTGAATGCCCCCTTCTCATGTCCGAAAAGTTCACTTTCTATCAGTTCACCTGGTATAGCTGCACAATTGACCTCAATAAAAGGCATGTTGTTCCTGCTGCTCTTTTCATGGAGCCATCTTGCTACCAATTCCTTTCCTGTACCGTTGGAGCCTGTTATCAAAACCCTCGCATCTGTAGGAGCCACTCTGTCTATCATGTCCTTTATTTTCATTATGGCCGGAGAGACCCCTACAATTTCCGGAATTTTTGCAACTCGTTTTTTCAGGATTTTTGTCTCTTTAACAAGGTTTGTCCTGTCGGTGGCGTTTCTTAGTGTTATGAGAATCCTGTTCAGATCCAGAGGTTTTTGAATAAAATCAAAAGCTCCTTTTTTTATACATTCAACTGCCGTATCTATTGATCCATGTCCGGATATCATAATAACCGATGATTCTACATTTGCCTCATTGAGTTTGTCAAGCAGCTCCATGCCGTCCATGTTAGGCATTTTTATATCTGAAAAGATCACCTCATAATTGTTGGATGTGGCAAAAGCGAGTCCCTCTGCCCCATCTGCTGCAAGAGTAACCTCATGTCCTTCGAATTCGAGTATCTCTTTTAGAGTATTCCTGATGCTTTTTTCATCATCGATTATAAGTAGTTTCATTTATTGATAATTTGCTTTTTATGTATGGATTCGGCTAATTCTGCCATATATCCCTCCTTGAGTGAGTAAGACGATTGGTACAGCTCTTTAATATTGCATCTCTTAAGGACCAGTTGAACAAATATACTGCCAAGAACCATGTAGTCTACCCTGAAAGGTGTCATCCGTTGCATCTGCATCCTCTCCTCTCTGGTCGACTTTATAAGTATCTCATGAAGTTTCCTTAGTTTTTCCAAATCCAGCTCCCTTGCAGGCAGAGTGCCGTCATCATCTGTATAAAGCAACTCCCTGAGGGTGTCAAATGAGCCTGATGAACCTATCATGAATACAGGCTTGTACTGTTTGCATGCGGTCCATAAGCTGTAAAGTGTCTTTTCCAGATAACTTTCAATATCTTCAAGCTGTCTCTCTAAAATTGGATCATCCGGATTAAAAAGTTCCCTTAACCTCACTACACCAAGATTAAAACTCTCTTTCCAGTAAATCTTGTCTTTATCTGCAATAATCAGTTCATTGCTGCCTCCTCCAATGTCACACATAAGGACTTTTTCGTCATACAGAAAAACCGATTCTCTGATTCCTTTATATGTGAGTTCTGCCTCTCTGTCTCCAGATATGGTCTCAACCTCCACACCAAATTCTTGTTTGATAATTTTGGTAAAATCGGAACCATTTCTTGCGTCTCTGATTGCCGATGTAGCGAATGCCTTTATAAGATCTGCTCCTCCCGAGTTCTCTATCTCTTTCATCAACTTTCCAAATACACGCACAGATGATTCGATTGTCTGAGTGCTGAGCAGTCCGCTGGCGAAGCCTCCTGATCCAATGAAAGATGGCATTTTGACAACTTTTTTTATCTTGCATTTTCCCTCATTAATATCGGCTGTAAGCAAGTTAAAAACATGGGTTCCCAAATCAAGAATAGCAACTTTCATCAATATTATTTTCGCAAAGATAATCCTTTTTGTGTATGTTTGTCTTAATTAAATTAGCATGAATATTCCAAAAATCATTATAGCCATCGATGGCCATTCTTCCACTGGCAAAAGTAGTTTCGCAAAGATTATTGCGGCAAAATACGGGTTAATTTATGTTGATACCGGTGCACTCTACAGAGGTGTTACTTTATATGCCATAAGGGAGGCGTTGATTGACTCACAAAACAATATTGATATGGAGTCTCTGTCAAAGGCTCTGGATTTTATTAATCTTGAATTCCGGACCAACAGCGTTGATGGCAGTAGTGAATTGTTTCTGAATGATGAGCTGATAGAGAGAGATATAAGAGGTCTGGAGGTTTCCGGCAAGGTGAGTTTCATTGCTGCTCTTCCACAAGTGAGGGAATTTGTAGACAAAATTCTCAGACTGTACGGAGAGAGAAAAGGAGTGGTGATGGATGGAAGAGATATTGGCACAGTTGTCTTTCCCAATGCAGAGTTGAAAATCTTTATGACAGCCAATGCTGATGTAAGGGCCGCCAGAAGGTTCAAGGAGCTTATTGAGAAGGGAGAAAGTGCAAATTATGAAGATGTGTTGCAGAATATTGTCCAGAGAGATTTCTTAGATGAAAACAGAAAGGCGGCCCCCCTGAAAAGAGCGGAAGATGCCATAATTCTGGATAACAGCAATATGTCTGTAGATGACCAGATTGTATGGTTTGACAATATTGTATCCCGGAGATGGAACTAAAAGTAGAGGTTGACACAAAATCGGGCTTTTGTTATGGAGTCGTGAGAGCTATCCGGGAGGCTGAAATCTTCCTTGACAGCAACCAAAAATTATACTCTCTCGGGTCTATAGTCCACAACAATACGGAACTCAGACGGCTTAAGAAGAGGGGGATGGAGGTGGTTACCCACAAGGATATAGAGCAACTGAAAGATTCTGTAATATTCATAAGGGCACATGGTGAACCACCTTCAAGTTATGAAACTGCGGGCAAGAATAATCTTAAACTTATTGACTGCACATGTCCTGTCGTTCTGAAGCTTCAAAAAAGGATCAAGGAGAGTTATAATAAACTCCGGAGTGTAAAAGGGCAACTGCTCATTTTCGGAAAATCGGGACATGCCGAGGTTAACGGACTGGTGGGCCAGGTAGAGGGCGATGCTATAGTCATTGAGAACATTCTGGATCTTGTTAAGGTAGATTTCAAACGGCCAATAAGCATCTTCTCCCAGACTACAAAAGACCCCCAGGAGTACAAAGAGATTTGCGACATGATAAAAGAGAAAATAATCCTTGCCGGAGGCTCGCTGGATAACTTCAAATCACACAACACAATATGTGGACAAGTTTCTTCCAGGCATCCACATCTGAAAGAGTTCTCGAAAAAACACTCTGTCATCTTGTTCGTAACAGGGAAGGAGAGTTCCAACGGGAAAATCCTGTATGAATGCTGCAAGTCTGCAAATCCTCGGTCATATAGCATAGAGTGTACAGATGAAATAAAAAGGGAGTGGTTTATGGATGGAGACTCTGTGGGGGTTTGCGGTGCAACATCCACACCAATGTGGCTATTGGAAGATGTTGCTCAATTCCTCTCAGATAAACTTTAATGCCATGTCTGAGATGCCTGCACTTTTCTCAAAGGTAATTCTCCCTCTTAAGATAAGGAGTGATATATATTATATTGTACCTGAATGTCTTGCAGAAGAAATTAAAATAGGATCAAGAGTCCTTGTTAATTTTTCAAACAGGGAATATACTGCAGTCATTTCGGATTTGTGTAGCTCCACCTCCGGGTTCAAGGGGTCCCTTAAGGAGATTTTATCTGTCATTCCATCACCTCCGGTGCAATCCAAAGAGCTTGAGTTCTGGCAGTGGGTTTCCGATTACTATATGTGCACCTTAGGAGAGGTATACAAGGCCGCATATCCTAACAATGCAGGTTCTGAAAAACCGGCCAGAGCAAAAAAGGTAACTGTTCCTGTTGATAAAGAAAATTTACTTCCGTCTCTTTCAAACGAACAGAAGGAATCATTTAATCTTATAAATGAGGCTTTCATCAATAAAAAAGTGGCTCTTTTAAATGGTGTTACCGGGTCTGGTAAGACAGAAATATATATAAACCTTGCAAGTGAACAGTTAAAGAGTGGCAAGTCAGTTCTATACATGGTCCCAGAAATTGCTTTAAGCCGGCAATTAAGTACAAGACTGGCAAAAGTTTTCGGTAACAGACTTTTGATATATCATTCCAGACAGAGCAAAGGTGAACGTACAAGGGTTCACAATTTAATAAGCAATGGTGAAGAACCTTTTATAATACTTGGATTAAGGTCTTCTCTGTTTTTACCATTCAGGAACCTTGGACTTGTCATAGTTGATGAGGAACATGATGCATCCTACAAACAGGCAGATCCTGCTCCTCGCTATAATGCGAGGGACAGTGCCATAATGCTTGCCGGCATACACAAGGCAAGTATTCTCCTGGGATCCGCAACTCCTTCTCTAGAGAGTGTCTATAACGCATACTCAAACAGATACATACTGGTTGAACTAAAAGGCAAGTATTTTGGTGCAATACCTCCTGTTATTGAGATTATTGACACTATCAGGGAATCCAAAAGAGGCAGAATGGAGGGTGTTTTTTCCACAACCATGCTCAAAAGTATTGAGGATACCATTACTGCAGGGGAGCAGGTACTCATCTTCAGAAACAGACGGTCGTACTCTCCAATTGTCCAATGTCTGTATTGCGGAGATATCCCAATGTGTCCGCACTGCAACGTCTCCCTTAGTTACCACAAGTCAAGAGAAGAATTAAGGTGTCACTATTGCGACCATCATATCAGGTTCAGTACAATCTGTTCCAAATGCGGTAAGCCTGGGTTGAAAGACAGGGGCACAGGTACCGAAAAAATTGAAGAGTTGATTAAGCTCCGGTTCCCTTTTGCAAGGGTAGATCGCTTTGATTTCGAAACTACCAGGAGTAAATTGAGAGAGAACAGGATACTTAAGGACTTCGCACATCATAAACTTGATATTCTGGTGGGTACCCAGATGATAAGCAAGGGCTTCGACTTCGAAAATCTCTCTTTGATATGTCTCTTGCAGGCAGATAGTATGCTTGCAATACAAGATTTCAGGGCGAACGAAAGAGCGCTTCAGCTGCTCACACAACTCTCTGGGAGGGCGGGGAGAAAATATAAACAGGGGAGAATAATAATTCAGACGGCACAGGCAGAGCATCCTGTTTATAAGAGTTTTGCTGGTGGGCAAGAGACTATTTCCGACCTGCTTAAGGAGAGGAAAGAGTTTGATTACCCCCCTTTTGTCAGGCTTATTAAAATTACAATCAGCTGTACTGACAGAAATAAATTGAATCTGGCTGCCAGTAAGATGGCAGAGTTAATGACCGGTTGGGGAGTCAAGGAGTTTTCCGGACCTTTCTCACCATTAATTGACAGGTTGAGAGGTGAATATATGCTTCAGTTTTGGCTGAAACTTCCCAAGGACAATACAGTTTCTCAAATCAAAAAAAATATCACACAAGGAGTTGATAAACTGATTATTAAAGAGTATACATCAGTTAAGATATCAATGGATGCAGATCCTCTTTAATCAATTTTGCCCTAAACACAATAATATTAGTTATGCAAAAAAAGATTTTGTAATTTTGCATGTTGACTAGGCAAATAATGTATATTTTATCATATGGGAAAAATCATAGCAATAGCAAATCAGAAAGGCGGGGTCGGTAAGACCACAACAGCAATCAATCTGGCTGCCTCTCTGGCGGTAATGGAAAAAAAGACATTAATAGTTGATGCAGATCCTCAGGCGAATTCTACCTCAGGATTTAATTTTGACCCTGATTCCAACTCGCAGCTAACACTATATGAAACACTTATAGGAAATGTCAATATTAAGGATATTCTCCTCGATACTGATATTCCCGGTTTAAGACTGGCTCCTTCTCATATAAACCTTGTGGGAGCAGAAATTGAGATGCTCAATATCCGTGACAGAGAGCTCGTTCTAAAACACTCTCTGGAATCTATAAAGGATGATTATGACTTTATAATCATAGACTGTTCACCTTCTCTTGGTGTAATCACCATCAACTCCCTGTCAGCGGCTGATTCTGTACTGATTCCGGTTCAATGTGAATATTTTGCCCTTGAAGGTCTTGGAAAGCTTCTAAACACTATTAAACTGGTCCAGAACAGACTTAACCGGAATTTGCAGATTGAGGGCTTTCTCCTGACTATGTTTGACAGCAGGCTGAGACACGCTAATCAGGTTGTTGAAGAGGTAAAGAATCATTTTAACGAAATGGTTTTCAACACAATTATTCAAAGAAATGTAAAGTTGAGCGAAGCTCCCTCATTTGGGAAGCCTGTGATTTTACATGACGCCGTATCAGTTGGTTCAAACAACTACCTGAACCTGGCAAAAGAGATTATTAAAAAGAATTCATAGTTTAAAAAATGAAGAAACCTGTTTTAGGAAGGGGACTTGGTGCCCTTATATCGGATGCCGGCAGCATGCAGTTCAATAGGCCGTCAACATCAGAGACACCGCCGTCGCTTGCATCCATAGCTGAAATACCTATTGGTAAAATCGATGCAAATCCATATCAGCCAAGAAGCACTTTTGACGAAGACTCACTTGCAGAACTGGCAGAATCAATTAAATCGCTGGGACTGATTCAGCCTATTACGGTTAGACTGGTAGAAGGTAACAGGTTTCAGATAATCAGCGGAGAGAGACGATTCAGGGCAGCCTCATTTGCCGGTTTGACCTCAATACCTGCATATATTCGCAAGGCCGATGATCAGGGAATGCTGGAGATGGCAATTGTGGAGAACATACAGCGTGAGAATCTTGACTCTATTGAGATAGCTCTCAGTTTCCAGAGACTCATAGAGGAGTGTAACCTTACACAAGAGGCCATGGCAGAAAGGGTTGGGAAAAAGAGAACAACAATTACCAATTATCTCCGTCTTTTAAAATTGCCTGCTGAGATACAACTTGCTATCAGAGCTAAAATGTTGTCAATGGGACATGCGAGGGCACTTCTGGCGCTTGACAACTCAAGAAAACAATTGAAACTCTGCAACCAGATTATTGAACAGGATCTTTCTGTCAGACAGGTCGAAGCAAAAATCAAGAAACTGGCAGGTACCGACAACTCTAAAAAGAATATAGACAACAATACTGAACTGGACGACTCATATTTCAGACTCCTTGATATTTTTGGCAGATACTTTAACAACAACATCAGCCTCAAGAAGGGTGACAACGGAAAAGGTTCTATTACAATCCACTTTTCCGGCGATGAAGAGGTTGTTAATTTTTTAAAGGCGATTGAGAAAGCAAACATCTGACCTGTATGATGAGAAACAGGATTTTCATACTCATATTGGCTCTTTTGGTTACCTATTCATCAAAAGCTCAGTTTAGCGGGGGAACGTTCGGGAAGGTTGGCCCTCCTGGATCTACGAATCAGCAAAATAACCAGACAAACACAGAAGATGAAAACCTGGAACCAAGACCTCCTGCCTATACTCTGAAAAGATATTTCAAAAGCCTTGCCGGTAAAGATTCATTGACAATATCGCGTATGTGGGGAGGATCGATAATTTTACCCGGTACAGCGCAGATATACAACAGAGATTACTGGAAGTTGCCTGTATTGTATGGAGGGATAGCCACATTCCTGTATTCCGGATACAAGAATAACCTCAAATGGCTGGAAAGCGGAGACACAAAGTACAAGACAAACAGGGATCTCCTTTATATGGGGGCGATTTTCACCTATTGGGGAGGAATAATGGACGGGGTTGTTTGTTACAAGCATCGTCAGGACATACTCCCGGCCCGTGCTTCACTCTATTCTGCAATGCTTCCCGGACTGGGACAGGCATACACCGGGAACTACTGGAAGATTCCAATTTTTTACGGAGGCTTCATAACATGCGGATACTTTATCTACTCTAACAACCTTCAATATCAGAGATACCGCGACCTTTTCAATGAAGCAAGCAAACCGGGCTCGACTCTTGCAGGGAGATACAATGTAGAAACTTTAAAATATTTCAAGGACAGCTACAGACGGTATCGTGATTATTCAATCCTTTCGGGTCTTATTGTCTATGCCCTAAATATTATTGACGCCAATGTATTTGCTCATCTGCAGGACTTTGACATTAGTGACGACCTTTCTGCATCATTTGGTCCGGGGATAATACAGCCCCTCAATTATCAATTTACTAACAATCTGAACCCTGCTTTTGGCCTTCAGATGAAATTAAACTTCTAAATAATGAGATTAAACACATCATATTCCACTCTTTTTAAAACTCTTTTAATTTCCCTTTTTGTAATGTCCCTCTCTTCTGAGGTCTCATACGGTCAGATTTTTTCAAAAAAACCCAGCCGTAAATCTATGGAACAAGAGATATCGAAGCTCAGGAAAGTAATTGATTCACTTAAGCAGGAGCTGGAAATAAATGTAATTCCAATATCTGATACAGTTAGCAGTAATGATACCATTAATCCCGGCGCTCTCAGCTTTCTTGAGGGAGAAGATTTTATTGAACCTTCTCTTCCTACGGACAGCTTGCTGAATATTTGGTATGTCCAGAAAAACCTGTCTCTTGAAAACAATTTCCCTGTAGATCTGGACAACAGCAATTTTACTTCGGATGTTCCTGATTCTGTTTTCATCCGCAGGTTGAAGTCTATGAACTCCTTTATTCCGCTTCCATATAATAATATTATCAAGAACCACATAATTTATTATACTCAGAAAATACCCAACAAGATAGACCTTGTACTCGGGCTGAGCAGCTATTACATGCCAATTTTCGAGGAGATACTTGATGAATACGATCTCCCAAAAGAGCTTAAGGTAATGGCAATAATTGAATCGGCATTGAATCCCAGAGCTACCTCAAGGGTTAATGCAAAAGGTATGTGGCAGTTTATGTACCGGACAGCTTTACAATACAATCTTAAAATAAACTCATACGTAGATGAAAGACTGGATCCTGTAGCATCTGCCCATGCAGCTGCCAAGTACCTTAAAGATGCATACACTATATTTGGAGACTGGTCACTGGCAATTGCATCCTATAATTGCGGAGCCGGAAATGTGAATAAAGCAATAAGAAGAGCCGGAGGATCTAAAGATTTCTGGAAGATTTATCCATTTTTACCCAGGGAGACCAGAGGTTATGTTCCATCTTTTGTAGCTGCCCTTTATACCCTCAACTACTATAAAGAGCACAGGATAAGCCCGAGACAAATCTCCCTTCCTGCTCATGTAGATACTTTTATGATATACAAGCCTCTTCATTTTGGACAGATATCGGAGTTGGTAGGTATTTCCAAAGAGGAACTAAGCGACCTTAATCCACAATACACTAAAGAGATTATCCCCGGATCTGAGGGAGGTATGATTTTAAACCTGCCTTACAATTACACTTCTGCATTTGTCGACAAAGAGCAGATTATTTATGGGTACAAAGATAGTCTGTACTTTAACACTCTGAACGAATCCAAAACATCGTCATTCGAAAATACATCTATAACACATACCGTAAGGAAGAATGAGACATTAAGCAAAATTGCCCAGAGATACAGGGTCAGGTTATCTGACCTACAGGCGTGGAACAGAGTGAAATCAAATATAAAACCCGGACAACGACTGGTAATTTACTCCAATGGGGCACCAAAAAACACGGTTGCTTCGGCATCTGCTTCTACATCTGCCGCTCGTTTATCCTCAGACAAGACAACTTCTTCAAACGGATATGTATATTATACCATTAAGAAAAATGACACCCTATGGGAGATCTCAAGGAAGTTTGATGGAGTTACCCTTAATGATCTTATGAAACTTAACGGATTTAATAAGAAAAGTAAAATCATGCCTGGAGATAAGATTAAGATCAAACCCATATAATCTTTGTCAGAATCTCCATATTATCTGGACTTTTGCCTCACTTTTAGAGGGACCTTCTATCATATCGGGTCCCTCTCCTATTTTATCCCTGTCAAGATATCGAGTTTGAGCCAACCTTAGCCACAAATCTAAAGCTCTTAATGGTTTCACATGGATATTTATGTACCATCTCAATCCTTTGCCATAGCTTGCAGGTACTGAATACCCGTAAAGTACGTCTCTTTCATAGGTGTATATTCTCACATCCCAGACAGACGCATTAAAGGCTGCCAATCTTAGTGATGCATCAAATCTTTTATTCAGCGTCTCAAATAATACTTCGTGATAAAAATGAACCCCTGTATGTAATTTATCACCGTCGGATGCAACAAGGTCAAATCTGTTTACGAACCTTATTCTGTCGGTTAGCTTATAATCGAGACTATACCTTAACGAGTATTTTTTCAAGCTCTGTACAAATTTTATAAAGCTTGCAATACTCTTTCCTCTTTTATAGCTTGCAGTTAGTGTAATGTTGTGGTAACCCCTGAGAACCTCAACTCCCGATGTAAGTCGCCAGTTTTTTCCCGCATTGTAAGCAAATATTGCCTTGACTCCCCTTTCGTCATTTGGCAGCACTGAACGAGATACTGCCCCTGCATAAGGTGCATAGTAATTTTTTGAGTAGTCTCTTAGAAGAAGCGAAGATTCAAACTTGTTGTCAGGAGAGTAAATGATACCGGTAAGCCATGCAAAAGATGCAGTATGGTCAGATGCAACCTCTCCGAAAACTCTTATCTTGTCCAGTACCCAATATATATCTATTGCAGCATTTCCTCCATAGCCATTATGGTACCTGTCCTTGAAACGTTTCAGAGAGTCATCACCACCGTAGGGAAGATTAAATTTGTACAATATTGTTGTATATCCCAGCTTTAACCGATCTGTGGAATATGATGTATTGGCCCCCACCAAAGACCCTCTCAGCGACCTCCTCCTCTCCAGGGTTGTGGTTGTATTGTGCAGGCCCGTTCTGAGAAGCGATGTGTATTTTCCTTCTTCATCAATCCGGGCATCGTATTTTCTATTGGATAAAAACAATGTAACCTTGAATCTCTTAAAATTGACAGTCGTTGAGATTCCTCTCAGGGAAAGATTTTCATCAGTCGAATTGTAAGGATTCAGACCCATCTCAGACTTTCTTAATGACCTTGGTTCGCTTGATGAGCTAAGGGAAAAGGAGTTCCAGACAACTAATCCCTGTCCGAACCTGGCAGAATAGTCCCCTATAACAAGAGCTTCAACCGGTCCTGACTTACTGAGCGCTACATTAATATTTTTGTAATCGATTCCTCTCTCCCCACCGTCTCTCTCTATTGTAAGGCCTAGCCTAAGTTTATCAGAATAACTAAACTTGTATTGAAGATAATTTTGCCCCGGAGGTCCAAGATACCTGCTGTTTGGATACCTTGAGAATTCCTCCCGTGAAATTGGTTTGTAACCCTGTTGTTTCTCAATAATGCATTTTCCTCTTGCTACCATCTGCGATCTGCCATCCTTAAGAAATGATCCCATATTGAAAACCACTTTTGATTCATTTGAGCCGGTATATAAAAAGGGAGCCAGCATCTCAGCAACCTCAGTATCGATTCCCGGTATAAGTAGTAACTCTTTAATAGATAAAAGAGAACCATACTCCTTACGGTAATCGATGATTGATTCTATCTGAAAGTCATTTAAAACAACAAGCCTCTCGAGATCTTTTCTGGAAGCATTGTTAATGTTGAGAGGAGATGTAAGCATATTCTGGTACATCTCAATTATCTCCTCTGTAAAATCCGGTCTGTTTTCTCCTTCGGCTGTTATACTCTCAGCATATTCCGAAATAATTCTGACAACCGCCTCAGGAATGTACCTGTTTCCTGTACCCTGACAAAAAAGTGCATCGCCACCGATAAGCAGCAATGCAATTGCAATCAACCTCCTCATAACTCCTTCCCCTCATACAACTAAAAATGATATCTAATTAACTTTGAATTCGTATTCTACTTTTTCAAGTTCCTTGTTAGCCTTGACAATTTTGTCTGCCAGCTCAGCCTTGAATTTTCTCATCTTTTCCATAAGCGCTTCGTCTGACGTTGCAAGTATCTGTAAAGCCAGAATAGCAGCATTCCTTGCCCCATCAAGCGCGACAGTAGCCACAGGTATTCCCGAAGGCATCTGAAGGATAGAGAGCACTGAATCCCATCCGTCTATAGAGTTTGATGATTTAATGGGAACCCCTATAACCGGTAGCGGTGTAAGAGCCGCTATGATTCCCGGCAAATGTGCCGCTCCGCCTGCTCCGGCAATAATAACCCTCACTCCCCTCCTGTCAGCTTTCTTTGCAAAATCCATAACTTGCTCCGGAACTCTGTGTGCCGACAATGCATTAATCTCAAACGGAATCTTCATTTCATTCAGAAATTCTGCTGCCTGCTTCATAACAGACAGATCTGATGTACTTCCCATAATTATGCTAACTTGTGGATTCATTGGCTGTTCACTTAAATTGGTTTTAGACAAAATTAATACTTAATTTCGCGGGTACAAATATTTTTAACATGGAGCGCATTAAACTACATGACAAGTTCTTTAAGGTATCAATTCCTTACAGCAAAATAGAAGAGAGCATAAAAACAGTTGCAGAACAGCTCAACAAAGATTACAAAAATGTCGAAAACCCGCTTTTTCTCTCCGTTTTAAATGGCTCTTTCATGTTTACTGCAGATCTTATGAAGTCTGTCAACTTTAACTGTGAAATTTCTTTTATTAAACTTTCTTCTTACAGCGGTGTTGAATCAACCGGTGAGATCAAGCAGATAATTGGAATCAATAAGCCACTTAAAGGCAGATCTGTGATTATCATAGAGGATATTGTGGACACAGGTGCAACTATTGAGGAGCTATACACTCTTTTGCAGAAGCAAGAAGTCAAAGAGATAAGGATATGCACTTTGCTTCTAAAACCCGATGCATACAAAAAGGAGATTGACATCAACTATGTTGCATTAAAGATTCCAAATGACTTTATTGTTGGTTTTGGACTTGATTATAATGAACTCGGAAGGCAGTACAAGGATATATACGTATTAGACAATAGCGGAGTATGAAATACTATATAATTTTTGGCCCTCCGGGTGCAGGAAAAGGGACACAGTCTTATTTACTTGCAGAAAAATATTGTCTTAAGCATATTTCAACAGGAGATTTACTGCGAAAAGAGATTGAGAAAAAATCAGAACTGGGACTTTTAGCAAAGTCTATCATAGATAAAGGTTGCCTTGTAGATGACGCCACTGTTCTGGAGATGATACGAAAAGAAATTTTTGCCAATAAACCGGATGTTTCCGGGTTCATCCTTGACGGATTTCCGAGAACAATAGAACAGGCAATTGCTCTTGATAAACTTCTTACATCACTCGGCAGAAAGGTAGATGCTGTTATCTCTCTTGAGATTGATGACGATGTTATGATAAAAAGGATACAACACAGAGCCAAGATTGAAGACAGAGTAGATGATATGGATTTTGAAACAATTCAGAACAGGATAATAACATATCACAGGAAAACGGAACCTCTTATAAAGTACTATAAGGAAAAGGGGAACTACTTTCCTGTGAACGGAGAGACTTCCATAGAGGAGGGTTTCCACGATATATGCAAAATAATCAATAAAATAAATAATGAGTAGCACCAATTTTGTAGACTATGTCCGTCTTCTTTGCCAATCGGGCAACGGGGGAAAGGGCTCCATGCACCTCCACCGGGAGAAATTTGTCGCAAAAGGAGGTCCTGACGGAGGAGATGGCGGCAGAGGGGGACATATAATTCTCCGGGGAAATAGTCAATACTGGACGCTTATTCACTTAAGATACAGAAAACATGTCAGGGCAGTACACGGAGGAGCCGGCAGCGGAACACTATGCCATGGAGCAGATGGCGACGACATCTATCTTGAAGTACCACTTGGCACAGTAGCAAAAGAGGCTGAGACAGGAGAGGTTCTTTTTGAGATTACAGAAAACGGAGAGGAGAAGATCATTGCAAAGGGCGGACGTGGAGGTTTAGGCAATGCAAATTTTAAAAGTGCCACAAACAGAACACCAAGATACGCACAGCCCGGTGAACCGGGAATCGAGAACTGGTTTATACTTGAACTTAAGATTCTGGCAGATGTCGGGCTTGTCGGTTTTCCAAATGCAGGTAAATCCACTTTGCTTTCCACTATATCTGCAGCAAAACCGAAAATTGCCGACTACCCTTTCACTACTCTGGAACCAAATCTGGGTATTGTAGACTATTACGACCACAAATCATTTGTAATGGCAGATATTCCAGGTATAATTGAGGGAGCGCATGAGGGCAAGGGACTTGGATTAAGGTTTTTAAGGCATATCGAACGCAACTCCATGTTGTTGTTCATGATTCCTGCAGACAGTAAGGACATAAAGAATGAATACAAGATACTTCTGAACGAACTAAAGCAGTATAACCCGGAATTATTGGACAAACAAAGAATTCTTGCTGTAACCAAGTCAGACATGCTTGATGATGAGCTAAAGAAAGAGATAAAAAAACATCTTCCCAGAAAACTTCCCTGTTTGTTCATTTCGTCGTTCAGCGGTGAAAATATACAAGAGCTTAAGGATCTCCTTTGGAAACATCTAAATAGCTAAATTTCTGATGTTTGATCAACTGATAGAGCTGGACAGATCCATTTTCCTTACATTAAATGGATTTCATTCTCCTTTTTTTGATCAGGTGATGATTATATTCTCTGCCCGGACACCCTGGATTGCTCTATATCTGTCAATTGCTCTATATATGTTCTTTTCATTTAAATGGGAGGTACCGGACGGACCATTAAAGCCAAAATTCAGGATTATCAGGAAACCAGTGTCTCTTGCATACCTTGCTCTTGCAGGTGCTATAGTGACATTTGCATTCACCGATATCTTGTCTTCTCAGATCAAAGACCTCGCAGAGAGGCCCAGACCTGCCTATGATCCTGTTATTGCATCATTTGTAAGAATGCTGGAATATAAAGGTGGTATGTATGGATTCCTCTCGAACCACGCAGCAAATGTATTTGGTCTGGCAACTTTTACCTCTTTGATATTTAAACGCAAATACTATTCCGTTTCAATTTTCATTTGGGCCTTTATGGTCAGTTACAGCAGAATATATGTTGGCAAACATTTCCCCCTCGACGTTCTTTGCGGAGCTGTTCTTGGCCTTTTAACCGGTTGGTGCATTTTTTTGGTTGTTAATCATTTTGTTAAGCGATTTAATATAACTTCCTGTAAATCTGATGTATTACATAGTTGACAATTCGACAGATCCATACTGGAACCTTGCCGCCGAAGAGTATCTGTTCAAAAATCTGGACAAGCCTGTATTCAGACTCTGGCGGAATGATAATGCAATAATTATTGGTCAGCATCAGAATGCTCTTGCCGAGATAAATCTTGACTATGTAAGAAAAAACAAAATAAAGGTTGTAAGAAGACTGACCGGAGGAGGTGCTGTCTACCACGATCTGGGTAACATTAACTTCACATTCATAGACAACCGTATTGACAATGAAGACACTGCCAGTATGTTTGCCCGTTTTACAAAACCTATAATTGACTCTCTGTGTAAATTAGGAGTTAAGGCATATCTGGAGGGAAGGAACGATCTGCTAATAGATGGGAAAAAAATTTCAGGCAATGCAGTGGCCGTTTACAAAGACAGGGTCCTACAACATGGCACACTTCTCTTCTCTTCTTCTATGAATACTCTGGGAAATGCTTTGGCCAGCAGACCTGAAAAATTTGTAAGTAAATCGGTAAAATCAAATATTGCGCGTGTAACAAACATAGGAGAACATCTGGAGCATCCTATGACTATTTCTGAATTCATAGATTTCATGGAGAGAGAGATAAACACAATAAACCGTAATCTTTACCATCTTTACTCCTACTCCGACAAAGATATATCGTCCATTCAGAAACTCAGGGATGAGAAATACAGTCAGGACTGGTGGAACTTCGGATCGTCTCCTGTTTATCAATATTCAAAAGTGAAACAATTTCCCGGAGGACTGATTGAGGTTTATCTAAAAGTGGGCAAAGGTGTTATTACAGATATTAAGATCTTTGGCAGCTACTTCTTTATTAAGGAGACACATGAAATTGAAACGCTTCTTAAAGGAGCGTTACATACCCCTGAAGGCATAAGTGAACGGTTGAAAAAGATAAACCTCTCCGACTACTTTGGGAACGTAGAGGGAGAGGAGTTCTTAAGTCTTTTCTGGGACTAATCGTATGTCTATATTTCCTTTCTTTTCTCTTTATATTTTACCAGGATATCTTTAAGCACATCTGCACAATCTACCAAAGCGTCTTCAAATTTTATTGAATGACGTTCTACTACCAGGTCATTGCCCGGCATGTCCACCCTTATCCTTACATTTTTATTTTCATGATCGGGTAAAAGGCTTAATACAACTTCTACTCTTTGTATTTCATCATAATACCGCGTAAGCTTTGCAAGCTTTTTCTCGATGAAATCTATCAGCTTCTGATCTGCGTTAAACTTGAGTGACTGAATTCTAATGTCCATTTTATCCTCCTTTTTTTGCTCGTGGATGAGCGGTTAAAAATACTTTTTTGAGTTGCTCGAATGAATTATGAGTATAAACCTGAGTTGCTGCAAGTGATGAGTGACCAAGTACCTCTTTTATGCTATTAAGATCTGCCCCGTTATTCAACAGATGTGTTGCAATGCTATGTCTGAGTACATGCGGTGACCTTTTGCCTGTAAATCCCTCAACCCCTCTTAGCTCCTTTGTTACTATTTTATTAACAAAAGAGAGGTAAAATGGTTGACCGGAATCTGTCAGAAAAAAGTTACTATCGTTGCTTACCGGATATATCTCCTTGAATTTGACAAGATAAAACGCCAGTTCTTCCTGAAGAGTCTCCGGAAGAGGTATCTCCCTTTGTTTATCCCCTTTACCAACCACCCTTAATACTGCCCTCTTTACATCCCAGTCCGATATCTTGAGGTTTGCTAGCTCCGCCCGTCTTAAACCCGTACAATAGAGTGTCGAGATTATTGTACGGTTTCTGAGTGCATAAAAATCCTCCTGATCGGACTCTTTATCGAAATAGTGCTCAATAGCATTCTGAGTGTAGAATTCAGGTAGTTTTTTTGATTGTTTTGGTCTGGGAACTCTTTTAACAGGATTAGCTTTTATGTATCCCCTTTTTACAAGAAAGTTTGAGTAGCTGCTAAGTGCCGACAGTTTAAGATTCATTGTTCTTGGAGAGAGACCGGAGTCTAGGCCGGTTGCAACAAATCCCCTTATTGTATTGGGATGAAGGGCCTCATATTCATCTTGGTCTCCCGGAAGCGATGCATAATCGTAAAACTCTCCTATGTACCCCGAATAGAGCGTCAGTGTTCTTGGAGAATACCTTTTGTGAACCTTCAGATAATCTATAAACTCATCGATCACTCTCATAATTATTCTTTGGTACTAATTTACAAAAAAAATTGACACCTTATTAAAACAAAGTGCCATTTTTTAAAAATTATTTAAGGTAATTACTCCTCGTTTAAGCGAAGAGCTTGTACATAAATTGCTTTCTTAATTTCATCGCGTCTTTTAACAGAATTTTTTGTAAAAGTTTTTCTGCTTCTAAGTTCACGAACTATGCCGGTCTTCTCAAATTTACGCTTGAATTTCTTCAACGCTCTTTCAATATTTTCACCCTCTTTTATTGGTACTATAATCATACGGCAAACACCTCCTTTTTTTAGAACCGTAAAAGTATGGATAATTTTGATATCAGACAACTTATTAAACTGATTTTTCCTAAATTTGCAGAATTAATTAAAAAAATATGGACTTCACAGAGTTTCAAAGACTAGTTTCACAAGGTATACCGGACATACTTCCAGAATCTAAACCTTACGATAAAGATATTAATCACGCACCTAAGAGAAAAGACATTCTCTCTTTTGAAGAAAAAAAACTTGCTATCCACAATGCATTAAGATATTTTCCGGCAAAGCATCATGCAACCCTTGCACCGGAATTCGCATATGAACTGAATGAGTACGGAAGGATATATATGTACAGGTTCAGGCCTGACTATAAGATATCTGCCAGATCTATATATGATTACCCTCACAAGTCGGTACAGGCAGCGGCTATAATGCTTATGCTCAGCAATAATCTGGACTACGCTGTTGCCCAGCATCCTCATGAACTAATTACTTATGGAGGTAATGGAGCAGTGTTTCAAAATTGGGCCCAGTACCTTCTCACAATGCAGTACCTTTCACAGATGACCGACGAACAGACACTTGTGCTCTACTCCGGACACCCCATGGGATTGTTCCCTTCACATAAAGATGCTCCAAGGGTGGTTGTGACCAATGGTATGGTAATTCCTAATTATTCTGGAAAGGATCATTGGGAAAAATTCAATGCACTAGGTGTTTCGCAATATGGGCAAATGACTGCAGGATCGTTTATGTATATTGGTCCGCAGGGTATTGTCCATGGAACGACAATAACCGTGCTGAACGCCGCGAGAATGAGATGCAGTTCAAAGGAGAAGGATCTTAGAGGAAAAATATTTGTAAGTTCCGGCCTTGGTGGAATGTCAGGAGCCCAGCCAAAAGCAGCAGTTATTGCAGGTGTTATTGGAGTGGTTGCAGAAATTAATCCAAAAGCAGTTCACACAAGACATTCACAAGGATGGGTAGACGAAGTATACTGCGATCTTAACCAGCTTATTGAGAGGATAGGCAGGGCTAAGAGAAACAAAGAAGCAGTATCGCTTGCTTATCAGGGAAATATTGTTGATCTATGGGAGAAATTCAACGAGGTCGGAATGGAAATAGACTTGGGAAGCGACCAGACATCTCTGCATAATCCTTGGTCCGGTGGTTACTACCCTGCCGGCATTAGCTTTGACGAATCGAACAGGTTAATGGCGGAGGAGCCGGAAAAATTTGCAGAACTTGTGAGATCTTCATTAAGGAGACATGCAGAAGCAATAAATAAGCTTACAGCAAGAGGAATGTATTTCTTTGACTACGGGAATGCATTTCTTCTTGAGGCATCAAGAGCCGGGGGAGATGTTTTACTTTCTGATGGTACGTTCCGTTATCCATCCTATGTTCAGGATATTATGGGGCCACTTTTTTTTGACTACGGTTTTGGTCCTTTCAGATGGGTTTGTACATCTTCAAACCCTAAAGATCTTGAGATAACCGATGCTATTGCAGTAGAAGTTCTTGAAGAGATTATGAAAAGTGCACCTGACGAAATTGTCACTCAGCTAGCCGATAATATTCACTGGATAAAAGAGGCAGGAACAAATAAACTTGTTGTTGGCTCACAGGCCCGTATTCTATATGCCGATGCAGAAGGAAGGATCAAAATTGCCCTTGCAATGAATTATGCCGTTCGCGATGGTCGAGTCTCTGCACCTGTTGTTCTTGGAAGGGATCATCACGACGTTTCGGGAACTGATTCCCCTTTCAGAGAGACATCCAATATATATGACGGATCAAGTTTTACAGCAGATATGGCTATTCAGAATGTCATAGGAGACTCTTTCCGCGGTGCTACCTGGGTATCTATCCACAATGGCGGCGGTGTTGGCTGGGGAGAGGTTATTAATGGTGGATTCGGCATGGTGATAGATGGCAGCGATGATGCTGACCGGAGAATCAGGAACATGCTCCACTGGGATGTCAACAATGGTATTTCGCGCCGTGCTTGGGCCAGAAACAGCAGTGCCCTCTTTGCCATTAAGAGGGAAATGGAGAGGACTCCTGAGCTTAAAGTTACGATACCGAATTTTGCCGATGATGACCTAATCAGCAAGGCCGCTGATCATGTTTTTAACAGGAAACCCTAGTTTACCTGCATAAATTTTGAGTTCTTCCATAATTACCGGATCTATGTCCCTTTCACGGGATAAAATCCATAGATACTCTCCTGTTGGTCCGCCTACAAGTGCATATGTGTAATCCTTATCTACCTTAAGAACCCAATAATCGCCCGAAAACGGCCAGAAAAAGCTTACTTTGAGTTTACCAGGTTCTTTTGGATCAGGAGCCCATGCCCTGCCTTTTGCCTGTTTTATCCTTGTTTTGTCGCTGATGAGCCGTCCCTCGTTTATAACCACTATTGTTCCGTCATCATCAATGCGATAGAATGCTGTGTTCTCTTCCAGTCCTTCTTCAAATGTATTAGGGAGCCGTGAAATTTCATACCATTTACCCATATATTTGTTGATATCAAACTCCTGCACAGTATCCAAAGTAAGATAAGCTGCAGAACATGATGCAAGCGTCAATAAGGAAAACAGAGATACTATATATTTCATAATTTTAATATTCATTTTATTACATTGTAGTTGCAACAAATTCTGTACCGAAAATATTTTTTATTTTTTACTTGAAGTGTATCAATTATTACACAATTCTGAAATTGCTAATTCTACTTTTGTGACATAAATATAGATAAAAAAAATGAAAAGAACAGTTATAAAGATTGATGATAGCCTTTGCAATGGTTGTGGCAATTGTGTTAGCGGTTGTCATGAAGGTGCACTGCAAATGATTAATGGAAAAGCAGTGATGGTTAGTGAGCTTTATTGCGACGGACTTGGTGCCTGCATTGGAGAATGTCCGGTAGGTGCGATAGAATTGATTGAGAAGGAGGCCGAACCCTATGATGAGATAGCAGTTATGGAGAGAATTGCTCAAAAAGGAGAAAAGGCCATAACAGCACACCTTAAGCATCTAAAGGAACATGGCGAGAATGAGTGGCTTGAAATAGGTATTAACTGGTGCAGGGAGCATAATGTGAATACTGACTTATCGACCTTATCTGTTGAAAAACCAAAAATGGCCTGTGGTTGCCCGGGCTCTATGGAGAGGGACTTCAGGAACGCAGCTCCTGCTGCTGTTGCTGCTGTTGGGTCAATAAACCACACACAAAAATCACAGTTAATGCAATGGCCCGTACAGCTTCATCTTCTCAACCCTGCAGCATCGTTTTTCCAGGGTGCAGATGTACTGCTTGCCTCTGATTGCTCTGCATTCACTGCCGGTAATTTTCATGAAACGTTCCTTAAAAACAAAACCCTGGCAATCGCCTGTCCTAAACTTGACAGCAATACCCAGAGTTATGTAGATAAAATTGCATCAATGATGGACGATGCAAAAATCAATACTTTGACTGTACTTATGATGGAGGTTCCTTGTTGTGGTGGATTGCTCGGATTTGCAAAATCTGCAAGGGAACAAGCTACACGTAACGTTCCAATAAAAGCAATAATCCTGAGCGTACAAGGAGATATACTTTCAGAAAACTGGGTCTAGATCATTTGCTCTTTGAGAAAAGCAGGTTGTCCAGAGAATACTTTCCCGGACCCATCAGAAAAAGAGCTACAAACACCAGAAGATAGATCAGTGCCATCTCTCTAACCTTAAACGGGTCTGCGGCATGAGTTACAAATGCAGCAATTATCATAGTGAAGGCCATTGGTATAAGGGAAAGTCTTGTAAGTAACCCGACAATCACAAATATGGCAGCAAAGAACTCTGCTCCTATTGCCAGTATAAGGGAAAGTTCCGACCCCAACCCTATAGGGTCGGGAAATCCCTGTGAGAAGGTTTCAAAGCCCTGGATCTTGGCCCAGCCGTGTGTCATTATCATTATTGCAATGCCCACTCTTAAAAGCAAAAGAGCTGCAGAAAGTGCACTTTCTTTGAGCGGGGATCCATAAAGGATAAATTTTTTCATTTTCGCTATTTAAAATTTAATTGCTTTGCCTGAAAAAAGGGTTCAGAATATTCTCAATATCGGCAAATGCCTTTTGCATTACCTCATTAACCAAGCCGCCAATCTGAGAAGCCATTTTTCCTGAGTCCATCCTTGATATCTTCGTTTTTCCATCAGATGTTTCGTAGACAGATATCCTGCAAGGCATCAGACTTGAATACAGACGTTCATGATCATTTTCAAGAAGTCTGACAGAATAGGCGGGTTTACAAAGTTCAAGTACCTTGACGGGTAAGACCTCAAAGTTGTTTTTATGAAGTGTTTCCTGCAGGTCATGTACATGAGTCACTTTCCAACCAATAGATAAAATTGATTCAGTCAATTTTTCAACTGTCTCGTTAAAGTTATATTTACTTTCGTTTTCTATAAACATTTCCATAATCTTATAAATTTTTAATGATGTTTGAGAGGGTTTCCGGGAGATCTACACTCTCTGTCTCAATAGCCTTGAGTCTCTTTTTTCCCTCTTTTGACAATGTAAAATACATCTGTCGTTTGTCCTTTTCTCCCATATCTCTTTCAATTAATCCTTTTTCCTCAACGGACCTCAATAATTTGGATGTGTTGGAGCAACTTAGATGGAGCTGGGATGCAATCTCTCCGGAAGATAGCCTGCCATCTTTAAGAGAACAAATTACCATTCCTTCATTCAGACATAATGAATGCTTTGTTAAAAAATGAGTCTCAAATTCACTTATTGAACGACACAGATCTCTTATGGCACAGAGTGTTTTCATGATTAAATCTTCTTAAGTAATACTTTATCAATTATTTTCTTTAGCTCTGCTTTTGGTAAGGCACCCTGAGCAATTTGCGGAGCCTCACCCATCGGTATGAAAAAGAGCGTTGGAATACTTGTAATGCCAAATGCCGATGAAAGTTCTTGTTCCTTGTCGGTATCTACCTTGTACACATAAATAAGTCCATCATACTCTTCTGCCAGCTGTTCAAGAATTGGTGCTATGGTTTTACAAGGACCACACCATGTTGCATAAAAATCGATAATAGCAGGTTTGTCGCCAAGATATTTCCACTCCTTAGAGTTTGTCTCGTAATTGACAACTTTCTTGAGAAATTCTGATTTGGTCAGATGAATGGTTTTTACCTTTAAGTTAGTTTGCGAGCCCTTATTTTGTGATGACTTGTCCTTTACGGTACTTGAACCGCATGATACAACAAATGCCGATAAAAGGGCATAAACTAAATATTTTTTCATTATCCTCATTTTCTGTTTTTTTAATTTATTTACAAAATTAATAATAATTTCCAACAAAACAAATTTCCTTTGGAATATATTTTGGCACATAAGAAAAATTTTCTTTCTTTGTATATAAATAATCCCAGGAATATGAAAAAACCCTTGTATACAATCGCTTTGCTTCTGATTGTCACATTTTGCTTCTCTCAACCATACAGCCACAAACTCACTGTCATGACCTATAACGTACATCACTGCAATCCTCCTGCAATAAAGGGGCTTATAGATGTGTGCGCCATTGCAGATGTTATAATATCTAATAAAGCAGATATTGTCTTCCTGCAGGAAATTGACGTCAAGACACATAGAGCAAAAGGTATGAATCAGTCATTGGAGTTATCCCGGTTAACCGGCCTTCAATATTCTGCCTTTTATAAAGCAATCGATATAATGGGCGGTGAGTATGGTGTTGTAATATTGTCGAGGTTCCCGCTGGACTCTGCAGTTGTTTATCCGCTCTGGCAGAAAGGAGAAAGTGAGCAGAGGGTACTTGGAATTTCTGTAGCTACCCTTCCGGATGACAGGAAAATAAGAGTGGCATGTACACATCTGGATCTTTCTGCCGATATCAGAGAGAAAGAGATTAAACAAATTGAACTGATTCTTTCAAGAGGAGAGATTCCGGTCATTCTGGGCGGCGACTTTAATGCCGAACCGGAAAGCAAGGAGATGGGAATTATGTTTAACCGGTTTACCAGTTCGACAAAGAATTTTGTAGCCACTTTTCCGAACATTAATCCAAATAAGACTATCGATTATCTATTTACCCGAAGGATAGACAAATTAAGATTCATATCACATAAAGTGATAACCGGAATTGTTGCATCAGATCACCTGCCTGTAGTAGCTGAGGTTGAATTTTAACCTTCAATAAAATATTATGATTACATTTGCAGGTAATAAAATCTTTAAATGATGAAGTACATATACAAGCTTATCCTGAAGATAATGGGCTGGAAAGTTATGGACACTCCCGTTCCTGAACCCAAGTGCATAATTCTTGGTGCTCCTCATACATCGGGATGGGATTTTGTCATTTCTTTTCTTTTTTATCACTCATTAGGAGCTTCGGCGTACATAATGGTAAAAAAAGCATTTTTCTGGGGTCCCTTTGGTCCAATTATGAGATCAATGGGAGGTATTCCTGTTGACAAGAATAAAGGCGCCACTCTCACGAGACAAATCATTGAAGAGTTCAATTCAAGAGAGAGGTTACACCTTGCCATTGCACCGGAAGGAACACGAAAGAATACTGAAAAGTGGAAAACAGGTTTTCATACAATAGCTCGTGCAGCAAACATTCCAGTTTATCTTGGATATTTTGACTGGGGAAAAAAAGAGGTAGGAAGAGGAGAAAGATTCGAAATAACCGACGATGTTCAGGGTGACCTTAAAAGGATAAGACAGTGGTATAAAGACAAAGGAGTTCAAGGTAAATTTCCGGAAAACTTCAATCTGGGAAAAGATTTGGAATGATTATTGTAATAATTACACTTGGTAATTAAAAAAAAACTAATGGAAATCAAGAAATTCGACACTTTAAGGGATCTATTTTCTTACTGCACAGACACATTCAAAGACAATAAAGCTTTCGCATATAACGGGGGAAATTCTTACACTTATAAAGAATTCGGTGACAGAACCAAAGAGGTTGCTCAATTGTTAAGTTCGGCCGGTATTGGTCTGGGGGACAAAATCGGCATTCTAAGCCAAAATATGCCTAACTGGCCCGTTGCCTATTTCTCGGCTGTAGCATTTGGCAGGGTTGTTGTTCCCATGCTACCTGACTTTTCTGAATCAGAAATCAGAAATGTAATTGACCATTCAGAATTAAAAGCTCTTTTTGTATCAGAAAGGCTTATCTACAAGGTTCCAAAAGAGCTTATGGAGAAAATCAATATTGTGATTGACCTTGATTCTTTGGAAGTATTGCATAAAGCAAACGATATTAATCCTGTTCCTGAAGCATTTTCGGCTCCTGAAGATCTTGCGACCATAATTTACACATCCGGCACCACCGGAAACTCTAAAGGTGTTATGCTTAGTCACAGGAACCTTTGCACACATTTATATGCTGCATACAAGCTGCGCCCGAGCTTTGAGTGGGACATCTGGCTATCTGTACTTCCTCTCTCTCATACACTGGAATGCAGCCTTAGCATGATGTTGCCAATGATGAGTGGTGCGTCCGTATACTTTTTAGAGAAGGCCCCTACGCCTTCGGTGCTTGTACAGGCTTTGAAGGATGTAAGACCCACAACGATGCTTACGGTACCAATGATAATTGAGAAAATCTACAGATCCTCCATTGTTCCTAAATTCCAGGCAAGCAGCATAACAAAAGCTCTGTATAAGACAACAATCGGCCGAAAGCTGCTTCACAAAGTTGCCGGGAAAAAACTTATGGAGACATTTGGCGGAAGATTAAGATTTTTTGGGATTGGAGGTGCAAAGCTGGACAGCGAAGTAGAGCGTTTCTTACTAGAGGCAAAGTTCCCGTATGCAATTGGCTACGGACTTACAGAGACATGTCCTTTGCTTGCCGGAGCAATTCCTTCTATGGTAAAATGGCAATCTACAGGACCAGCTGTCCATGGTGTAACGTTAAGAATAGACAATCCAAATCCTGAAACCGGAGAAGGGGAAATTGTAGCCAAGGGTCCCAATGTGATGATGGGTTACTATAAGAATCCGGATGCAACAGAACAGGCTTTTACAAAGGATGGTTGGTTCCGAACAAAAGATCTTGGTATCATAGACAAGGATGGGCGTTTATACATTAAAGGACGTCTTACAAATATGATTTTGGGACCAAGTGGTGAGAATATCTACCCCGAGGAGATTGAGTCAATAATAAACGGCCACTCAATGGTTGCAGAATCTCTTGTTACAGAAAGCAAGGGAAAGCTTATTGCTCTTGTTCATTTCAATCCGGACAAGCTTAAGGCTATGATGGAGGCAACGGAGGAAGCACTCAATGCATACTATAACCAGACCAAGGATCAACTTGTAAAAAGCTATGAGGACAAAAAAGACGAACTGGTAAAATCGTATGAAGTAAAAAAGGATGAGGCAGTTAAGGCTTTCAATGAGAAGATAGAACAATTAAAGAAAGAGGTTTCTGAATACGTGAATTCCAAGGTAAACAAGTTTTCTAAGATCTCATTTGTGGTTGATCATCCTAGACAATTTGAAAAAACTGCAACTCAGAAGATTAAAAGGTACCTCTATCACAAAAAATCCTAGAAGGTAATATCCAGGCGCCCCACATAAACACCGGCAGTTCCTGTTTGATTTACTATAACTCCTTTTCCTGCCCTGGTTTTTATAAGAACTGGTTTTTCAAGAAAAGTGTGAGAGTGTCCCCCAATAATTATGTCAATGTTCTTGCTGAACTTTGCAAGTTCGGTATCCGAAGGGTTTTCTTTATCACCACCGTCATATCCAAGATGACTCAGTACAATTACAAGGTCGCACTTCTCTCCATATTTTAGCTGTTTCGCTAATTTATTGGCAGTCTTTATGGGGTCCTTATATATGATGTCTGCCCTTCCACTTTCCGATACATAACCCTTAAGATTCAGGAGAACACCAATGATTCCTATCTTTCTCCCCCCTTTATTAATTATGATCCAAGGCTTTACAAGATCTTTAAGAGGACTCTTAGAGAAATCAAAATTTGCACAAAGCGTGGGATAGTTTGCCTTTTTCAATCTGTCTGCCAATTGTTGCTGTCCGTTGTCGAACTCATGATTGCCAAGACATACTGCATCGTAACCCATAGCATTATATAACATGACTTCCATTGCCCCTTTGAAGAGTGTGAAATAGGGGGTTCCCTGATTGTAGTCTCCTGCATCCAGTACCAGTACATTATTATTTTCGTGTCTGACTTTGTCAAAATAATTGGCCACCCTCTGAAATCCGCCATACCCGGCATTCCTTCCACTTGTGATTGTCTCAATATTGCTATGAGTATCGTTTGTATGAAGAATAACCAAATCCTGCGGGTACCCTGTCACTGACATTAAGCCTGATACTAATGTCAGAAATAGCCTTCCGGCATGTAATGTTCTATTCATAATACTAATCCTCAATCTCTACTCTGTTGGTTAATGATGACCTAATCTTCTCTCCTCTTTTCCTGATATCTGCAATTTTTTCAAAAATCGCATCCCTGATAAGAAAACCTGTCTGCTCTACCGCAACAGCCTCTTTAAGAGCCATAACGTTGTCACCTCCGCTAAGGAGAAAATCTATGGTTGCAATACGATAGATCTTTGAATCATCAATCTGTACTCCGTCTATAAGGGCCTCTTTTAGTACTCCCCCTTTTATTTCAAGTTGTACGTTATACGACATTGCCTCTACTCTGTTTGCAGCAAACGATTCCAGAAGCTTCCTCACAGATGCACCTGTCACATCAAGTACCACTACATAATTTTCGAAAGGGAATATTGAAAATATATCATATCTTCTAACATTTCCTTTGGGTAGCGTTGCTCTGATTCCACCAAAATTTGTCAGTGAAAAATTAACCTTCTCCTTGCTGTGTTTCTGAGCAAACTCAAACAGTGCATCTACTGCAAAATTTGACAGCAGGCTCTCTGGCCTGCCGGAACGCATCTCCGCTTCCGATTCACCCACTACCTCTTGCATTATCCTGTCCATTTCCGGCTTGAAGAATTCAATTATTCCCTTTACAACAGGCTCTTCAGGTTTGTTTAATGTACTATCCATTAATATCCTGCTCCCTTTAAAGGAAAAATGAAGCTCTTGTGCTTGCACTGCTCCAGCAATCAGGAGGATAGTCAGGAATGTCAGGATTTTTCTTGTCATTTTATTGATGTTTTATAACTAAATATTAGTATTTTAACCACTTAATAATTTCTTTCCAGTTGGCCTTCTTTCCGTACATTAAAATACCCACCCTGTATATTTTTGAAGAAATAAACGTCATAAGCAGGAAGGTGCCGAACAATATCGCTATTGAAAGTGCCATTTCCCATGCAGGAACACCGAAAGGTGCCCTGGCCATCATTACCATAGGTGAGGTGAATGGTATCATAGATCCCCAGAAAGATAGGTTGCTGTCGGGATATTGAAATGTGTGTATCATTATGAAAAGCCCTATGATAAGAGGAAGGGTGACAGGAAGAATAAGCTGCTGTGTGTCTGCCTCGTTGTCTACTGCGGAGCCAACTGCTGCAAACATAGATGCATAAAGTAGATACCCCAATAAGAAAAATGCCATAAAAGCCAGAATGATAGGCACAAAATTTACACCAGAGAGAGCACTCATTATGTCGCCCATTGGTGAATTATCTACAGGCAATGTAGTTACAGATTGCGCCATACCGGCTGGCAGTTGGCTCTTAGCCATATCTATACCTATAACGGACTGTACTCCGAATATTATTCCAACGGTAAGTCCTATCCAGATAAGGAACTGAACCAAAGCAACCGATCCTACACCTAGTATTTTACCGAGCATTAATTCGAACGGCTTAACGGAAGAGATTATCACCTCCACTACTCTGCTCGATTTCTCGTCAATTACACCTCTCATTACCATTGAACCGAACATAAAGATAAACATGTATATCATGAAACTGGCAATGTATGCAATTCCCATATATATCTCAACCATACCTAGTTTTTCGTCTCCTTCCTCACTTATGGTAAATGTTTTTACACTGACGTCGGTATTAACATCTTTTAGAATGGCGTCAAGATTTTCAATATTATATCTGCCAAGTTTTGTTTTTTCTACTGCTTTTTTTACTGTCCTCTCTATCTCGGTTTTTGTATCTATGTTCAGTTGTTTTGAAGAGAATGCAGAAACTGTAACGTTGGCAGAGGAATCCAACGGGGATATCTCGACAAGTGCATACAGATCTTCACTTGCGAAGTTCTTTTTGATCTTTTCAACATCTGCATTTGCATCGAAGAGATATGTGTATTCTTCGTTGTTTTTAAAAAAAGAGGCACAAACTTGGGACTTGTCTACTACCATAATCTTTTGTCCCTTCTCTCCTGAGGAGAAGGTCATGATTACAGATGGAAGTACTATTAAAGCCGCAAAAAATATTGGAGTAAGTAGAGTCAGGAATATAAAGGATTTTTTCTTTACTCTCACCGAGAATTCCCTTGAAATTATTAGAAATAGTTTATCTGTTTTCATAGCAAATTGTTAGCTTACCAATTTAATAAAAATGTCATTCATCCTTGGAATCATCTCCTTATAAGATACAATATCTACTTTTTTGATTAGTTCTCCAAGTATCTGTGAGGAGTTTGCCTCCTTCTCCACCTCAAGTATTGCTCTTCTGCCGTACTTGTGTTCCTCCTGCGAAATAAGCCTGAAAAGAGAGTTACTCTGCAACTCTACCGGTTCTGTAGAACGGTAAAAAACCTCAACTTCATTTTTTCCATAATGGTTCCTTATTTCATCAAGACCTCCGCTTACTATCAGTTTTGCCTTGTTTATAAGGGCAATATTGTCGCATAACTCCTCCACCGATTCCATATTGTGAGTCGACAGGATTATTGTTGCCCCATTGGCTTTCATTGCAAGTATTTCGTTCCTTATAAGTTGGACGTTTACAGGATCGAATCCACTGAAAGGTTCGTCAAGAATCAAAAGAGAGGGTTTATGCAGAACTGTTGTTATAAACTGAACTTTCTGTGCCATTCCCTTTGAAAGCTCTTCTACCTTCTTGTTCCACCAGGCCTGAATACCGAATTTTATAAACCACTCCTTAAGCTCCTTGGTTGCCTGCGCATGACTCATTCCCTTCAACTGTGCCAGATATATAGACTGTTCGCCTATTTTCATTTTCTTATAGAGCCCCCTCTCCTCGGGAAGGTAGCCTATTTTGGCAATATCGGACTGCTTTATGGGAATTCCGTTGAAAAGAACTTCTCCGGAATCAGGAACTGTAATCTGGTTTATGATTCTGATAAGTGTTGTCTTGCCGGCTCCGTTTGGTCCGAGAAGTCCGAAAATTGAAGCTTTTGGTACATTAATGCTCACACTATCAAGTGCGGTGAATTGGTTAAATTTCTTAACCACATTGTTACAGCTAATGATACTCATTCTTTATCTAATGTTAAAAACAGAAAAATATTATTAAAGTCAGACAAAGATAATTAAACTCTAATTACTTAAAATAGTATTTAAGCATTTTATGAAGCTCTTTTTTAATGATGTTATTCAATACCAGATTTGCCAGGTTTGTCATCTCTGCTCCTTTGGAGTTCCTGTATCTTATTATTGATCTGGCAACATATCCTCCAAGATAAGGGTGCCTTGACAGCTCCTCAAATGTCACATCATTAAAGTCAGTCTTTGCCACATTATTTGTATCAACAACAATCCTGTCGGCAAAGAGTTCCAGACGCTCCTTATCTATTCCGAATATTTCCAGTAATTGCTCCTTTGCGGCAAATCCTCCAAGTCGGTCCCTGTACTGAATAATCTTCCGCGCATAATAGGGGCCTATTCCGGGCAATGCCACCAAAGAAGCAGAGTCAGCCAGATTCAAATAGAGTGGCTCTCTTTTGCGTGTTTCAAATGTAGTTATGTATCTCTCTTTTTTCTTTGATACTGTATCCGGAGAGATTACATATCCATTTTTGTCTTTTTTGTTAGGGTCAAACTTTCTGGCTGCAATTACTTCCGGTTTTGTATCTGTGTTTTCTTTGATAAAACTCACCGGTTCACTCTTTTCGTGAGCAAATAAAAAAAGCACTCCCTGAACAAAGAGTACCATAAAAATCAATGTTACGACCCCTGATGCATGGGATTTTGTAATCTTTTCTTCTCTCCTCATCTCTCTCTCCTCCAAAATTTATTATTTATGTTTTCCTGCTACCACTATTACTATTTCACCCTTTGGTTCGTTAGAACTGTACCACTTGACGAGCTCTCCAAGTGTTGCCCTTCTGTTCTCCTCGAATAATTTTGTAAGTTCTCTTGAAACTGATGCCTCACGTTCTTCTCCAAAAGTGACCGCCAGTTGCGAAAGTGTCTTAACCAGCCTGTATGGTGATTCATAGAGGATAATTGTACGGCTCTCATCGCTAAGTTCCTTTATCCTTGTCTGACGACCTTTCTTTAACGGAAGAAACCCCTCAAAACAGAACCTGTCACACGGAAGGCCTGAGTTTACCAAAGCCGGGACGAAAGCTGTTGCTCCTGGCAATGTCTCTATATCAATACCTCTCTCCTTGCACTCTCTTACTAACAGAAACCCAGGATCTGAAATACCCGGCGTACCTGCATCACTTATAAGTGCTATTCTCTCTCCCGATAGAATTCTCTCTGCAATTCTCTCCACACTTTTGTGTTCGTTATACATATGGTGAGACTCCATTCTGGTCCTGATTTCATACTTTTTTAAAAGAAAGGAGCTGGTTCTGGTATCCTCAGCCAGAATAAGATCCACCTCTTTTAATATCCTCAATGCCCGAAGGGTGATATCTTCGAGATTTCCTATGGGAGTTGGTATCAGATATAGTTTAGACATCTAATTTCCTTCTTAGTATCATATAAAACCTGTAAATTATATTTGATGTTTCATCCCAGTCGGGAAAAGCTGCTCTTGTATATTCAAGAGCCTCTTCCATTGTGTTCATTTCATTTAGTTTCTGAATGCTGAGTCTGAATTGCTCTTCATCATCATTGAACAATCCCTTTATAAAAAAAAGTTTGTCGTTTAGCGTTATTGCATGATTGAGATTTTCAATTGCCGGACCCGGTAAATCGGTTTTCCAGGCAATCACGGCACTCTCCGCCGCATCCAGAATAGATGTCCTTCCGTCATAAAAAAGCTCAAGCTCCTCCTCTTCAACAGCAATTCTTAACTTAGACTTCTCGTCAGCCGGCAAATGTGGCAGGAACGATTTTGATACATTAAGCTGGACATCGGAAAATGATCTTTTCAGTTCTGCTATAGTCTGATTAAGCTTCCTTATCTCCTCATCCTTGCTGTATCTTTCCTTCTCTATCATTAATGTATTGAGCTTTTGTTTTATAAGGTCCGTTGCAATATTCAACTCTTCCCATCTGACAGGTGATATTGAATCTGAATTGTTTAAAGCGTCAAGATCGCGGAGAAAACCTGATACAATTATTTTGATTTCTGAAACTTTATTACTGTTAAGCATTTTAACTTTTTTATCTTTGCATACGATACAAAAGTAATTAAAATGTTTTTAGAAAGCGCAAAAAAAACAGGCTGGATAGAGGTGATATGCGGCTCTATGTTCTCAGGTAAAACCGAAGAGTTGATAAGACGACTCAAGAGAGCAAAATTTGCAAATCTGCGTGTGGAGATCTTTAAACCTAAGATTGATGTCAGGTATTCAGAAGAGGCTGTAGTTTCGCACGATTCCAACAGTATACGTTCAACTCCTGTTGATTCACCAACCAGTATTTTACTGTATGCATCGGAGGTTGATGTGGTTGGTATTGACGAAGCTCAGTTTTTTGACAAGAGCATTGTGAATGTATGTCAGCAACTGGCTGCTAATGGAGTAAGGGTAATTGTCACTGGTCTTGATATGGATTATCTGGGAAACCCTTTTGGCCCCATGCCTGATCTTATGGCGGTTGCAGAATATGTAACCAAGGTGCATGCAATATGTGTCAAATGTGGAGATCTGGCTCACCACTCACATAGATTAACAAAAAGCGACAAACTGGTCATGTTGGGTGAAAAAGACACCTACGAACCAATTTGTCGCCATTGTTTCAATGGTCTAACCAAATAAACTACTTAGCTGGAGCAGCTGCAGCAACTTTGCGGGTTAGTTTTGCTTTACCGTTGTGAGTAACAGTAGCTTCTGGATTAACAGCTGTAAAGTTTACAACCAATGTCTCAGGTTCTGCAACAACTTCCATTGCACCGCTAAGATCCATAGGCTGAGCACAAGTCATTGTTCCTGTGAAAGTAACAGCAGGTTCAGCGATTGTAGCAACACCACCTACAGTGATTGAAGTAGAGTCATTAATAGTGATAACTGCAGTGAAAGTAGAGTCAGCAAGATACTCAAGCTCGATTGGAGCAACGATTTCCTGAACTACTGAATTACCAGTTGAATCAACAACAGTAACAGCGATAGAATCCATACCTGACCACTGTCCAACTAGTTGTTCAGAAACAGGTTTAGCTTTAGTACCACATGAAGCAAGAGCCACGATTAACGCAGCGGCAGCAAAAATTGTTTTTAGTTTCATTTTATAAAATGTTTTAGGTTTGTTTGTCATTTCGGCGTCAAATGTAGAAAGATTTTCAATACATCGTTCATTTTTTTAAACATTTTGTAACTTTGTTTTCATATTTTTCTTCAATGACACATTCTCAATTTACTTTAAGTAGGTCCAACTTACTTCACAATTATAGTTTTTTTCGCTCAAAACTCTCATTATCAACAAAAATGTTGGTATTGGTCAAGGCCAATGCCTATGGACACGGAGATATTGAATGTTCACGCCTTTTAGAAGAATTTGGTACCGAATACTTAGGTGTAGCCTTCCCTATTGAAGGTATAAGGTTAAGGAAAGAAGGAATTAAGTTACCAATTATAATACTAACACCGGGGATTGATAATTTTGAGGAGATAATTGAGTATGGTCTTGAACCCAGTATCATCGATTTCGAGTCGGCACATAAAATGCTGGAGACTCTCTTAAGTCTAAATATCAGCACATACCCAATACACATCAAGCTCGATACCGGCATGCACAGGGTAGGATTTGATAAAAAAGAAATAAATAAGCTAAGGGAATTTTTACTATCTAATCCTAACATGATGGTGAAATCTGTCTTTTCTCACCTTTCGGCTGCAGATGAGGCGAAACATGATGAGTTTACGCGTTCACAGATTGAATTATTCAGACAAATGAGTGAAAATTTAACGTCAGGTTTAAGCTACAGGCCTATTTTCCATATACTTAATTCATCAGGAACAGAGAGGTTCCCGGATGCCCAAATGGATATGGTGAGGGTCGGAGTTGGAATGTACGGTACCAGCTACGTTGACGAATCAAGGTTAAAACCGGCAGGCTCATTACAGGCTCCAATTATCCACATAAAAGAGATTAATGAGGGTACCGTAGGTTATGGAAGACATGGAATTATAGGCAATACCAGTAAGGTTATTGCAACAGTCCCGTTAGGATATGCCGATGGGGTAAACAGGCACCTTGGCAGGGGATCGGCAAGTTTCTCTCTTAACGGAAAACTTGTCCCCACAATAGGAAATATCTGTATGGACACATTTATGCTGGATATTACAGGAACTGACGCCAAAGTGGGAGATGTGGTTACACTTTTCGGCGAATCACCAAAAGCGTCTGATATTGCGAAAATTCTCAAGACAATTTCATATGAGGTTTACACATCGGTTTCTGCAAGGGTAAGAAGAGTTGTGGTACCTTAATGAGTTATTTTAAATACAAGTTCAATAAGAAGTTCTCCGTCTGAAGCCTCTCCCCTGTCGTTGCTTTTACTCATGGAATCATATTTTCTTATCAGTGAAATTATTTCCATGCACTTTATCAATGGATAGTTTTGTGCCGCTAGTTCATATTCAGGAATGAAGTATGGGTTAATCCCTATGTAATATGCTATATCTGAACGTGATGCCCCCTTTTTTTTGTTAACAATTGCATGATATTTTACAATCCTGGAAAAATGGGAGAATATGGTGGCAAATGTAACAACAAGGGGATATTGCTTAGGCGAGCCGGCAAAATGGTCCGCTATCTTGAAAATCTTAGTCTGGTCCTTTACTGAGATAGCCTTTGTCAGTTCAAATAAGTTGTATTCCCGGCTTATCCCTATATTTTCCTCCACATCGGCCGGTTTAATCTCTTTGCTTCCATCATGCAGATTTGTCAGCAGCTTGTCAAGTTCGAGTACCAGTTTTCTAAGCTCAGTGCCGCTGTAATCTGCCAGAAGTACGGCGGCTTCGGGAGAGATGCTTTTTCCTTTTGATTTCACATATCGCTCGATCCAGAAATTAACCTTGTCTTCTCTAAGAGCTACCGACTCGAAAACAACTCCATTTGCAATTGCCTGTTTATAGAATGACCATCTCTTGTCCAGGGACTTGTTAGTCAAAGAGATTACAAGGATTGTGGTAGACATGGGTTGCTTGCAGTAATATTCAAACTTATCCAGATCGTCAATTAGTTGAGCTTCCTTCACAATAACCAGTTGCCGCGAAGCCATCATAGGAAACCTCCTGGCAGCTTCTATAACCTGATCGGCTGAAACATCTGTGCCATAAAGAAGCAGCTGGTTGAACCCCCTCTCTTCCGGTTTGATTGCCCTTTCCGAAATTTCCTCAATTATTTTGTCGGAATAATAGGGTTCTTCTCCCATTAGTACATAAAGAGGCTTTATAATACCGCTTCTGATATCTGCAAGTATCTCCTCGAAGTGTTGTACGGTGTCTTTTGTTGCTTGTTTTGCCATAATTAATCAGGGCTAAATTATGCAAAAAGTGTAAACGGAGCAAATTTTATATCTTTGTTGCTGTAGAGTGCCGAATTATGAACAGCATGATTTTTGATCCGTTAAGAAAAAAGAGAGTGGTACTGACTCCTGAAGAGGGTGTGAGGCAACAGCTTATTAATATGCTGGTCAACACACTCGGCTACCCCTCAAGCCTCATGGTATGTGAATATTCAATAATTATCAACAAGCTCAGGTACCGGGGAGACCTTGTAGTCCTGAACAAAACCCTTAAACCTCTGTTTCTGGCGGAATGCAAGGCTCCGTCGGTAAAGATTACAAGAGATACTTTTGAACAGATATTGAGGTACAATATGGCTTTAAATGTCAAACACATACTACTTACTAACGGGGAGACCACCTACTTTGCCAGCCGCGATTCCATAACAAACAATTATACCTATTTAACTGAGATTCCACCGTACAATGAACTTTCTGAATAAAAAAATATTTTCAATAATTGCCCGGGAAGCCCGTGACTCTAATGTGAGAGCATATGTCATTGGCGGATATGTCCGCGACTGCTTTCTTAAACGAAAAAGCAAGGACATAGACATTGTTGTTGAAGGAAGTGGAATTGACCTTGCAGAGAGGGTGGCTAAAAAACTGGGAGTGAAAGTTTCCGTTTTCAGGAATTTCGGGACCGCAATGTTGAGAAGCAGGGATATTGAGGTTGAATTTGTAGGGGCGCGTAAGGAGTCTTACAGACTTGACTCCCGAAAGCCGATAGTTGAAGACGGCTCACTTGTGGATGATCAGCTTAGAAGAGATTTTACCATTAATGCGCTGGCTTTCAGCCTTCAAGAAGAAGACTTCGGAAATCTTATTGATCCTTTCGGGGGTGTGAAAGACTTACAGGCCGGTCTTATAAGAACTCCGCTTAATCCGGATACCACATACAGTGATGATCCTTTGCGAATGATACGGGCAATACGTTTTGCGGCCCAGCTCTCCTTCACGATTGTTCCCGAATCACTGGATTCTATCCGCAGAAACAGGGAGAGATTAAAGATTCTCTCATTTGAAAGAATTAACGATGAGATCAACAAAATACTACTAACCCCAAAACCTTCGGTGGGGTTCTACCTGCTGGATTCAACCGGCCTGCTCGATATTATCCTCCCTCAGCTGGTTAAGTTGAAGGGGGCAGAAACCATGGAGGGAAAGGGACATAAGGACAATTTTTCGCACACACTGCAGGTTCTGGACAATCTAGCTCAAACAAGCGACAACCTCTGGCTCAGATGGGCCGCTTTGCTCCATGACATAGCAAAGCCTGCAACCAAGAATTTTGAACCTGGTGTAGGGTGGACATTTCATGGACATGAATTTATTGGAGGGAAGATGGTTCCAAAAATATTCCAGCAGCTTAAAATGCCTTTAAACGAAAAGATGAAATATGTACAGAAGATGGTACAGCTTCATTTAAGACCCATTGCACTTGTACAGGAAGAGGTTAGTGATTCAGCAATAAGAAGACTACTTTTTGATGCAGGTGACGACATAGACGACCTGATGCTATTGTGTGAGGCAGACATTACCTCAAAAAATGAAAAAACTGTAAAAAAGCACAAGAACAATTTTGCCATGGTGAGAGATAAACTGGTTGAGGTTGAGGCAAAGGACACTGTAAGGAATTTCCATAATCCTATTACGGGAGAGTTTATTATGGAAAGATATGATATTCGTCCCGGCAGAGAGATTGGAATCATGAAAGAGTACATCAAAAATGCTATTCTTGATGGTGTCATTGGCAATAATGCAGAGGAGGCAGTGGCACTCATGGACAAGAAGGCTGCAGAAATTGGTCTTGTAACCTGATTAATTGAATATTACAATATCGTAAAGAGGCTGCCTACTTTAGACAGCCTCATCGAATATGGAGCGGAAATCGGGAAAAAGGAAAAATTAATATGTTGTATTCTGAGGGTTAAAATTTGTCCATTTTAACATCCAGTTGTCTGCAGCAGCATCTGACCTGAATGCTCCAATGAAGTTGACCTTGTCGAAGAATGAGTCAGCTACCACAGGATCTGTGAACAAATTCACTTTACCTGTAAGTGGACTGCCGGTTGTTGGTCCATAATTCGGAATAGCCAACAGTGGATTCGGCTGAGAAATACCCAACTCCTGAATTGTATTTAATCTGACATTATTGTTTGCCGCTTTTTTAAAGTACGTCGCAGAAAAAGATTCAATAGCAGGGTCCAATGTAGTCGCATCTTTTGATAACTGATCAAGGAAGGCACCGTCTTTATCACATCCCAGAATTGTAACTCCTGCAAAATACATGTTTTTAATATTCAAATTGCCAGCGTCAGCAGCTGTTTGTGTCAAAGACCCTTTATCGTTACAAATCATAAGTCCCACGGGGAATCCCATTGATACCGAATTATAGCAGTTAAGATTTGAACTTCTTCTTATTTGCATTGCCGACTGGAACTGACCCAGCTTAGAACCGTTTACAGGTGCATATATTCCTCCGTCAATATAAGTTGATGTATTCAGAAATGCTGCATCCTGACCGATTGGCCCTATAGATGTGACATTTGAGAATACCGGTTTTGTCATAGGCAGGATTGTAGATCCGCCACTCTCGTTATCTGACTCAAAACCGTTTGATTTTGATATATCCGCAATCTTAGGGTTTCTGATTCCCAGACAAAACTGCATCTTTCCTGTAAAACCATTATCTGAGTCAAAATCATCGTCCCATCCGTGGTATGCAATTATATACTTTGCATTAACCGTTCCTCCGAACCACTCAAATGAGTCATCGTTGCTGTACGACACTTGTACGTGGTCAAGCTTTGTGCCACTGCCTACTGAACCTAAAGTAAGACCATTGATTTCCTGGTCAGTCTTTAACGGATAACCGGCGAACTCTATCCTCATATAGGAAAATACTCCGGAATTATCTGCATCGTCGCTCCCTCCATGCATAGAACGAGGGCCACCTTCGATAAGCATTTCCGTTTTATTGTTTTTAGCTTTTCCACAAATGATGATACCTCCCCAGTCACCCGGCTTTCTCGAACCGGCGGCCTGGTTAGATGTAAACACAATTGGTAAGTCAGCTGTCCCCTGTGCAATTACCTTACCGCCTCTTTCTATTATCAGGGCTGCCTTTGTATCCTTATCTCCTTTTATGACAGTTCCGGCTTCAATTGTTAAAGTCGCACCTGTTGTAACATAAACCCAACCCTTCAAAACATACACACCCTTTTTAATTGTGTGGTTTTCCTTTATTTCAAACTCTTGAACGCCATTTCCAATCTCGTTTGTATTAAATATTATCTGTTCGGTTGAAACTGGAGGTGTCTCTGTCGTGTTTTTCTCACAAGAGATCGTCATTGTTAAGACAAATATTGCCATAACCATAATTGTCAGACTTTTAATTCTTTTCATCTTTTGATATTATTAAATCATTTTATTTCTATAAACTTATCTGTAAACCAACGAAGATATTAGCTCCGGGTTTGAATTTTTTGCTCAGCTGGCTCCTTTGTTGAAGTACTCCGTTATTATCCAGATATTTTGGGTATTGCTCGAAAATTACATACTGGTTGAGGATATCCTTAAAACTTGCTTTTACCTCAAATCGCTTCCCGATTTTCTTACTCACTACAAAATCGATCATATCTCTTGGTAATTCATATGTATCCGGTACATCGTTATTGATACTAGCTCCTGAACCGGTATCTACCCTGCCGATTCCCACTATTCTTTTTCCTATACGATTATAGAGAATCCCTGCACTTAAACCGAGTGCCTGGTTATCATAAAACAACGACGCATTGACAAGATATGGAGATTGACCCTGCATGGGCCTGTCCTTTTCCAGTGACTCCTCCTCAAAAGCTACCCTACTTGATATCAGGGAGGCATTCAATCCCAAAGTAAGTTGACGGATTCCCAAAAACGCCAGATTTTTTTTCATGTCTAATTCAAGACCAAAATTCTTTGCCGCATGTGCATTTTCAAATGTATATGTATATGAGCCCCCTGCATCGAGATATGTCCACTCTATAGGGTTTATAAAGTATTTATAGAAGCATGCCAGTGTAATATACTCTTCTGTTGACGGATAGTACTCATACCTCAGATCCAGGTTGTGAATAGTGGCATACTTGAGATCTTTGTTGCCTTTTACATCTGAAAACAGATTGAAGTCATAATATACAGATGATGACACCTCCCTGAATTCTTGCCTGTTAGTGGAAGAACCATAAGCAAATCTTATAAGGTTTTTCTTGTTTAAATTGTAACTTGCATTCAACGATGGGAAGATGTTCACCTGATCATAATTCTTGTCAACTGTAGAGAATTCATAAATTTTATCATAACTGGTCAATACCATCCTGCTTGCCTCTACTCTTGCACCTGCCAGAATATTGAACCTGCCCAGGGGGAGTTTATATGAGACAAATGCGGCACCAAGCAAATTTTGTCCCTTATAGCTGTTTCTGTTATCGGTGTCTTCATATACGTATAGCTTATCGGAACCTAAGTTGGACTCTTTGAGGATCTCATCTGTAACATTACCGTATACAAAGTTCTCCGGAAGGTTATACTGGTTGAATCTGTAGAAAAACTGACGGTTGTTATAGTCTCTGGCTTTGAATTCACCATAAATCCCCGCTTTTATCTCAGATTTGATTTCTGATGAAATATCCACCGGGATTGTAACGTTTAGTGCAGGTGAAACAATATGTTCGTCCAATTCCACAAAGTCTCTTGTTATTTCATTCTGATCGATACCCATTTGCCCAAAAAACCTGTCTCCGAAAATAAGATTTTCCTCTCTGTTTATGATTCTTCTGTCCGGCTGTTTCATACCTGCATATGAATAGCTGACGTTCCAGTCCAGGTCTGATCCGGACAATTTATGACTACCGGCAAACTGTCCTGTATATGTTGTCCTGCTGGTATACAGGTACTCCTGTTTCTCCTGATTATATCTGGCACTTACATTTTGCCACCCTTCACGAGTAGTGTAACGGTTCTTCCCTAACTGGTTAAGCAGGTTTCTGAATTCCAGCTTGGTTTTTCCTATAAGATATGTCAGGTTTAGCATGGCACCTACTTTTGCATCTATACTATATTGATTGTCTGTATATTTATAGATGTACTCCGAAGCATCCGATACTGTATTGTATACTCCGAATCTTGCATTAAGTATATCTGAATATGTCTGGGCACTTTTTGAATAGTTTATTGCGCCCACAAGTCCAAACTGCGCATTATTCTTCATGCTTATGGTTCTGTTTATCATAAGGCTCCCTTTCTGATCAAAAAACGGTCTTTGCCTCTTCACCGACCAGTCATTTCTAAAGCCGTTTTTTGTAATATCTGTCACCAGTGTAGAGTTGCCGTTATTCATTCTTGCAGGAACGACAGGTCGCAAAGATCTTACACCGTTGTCAAATCCCATAAAATCAGTCGGTGATTCTGTGTTATAGAAGTGATCGTTAAAATGGGTCTGACTGTTTGCACTCATTCCATAGGACAAAATGAATTCATTTTTATCGGGCATGCTCCTGGTGGTTATTTTAACAAACCCACCGGAAAAATCTGCCGGTATCTCCGGTGATTGTGATTTTACTATCATTATGTTCTCTATTTGAGAACTTGGCAGTACGTCAAATGAGAATGACCTTGTATCGGCTTCTGTACTTGGTACAGCGGAGTTGTTTATCCATACATTATTGTATCTGCTTGCTAATCCTCTTACCATAATATACCTGTCGTTAATGACAGATACTCCGGGAATTCGTTTCACAACTTCGGCAGCACTCTTGTCCTGAGAAAGAGAAATCTGTTTTCCTGACAATCCGCTCATTACAACACTGGCTGTGCGTGTTGCCTGTATCATGGCAATTTCTGAGCTCATTTTTCTTACAGAAGAGACAACAACTTCATTCAATACATTCTGAGCCTCTTCCATAACAATATCAAACTGGTTACTGCCTGCTTTAATTATTAGGTCGGGGACAGAAATTGTCTGATAGGTCATGCAGGCAACCTGTACCTTGTATGTTCCCACAGGTATTCCACTGATAATGTAATTACCCTCTAGGTCAGTCGATGAGCCTTTTTTAAGCCCTTCAAAAAAAATTGTTGCTCCAATAACGGGCTCACCAGTTGCTTTGTCCAACACAACTCCTTTTAGTACATTTGTAGTCTGTGCTGTTGAAATCTGGACAATTGACCCAAAGATCATCAGTCCGATAAGAATTTTAAATAAATTTTTCACTTTTTTCCTTTTTGTTTCCGGGGACAAAAGTATGCTGATACTGTTACGGGAGTAAGTCGAAAAAATTAAGAAATTCTTACGAAAATGGACGTATTTATGAAGAATTGTAATCTTAATATACCTTTGTACCATGGAAAAGAAAAAAATTCTGGTTGTTGACGACGAAGAGGATCTTTGCGAGATTCTCCAGTTCAACCTCAAGAGTGCCGGATATCTTGTAGATGTGTCATACTCGGCAGAGGAGGCGTTTGCCAGATTGAAAAACAATTACGATTTACTCCTTCTGGATGTGATGATGGGAGGAATTTCAGGCTTTAAACTGGCGGAACTTATAAGGACCGAGTACAATAACAGCGTCCCGATAATTTTCATTACAGCCAGGGACAATGTCGCTGACAAGTTGAAAGGGTTCAATGTGGGAGCTGATGACTATATCGCAAAACCGTTTTCGATAAAGGAGGTTGTTGCAAGGGTCCAGGCCGTCCTCAGTAGAACTGCCTTTTACAAAAAATCCGAGCTTGAGAAAATTGAATACGAAAAGAGAGTAAAGGAGCAAAAAAAATCTGAACAGGGAATAATAAGCTTCCCGGAATTTTCCATCAACACAAGAAATAAACAGATTTCTCTGTACGGTGAGAGTATAAAGCTTACAAAAAAGGAGTTTGAGATACTTTTAATGCTGGCTACCTCTCCTCTGAAAATCTTCTCCCGGGCAGACATTCTTGATGCTGTCTGGCAGAATGAAGCCTATGTCCTTGACAGGACAGTTGATGTCCATATTGCCAGACTACGAAAAAAAATCGGTACGTTCGGTGCATGTATAGTAAACAGATCTGGTTACGGATATTGCTTTGATATTGATGAAGTTACTAAAGATTAAATACAAACATCAGGTTATCCTGTACTTCTCTCTTATGGTCATTGCCATAAGTCTTGGCTTTTCCTATATATTAGTACAGCAGGCGAAAAACACCAAGATGGAAGTGTTGAAATTTCAGATGCACCCTTATTCTGATCTTATTTACAACTATATTGCCAATGAGGATACTACCTTCTCCGATGATTTTATAGTTGACAGAATTTCGGAACTGAAAGGCATTCTGCCTTCTGACATGAGATTTACAATTCTTAATCCTGCGGGCAGGGTTATCTATGACAATCTCTCCTCAGGTTATATCAAGATGGAAAACCATCTTAAAAGACCCGAAATAGCAGATGCTATATCAAACGGATCCGGTTCTGCCCTGAGATTCTCGGTAACTCTTAATTCCGATTATCTTTATTATGCAAAGAGATATCCCAAACTGATTGTAAGGGCTGCCCTTAACTACAAAACAGCCGTCAAACCTTTGTTAAGCAACGACAAAAGATATGGGGCATACATCATATTAATTTTCATTATAGTGATTGCTCTGCTCGTTTATGTCAGCAGACAGGTGGGGAGGCCTGTCTCGGCACTTAAGGAGTTTATTGACAAGGTGCAACAGGGGAAAGGTGATTATGAGGATATCAGGTTTCCCGACAATGAGTTCGGTGATGTAGGAGAGAGAATCAAACAGACATTCCGTCAACTGGAAAACACTAAACAGTATAAGCAGCAACTCACACATAACGTTGCACACGAGCTTAAGACACCTGTAACAGGAATCAGAGGCTATCTGGAAACACTTCTTCAACAGGAAAATATTGACCCTGAACAAAGGCGTTTCTTTCTTGAGAGAGCGTATGCACAGACAATGCGTCTCTCTTCAATAATTACCGATATTTCAGTCCTTAATAAAATCGAAGAGGCAGCGGACAAATTTGAGATAGAGACAATTAATATAAGTCAGTGTATAAAGGAGATCGAGAGCGACCTGGCATTTAAGCTGGGAGAAAAAAATATTGAATTTTCAATAAAAGTTTCTGAGGACCTTAATATCGAAGGAATTTATCTGTTAGTTTACTCATTATTTAAAAATCTGATAGACAATTCCATCGAACATGGTGGCGAGAACATAGAAATCTATATAGAAAACACAAAATGCGAAGATAACTTTGCATGGTTCACATACTATGATACCGGTAAAGGGGTACCTCAGAACCATCTGGAGAGGATTTTCGAAAGATTCTACAGGGTTGAGGCTGGCAGGAGTAGAAAAAGCGGAGGTTCCGGGCTGGGATTGTCGATTGTTAAGAACGCAATTAACCTTCACAAAGGGTCAATCAGTGTCAGAAACAGAGAAAATGGGGGCCTTGCGTTCGATTTCTCCCTAGCTCTTAAAATAAAGTAGTGATTATTTTTTCTTAATGGAGAGAGACCCCTATCAGCTGGGTGAACTCTTCTCTTGTTTTGATATCCTTAAGAAAGGCACCTGTAAAGGCAGATGTTGTGGTCACGGAATTTTGTTTTTGAACGCCTCTTATCTGCATGCACATATGGGAGGCCTCAATGACGACTGCGACTCCAAGAGGGCTCAGGGTATCCTGAATACAGTCCCTTATCTGAACCGTCAAACGTTCCTGAACCTGCAGTCTTCTCGCATATGCTTCAACTACACGGGCAATTTTGCTGAGTCCGGTAATATAACCGTTTGGAATATAGGCTACATGAGCCTTTCCGTAAAATGGCAGCAAATGATGCTCACATAATGAATATAGTTCGATATCCTTTACTATGACCATCTGCTGATACTCCTCCTTGAATTTTGCAGAATTCAATATTGCAGCAGGATCGGCTTCGTATCCCTGAGTGAGAAACTGAATTGATCTGGCCACACGTATAGGGGTAAGGAGCAGACCCTCCCTGGATGAATCTTCTCCAATCAGCCCCAGTATCTCTTTATAGTGTCCGGCCAGTTTCTGGGTTGTCTCCTCATCATAGTGTTCAATCTTTGTATATGCCATAATAATTTTCTAAATTCGGGGCAAAATTAAGAAATTTAGTCCAGAAACAGTTTTAATAATGAGAATTTTAATAACAGCTGCGGAGGAAGAGGAGCTTATTACCGCAAAGCAGGCATACAACTCTTTGACCCCTGGTGAAAAAAGTGAGCTAACCGTTACATACATGCTCACAGGCATAGGCTCTGTATCTACAAGTTACAGGCTAACCAAAATTCTAAACAGCACACCTGAAAGTTTTGATCTTGTTGTAAATATCGGAATTGCGGGAAGTTTTGCTCAGGAATTTCCGGTTGGATCGGTTGCAAGAGTAGAGAAAGAATATTTTGGAGATCTTGGGTTCGAGACACTTTTTGGATTTGAGACCCTGTTTGATTACAACATTCTGGATGCCGATACGTTCCCTTACAAGGGAGGAGCCCTGCATGCAGTTGAACTCTCTGCAGAGATTGAGAAAATAATGGCTGTTTATAAACATGCAGCAGCAGTAACTGTTCAGACAGTTAGCGGACTTCCTGAAAAGACACTTCAGTTGAAGCGTGATTTTCGCCCGCAGATTGAAAGCATGGAAGGCGCTGCATTTTTCTACGTATGTCTTTTAGAAAAGGTTCCATTTATTGAGTTGCGCTCTGTCTCAAACGAAGTTGGGGAGAGGAACAGGAAAAACTGGAACATACCTTTGGCTCTTGATTCTTTGACTGAAGCGAACAAATGTCTTTTGAAATCGTTATTAGCCTGAAGAATCCATCCTGATATGACACTCTCACTAGCCTACTCTCCTTGTCCTAATGACACCTTTGCATTTCACGCAATGGTTAACGGGCTTGTAGATACCGAGGGGCTCAATTTCTATGTTGAGCTTGCAGATGTGGAGCAGCTAAACAAGAGTGCCGCAGAAGAAAAATATGATGTCTGCAAACTAAGCTATCATGCATTCTTCTATCTTTGTGACAGATATGCAATGCTCCGTTCGGGCAGTGCACTTGGTTACAACAACGGACCTCTCTTTGTATCTGAAAGGGTGTTAAATGGACAATTTTCAGGGCTGAAGATTGCAATACCGGGTGAAAAAACAACTGCGGCACTGCTTTTGAAGATAGCATATCCTGAATGCACAAACCTTGCGCCGATTATCTTCTCCCAAATTGAAGAGAGGGTGTTATCGGGCGAATTTGATGCAGGAGTTCTGATACATGAAGGTCGCTTTACATACGCAGCAAAAGGGTTGAAACTTATTGAAGATCTTGGCACATACTGGCAGACAAAAACAGGAAAACCAATTCCGCTCGGAGGTATTGCTGTCTCCCGAAAATTAAGTCTGGAGACGGGTCAAAAGGTTAACCGGGTACTAAGAAGAAGTATTGAATTTGCCTTTCGTAACCCCGAATTGTCAAAAGACTATATATGCAGCAATGCCAGAGAACTTGACCCGGATATTCAGAAGAGGCATATTGAACTGTTTGTAAACGAATATAGTACAGATATTGGAGAATCTGGGATTGATGCTGTTTATTCGCTATATGACAAGGCTTTAGAGATAGAGCCAAAAATTATTAAAAGAGATAACCTATTTATTTCATAGTTTTACATATTCAAATATATTTTATGAGCACAGAAATTATCAGGATCAAGGGGATCACGAAGTTTTACAAAGTTGGCAATCAGGAAGTCAAGGCATTGAATGGTGTAGATATCACCATAAATAAAAATGAATATGTAGCTATTATGGGCCCGTCAGGTTCTGGTAAATCTACAATGATGAATATACTCGGATGCCTGGACAGTCCCACAAGTGGTTCGTATATCCTCAACGGCATAGATGTAAGTAAAATGCAGGACAATGACCTTGCAGAAGTGAGAAACAAGGAGATCGGATTTATTTTTCAGTCATTCAATCTGTTGCCAAGATATACTGCTCTTGACAATGTTGCCCTGCCGCTTATTTATTCAGGAAATTCAAAAAAAGACCGTGATGAAAAGGCTCACGCGGCACTGGAAAGTGTAGATCTTACAGACAGGAGCCATCACAAACCTAATGAACTATCAGGTGGTCAGAGACAAAGAGTGGCAGTTGCCCGTGCTCTAGTAAACAATCCCTCTATCATTCTTGCCGATGAGCCTACTGGAAATCTTGATTCCAAGACTTCTATAGATATAATGAAACTTTTCGAGGAGATTCATAAGAAAGGGAACACAATAATAGTGGTAACCCATGAGGAGGATATTGCCAAGCACGCTAACAGGATTATAAGACTGCGAGACGGAGTTATTGAGTCGGACGAAGCCAACCAAAGGGTGAAGCTATGAATATATATACAAAAACAGGGGATAAAGGACGAACATCGCTTGTAGGAGGAGCCAGGGTGAGCAAGGATGATCCAAGGGTAAATGCATACGGCACTGTTGACGAACTGATATCACACATTGCACTGCTAAGAGCAGATGCATACAATGCCCCCTATTCAGAAAATCTTCGCCGGATTCAGTCAAATCTCATGCTTGTTGCAGCACACCTTGCATCAGATGATTTTGGTGCCACGAGACTGAAACCTTTTGATGTTGGAGAAATAGAATTTCTTGAACATCAAATAGATGAAATGACATCAAAACTGCCTGAACAGACAGCATTCATTCTTCCGGAGAGGCCTCGTGTTGCAGCAGAGTGCCACATTGCCAGAAGTGTATGCCGCAGAGCTGAGAGATCTTCTATAGCATTAATGACTGAACCCAGGCTTGAAATTTCTGTCAGGTACTTAAACCGGCTTTCAGACTATTTGTTTATATATGCGAGATATCTGTCTATGCTCGATGGCATTCCCGATGATTTTTGGCAGCAGTAAGTTGCTAATCAAAAATAAATAGTTATCTTCGCAGACTATTTTCGATAAATTATCTTAAGTATTTAATTATTAATTATTTACGCTATGTATTGGACACTCGAATTGGCGTCAAAACTTGAAGATGCACCTTGGCCTGCTACCAAAGAGGAGCTTATAGATTATGCAACACGTTCAGGCTCACCCATGGAGGTGATAGAAAACCTGGAAGATCTTGAGGATGATGGTGAAGTTTACGACAGCATAGAAGATATCTGGCCGGACTATCCAAGCAAAGAAGACTTCTTTTTTAACGAAGAGGAGTATTAATATATCATAAAATGAAGATCATAATAGCTGGTGCCGGCGATGTCGGAAGTCACCTGGCAAAGATGCTCAGCAATGAATATCACGATCTCACAATAATTGACAATGACGAGACCAGACTCAACCACGTCGCAGAAAACTATGATGTGGTTACTGTCTTTGGTTCCCCGACATCTATAAAAACCCTTTCTCTTGCAGGTGCCGCCCATGCCGATCTTTTTATAGCAGTGAGCCCTGCACAGGAGCAAGATGTTAATATAATAAGTGCTCTGCTCGCAAAAAAAATGGGTAGTGCAAAGGTGACCGCTCGTATTAACAACGACGAATATCTTCAGAACGAAAACAAGCTGCTCTTTACGGAAATGGGAATAGACCTCCTTTTCTACCCCGAAAAAATAGCATCTCATGAAATCATAGATCTTTTAAAACAGACTGGTACTTCCGAGTTTATGGACTTTTCCGGAGGGAAACTACAGCTTATCGTTTTCCGGCTGGACGATGGTGCTCCTTTGATAGACAAGACCATGACAGAGGTTGCAATCCTTAACGAAGATGCTCCTTACAGGGCAGTTGCTGTTTCCAGGGATGGAACAACTATAATTCCCCGGGGTTCCACAAAGTTCAAAGAGCATGACCTTGTGTTTGCAATTTCTAAAAGGAGCGGTGTGCAGGAGGTAATGAGTTATTCCGGCAAAAATAATATCGCTGTTAAAAGGTTAATGATTGTAGGTGGAGGACGTATTGGAGAGATGGTAGCCAAAAAACTGGAGAATACAGTTGACTACATCAAACTGATCGAACAAAAAATGGAGCGGTGCGAGGTACTTACAGAGAGACTTTCCAAAACACTTGTAATTAACGGCGATGCCAGAAATACAGACTTGCTTATAGAGGAGGATGTAAATGACTTTGATGCCTTTGTAGCAGTAACCAGCAACTCAGAAACCAATATCCTTTCATGTGTAATGGCAAAAAAAATGGGTGTTGCAAAAACCATTGCAGAGGTGGAAAATCTGGACTACATAAAGTTGGCAGAGGGAATGGGTGTAGATGCTGTGATTAACAAAAAGCTGATTACAGCCAGCCGGATATTCCGGTTTACACTTTCGAACAAAGTTCAGTCTATAAAATGCCTGAATGGTTCAGATGCTGAAATCCTGGAGTTTATTGTAAATCCTAACAGCGCAATTACAAAGGACAAAATCAGAAACCTTGGATTTCCTAAAGATGCCATCATTGGTGGGGTAATTAGGGGAAATCACAGTTATATTGCTTTGGGAGATACAGAGATCAAACCTTATGACAGAGTTGTAGTTTTCGCCCTTCCAACTGCTCTCAAGAAGGTAAACAGATTCTTTTCTTAGAATTTCACACTCTTGCATTTAATGTTTCCTCTCTGACAATCTTTTGTTATATTTATGGCGGAAATGTTATGAATGACGTCGAGATAAAGATCAATCGTGAAAAAGACAAAGAGTTAATAGTGTTTCGTGACACCTTTGACAGGTTGTACGGAAAGCTGTATAACTTTTCTTCGTATTATATAGACAACAAAGAGGAGGCTAAAGAGGTTGTTCAGGATGTATTTCTGAAGTTATGGGAAGGTACATACGATATTCTGGCTCTGGACAAAGAGAAGAAACTTGACTCTCTTCTTTTTACCATGATAAAGAACAAGTGTCTGGATATTCTTAAACACAGAAAAGTAGAGCAGAGGTTTTCTGAGGACAAAAAGGGCGAATACATACGCAGTTCAATAAATGAACATGCATTGAGCGATGATTCATCCCTTGAACTGCTGATAAGCAAAGATACTGAACAAGCAATTAAAAAAGCGATTATGGAGCTCCCTCATTCTGTAAGGGAGACATTTATAATGAGCAGATATCACGGCCTCACATACAAAGAGATTGCCATGAAACAGTATATTTCTGAAAAGACGGTGGAATACAGGATATCTTATGCGCTTAAGGAACTAAGGGTAAAACTATCTCCGTATTGTTACATGATTCTGATTTTGCTTTATCGATAGGCTCTTGCAGTTCGTTGTAGCAGTTTTTAGCAAATTCTTTTCAATAAGACACTTGCGGGATATTCGTAGGTTAGAATTATCAAAATCATTTCGACATTACTTGTTTTTCCATGTAAATCACTATGTTGCTAAAAACTACTGCAACGTTAGCAGCTTACACTTTGATGCAGTTTGAGGTAACCTATTAATAATAAGCTTCATGGAAAATGCATTTTTTTAAAACATTAGAAAATCTATTTTTACTTAACACATATTCAACAACATACCTCAAACTGCGTCAAAGCATAAAAACCCATCTTACTTACTGAGAATGTTGCACTTAACCATGTGGGAAACTTAAATAACTCCGCCGCAATATGTGGTAATTATCTGTCTGTAAAAGGATTACCAGATATGAAGTTCTTAAAACAGAAATTCATATCTGGTAATTTGCTTATTAGGTGCTAGTTACCGCTTTTTGCGGCGGAGTTACTTCCTTACCGGCTTTTTAGCCAGGTCGGCCGGTCTCATCGAGTATTCTGCAACTCCAGCCTTGGGCGCTTCTGTAACCATTGACTCTGCAGGTATATTGTTCTTGATGCAGTATTCAAGTAAGAATGAATAGTTGAAATGTGCAATGGCATCATTCCGGTCGGGAGAATTGTATGCTACAAAACGGAACAGTATAAAGTAGAGCTCTAAGAGAGGTTTTTCAATAGTTACTTTTCCACCATCCTTGGAAAATGGCATTCTGATAAGGAAGTTGATGTCCGAACAAAATTCTTTTAACCTTCCGTCTGGATTTTGCATAATCTCATATGAAAGATTCTTTGCTGAAACATAATCCTTGTTATTCAATGCTTCACTCAATCTGTATTTCTTCCTGATATACTCTTTACCCTGGAATTCCGGTGCCTGGTCAAGTTCTTTCTCGCTTCTTACGTTTCTGAAAAGACTAAACAGTAACTCGCTGACAATATCCTTACCATATATACCCTCGTATTTGGATTTTTGATTAACAAAATCCAAAGCCAGTTTGTTGTTCTTGTCCTTTACAAAAATTGTAAAGTATCTCCAGATTAAAGGGTTTGATAGGTCGTATGTTTTAATTTTCAATAATTCAGACATGTATTTATCCGCAGCTTCCCTGTCATACTTTGAGGCTTTATAAAAAGCGTAATTATACAAAAAGAGAGGGTCCGAAGAGCCATCGAGCGCCATCTTTTCCAGATAAACAGAGTTCTTATCTTTTGTAAGGGCCGATTGTCCTGTGAAAATAAAAATCTCTTCGTCCTGTCTGCTCGTAGAAGAGTGGACTTCATTTAAAGTAGAAGGGTCTACAAATACAAATGTAGGGTATACTCCAACCTTGTACTTTCTGGCAATTGGTGCACCTTCTGCCGTTTCAGCATCTATCTTGCAATTAATGAAGTTGGAATTGTAAAAATCTCCTACGGCTCTGGTAACAAATACTTCGTCTGCCATGTTCTTGCATGGGCCACACCATTTTGTGTAGAAATCTATGAATATCAGTTTATTCTCCGCTTTGGCCTTTTGTACGGCCTCCTCCCAGGATCCGTGAAAGAAACGGATCCCAGGGCTTTGGGCTGTCATAGCTACTGCAACGAGAATGAGTGTAAGCGTCAGCAGATGTTTTCTCATTTCTGAACTCTTTTTACAGGTCTTGTAGGTACATATGAGGAGTCATCGGACTTGTTTGTTAAGACATATAGTCCGTGATAAGTTACTTTTACATTATAATCAAATGTATAGAACTTTTTATTCGGAGCGCTCACCGTCCCACCATTTATACAAGTCGAGGACATGTAATATGAACTTGTGGCAGAAACCGTTTCAATAGGAATTCCTCCGGCTGCTTTTATTGCATCGTTTATTGTAAGAAGATTCTGATCAAATGATTGCAATTCATTGAAAGCAGGTAAATACCACCCGTCTGTATTTCCCGGTGTAGATTTGTATTCGTAGGCATACATGAATGCGCTTGTTGCCGATGTTACGTTGAGACCTGCACTCTTTACCCTGTTTACCAAAGTAAGGGTATTGCCATATCCATCATTCATATCTGGTGTGAAGAAGGTGCTTCCTACCGGACCGAATTTTCTTGTAACCATATCAAGGGCTATAATCTTTGCTTCCTTCACATTCGCAGGATTTACCCAGCACACAATTCCTGCTGGTTGGAAATTCTTGTCATATTCAAGGTCCCCAACCTCATAATATGCTTTTGGAGCTTTTAAAGTATATGGTATGGTAATGGTTGTATTCGTACCGTCAAGTGAGGCCTGAACTACTATGTTCCCCTTTCTGTTAAGAGTATTTGGAGAAAAATAGTCAGAAGGAGCCGTTAGTGACAGTAGATTGTTCTCATATTTCACATTCCACTCAGCAGGGGCCGACAATATTGATATTGTCGCTCCTTCGGTGTGTTTGATACCTATATTGAAACTCTGGCCACACATAGCCTCTATCGATTTATATTCCGATGAGACGAATAGACCAACAGATACAGCTCCCAGCGGATGTGTTTTCATGAAGTCCCACATTAATGGCAATATGTAATACCAGTTTACTCCGTGACCTTCATCTATTACAGAAAAGAGTTCAATATCTGCCTTGCCTCCACCCCATTTCTTGGTGAGGTATTTTTTATAGTTATCTACACTTAGTGTATCACTCAATTTTGCATCTGAGGCAAAGTATCCTCCTACAGAAATTGCCCAGTTTGTAATGTTATCAACAGCAGCACTGTAAAGTACTGTATTGTCCAGTGTGCCATTAAAGGCCCTGATTGGCACTGCACGTGATGGTATCATCTCTCCTGCAGCAATCTTCATCTGTCCTGAAACGGGTGTAGCAGCTGCAAACACGTCGGAACGATAAAAAGCTAGTACGTAAGAGAAAATTGCTCCGCTTGAATGGCCACAGGTGTAAATCCTGTTGTTGTCAACTGCCGGAGTGTGTTTTTTAAAGTAGACTATCATTGAATCGACAAAAGGCAGATGATATGTGGAATTCTGCCAGTTTACTGCAGCTCCTGTATCCTCTCCCGCAGGAAATACAATGATACAATTCTCCTTTATTGCCATCTGATTCAATGGATCACCCATGGATATCCGCTCAATAGGGTCAACTCCTGCCCCATAGCTACCATGAAAGTTGAAAATCAAGGAGATTGGTTTGGTTTTGTCTATTGAAACAGGCATGAAGTATTTAAACCTTCTCTCCGATTCCACCCCATTGTACATGACTTTCTGTTTGACAAGGTTGATTCCCGGCGTAAGTGCTCCCTCTACGGTTGTCCCTCCGGGATTGTCGGGGGTTACCTTGTCAACCACAACCTCTTTCTTCTCCTGCGACAGGTAGGCACTTGTATCCTTCATGCATGATACTAAAATCATTAAAGGAATAAACAGTATAATAAAATATTTTTTCATCTTTCTGATCATTTTTATTTCTTATTAAAAGGACTAAATATTGTCCAGTAAAGTAACACCTCCGTTAGATCTTCCATCGCGCCAGTGTGTCTGATATTTGATCTGGACATCAACAGGAATACCGGATATGGCCTGATGCTTCTTGTTAAGCGTAAGCTCCAGAGTTGTCTTATCCAGATTAAAGACAAGGATATCTCCTTTGTTCTCTGTGCCTGCTCCCTGCTTGTCTGTGCCATAACGTGAAACACCAATGATCAGTGTCATTTCTGTCCTGGACACACAAATGCTTGTTATAACCGCATCTGCTGCATATCCATAATCGGATAGTGTTATTGCAACATTGTCGGTGCTTGGTGCCCTGCTTGATTTTATATCCAGAATGTTGTACTTGTAAAGTTTGTTGCCGGAAGTGAAGAAAACATACGGCGATGTCTTCATGTTATAGAATCTTGATGACGCATTGGCTGTTCCTCCGCTCACCTCACCGGTAAAGGCATACTTGTTGCTGGCGAGTTTGCCGAGAAGCACTAATTTAAGAGCATCGTTGGATTCCTTAAGTACGGCAAATGATGTCCCCGCCTGGCTTGTTGCAGATCCATAGATGAGGTCACATCCTGGGAAAGCCTTCACATCTGTCACAGGAATGTTGTAACTTGAACCATAGCTTGAATATGCAAATCTTCCGTAAACCTTGTCGAATACCATAAAGTTGCCGAGGCTGTATCCATGCTGGAAAAGATTGTTGTTTGCAGTCGGAATCATGTCGTCATAATATCCGAAAGCAGAGAAGTATCCATTTGTCCCGTAAACACTTTTCTTGTTGAAATAGAACCCCGGGCTCCATACAGATGGTGCAAGTGTTGCAAAATAGATTGCACCTCCTGAAATCATATTAAAGTAGTTCATCTTCTGGAACCCTGTTCCGTATGCATTACTGCGCCAGATGCTTATTCCCTCTGAGAAAAATTCGGGTTTGTAGCCGCTTATGTCTGCAGGTGGATATGATGAAATTCCTGTATAGGCCTCACCTGTAAGATATGGAGTAGCATCGGGATTTAATGAGCTTTTATCCAGAAGTCTTACCTGGTCATCGGCCAGTACCAGAATTCTTCCAAAAGAGTTGACAAAAGGGTATGTCTTTACACTTGCAGATTCCAGTAACATAAAACCAAGCTGCTTAGGATTGGTGCCTAGTGGTTGCCCGTATCTCTCCTCAAAGTAATTTACGGCCCAGTTTGATGGCTTGTCAAGTCTTAGGTAAGAGAGTTCTGCCTTGCCCCTTGACTTGCTGAGAACCATTATAAGGTTTCCTGCTGTTGATGAAGAGACATTGACATCAAACCTGAAGTATTTCTTTATTCCGTTCTCTTTATCCTTTACAATAAATCTTGAAACCTTGTTTCCCGGAAGGAAATCGATAAGGATACCGAGATTAAGCTTTGTTGAGACTATCTTGTTGTCAATTTCCCACTCATAGGTGAATTTAGAGGTGTCGCTATACTGGGTTCCTGTAAGCTTTGGAGTGATCTTAAGACTGTCGTCGACGTCTTTTGAGTAAATCTGATCAATTCCTTCAATCTTGAGCTCATTAATCTCCTTGTAATCTTTTTCGCTGGTACCCAAATCCTTGTAGCAAGAGCATATTAAAAGTGCCCCGGTTATCAATAATATTATATTCTTGAATTTCATAACTGATTCTTTTTAATAGTTGTCTAATTGCCCGGCATTACCATACGGTCAATATATATTCTTGCACCTGTCTCATCATCGAATGTTGGTATTGCATTCAGATAATTTGCCAGTCCTGTAAAGTACGACCTGCCCTCATTATTCACATCAAATGGACAAGTTTCCACATTGGCGAATTTGCTGTTGAACGATATTAGTATCTTCCATTTCTTTGGGTGATAGAACCCTATGTAGTCATATCTTAGTGACGATGACCACCATACGGGTTCTGACAAATAGTTGTTGATATGTAGTGTCGCTCTCAGGCCGTCTCTCATTCCCAGGTCAAAGTCATCACTGGCTTCAAGTTCAAGACCCAAAAGAACATCTTGCGGGTGAGTAAAGCTTGAACTCAGATCCTTACGGTACACAAGAATCTTTAATGTATCCCTTAATTTGCCTGCCTTGAAAATCTGTTTCTTGTCGAATTTCTTATAGTGAGTTCCCTCAACTGCTGTTGTTGAATCTTTAAAAATATTCACATTGTAAGTTCTGTCAACATCGGAAGGTGTGCCTAAATATTCAACTACAATTTTTGCTGTGTCTGCCTCAACATTGTCTGCACGCATTCCAAATGAGAATGTCTGCTTTGTAATAGGAACCATCTTTTTATTATAGTCAAGTGTATAGTACATAAACTGTATTCTTGACTTACCTTCATACATGTTGTCTATCTTCTGGTCACACGAATATGTAATCAGCAAGAGAACAAGAAAGGTTGTATAGTATAGAATTTTTTTCATTTTCATAATTGTTATGAGTGGTTGTTAATTTCTGTTTCCTGTCTCAATTTCTTTCAATGGTATAGGTATCACAAAAATATTATCTCCCGGAGGAACAATTCCAACCACACCACTGCTGGTAGGAATGCCCAGATTGAGTCGTTTATATGCATACCACAACTGACCCTCTCCAATGAACTCTCTTTTAATCTCCTGAATAATATAATCAAGTGTAAGGAATCCCCAGTGTGAATTGTTTCTTATGCGGTGGTCCCTTAATGTGTTTATGTATTCCAGAGCCTTTGTATCATCTTTGCCTAAATAACTCTCGGCAAGGATAAGATACATTTCAGACAATTTAATCATTGGCATTTTAGGGAAGAACTTCTCCTTGTTGTCCACATTGAACTTGACAAAGTTTCCGGTGGAAACGCTGAACCACTTGATATTGCGGATGTCGTCGTTGTTGCTCTCATAAACTGTAGAGATATTAACAAATGGCAGATATGCAAATCTTGTTGATGTTGATGTTATTTCCGGATAATGAAGCTGTATGGTATAATCGGTAAGTTTTATGTTCCTCAGCGAGAATATATGCTCGTCTGAGAAAAGAATGTCTATCTCTTTGTCGGACTTGTCTGTACTCGCAAAATCCAGAAGTCTGAATTTTCCTGAGTTGACAACCTCCTCTGCATATTTGATTGCATTGGTTTTGTCGCCTCTCATCAGGCTCACGCGTGCAAGCATTGCTTTTACGCTGTAAAGGTTAATTCGTGCAACATATTTATCTGCTTCATTCTTGCTTGTCAGCTGATAGGGAGTTGCGTCCTTTATAGGGTCGGCTGCCAGAAGGGTTTCGGCCTCTTTTAAATCGTTGTATACCAATTGGACATTCTCCTCTACTGTATACATTGGAGGCAGTGAAACTCCAAACTCTGCATTGTAAGGAATGCCTTGTACCTTAGGACTTCTCTTTACATCCTTACAGAAAATCCTTATAAGATCGTAATGTAAAAATGCCCTTAGTGCCAGAGCTTCTCCCTTAACGGCGTTCCTCTCCTCAGGTGTTAGGACCTTTGTGTCGGACGATACCCATTTGATTATGTTGTTTGCTCCACCTATTGCAGAGTACATGTTTCTCCAGATATTCAGGAATTTGGTTTGCGAAGCAGCGTCGGCAAAGTCATATACCTTGAGTTTGTCGTATGTTGCTGATACTCCGTCGTAATTATAATACTGAGCTATTACATCCATAGTCTCCATTGTCAGGTTCATTCCGTATAATGAAGAAGATGCCATCTGGCTGTAAACACCAGCCAATGCCTCAGAATATCCCTGAGGTGTGCTGAAAAGTTTCTCTTCAGTTACCTTGTCTACTAAATCTATATCCAGCCATTTATTGCAAGACAAAAGCAAGAAAGAGAGACACAAAGCTGTAATTATCTTAATTTTCATAACTTTATATTTCTTTAGAATGTTAAATTAACTGCAAGTGAGAATGTCTGGGCAAACGGATAAGAGGTTCCTCTTTCTATTTTCACTGTTGATATTCTGAACAAATCACTGGTGGAGAATATCATCTTTGCTCTCTCAATAAATGATTTTTCCAGATATTTCTTAGGTACTTCATAAGAGAGAGACAATGTCTGCAACCTTACAAAATTGTTGTCCTGAACCAGTCTGGTTGTCTGATAAGGCATAGATGTGTCATCTATACGTTTGAAAAGAGCAATATCGCCCGGTTGTTTCCATCTGTCATATAACACCCTCTTGTCTGCATTGTACAACGGCGAAGAGCCTTCTACTTTCTGTGCAAGTGTAGAGTTGTAAATCATGGCCCCGTATTCATATGCAAGTATCACATAAAGGTTAAATCCCATATATGTAAGGTTCGACTGGAAGGTTCCCTGTAAAAGAGGATTGGTATCACCAACCAGAATCTTGTCCTTAGGGTCATATGAAAATGTCAGGTCGCCGTTCAGCTTTCTGAAAATCTCGTTACCTGTTGCAGGGTCGATGCCTAATGATTCAACTACCATAAGGGCACTTTGAGAGCGACCAGCCTGATATGTCCTCAATGGTTTTGGACCTGTGACATTAGTCTGGGAGTTGGCTTCCAGATTCATTGCTTCCAAAGCATTGGAGAGGTTCTTGATCCTGTTCCTGTTTGAAGAAACTCCTAAAGTAACGTTCCAGTTAAGATCTTTTTTTGTATTCTTGAGTATATTGAATCTCAGGCGCATATCCATACCAAGGTTTTCCATAGAACCTAAGTTCTCGGTATAGCTGCTGAAACCTGTTGATGGTGCCACGTCTATAGGAAGAAGAAGATTCTGTGTATTCTTCATATAAGCATCTATATTCAAAACCACTATGTTCTTAAGGAATGAGAGGTCGCAACCAACGTTGTACTGAATGGTATTCTGCCAGCGAAGGGCAGGATTTCCATAGCCTAGTAACTGAGCTCCGTATATTCCGTTATATTCATAGTCGGAACTATACTGATACTTTGTAATAGCCTGGTCGGCCGAGAAGTTGACCGAACCTGTACTACCTGCAGATGCTCTTAATTTCATGGTTGCATCACTTTTCCACCATGCCTCTTTGTTGAGGTTCCATGCTGCTCCAAATGACCAGAACGGGGCAAAGCGTGACTCTTTACCAAAACGGCTCGATCCGTCTGTACGGAAGGAGATATCGATAAAATACCTGTTCTCGTAACCGACATTAAGGTTTGCGAAAAATCCCACCAACCTAGATTTGTCAAATGATCCTGAAGGTTTGGAATTTTCCTTGAACTTTTGTGCATACTGTACAAATCGCATGTTGTCACTTAAGAATCCTGTGGCAGTATATCCGTCTCCAATTCTGTCCAATGTGGTTATGTTTGCTCCAACCCCAAAGTTTGTTGAGTATTTCCCGGCAAAGGTATTGTTGTAAGAAGCTGTTATGTTACCATCAAAGTTGAGGTCCGATTTGTTCATTGTTGTATAGCTGCCTTTGTTTGCGGCATCGGTCTCCTTATAGAAATATGACGATAATGGAGAGAGGTATTTCTCTGTCTTCTCAAGTTTTTTGCTTAAAGAGGCCCTTCCTGTCACACGGAAATTATCATTGATCCTGTAGTCAAGATTAACATTATCTTGAAATTCGGTATATCTGTTAAGATCTGTATTTGGCAGGTTAGCGTTAATTAGTGGATTTACAGAGTTGTTGAAAGCATAGGTGCCAATCATATCTCCTGTCATCCTGTCGTATATTCTCTCATTCGGATTCTGTTGTGCATAAGTATAAAAAGAACCATAAGGAGAGTTATAGCCTTCTACATTGTTTACAGTCAAATCATTCTTGATGACAAACTTAGTTCCTATATTGTAGTTGAAGCTTACATTTATTCCATATCTCTCCCTTCCTGAACCCTTCATGACACCTTTATCGTTGTCATAATTGAGGGTGATACCATATCTGAAACTTGCATCTCCACCCTCGATAAAAGCATTATACCTTTGATTTATGCTTGTTCTCAACGGCTTAGAGAGCCAGTATGTATCCACACCTCTTACCACCTCAGAGAGGCGGTCGTTATATTTGATATCAAGTCCTATCTGCTCCTCCCTGTTGTTTGTCCTGCTTCTATAAACTCCTGCAAGACGTTCATACTCCAGCTTTTCTGTAGCATTCATAAGATTATAATCTCTAAGGTCTGGTACAGAGACAGTAAAATTCTCATTTGCAGAGACCCTTATCTTGCCTTCCTTTGGGGGGATGGTAGAAATCAGAATCACACCATTTGCTCCTCTTGAACCATATAATGAGGTTGCTGAGGCATCCTTGAGAATTATAAATGACTCAATCCTGTTCATATCCAGGTCATAAACTCTTACCGGAGAGACCTCTATACCGTCCAGGATATACAATGGTGCATTTGGATTGGTTCTTGCATCATCTGCACTTGAACGAAGGTCAAATCCGTTTTCTCCTCGTATTGTTATTTCAGGGACCCTGTTTGGGTCTGAACCATATTCACTGTTTGGAACTGCCCTAACGGAAGGATCGAATGCAGAAATTGCCTGCATGAAGTTCATCGAACCCACTTGCCTTAGTTCGTCGCCCTTTACTGTAACTGTAGAACCTGTCAGACTGGATTTTGTCTTGTTGAAATAACCTGTTACAACAACGTTGTTGATGCTGTTTTCAGATTCCTTCATTATTACTTTGTTAAATGACTTCAGATTGGAAGGTTTAAACGGCATTGTCAGGTCGTTGAAACCTATATAAGAGAATCTGATATTTGCTGTTTCATAAGGTATCTTCAGCTTGTAGTTTCCGTCAAGGTCTGTTGTTATACCTTTTGTGGTTCCTACGATATGAATATTCACGCTTATTAAAGGCTCTCCCTTTTCGTCAGTAACAATACCTTGAATTTCATACTCTTTTTGCTCTTTTTTAGCATTTTGGGCAGGTGTTTCTGCCGCCTGCTTTTTTGGGATAATGACAATTAGGTCCTTCTCCACTCTGTAGGTGAGTGCCGTTGACTCAAGTAACTGGCTTATGGCAGACTCTAAGGGTTTGTTTTTAAAATCGACACTCAGTTTTTTTGATAAATCTGCCTGATTGTTGTTTTGAAAAATTGCAACATTTGTCTGTTTCGAAATTCTGTCCAAAATGGTTGTAATAGGCATATTATCAACCTTTATGGTCACAAGAACCTGCGGAAACTGTTGTGCCTGAATCGGTACAACTGCGAATGTAGCAATAATCAATAGAAATAATTGATAAAGATTTTTCATCGATAGTTTAATATTGGTTATTTATATGGTTAGTTTTTTTTGGATAGTACTATTGCGTCGTCGATTATGTTCCATTCCAGACCGGCACTTTCTGTAATCAGTTCAATAATCTCCTTTGGATCATAGGACTTAAGCAATTTGCCGGAAAATCTTAAAGAGGAGAGAGTTTCGTCCTGTAATACCAGTTTGAGGCCGTAAAACCTCTTTATCATTGTTGTAAGTTCATTCAGTGGAATGTTATGGAACCAGGTCTGGCCGTCTATCCATGAATTGTACTCACTTACATCTACTTGTTGTGTTACAATTGATTGATTGCTCTGGTTATACCTTATCTGGTCACCAACCGCCAGTAATACTTGCTGGGTGTTTACTCCAACCTGTACAGATCCCTCGGATAGAGTCACATGGTGCGATGCATCATCATCATAGCAACTTACATTGAAGTGTGTGCCCAGTACCTTTGTCGTCAGCTTTTTTGTCTCAACAATAAATGGCGTTTTGTCTTTCTGTTTTGCTACTTCAAAATAGGCCTCTCCCTTGAGATAGACCCGTCTCTCCTTACCGTTGAAGGTTACCGGATATCTTAATTCACTTTCTGCATTCAGCCATATTTTTGTGCCATCGCTCAAAGTAATCTGGAATGTGCTTGCTATAGGAATTTTAAGGGTATTGTACTTAACCTCAGTTCCCTCTTTGGCCCCGGAATATGATAGCCCGCTGGACTCTTCGTTTTCAATCTTGACTCCTCCGTCCTCAATATTTGCCTTTAGCCCGGACAATGCGACCTCCCTTCCATCCGAAAGCACCAGTGTTGGTGACTGAGACTTTATGACTGCCACTTTAATATCCTTGTCTGCAAATTGTGTCGGTTTATCATTAAAGTAATCATAAATGCCAAGAGTCAGCATTAGCAATGCCACGGCTGCAGCAGAGGTTATATAAGTAAAGATGTTCCTCTTTCTCTTTTGTATGTGTTTGATTTTGACTCTTGCCTCTTCACCGAGGATGGTGTCAAGAATCTGCCTTGCTTCTGCCTCCTCACTTGCATTCAGTTTTCTGTTGACCTTTCCGGCAACATACAACTTTTGAATGCTTAGGAAGTAGCTCTTGTTTTGAGGTGACTCTTCAATCCAATTCAATAGTTTCTGGTTTTCCTCAGAGGTGCTCTGATTGTTTAAAAACTTGACAATAATTAAATCCATTTCTATCTTCATTTATATTATAACGACATGACGGGTATCATACCCTAACAAAAAGGTATTTATTTTGTCAATATATCCTTTTTATTGGAATACGTCTGATTCTTCATAAATTTAGCTGATGTATTTCAGCCCTATGCTTTCATGGCATGTGTCTAATTATCAAGGCATTGATAAAATTATCAAATTTGCATAAACAGTTGATATTCAGCGCTTGGCCATGAAAGCATAGGGCTAGTTACCTCATGTCGGCACAACAACTTCAGATTCTCGAAAAAATTGTGAATTGGTACACTTTTTTACTTGATTAATCATTACATTTATCCAAAATATTAATGTTATGACGAAGGAAAATGCCATCAGGATTTTTGAAGAAAAGAGAGTGCGCTCTGTATGGGATAGTGATGTAGAGAAATGGTATATCTCTATCATTGACGTTATTGAGGTATTGACCGGAAATAAGCGACCACGCAAATACTGGGATGATCTCAAACGTAAACTAAAAAATGAAGGTAGCGAACTGTCCGAAAAAATCGGACAGATGAAAATGTTAGCAACTGACGGAAAAATGCGTGTTACCGATGTTGGAGATGTAGAGCAACTCTTCCGCCTCATCCAGTCAATTCCATCACCTAAAGCAGAACCCTTCAAAGTATGGCTGGCCCAGATTGCCCGCGAACGTCTGGAAGAGATTGACAATCCGGAACAAGGTATTGACCGGCTTTTGGAATATTACCATCGAAAAGGTTATTCTGCAAGCTGGATAAATCAACGACTGAAATCTATCGAAGTCCGCAAGGATCTTACAGATGAGTGGGAAATGAGAGGGGTAAAGAAGGGGCAGGAATTCGCTAATCTCACAGATATAATTACTAATGCATGGGCAGGCATGACCACTAAGCAGTTCAAGCAGTTTAAGGGATTAAAGACAGAGGGTCTGCGCGATAATATGACTTCTATGGAATTGATATTAAATATGCTTGCAGAAGCTACAACAACAGAAATATCAAAAGAGAGAAAGCCAACAAATCTATCAGAAAATCAGAAAATTGCGCTTGAAGGTGGCACAATTGCCGGAAACACAAGAAAAGCAATTGAAGCAAAAACCGGCAAGAAAATTGTTTCCAGGCTAAACGCAAAGACAATGTTGTCAATCGACACAAAATCAGAAGAAGATTAATCTGGATATCGTAATGAGTTTATCATAAAAACCTTGAAAAAAATATTTCCAATTTCTTCCAGTTTAATACTGCTCCCCATATAACAAGCAAATTTTCTAAACTTGTCCCCTACCTTGTATTCAATAGCAAAGAACCCCGCATCAATTACTGACCACTCATCTGACACTGTATTATTTTCTGTATACAACCAATATTGATGCTCGTTATCTTCTTTGGATATTGCAAACAAACCCAGCAAACCCAAATGATTAATTAATGAGTCAGTATTTATTTTGTCTGTAACATCCTCACAAACAAACTGTCGCTTCATATCCTTTAATTTAACTCCATGGCTGCCACTTCTTCTCCAATGCTGTTGAGAAAACCTTAAAGTGTCGTTATAATATTCGTAAAAATAATTCTTTACCTCCCACTTTTTGTTAAACGATATAACAACATACGCATTCAACGGATATCTGTCCGGATCGTTCCAAGGAATCCCTGCATAAAATCGTATCTCCAAAAGATTTTCAGACTCAAAAATTGATGGTAACTTAAGAGGACAATTACGCTCTACGGGAACCTTGGAAAAACTGGTTGTATCAGAAAGTACCCTCCCCAAAAAGACACATCCATCATTTTGAGAAAAACCAATTATCGGAAGTATAAGTGTAAGTGCTATGAACAGGAGTGCCTTTTTCATACTCATATATAAAATTAAACAAATCAATATAAGCCAATTACAAAAATCGCGCCCCGCTCTGTCCGCGAAAATCAGCCCTATGCTTTCATGGCATGTACCTAATTATCAATCCGTTGATAAAAACGTCCATTTTATGTAGATTGCTGAATTTCAGCGTTTGGCCATGAAAGCATAGGGCTGATTAGTTTGTTGCGCATAGCCCGCGAAGCAACCTCAGGTTTTCGCAGAACACAGAAGGTGCAAAGAGAAATTTGCTTGGGGTGTTTATCATAATCTAATGATTCTCAACAGTTGCTTTTTATTCCACATAACACGAGAAACAACCTCAGGTTTTCGAAGAAAACTGGAAAGTTGGAGAGCGTGTTATGTGGAATAATTGTATAACAGAGAAACAGATTATGTACAACCCCAAAGCAAATTCCTATCTTTGCACCATGGCATCAATCCTCCAGGCAGAAAACATCTCCAAATCATACGGAACAAAGGTTCTCTTCGAGAATCTTGCAATCAACATAAACGAAGGTGACAAAATAGCACTCATAGCCCCCAACGGAAGCGGGAAAAGCTCTCTTTTGAAGATACTTGCAGGCAAGGATAGCTCAGATTCCGACGGGGTCGTAAGGGTGATGAGTGGCGTCAGGGTTGCTTATCTCGAGCAGGACCCGGGCTTTGACGAGAACAGAGGGGTATTCGAAGAGGTCTTTGCAGCATCTGACCTGTTATCGTCTACCGTTGCAGAGTATGAGAGTGCGCTCAGGGCCGACGACCACAAGCGGCTGGAAAAGGCAATCCACCAGATGGATGTTATTGACGGCTGGAAATACGAGCTAAAGGTAAAGCAGATACTTTCGCGATTGAATATTGACAATCTGGAGCAGAAAATGGGAGATCTCTCGGGAGGGCAGAAAAAGAGGGTTGCATTGGCGGGGATGATGATTCACGAGGCAGACTTCATAATCATGGACGAGCCGACCAACCACCTCGATCTTGAGGTTATCGAGTATCTTGAAGAGTATCTTAAACGCAGTCAGGCAACCATACTCATGGTTACACACGACCGGTATTTTCTTGACAGGGTCTGCAACCAGATACTGGAACTTGAGAACGGAAAGATGTACGCATACCGCGGCAATTACTCATACTTTCTGGAGAAGCGCGACGAACGGATAGACAACCTCAACACTGAGACAGAGAGGGCGCGTAACCTGCTCAGAGGAGAGCTGGACTGGATGAGAAGAATGCCACAAGCCAGGGCGACAAAAGCAAAATACAGGATTAATGCCTTTTATGACCTCAAGGAGAAGGCTGAGCAGCAACATCGTGAAAAGAGCATCAAGATAGACGTAAAGAGCTCCCGACTGGGAAAGAAAATAATCAACTGTAAGGGTGTCAGCCATAATTATGACAATTTCCGTACTATTGATGATTTCACCTACAATTTTGCAAGGGGCGAGAAAATTGGAATGGTCGGAGCAAATGGTATAGGAAAATCTACATTTCTCAATGTAATTACAGGAGCCATCCCTCCCGTAAGCGGAGAGATTGAATGGGGAGAGACCGTTGTTTTTGGATACTATCGCCAGAACGGGCTTGACTTCAATCCCGACGACACTGTCATTGATGTTGTAAGACAAATAGCGGAGGTAGTTACCCTTGGCGATGGTAATGCAATAAATGTGACCCAGTTCCTTACCCAGTTTCTCTTCCCGCCGTCAATCCAAAACACAAAAGTTGAGAGACTCAGCGGTGGTGAAAGAAGGAGGCTCTATCTGGTTACAGTGCTTATGAAAAATCCAAATTTCCTTATTCTCGACGAGCCCACGAACGACCTTGACATAATGAGCCTGAATGTACTGGAGGAGTATCTCAGCAACTTTCCGGGTTGTCTGCTGATTGTCTCTCACGACAGATATTTTCTGGACAAGCTTGCCGATCATCTTTTTATATTTGAGGGAGATGGGGTGATAAAGGACTTCGTTGGCAAATACACCGACTACCGCGAGGTAATAAAGGAGAAGGAGAGAGAGCTTTCACTGTCGGTAAAAGCCGAAAAACAGCAACTGAGAGAGGATGAGAAGGTGACACCTGTACAGGCAAAGCGCAAACTCTCTTACAAAGAGCAGAAAGAGCTTGAATCTCTCGAACAGACAATCGCAGACCTCGAAAAAGAGAAGAGCAGCCTTGAAGCTGCCCTTTCTTCAGGTACAATGTCACCCGAAAAACTTATGATCTCTTCAAAGAGAATAATGGAGGTAATTGCCCTGCTCGATTCCAAAAGTGAACGGTGGCTGGAAATCAGCGACTAATTAGCAAATTACTCCATAAGTTTTTTATACTTGAACCTTTTTGGAGTAAGGTCACCCATCCTGCGTTTTTTGTTCTCTTCATACTCACTGTACGAGCCTTCAAAGAAATATACCTTGGAGTCACCTTCAAATGCAAGTATGTGAGTGGCAATCCTGTCCAGGAACCACCTGTCATGAGAGATTATAACTGCACATCCTGCAAAGTTTTCAAGTCCCTCCTCCAGCGCACGGATTGTGTTTACATCCACATCATTGGTAGGCTCATCCAACAGAAGTACGTTCCCTTCATCCTTTAGTGTAAGTGCAAGGTGAAGACGGTTTCTCTCACCACCTGATAGTATCCCACACATCTTCTCCTGGTCGGCACCTGAGAAGTTGAATCTGGAAACATATGCGCGTGCATTTACCTCCTTGTTTCCAAGTTTTACATATTCAGAATTCTGCGATATTGTCTGGTATACTGTCTTGTCCGGGTCTATATGTTTATGTTGTTGGTCAATGTATGCAATCCTTACAGTCTCGCCAACTGCAAACGACCCTGCATCTACATGCTCAAGACCCATTATAAGTCTGAAAAGCGTTGTTTTACCTGCTCCGTTAGGTCCAATTATTCCTACAATTCCTGCAGGAGGAAGTTTGAAGTTAAGATCCTCGAAAAGTACCCTGTCGCCAAAGGATTTTGTAACCCCCACCGCTTCTATAACCTTATCCCCAAGACGCGGTCCGTTAGGAATGAATATTTCAAGTTTTTCATCTTTAACCCTTCCATCCTCGTTCAACATCTTCTCATAAGCCCCAAGACGAGCCTTAGACTTTGCCTGACGAGCCTTTGGAGACATTCTCACCCACTCGAGCTCCCTTTCCAGAGTTTTACGTCTTTTGCTTTCTTGTTTCTCTTCCTGACCAAGTCTGATTGTCTTTTGGTCCAGCCATGATGTATAGTTGCCCTTGTATGGAATACCTTCTCCCCTGTCGAGTTCAAGGATCCAGCCGGCAACATTGTCCAGGAAGTACCTGTCGTGGGTCACTGCTATAACTGTTCCCTTATACTGCTGAAGGTGTGCTTCCAGCCACTGGATACTCTCAGTATCTAGGTGATTGGTAGGCTCATCCAGAAGAAGAACGTCCGGTTCCTTAAGCAACAACCTGCAAAGTGCAATTCTTCTGAGCTCTCCCCCGCTGAGGTTTTTCACCAATGCATCAGGGTCGGGGCATTGAAGAGCATCCATGGCTCTTTCAAGCTTTGAATCAATATCCCATCCGTTTGCATGTTCGATTTTATCGGTCAGCTCTCCCTGAAGTTCTATCAGCTTATTCATCTCATCGTCTTCCATAGGCTCAGCAAACTTTGCATTGACCTCTTCGTAGGCCTTCATAAGGTCCATGACCTCCTGTACCCCCTCCTGCACAATTTCAAGAGCAGTCTTGTTTTCGTCAAGATGAGGCTCCTGTTCAAGGTATCCAACAGTGTAACCGGGTGCCCACACAACATCTCCCTGAATCGCAGTTTCGATTCCCGCTATAATCTTCAAAAGTGTAGATTTACCCGAACCGTTAAGACCTATGATGCCAATCTTGGCTCCATAGAAAAAAGATAGGTAAATGTCCTTTAATATTGCCTTGTTATTGGTTGGTAGAATCTTACCAACACCGTTCATTGAAAAAATGATCTTTTCGTCTGCCATAAATTATTATTTACGGCAAAGATAACATTAGATTATCTCTTTCCCAATTTGAATATAAGAGTATCCATGTATTGCATTGTAACCAGAGAGTCCATCAACATTTTTACAGATTTAATACCGCTTCTGAACTCCTCTTCCTGCGATTTCTCTATTTTTTTTGCAGGTGGCGACTCCATCTTGAGAGGGTTGATAGGGGTACCGTTCCTCCATATCCTGAAGTCGAGATGAGGTCCGGTTGAGAGTCCAGTACTACCCACATAACCAATAATCTGACTCTGACGGACACGTGCCCCTGCAACAATGCCTTTGGCATAAGCCGAAAGATGAAGATATGCAGATGAGTACGTTGCATTATGCTTGATTTTTACTGTGTTACCCCCGCCTCCCGCATATCCTTTCTGCACAACCACACCCTCTCCTATGCTCATTACCGGTGTACCCTTTGGTGCAGCATAATCAACTCCTGTATGGGGTCTCACTATTCTCGTTACAGGGTGTCTCCTGGAATATGTGAACCCCGATGATACCCTTGTAAAACTAAGAGGAGCCTTTAAAAATGCCTTCTTCAAATTTTCCCCCAATGAGTTGAAATACTGCACTGAACCTGTGTCATTCTGTTTATACCTGTATGCATCATACACCTTTCCTCCGTGCGTGAAATAGGCTGCATATATTGTCCCAATCTCCACAACCTCGTCGTCTATCACTACCTCATCATAGATAACTTTAAAAGAATCACCCTTCTGTAGTCCAAAGAAGTCTATGGACCATGCATAGATGTCTTCCAGTCTTGAAGCCAAATTAATATTCAGACCTGCCCTGTCTACATCATCCCAGAGAGATGTGGTGATTTTTGCCTCTCCAAGCCTTGTCCTTGTGGTCACCTCTTTTTCGTAAACTTTTACAAATATTGAATCGTGAAGACCAAAAACTACAAACGATGTCTTGCTCTCCTTATATATCAGATAGGCTAGTCCGGGATTTTCACCCAATGTAAAAAATGCTCTGTAATTATTGCCAACCCTGAGTTTTTTCAGATCAAACACATTTCTGGCGGCTTGAGTCAGAGAATAAATATCTGCGTCGGGTACTCCCAGCTCATTCATGAGGTTGGTGAAAAATTGTCCTCTTTTTATCTGCCCCTCGCGCACATTAAAGCCCGACACCGGTATTCCAAATTCGGTAACATCATTTTTTGCTTTTGCATTTTCGTTTTTGTCATTTTTCACTCCTCTCTCTGAACAAGATAGAGTCAAAAAAAGTGCTAAAAGAAGTATAAGTTTCTGCATATCGGGTTTTTTACAATTCGAAGTTAGGAATTTGTTGATAATATTGTGGAAAAAATTGTAAAAAAATGTAAGAAAATGGAAAACATTACTTATTTTTGCATAAGACAAAAAGCAGATAAAAAAATCTAAAATGGTCAAGTTTATAGGAGAATATACGGTTAAAGTAGATGACAAAGGCAGGTTGATACTCCCTTCGTCATTTAAGTCCGTGATTTCCGTAGATGACCTTCGCTTAGTAGTAAAAAAGGATTTATTTTCCAACTGCCTGGAAATGTTCACATATGAAGAGTGGGCAAAGGAGTCTGAGAAGGTAAAATCCCGTCTGAACTTTTTTAATCGTGAACACAGTCAGTTTTGGAGAGAATACATGAGAGACCGGGCAGTAGTCGAACCTGATGAAAAACTCGGCAGAATATCAATCCCCAAAAGGTTACTTGAGCAAATTGGTGTTGAGAGAGAGGTAGTCTTTGCCGGAAACGATCATAAGATTGAGATCTGGGCAAAAGAGAATTTCCAGAACACCAAATTACCTGAGAGCGACTATCTCGCATTAGCAGAAAAAATTTTAGGATAAGGAAAGGAGTTGTTTTATGAGTGCTTATCATACACCCGTCCTGCTTGATGAAAGTGTATCAGCTTTAGCAATTGTACCATCAGGCATATATCTGGATGCTACATTTGGAGGGGGCGGACATAGCAGGGAGATACTGTCAAGGATGGACCAAAATGCCAAACTGCTGGCATTTGACAGGGATGCTGATGCTCTAGGCAACGCTCCGGCTGACAGCAGGCTCATTCTTATTCATAATAATTTCAGATTTATTCAGAATTATGTCCATTACCATGGGTTTGAATATGTAGATGGAATCCTGGCCGACCTTGGGGTTTCATCTCACCAGTTTGATACAGAAGAGAGAGGATTTTCGTTCCGGTTCGATGCTCAACTAGATATGCGAATGAATCAGTCGGCCCGTATAACAGCGGCAGACATTGTAAATAGCTACTCTCCTGAGAAACTAATATGGGTGATGAGTAATTACGGAGAGGTTGAAAACAGCAAAAGGGTTGCCCAGCTTATATGCAAATACCGGGAGGGGACGGCAATTAAAACGACAACCGATCTCAACAAGGCTCTTGAACCTGTGCTTCCAAAATTTGCAGAACACAAATACCTGGCAAAAGTATATCAGGCACTGAGGATTGAAGTAAATGGAGAGATGAAGGCCCTGGAAGGTTTTTTAGACGACACTGTAAAGGTGCTCAGACCAGGGGGCAGACTGGTAGTTATTACATACCACTCTCTGGAAGACCGTATGGTTAAGAACTTTATGCGCTCCGGAACTATCGACGGTGTGGTTGAGAAAGATTTTTACGGCAATATCTCCAGCCCTTTTAAGGCTATAACAAAAAAACCTCTTGTGCCGGGAGACGATGAAATATCTGGCAACACAAGGGCCAGGAGCGCCAAATTAAGGATTGTAGAAAAAAAATAGAAACTTATGGCAAAACGTAATTGGATATCGGAGATAATGGGTGGGCAGATTCTCTTGCACAGCGGCATTTTGCAGCAGGCAAGATTTGTTCTCTACATCTTCGTTCTGATTATCCTGTACATAAGCATAAACTTTGGCATTGAGAAGAGCATGCTCACAGAGCGAAGAAATCAAAAGGAGCTGAAAAACCTCAAAGCCGACTATACAAGCAAGTCATCAAAGTTAATGTATCAAAGCAAAAGGGCAGAAGTAGAGAAGCGCCTTTTTGAGCAGAATTCAAAACTGATAATACCAACCGAACCACCAAGAAGGATATTAATAGAGAAGTAGCATGAAGGAGATAGTTCAAAGGGTAAGCATAATATACTTTTTTATCGTCATACTTAGTCTGATGGTTGTCGGCCGTATCATACAGTTGCAATACTTCACAACACTTAAGGTAAGTTCAGACGACATATCTTTTCGTATAGAAGAAATTGAGGCCACAAGAGGAAGCATCCTTGCCCGCGACGGCAGGTCGCTCTCTGCTTCTGTCCCATATTATCAGGTAAGGATGGATTGTCTCGTTCCGGGTGATACAACTTTCAACAACAATATTGATGCTCTGGCAGCTGCTCTCAGCGGATTCTTCCTGGACAAAACTCCTCTTGCCTACAAGACAGACCTTGTTCTTGCAAGAAAGCAAAACAAACGTTACAAGGCGATAGGAAACCGACTGGTAGACTATTCTGAACTGATGACAATAAAAAAGTTTCCGCTTTTCAACCTTGGTGCAAACAGAGGCGGCATAATAGCGGAACAGAGGAACAAAAGGAACAACCCATATGGCAGACTCGCATACAGAACCATAGGGTTCATCAATTCACAGGGAACTGGTGTTGGAATTGAGGGTAGCTATGATTTCTACCTCAAGGGTATTCCGGGCAAACAGACTGTACAGAGGATGCTTGGGGGAGAGTGGAAGCCGATAGACAACGAAGCTTTGGTGCTACCGAAGGATGGTTACGACGTTCAGACAACACTTGATATTGATATTCAGGAGGCCGCAGAGGATGCTCTTAAAAGTCAACTTGCACTTTCCGACGTATTCGAAGGGGCGACTGCAATTGTTATGGAAGTGAAGACAGGAGCAATACTGGCAATAGCAAATATGAAGAAAAATGCCGATGGTGAATTTGATGAGTCTTTCAACTATGCGATAGGACAGGCAACTGAACCAGGGTCAACCTTCAAGCTAGCAACACTGGTTGCACTTATCGAGGATGGGTATGTGACACTCGACACCCCTGTTGATGCAGGAGATGGAAAATGGACATACAGCACCAAGACATTTACAGATGTAACCCATGGCGGATATGGCCTTATAAATGTCTTAAAAGCATTTGAGAAATCGTCTAACGTGGCTTTTGCCAAACTAGCTGTAGAGTACTATTCAAATAATGAGAAAAAGTATGTAGACAGGCTTAATAATATGAAACTGAACGAGAAGTTCAATCTTGACATCATGGGCGAAGGGCGCGCGGTAATTCACTCACCCGGTGATGCTATGTGGTCCAAACTTACCCTGCCAATGATGGCAATGGGCTATGCTTCACTTCTTACCCCTCTTCACACTTTAACGTTTTACAACGCTATTGCAAATGGAGGAAAGATGATGAAACCGTACTTTGTACAAAACCTTCAGCGGTACGGGGTTATTGAGAAAGAGTTTCAGCCGCAGGAGCTGAGCGGTTCAATCTGTTCTAAATCCACTGTTGAAGCAGTCCATAAGGCACTCAGAGGGGTAGTTGTTGAGGGTACTGCAAAAGCATTCAACGATGAACGCTATTCAATCTCCGGAAAGACCGGAACGGCACAAATTGCATTTAACGGCAGATATATTGACGCGCAAGGTTTCCGTAAGCATCAGGCATCTTTTGCCGGATTTTTCCCGTCTGACAATCCTCAGTATTCTGCTATTGTAGTCCTTTACACAAACAAGACCCGGGCAAATTTCTACGGAGGGGCTTGGGCCGCTCCGGTTTTCAAGCAGGTATCTGACAAAATATATGCATCAAGTCCAGACTGGAAGGAATCAGTAAAAGGAAAAGGAACAGAGCCAAAGACAAAACCATCAATACTTTCCGGCAGGAGCAGTACTACAAACAAGCTTCTTTCACTTGTGCCGGTAGGAGAAAAAATCATACCGCCGAATGCCGAATGGCTGCAGTTCTCAAAAGACAGCAACATGGTTACGGTAAAGGAGTGTCAGATTGTAACCGACTCTTTACCAAGCGTAATAAACATGGGATTAAGAGATGCAATTTATCTGCTTGAAAACCAAGGCTACAGAGTACAATTCACAGGCCGTGGTAGGGTTGTGAGCCAGACCCCTGCTCCGGGTTCTGTTGCCGAAAAAAAGAGTATTATACAAATTCAACTTTCAGAAGAATATGAAATTAAACAAGTTGTTAAATAGTGTTAAGGTTTTGTCGGTAACAGGCAACAGAGAAGCAGATATTCTCTCTGTCTGTTTCGATTCCAGAGAGGTTAAAGAGGGTTCTCTCTTTGTTGCGGTTAAAGGAGGTACTTCAGATGGACATGACTTTATCGGCAAAGCTATTGAAGCCGGGGCAACAGCTGTAATCTGTGAGGTAGCACCATCAGTTGCGTTGCCTGCAACAATAGTATGTGTAGAGGACAGCCATAAGGCACTTGGATTCGTAGCATCTTCATTTTATGACAATCCGTCTGATAAGCTTAAGCTCATAGGTATTACCGGAACAAACGGTAAAACTACAACAGTGACATTGCTGTATCAGTTATTCTCCGGTCTGGGATATAAATGTGGCCTTCTGTCCACTATTGCTAACTATGTTTTTGACAAAAGAACAGAAGCAACCCATACAACACCCGATCCTATTGAAACAAATGCATTACTTGCTCAGATGGCTGACGCAGGATGTGAATATTGTTTTATGGAGGTAAGTTCTCATTCGCTTGATCAGAGCAGGGTATGCGGGCTCAATTTTGCCGGTGCAATTTTTTCCAACATAACCCATGATCATCTTGATTACCACAAAACTTTTCAGGAGTATATCAGGGTAAAGAAGAGTTTTTTTGACAATCTGCCTCCTGCTGCTTTTGCTCTTACTAATCTGGACGATAAAAATGGTCTCGTGATGCTTCAGAACACACTGGCACACAAATACACATATTCCTGCACTACTCTTGCAGATTTCAACTGCAGGATTATTGAAAAGGGTCTTGACGGAATGCTTGTAAGGATAGACGGTCGCGAAGTCTGGACTAGGTTCATAGGAGAGCACAATGCCTACAATCTTCTTGCAATATACTCATCAGCAATATTGCTTGGTGCAGACAAAGAGGAGGTTCTGGTTCAACTAAGTGCATTGACTTCAGTTTCCGGAAGACTTGAATATCTCAAGGGGCTTAATAAACTTACCGCTGTGGTTGATTACGCACATACACCGGATGCGTTGGAAAACGTATTGAAAACACTGAGGGACTGTGCGGGTGAAAGTGAAATAGTAGCAGTGTTCGGGTGTGGCGGAAACCGCGATAAAAGCAAAAGGCCAGAAATGGCACAGATTGCAGCCAAATATTCAGATAAGATAATCGTAACCTCAGACAATCCCAGATTTGAAGAGCCGGAATCAATTATTGAAGACATTAAGGCAGGCTTCACACCAAAGGAACGTGCGGGAGTCTTGTTTATAACAGACAGAAAGGAAGCAATCAAGGCAGCCCTGCTCATGTCAAAGGAGGGTTCCATCATACTGGTTGCTGGAAAGGGACATGAGAATTATCAGGATATAAAAGGGGTAAAGCACCATTTCGACGACAAAGAGGTGATATCGGAAATATTTAACCAAAACTGCGGGTAATTATGCTATACAATCTTTTCGATTACTTTAAGGACACTATTGACTTTCCTGGTATTGGATTGCTCAAGTATATATCTTTCAGGGCATTTTCGGCATTGATACTCTCTTTGCTGATAGCTCTCTTCGTTGGTAAGAAAATGATCGGAAGGCTGGCAAAAATGCAGATTGGAGAAGAGATCCGCGATCTCGGACTTGAGGGTCAGATGCAAAAGAAGGGAACTCCTACTATGGGAGGAATAATTATTATAGTATCCCTGTTGATTCCTGCTGTACTCTTTGGTGACCTTACCAATGTTTATGTACAACTTATGATAGTGACAACCATCTGGTTGGGATTTATCGGCTTTGCCGACGACTATATAAAGGTATTCAAGAAGAATAAGGAGGGTCTTAAAGGCAAGTTCAAGATTGTAGGGCAGGTTGGTCTTGGTCTCATTGTGGGGCTTAGTCTGTATATGAGTGACCAGGCAGTTGTGCGTGTTCCTGCAACTCAGATGACAAAAGAGGCCAGAGCAGAGATTGTTTCACAGGAGGGATTTTCCGATAAGGTAAGTTATTTCAAGGAGGAAAAAAGCACCAAAACCACTATTCCTTTTATAAAGGGTAATGAATTTGACTACTCCTGGCTTTCACCTGTTAAGGGAGAGGCAGGAGAGAAAGTAACGTGGATAATATACATTTTTGTCATAATATTCATAGTGACTGCTGTCTCGAACGGGACAAATATAACTGACGGAATGGACGGACTAACAACCGGAATATCTGCTATAGTTGGTGTCACTCTGGCCATACTTGCATATGTATCGGGTAATATAATCTACTCCAACTATCTTAATATAATGTATATACCAAATACTGGCGAACTGGTGATAATTCTGGCTGCATTCATAGGGGCTCTGGTGGGCTTTCTCTGGTACAACTCATACCCGGCACAGGTATTTATGGGTGATACCGGAAGTTTGGCAATAGGAGGAATAATTGCAGTCGCTGCAATTATCATTAAGAAAGAGCTTCTTATTCCAATACTTTGCGGAATTTTCTTTGTGGAACTTTTGTCGGTAATGATTCAACGGATATACTTCAAGTATACAAAAAAGAGATATGGAACAGGAATAAGGATATTTAAAATGGCTCCTCTGCATCATCATTTTCAGAAGGAGAACATTCCTGCTCTAATTCAGACACCAAAGCGGGCAATTCCGGAGGCCAAGATAGTGGCCAGATTCTGGATTATTGCAATACTGCTTGCAGGTTTAACAATTATAACATTAAAAATTAGATAATATGTCAAGAGTAGTCATTCTCGGAGGTGGAGAAAGTGGAGTAGGTTCGGCAGTACTCTCTGTTATAAAGGGTAATGACACCTTTTTGTCCGATAGCAATATGATATCGGGCGAAGCCAAGGCCATGCTCGAGAAATATGGTGTAATGTATGAGGAGGGAGGTCACAGTAAGGAACTAATCCTTAATGCCGATGAGGTTATTAAAAGTCCCGGTATTCCGGATACTGTTCCGATTGTGGAGGAGATAATCGCAAAAGGGATACCTGTCATTTCTGAAATTGAGTTTGCCGGCAGATATGACAACGCAAAGAAGATTTGTATCACAGGAAGCAACGGAAAGACAACCACAACATCTATAATCTATTTTCTACTGAAGAATGCAGGTTTGAATGTTGGTCTTGCAGGAAATATCGGACAATCATACGCATATCAGGTAGCTACACAAAGTTTCGATTATTATGTTCTGGAACTGAGCAGCTTCCAACTAGACGGAATGTACGATTTCAAAGCTGATATTGCTGTTCTGCTGAACATTACCCCCGACCACCTGGACCGCTACAACTATGAGATGGAAAATTACATCAAGGCAAAGTTCCGTGTCACTCAGAATATGTCGAGTGAGGATTGCTTCATATTTTGTGCCGATGACGAAATAAGCATTTCACATCTTAACAAGATTGTCCTTCAGGCAAAAAAACTTCCTTTCAGTCAGACTAAAATTGTAGAAGAGGGCGCTTTTCTCGAAAACGACCAGATGCATGTTCATTATGACGACAGAGATTACCGTATGTTCATAAACGAGCTATCACTTCAGGGAAAACACAATATTTACAACTCAATGGCGGCAGCAATAACTGGAAAGGTTCTGAATGTAAAGAATGAGGTCCTTCGCGACAGTCTCTCAAGTTTCAAAGGAGTTGAACACCGTCTTGAAAAGGTGCTTAAGGTAAGGAACGTACTATATATCAATGACTCCAAGGCAACAAATGTAAATTCCACATGGTATGCACTTGAGAGTATGACAACTCCGGTAATCTGGATTGCAGGAGGTAAGGATAAAGGAAATGACTATGCCCCTCTTTATGAGCTTGTAAAGGAGAGGGTGACTGCAATAATATGTCTGGGGGTGGATAATGCCAAGCTGCATGAACACTTCAGCGACAAGGTAGAGGCTATGTACGACGTGCTGTCGGCAGAGGAGGCAGTGAGAACAGCGTACTCAATTGCAAAACCGGGTGATACTGTTTTGTTGTCACCAGCGTGTGCAAGCTTTGATCTTTTCAAAAATTATGAAGACAGAGGTAAACAATTCAAACAAGCTGTTCAAAATTTATAAAAATGAGCGATTCTGATTCTATAATATACAGACTGAAGGGAGATAAGGTAATCTGGATTATCGTGTTTCTGCTCTCACTTATCTCAATTGCTGCAGTCTACTCATCAAGCAGCTCACTGGCATTCAAGGAGGGCAAGAGTACACTGGACTTCCTTCTGAAACAGATGAGGTTTGTCTTGTTCGGACTTACAGCTCTCTATATATGTTATAAGATTCCTCTCGGCTGGTACAGGATGCTCTCGTATCTGGGTATTATAGTAAGTGTTGCACTTTTGATAGCTACAATTGTAATAGGAAAAAACATAAATGGAGCTGACAGGTGGATAAGTATTTTCGGATTGTCCTTTCAGCCGGCAGAGATAGCCAAGATAGCCACAGTACTTTATCTGGCCAAAATATTGGAAGAGAGAAAATTCGAAAATTTTAAGGAGTTCTTCTTCTGGGTATTGGTCCCTTTAGGAATAATATGTCTGCTTATACTCAACGGCAGTGCCTCCACTGCAATTATACTTGCAGGAATACTATTTCTGATACTTTTTACTGCTGGTGTAAGATGGAGTCATCTGGTCAAAAGTGCAGGCATTGCACTTGGTGCACTTGTCATTGTAATAATTCTCAATCAGGCATTCGGACTTTTTCCCAGAATAGAGACTGCGATAAATCGAGTTAAGAATTTCGTAGTAGAAAAGGAGATTGACAAAAAGCTATCTCCCGAGGAGAAACAGCATGAGATGGACAAGACATTTCAGGCAGATATGGCCAAGGCAGCAATTGCCTCAGTAGGCGTTTTTGGCAAAGGACCGGGCAATAGTACCCAAAGGTATGTACTGCCTCACCCCTACTCAGATTTTATATATACAATAATTGTGAGGAGTGGGGATTTCTGGGAGGATTTCTGGTTCTTATGCTCTATCTGTGGTTCCTTTTCAGATGCATTGTCCTTGCAAGGTCATGTTCAAAGGTATTTACCTCTATGCTTGTAATAGGACTTGGTCTCCTGATAACATCTCAGGCCATGCTTCATATTCTGGTTAATGTCGGGATACTCCCTGTGACAGGACATACACTTCCGTTAATAAGTCTGGGGGGTACATCCCTTATTATAATGAGTGCTGCTTTCGGAATAATTCTGTCTGTAAGCAGAACGATAGAGGTAGACAAGGTGGTTGAGAATGAGAAAAAGGAAAATAATGTTGAGGAGGTAGTCTTATGAGAGAAAATTTCAGAGTGATTATCAGCGGAGGAGGAACCGGCGGGCATATTTTCCCGGCCATTTCCATTGCAGACGCAATAAAGAAGTTATATCCGGACAGTGAGATTCTGTTTGTTGGAGCTCTTGGCAAAATGGAGATGGAAAGAGTTCCTGCTGCTGGGTATAAGATTGTCGGTTTGCCGGTTGCTGGTCTTAAAAGAAAACTGGACATAGATAACTTAAAGCTTCCATTCAGGATTTTGAAAAGTCTTAAGATGGCGGGAAAGATAATTGACGACTTTAAGCCAGATGCTGTTGTAGGAGTTGGCGGTTATGCAAGTGGGCCAATCTTGTGGATGGCAGGACAGAGAGGCATCCCTTATCTTATACAGGAGCAAAACTCCTTCGCCGGACTTACAAACAGGATACTTGGACGGAGGGCAAAAAAAATATGTGTTGCATATGAAGGGATGGAGAGGTTCTTCTATGCCAATAAGATTCTCATCACCGGAAATCCTGTAAGAGCAGGGATTGTTGAAACAACAAGTGAAAATAAAGATGCAGCAATTGAGTTCTTTGGACTTGATCCTCAAAAAAAGACGATTCTTGTCGTGGGAGGGAGTCTTGGAGCAAGAACACTAAACAGCTGCATAAAGAATTGGATAACAGACAATATTGAAAGCAACATACAGATAATCTGGCAATACGGCAAGTTTTACAAAGCAGATATAACAGCATTCATGGAGAAAAACAAAAGGGATTATATCAAGGAGAGTGAGTTCATTAAGAGGATGGATCATGCTTTTGCTGCTGCCGACGTAGTAATAACACGAGCTGGTGCGGGAACCATTTCTGAGTTATGCATAGCAAAAAAAGCATGCATTTTTGTCCCGTCACCTAATGTAACTGAGGACCATCAGACCCACAACGCAATGGCTCTTGTAAATAAAAAGGCAGCATTACTTGTAGAAGACTCAGATGCTGAGAAAAGATTAATGGATATAGCAGTAACACTTGCTGAGGACCCCAAAAGAGTTGCAGAGATGGAGCATAATATTTCCGGACTTGCGTATAGTAACTCTGCGGAAACTATCGCTAAGGAGGTAATTAATTTAATTGTAAAGTAGTTATGAAACGTGTATATCTTTTGGGAATAGGTGGCATAGGAATGAGTGCACTGGCCAGATACTACAATCATGCCGGTTGCAAGGTTGCCGGTTATGACCGTACACCAAGCAAACTTACTTCTGAATTGGAGGAAGAGGGAATATCTGTTCATTTTGAGGACGATCCTGCCAACATCCCTTCTGACATTAAAGATAATATAGAGGATACTCTTATTATCTATACTCCCGCAATCCCAGGGGATCTGAAAGAGTACAATTACCTTAAAGAGAAAGGACACAGTATAATCAAACGCTCAGCAGCACTTGGCTTCATTGCTTCATCAAAAACGACACTTGCTGTAGCCGGAACGCACGGTAAGACCACAACTTCCACACTTCTTGCTCACATACTCACAGCTTCGGGGACCGGTTGTACCGCGTTCCTCGGAGGGATATCAAAGAACTATCATTCAAACCTTCTGCTGGACAGAGGCGAGTTTCTGGTTGCTGAGGCAGACGAATTTGACCGTTCTTTTCTTCAGCTTTTCCCTGAAATTGCAGTAATAACATCTGCCGATGCAGATCATCTGGATATTTACGCAAACCACAGAAACATTCAGGATGCCTTTCAGGAATTTGCAGGACAGGTGAAGAAAACAGGAATCCTGATTGTAAAAAAGGGTATCGGGCTCGATCTCTCCAGGGTACAGGCTAAACAGGTATATGAATATTCGTACGAAACTCCGTCAGATTTTTATGCAACACACATCCGGGTAACAAACGGTGGATTCTTCACATTTGATCTGAATCACCCGGGAGGTATAATAACAGATTGTTCTTTAGGAGTGCCGGGATGGGTTAATGTAGAGAATGCAGTAGCCGCCTCAGCAGTAGCATTGATGGCAGGAGTCGGGCCAGAATCAGTTAAGAAAGCACTAGCATCATTTTCAGGAGTAGAACGGAGGTTCGACATCCGTCTGAATACTCCTCTCTGTTCATATATAGACGACTATGCCCATCATCCTAAAGAGATATCGGCTGCCATAAGCTCAATGAGAAATATTTTCTCCGGTAGAAAACTGACAGCTGTTTTTCAGCCCCATTTGTATACCAGGACAAGAGACTTCGCTCCGGAGTTTGCAGAAAGTCTGAGTAAGCTGGATGCTCTAATCCTTCTGGACATATACCCGGCCCGTGAGATTCCTATAGAGGGGGTGACATCACAGATAATTTTTGACGCTGTAAAGCTGGAAGACAAGATATTGATAAATAAAGGTGAGTTAATGGCCACACTTGCAGACAGGGATATAGATACACTAATCACTTTCGGAGCCGGCGATATTGACAGGTTTATTGAACCAATAACCGCGTATTTGAAAAAGAGATATAATGTTTAAAAAAATACTTAAATATTTTGGTTACACACTGCTGTTTGCATCAATAGCAGCCTACCTGTTCTTTTCAACTGTTCTCACAAAAGAAAAGGAGGCAAAACAGGTATGCAAATCCATCAAGGTTACCATACTGGATAGTGCAGACAACCGGTTCGTAACAAAGGAAGAGATAATTGAATTGTTGAAAGTAGAAGGAATCACCCCAGATGAAAGCAAACTGAAGCATATCAATCAGCATTTCCTTGAGTGTATACTTAACAACCGCAATGCAATCAAAAGGACAGAGGTGAGCTATACAAGGGAGGGTATATTGAGAGTGGATATCAGGCAAAGGAGACCAATACTCAGGATAGAGACTTCAAACGGCGGTTTTTATATGGATGAAACCGCATATATTTTCCCGCTGGTAAAGACCTATACCTCATATGTTCCTGTTGTTTCCGGTAACATTCCCCTTACACTGGTTCAGGGACAAAGAGGAATGGCGAAAAAGAATGGAGAGTGGGCACAGGATCTTAAGGAGCTGGGGCTTTATCTGTACAGGGAAGAGTTCTGGAACTCAATGGTGGAACAGATATATATTGACGAAAAGGGCATTCTTCATCTTACACCACGTATTGGTGAGCAGGAGATAATATTCGGACATCTCGACAATATTGACTATAAGTTTAAAAAGCTATATGTCTTTTATCAAGAGGTTATTCCGGCAGAAGGCTGGGAAAAGTACAAGACAATTGACTTGCAGTTTGGCAATCAGATAGTTTGTAAAAAAAGAGAAAATAAAACAAATAATAACTTAAACATATGAAAAGGTACATTGCAGCTATAGACCTTGGAACAACAAAGGTTGTGTCCCTGGTTGGAGAAAAGACAGATTCGGGCTATAAGATTGTATCATTCCGCGAAGCCCCTTCCAAGGGAGTCATGCGTGGTGAGGTAGTGAACATCCAGAATGTTCTTGACTCACTGATTCCTACAATAAAGGAGATAAAACAGGAAGACGGTATAGAGATTAGCGAAGTGTATGTAGGAATAGCCGGACAAAACATCAAATGCAACACTGCAAGACACAGCAGGAACCGGGGAAAATCCGACGAACTCATATCTGAAAAGGAGATAGAGGAGATGGAACAGGATATGTTCAACTCTCGGGTCTCAGCAGGAGAGAAGATACTGCATGTGATGCCTCAGTCATATAATGTAGACGACCACATTGGAGTAAAGGACCCTGTAGGGATGACAGGAACTCAGATAGAGGGTGACTATAAGATCTTTATTGGCAAAATCAACTCTGTGGAACATAGTAAACTTGTAATCAACAGAGCAGGTCTGATATTGAAAGATCTTATTCTGGAGCCTGTGGCCTCAGCCCGTGCCGTGCTCTCAGAAGACGAAATGGAACTAGGTGTAGCAATGGTGGATATGGGTGGTGGCACAACCGACCTTCTGATTTACGAAGACAATATAGTACGTCATACCGCAGTAATACCGTTTGGGGGCAACTCCATTACAGAAGACCTTCGTCAGGGGTGTGGTGTGTCGTCGAGAAATGCTGAACAGATGAAGATCCAGTATGGTTCATGCTACAGTGAGTATGCACCGGAAAACAAAACTGTGATAATTCCCGGAATAGGCGGTCGTGAATCAAGAGAGGTATCATTCCGTGTTATAGCAGGTATAATTGAAGCCCGCGTAGAAGAGATTATCGAGGCAATAATGTATGAGATAGAGAACTCTGGTTATCAGGATAAGATACGTGCAGGCATAGTGATTACAGGTGGCGGGTCACAACTTACTAACCTCTGTCAGTTTGTAAAATTTAAAACCGGATTCGACACAAGGATTGCCTCTCCCAATAATAGTATTACCTTTGACTCTTGCGAAGGAGTTTGCAAACCAAGCTCTTCAACTGCAGTTGGTCTAATAATCAAAGGATTTGAAAGCGAGAAGAGTGCAAAACAGACCGCAGAACAGGAGCAACATGTGGCAACACTTTTCCCTAAGGAGCAGATACCTGAGGTAATCTCCGATAAAGGGCATAAAGGCCAAACAGACAAAAGGGAAAAGAGACACGGAAGCTTTATCAACCAGACACTTGGTGTGCTTGGAGGCATATTTGACAACTCAGATAACGAAGCTTAACTAATATGAAAGAATATTTACCTGTAGACTGGGAGGCAAACCGGTCAATAATTAAGGTAATCGGTGTAGGCGGTGGCGGCGGCAACGCTGTCAATCAGATGTTCCGGCAGGGAATTCAGAATGTCGACTTCATGATTTGCAACACCGATACTCAGGCATTAGCTTCCAGCCCCATACCCGAGAAGCTGCAACTCGGCAACGTCCTTACCAGAGGGTTGGGTGCCGGTTGCAATCCGGAACAAGGTAAAAAGGCGGCTGTTGAGACAATCGACAAAATAAGGGAGATGCTCCAGGGTACAACCGAGATGGTGTTCATAACAGCAGGAATGGGTGGAGGTACCGGCACCGGAGCTGCCCCTGTTATTGCCAAGGTTGCCAAGGAACTCGGACTTCTTACCGTAGGTGTAGTAACCTTACCTTTCCGCGATGAGGGAAGCGAGTTCCTGAAAAGAGCGGTCCTGGGTATTAAAGAGCTCGAGAAATATGTAGACAGTCTTCTTATCATTGACAATCAAAAACTATACAAGATATTCGGCGATTTGACCATTTTCGACGCTTTTCCAAAGGCCGACTCAGTTTTGAGCACAGCTGTAAAAGGAATAGCAGAAATTATCACCCGCCCCGGATTCATAAATGTAGACTTCGCAGATGTGAGGATGGTTATGAACAACAGCGGAATGGCACTTATGGGAAGCGGTACTGCCAGTGGCGATAACCGCGCGATAAGAGCTGTTGAAGAGGCCTTCTCCTCTCCTTTGCTCAATGACTTCGACCTGACAACTGCAAAGAGTGTACTTGTAAACATAACATCCAGCAAGGACCACGGTCTCACAATGGCCGAACTGTCGCAGATCATGGACTACATAAAAGAATTCACTGGCAACAATCCGGAGAATTTCAAACGCGGCGTGGTTTGTGATCCTTCAATCGAGGATGCTATAAGTGTAACGGTTGTTGCAACGGGCTTTGACATGAACTCACTACCTCAAATATCCTCATCCGGAGGAAAGATAGTTGAATCGGTAGTACTAGGCAGCGATGGAAGCGGAAATCATTCAGGCTCTTCATCATATTCAGAAGAGTTGTTCTCTTCATCAGCAGGACTTCCAGTAAATCGTACCCCTGCTCCTGTTACCCGAAAAGAGCAGATTACTGCACCTGCTGTAAAAAAGAACAAACCTGCTTTGATTATTGAATCCGGCGAAAATATTTCTGACCTTGAATCTCAACCCGCATATATACGCAAACAGATGAAAATCAACCAGAACAACGGGATTGCAGCCAGACAGTCAGATGCCAGGGAGAGCAGTACATTCAGATTGGAAGAGGTAGACGGTAAACAACATCTGCTTTCGGACAATTCATATATACATCAAACACAAGATTAAGTTATTATGATCAGAAAAACAAGGGTCCGTTTCGCTCCAAGTCCAACCGGACCTCTGCATATAGGGGGTGTAAGGACAGCATTGTACAACTACCTTTATGCAAAACAGAGAGGTGGAGATTTTCTCCTCAGAATCGAAGATACAGACTCTCAAAGGTTTGTTCCGGGAGCAGAGGAGTACATAATAGAAGCATTGGCATGGTGTGGAATTTCTCCCGACGAAGGTGTGGAAAACGGCAAGATTGTAGAAGTTGCCTCAGAAAAACACTCCCACGCACCCTACAGGCAATCCCAGAGGAAACATCTCTATCGCAAATATGCAGAAGAACTTGTAAATAAGGGCCATGCATACTATTCTTTTGACTCTTCTGAAGATCTGGAGCTAATGAGAAAAGAGGCAGAGGCAAAGGGAGAGACATTTATATACAACCATACTACAAGGGATACTCTTTCCAATTCGCTAAGTTTCTCCCAGGAAGAGACACAAAAGCGATTAAGCGGCACAAACGAATGGGTTGTTCGTTTCAAGATGCCTGAAAACCGTATTGTTAAGATGAAAGACCTTATCCGCGGAGATATTGAGGTCAATTCCGGCACACTGGACGACAAGGTCCTTTGGAAGGCAATGGATGAACTTCCTACATATCACCTCGCGAACATAGTTGACGATCACCTTATGGAGATAACCGAGGTTATCAGGGGAGAAGAGTGGTTACCTTCATTACCTCTCCACTATCTTTTATATGAGGCATTCGGATGGCAGGATTCTCAACCGCAGTTTGCCCATCTTTCACTTCTTCTTAAACCCGACGGAAAAGGAAAGCTAAGCAAAAGAGATGGCGACCGCTTAGGTTTTCCTGTTTTTCCGCTACAATGGACAAATGAACAAGGGGAGACATCGAGGGGATATCGTGAGGATGGCTATTTTCCCGAGGCCTTCATAAACCTTCTTGCCTTTCTTGGGTGGAACCCTGGAACTGAAAAGGAGATATTCTCCCTTGAGGAGTTAATAGAGGCCTTTTCACTCGAAAGAGTAGTGAAATCAGGAGCAAAGTTCAATCCGGACAAAGCCAGGTGGTTTAATCAGGAGTATCTGAGAAAAGAGAGCACCCAATCGCTGGTTGATAGCTTCAAGCCCGTACTTAAAAGTAAAGGAATTGAAAAAAGTGACACATATATTTCAAAAGTGATAGATCTAATAAAAGAGAGAGCTGCCTTTGTAAATGAGTTCTGGTCTTTGTCCGACTATCTTTTTGTTGCACCATCGTCATATGATCAGGCCGTAAAAACGAAATTCTGGAAAGAGGAGACCCCTGCAGTTCTTAATGGAATTATTGAAATGCTCGATGGTTTTGAGCCTTTTACAAAAGAGTGCCTGGAACCTGCCCTCTCATCATTCATAAAAGAGAGAGGCTATCAGATGGGATCGGTGATGAATATCCTTAGGTTGTTTCTGGTTGGGGAATCCAAAGGTGCAGGAATTGCAGACATTATGTCCCTTATAGGAAAGAAAGAGACTATTTCAAGAATTGAAAGAGGTTTGTCTGCCTAGTTTATCCCTCTTAGCTTTTTCTCCCACTTCCAGGCAGAGGCAAGAACATCCTCGATTGGTGTAGTTGCTTTCCAGCCCAGAACCTCATTGGCCAGTGCCGGATCGGCCCAGACTTGTTCCACATCCCCTGCCCTGCGGCCTGTGATTCTGTATGGAACATCAACTCCGGTAGATATTTTGAAAAGTTCAATCAGTTCAAGAACAGAGAGTCCTTTTCCTGTACCAAGGTTAAAATACTCAATGTTGTCTTTCATTTCACCTGATTTTTCCAGTAGTCTTTCCATTGCAGCAACGTGTGCCTTGGCAAGGTCACAAACATATATGTAATCACGTATGCATGAGCCGTCCGGTGTTGAATAGTCGTTACCGTAAACACTAAGGAAATCACGAAGTCCAGCAGCCGTCTGTGTTATATACGGCAGGAGATTCTGTGGCACACCCCTTGGAAGCTCTCCAATAAATGCAGATGGATGGGCACCTATTGGATTAAAGTATCTCAGCAGAATCACGTTCAGTTTATCTCTGTAGGCAATTGCACTGTCATTCAGAATATCTTCACAAATCTGCTTTGTCCTTCCATAAGGAGAAGTTGCAGGTTGCAGCGGGGCATTCTCACTAACCGGAAGATTCTCCTTTGCAGGTTGACCATATACAGTACAAGAGGAGGAAAAGACAATTGAAGACTTTCCCTGCCTGTTCATAAGTTCTATAAGATTGACCAGAGAAAAAATATTATTTTTATAATACATTACAGGTTTTTCGACGCTCTCTCCTACCGCTTTGTAGGCAGCGAAGTGAATTGCTGCCCTGATATCTGAGTGTTTCGCAAAAAGTTTTCCGAAAGCATCATAATCTGAACAGTCAACCTCTTCAAATAAAGGTCTTTCACCCGTTATTTTCTCAATTCCGTCAAGTACATCAGGTGAAGAGTTAGAGAAGTTGTCTGCTAGTAAAACCTCATATCCTGCGTTGAACAATTCTACTGCTGTATGGGCACCAATATACCCTGTTCCTCCGGTTACCAACACCTTTGCTTTTTTCATAAATGAGACTGTTTTGTTATTACTTGTAGAAGTCAGTTATAGCCTTGCAGATTGTAACCTGGTCCTCATCTTTAAGTTCCGTATGCATTGGTAGAGACAATACCTGATCCGCCAGATATTCTGAATTGTTCAGTGATACCCTTATCCTGGAAATTTTCTCAAATGCTCTCTGCTTATTAAGAGACATAGGGTAATAAATCATAGATGTGATTTCCTTTTCAGTAAGATATTGTCTTAGTTCGTCACGGCGACCCTTAATCTGAATAGTAAACTGATGGTATACATGTGTCGAGTTTTCTGACTCTTCCGGCACAATAATTCCTTCTACACCTTCTAGAAGCTGCTTATATCTTTGTGCAAAGCGGTATCTTGCAGCAGAATACTCATTCAAATGGCTGAGCTTGATATTAAGTATTGCCGCCTGAATAGTGTCAAGCCTTGAATTACAGCCAATTATGTCGTGAAAATATTTAACTTTCTGTCCGTGGTCGGTAACCATCCTAATTTTGGAAGCAAGCTCTTTATCCTGCGTGAAAATTGCTCCTCCATCTCCGAAACATCCAAGGTTCTTTGTCGGAAAAAATGAGGTGCATCCAATATGCCCTATAGTTCCCGAATAAACCTCCCTGCCATCGGAATATCTGTATTTTGCCCCAAGCGCCTGTGCATTGTCTTCTATCACATATAGGTTATGTCTGCCGGCAATCTCCATTATCCGTTCCATATCGCTGTTCTGTCCAAAAAGATGGACAGGAACAATGGCTTTTGTTTTATTGGATATCGAAGGTTCTATGTCCTCAATTTTAATATTAAATGTTCCCGGATATACATCTACAAGAACCGGTACCAGGCCCAATAACCCTACAACCTCTGCTGTAGCTGCATATGTGAATGCAGGAACAATTACCTCGTCTCCCGGTTTCAGCTCAAGAGCCATCATTGCTATCTGCAAAGCATCTGTCCCGTTGGCGCAGGCTATAACATAGCTGGAATTAAGATATTCCGCAAGATTGACTTCAAATTCGGTAACTTCTTTCCCATTTATAAAATTTGTATTATCCAGTACCTGCTGTATCGCTGCGTCTATCTCAGGTTTTATTTTTTTGTACTGACCCTTAAGGTCTAACATTGGAATTGCCATGTGTGTATTAAAGATTTTACTTATGCAAATGTATAAATATTCTTTCCCACTACAATAAATAACTACCTTTGCGCATTATGATTACTAATGACAGATATATTGGAATAGCTTCCGATCATGCCGGATTCGAACTCAAGGAGATTCTTAAAAAGGAGCTCTCAGTAATGGGTTATCAGGCTAAGGATTTTGGCACATACTCTGCCGACAGTATGGATTATCCCGATGTTGCCCATCCGCTGGCAGAGGCCGTAATAAAAGGAGATGTAGCAGCGGGTATCGCTATATGCGGGTCCGGAAACGGGATAAACATGACGGTTAACAAACATCAGGGAATAAGGGCCGCTCTGTGCTGGACAAATGAAATTGCTTCTTTAGCAAGACAACATAACAACGCAAATATTTGCTCCCTGCCTGCAAGATTTATCTCCGAAGAACTTGCAAAGGAGATCGTGCATACATTTCTTTCAACAGATTTTGAAGGAGGAAGGCACCTTGCACGAATTAATAAAATCAACTGTCAGGATGTCATACTACACAATTGAAAAAGAACATTGCAGTAAGGCTCTTGTGCGAAATATTGACGAATACCCCCATGGTATTGTAATTTCCGTAAACAAACCCTATGGCTGGACATCTTCTGACGTTGTCAGGAAAATCAAGTTCAGGGCCCAGCGTTTTTTCGGAGTTAAAAACATTAAGGTAGGACATGCAGGAACCCTTGACCCGCTGGCAACCGGAGTTCTGATTATTTGTCTGGGTAAAGCAACAAAACTTGCAGAAATGCTTCAGAAACAGGAGAAGGAGTATGTTGCAGGAATTACTTTTGGTTGCACCACTCCATCCTTCGATCTCGAAAAGGAGATTGACACATACTATCCCTTTGAGCATATAACTATAGATTCAATAAAATCTATCTTTCCCGGGTTTATTGGAGAACAGGACCAGATCCCCCCCATATTCTCGGCTAAACTTGTCGACGGAAACAGATCATATGAACTTGCACGGGCAGGGGTAGAAAAAGAGTTGAAGCCTTCAAGGGTAACAATATATTCTCTCGAAGCAATCTCTTTTATATCACCCCTTTTGACGCTAAGAATAAGATGCAGTAAAGGGACATACATCAGGTCTCTTGCTCGGGACCTTGGGATTGCATTGGAAAGTGGTGCCCACCTATCCGATCTTGTTAGAACATCATCCGGAGGTTTCTCCGTTATAAACAGCGTTACAATTGAGGATCTTGAGAATCTTATGAAAATTGACTAAAAAATCATTGAGACGAAACATTTTCCTTATTCATACGTATAATAATAAGTTTGTCAAATTTTATATATGAAATTATCACAGTTTAATTACCCGCTTACCCCCGATCATATTGCAAAATATCCGGCCAAGTATCGCGATGAATCGAGATTATTAGTTCTTCACAAAAAAAGTGGAGAAATTGAGCATAAAATCTTTAAGGATCTTTTGGAATACTGTTCCATAGACGATGTATTCATTTTCAACAACACCAAGGTTTTCCCAGCAAGATTAAATGGTAACAAGGAGAAGACAGGAGCTGAGATAGAAGTGTTTTTGCTGAGAGAGTTAAACAGCGAACAGAAGTTGTGGGATGTTCTGGTGGACCCGGCCAGAAAAATAAGGATTGGCAACAAACTATATTTCGGAGACAACGATAACCTTGTTGCTGAGGTAATTGACAATACAACATCACGTGGCAGGACATTAAGGTTCCTTTTTGACGGTACACATGATGAGTTCAAGGCCACTTTATTTAAACTTGGAGAGATGCCGGTACCTAAGTGGATAAGAAGCAAGGCCGAAAGCATAGACAATGAAAGATATCAGACAATATATGCAGAACATGAGGGAGCTGTTGCTGTACCGGCAGCAGGTCTCCATTTTAGCAGGGAGCTTCTAAAAAGAATGGAGATAATGGGTGTAAACTCTACTAACATCATACTTCATATGGGCCTGGGCCACTTCCGTACCGTTGATGTAGAGGATCTTTCAAAACATAAAATGGATTCAGAGCAGGTCATAATTACAGAAGAGTCTGCAAACCTCATAAACAACACAAAAACAAACGGGAAAAAAGTCTTTGCCGTAGGAGTGACTGTCTTAAGAGCCATTGAGACATCAGTTACAACACATGGTCAGCTTAAGCCGTATAACGGATGGACCAATAAGTTCATTTTCCCTCCATACAGTTTCTCTATTCCCGATGCTCTCATCTCAAATTTTCAACTCCCTCAGTCAACCATGCTTATGTCTGTAGCTGCTTTTGGTGGTTTTGAAACAGTTATGCGTGCCTATAACCTTGCCCTTAAAGAGGGCTATAAGTTTGGCACATATGGAGATGCAATGTTGATAATATAACCGATTTCTATTTCTGCTATTTAATTATCCTTTTGTAGAATAAATTTTTCTGGTTTTGAAAAGACAGCTGATGAGTTTTCATCAGCTTTACTTTATGTATCCGGATGAATTGGTTTATATAGTAGCACTGAATAAAGTTTTCAGGTACAACCCTAAAGTCTCGAATTTCCTGATGAAGGAGTTCGGGTCGGCAGAAGCCATATTCAGACTTGACAAGTCTGTACTGATGGAGATATTCAACAAGAGTTATCGCTTTTTTGACCAGCTTTCCGATAGTAGTATATTATCATGGGCAAAAGAGGAGATCTCCTGGGCAGAGACAAAAGGTGTCAGGCTTATACATATTAATGACAGTGCCTACCCTGCATCACTTAAAGAGTGTTTCGATCCTCCTCTTATCCTCTATCTCTATGGAGATGCAAATCTCAATCAGGAGAAAATCATATCAATCGTCGGTACAAGAATGTCCACAAAATACGGAACCGAGTGTTGCAGGAAAATAATCAGGGAACTGCTGGACTACGGATGCTCGCCTGTAATAGTAAGTGGTCTGGCGTATGGAGTGGATGTTGCTTCACATAAGGCAGCACTTGAGTTCGGACTGAGAACTGTTGCCGTTCTGCCCAACGGGTTAGATCGTATATATCCGACTGCACACCATGAAATTGCAAAAAAAATATCTAGACAAGGGGCTGTTTTATCAGAATTTCCCAGAGCAACGGAGTCACTCAAGATCAACTTTATCCAGAGAAACCGGTTGATTGCTGCCCTCTCAAAAGCTACAATCGTAATTGAATCGAGGGAAAAGGGGGGAGCACTTATAACTGCAGAACTTGCCCAGTCATATTCAAGAGAGGTATTTGCCCTTCCGGGTCGAGTTTCAGACCCAATCTCCTCCGGTTGCAACAAACTAATATTTCGGAATATTGCTACCATATTCAGCTCCACAAAGGATTTTATCTCATTAATGGGATGGAGCCCTGAAAATAAACACATTACAAATAGCAAAAAACAATTGTTTTACTCCGGAAGTCCTGAAAAAGAAAAAATATTAGTAGCTTTAAGAATTAATTCCGAGCTCAATATGGATGAATTACTACTCATAACAGGAACCAGAATGCAAAGTCTTTGCGAAAGTCTTCTGGAGCTGGAACTGGAAGGTTACATTCACTCACTGGCCGGCAAAAGATACAGTTTAGCTTAATTTTAATGAATCAATTCATTGACTCTCATATTCATCTTTACGATCCGGAGTACGATTCAGATTTAGAGGAAGTGATCTCAAGAGCGAAAACGGCAGGTGTAGACAAATGTATATTGCCTGCCATAGACTCTGGTACTCACGATAAGATGGTTGATCTTGCAAAGCTTCACCCCGGTTTTGCCTTCCCTTGTATTGGATTGCATCCGACTTCTGTTAATTCCGGATGGGAAAATGAGCTTTCTTATATTTATGACAATATTGCCAGGAATGTATTTTATGCTGTGGGAGAGATTGGCATAGACGGATACTGGTCAAAGGAGTTCATGAAGGAACAATCCGTTGTCTTCGAAAAGCAGATTGAACTTGCTGTTAAATGGGGTCTTCCTGTAATAATTCATTCCCGTGATGCCACAGACGAAATCTTCAAGGTACTTGAAAGGACTGCACATCTTGGTGTAAGAGGCGTTTTCCATGCGTTCTCGGGCAGCTTTGAAACCTATAACCGCATAAAGGGATTGGGAAGTTTCAAGTTTGGCATCGGTGGTGTCATAACATTCAAAAACGCATCTCTTGCAAAGGTGGCTGCAAAAATGGACTTGCACGACATTGTGCTCGAAACCGATGGCCCGTGGCTCACACCTTCTCCATTCAGGGGAAAAAGGAATGAACCATCATACATCTCCTTAATAGCAGAAAAACTTGCAGAAACAAGGGGTTGCTCCGTTGAGGAGATAGGAGTTGTAACTACAAAAAACGCAGAAAAACTTTTTAATATATAAAAAATGAACTCTTCAATACTACTAATATACACCGGCGGGACAATCGGTATGAAACAAGACCCTGAGAGCATGGCTTTGGTCCCCTTCAATTTTAACCAGATAATGGAAGAGGTGCCTGAACTGAAAAAATTCGGGTTCAGAATAGATTCCCATTCGTTTGATCCTCCTGTAGACTCGTCTGAGATTCAAACAGATTTTTGGATTGATCTGGCAAATCTCATAAAAAAGAATTACGTCAATTATGACGGATTTGTAATCCTGCATGGTACAGACACTATGTCTTTTTCCGCATCTGCATTAAGTTTTATGCTTGAGGACCTTGAGAAGCCCGTAATATTCACCGGTAGTCAGCTTCCTATAGGAATGCTACGGACAGATGGTAAAGAGAATCTAATTTCATCTATCGAAATTGCTGCTGCAAAAGATGAAAACGGACATGCAATGGTTCCTGAAGTCTGCATATATTTTGAAAGTCAGCTATACAGAGGCAACCGTACCACAAAATACAATGCTGAGAATTTCCGTGCTTTTAAATCGGCAAATTATCCCTGCCTTGCAGAGGTGGGAATACATATTAAATACAACAAAGGTTCCATTTCATATCCTAAGGAGTGGGGTAAAAAACTTGCTGTCAATACAAAACTGAGTACAGATGTTGCAATTCTTAAGATATTCCCCGGAATAACACGCAATGTTGTTGAAACTTTTCTCAGTATTAAGGGTTTACGGGCAATTATAATTGAGACCTACGGTTCAGGGAATGCACCAACCAAGAGATGGCTGATTGATCTTCTCGAAGGGGCAATAAAGAGGGGATTGATTATACTGAATGTCTCTCAATGTCATGCAGGAAGAGTAGATATGGAGGCATATTCAACAGGAATCCTGTTAAAAAGAATTGGTGTCGTGACGGGCAATGACAGTACCACAGAAGCCGCTATTACCAAACTATTTTTTTTACTTGGACAAAGTAGTGATATTCTTTATATTAATGCTTTCCTTACAAAAAATATGAGAGGAGAAATTACAATCAGTTAGTGAATATTAAAATATTCTTTTTAAATTGCACGATAATTAACGATAGTTTAGAAACAAATAACTATTTAAAATACATTGTTTAATACTTTAATCATTCAAAAATTTATGAAAAAATTTTTCATGTTTTTGGCAGTAATGGGTTTTATGGCCATTTCTGCTCAGTATGCTGCTGCTCAGACACAGGAACCTGCTGCTGCCACAACAACTACTGTTTCTGACCAGACTGTTCAACAGGAAATTCCCATCCACCAGCAGTTAAAAGCCAAATTTATTGAGGGTGGTGCAGGTTTCATGGCATCAATCCTTATAGTTTTTATTCTTGGTCTTGCAATTGCAATTGAAAGAATTATTTACCTTAATCTCTCTACTACAAACACAGAGAAATTGCTATTAGGTATTGAAGAGGCTCTTGCATCCGGCGGAAAAGAAAAAGCACTTGAAGTTTGCCGTAATACAAAAGGACCTGTTGCATCTATTTTCTATCAGGGTATCTCACGTATGGATGAAGGCGTTGAAGTTGTTGAAAAATCGGTCGTTTCTTATGGTGGAGTGCAAATGAGCCAAATGGAAAGTGGTCTTACATGGATATCTCTTTTCATAGCTACTGCCCCCATGTTAGGATTCCTTGGAACAGTTATCGGTCTTATTCAGGCATTTGACGCTATCGAAGCTGCCGGTGACATTTCTCCAAACGTTGTAGCAGGTGGTATGAAAGTAGCTTTGATTACAACAGTAGGCGGTCTTGTTGTTGGTATTATCCTCCAGATTCTTTACAACTACATTGTATCTAAAATTGACTCTATCGTTATCTCTATGGAAGATGCATCTATTTCGCTTGTCGATATTCTCGTAAAAGCTAAAAAATAATAACTATGTCAAAATTACTTAAATACTTACTATATATACTGTTTGCAATATCGATAGTATTTATCATAGGTTTCTTCGTTAATCAGGATGCTATGCTTGATTCTCTACTATATTACACATATGTACTTGTAGGAATATCATTTCTGGCAATTATCATTCTTCCTATGATTAACCTGATCAAAAATCCTAAAGGGTTAAAGAAAATGCTTATGACTCTTGTTGTTGCTGTAGTTTTTGTCGGAGTAGCATATTTGCTCTCTTCCGGGGAACCATTGATGGTGAAAATAAATGTTGAAGCGTCAGAAAACGTGCTTAAACTTACAGATACAGGACTTATACTGACATATATCCTTGCAGCCGGTGCCTTCCTGGCCATTATTTCCGGCGGGATTGTTAGAATCGCAAGAAACCGCTAGTATTAATTGAAAAAAAATAAATAAAAAGATATGGCTAGACCAGCACAGCAACTCCCATCGTCCTCATTGGCCGATATTGCATTCATGGTTCTCATATTCTTTCTTTTGGTATCCACTATGGATCAGGATCTGGGACTACAGCGTCGTCTGCCACCTATGCCTGACCCGAACCAGAAAAATGACGACGTACAGATAAAACGCCGTAATATGATGATTGTCCGACTGAACGAAGCTGACCGCCTGCTCGCAGGTGGGTCACAGATTGATGTCAGCATGCTCAAGGACAAGGCAATGGAATTCCTGCTTAATAGTGCGAATGACGAAAATTTGCCTGAAAAAGAGATAAAGACAATTGAAGGTTTTGGGTCCTATCCTGTTTCAAAAGGTGTAATTTCTCTTCAAAATCACCGTGGTACAAGTTATGAGGCTTATCTTCAGGTTCAGAATGAACTTGTAAAAGCCGTTAACATAATCCGCGATGATTTTGCTATGGCTAACTTCGGAAAGGTTTACATTAACCTAGACGAAGATAAGCAACGTATAGTAAGAGAGGCTATTCCTCAGAATATTTCTGAGGCAGAACCAAAAGATACAGGTAGAAAGAAATAAAAAAACAGAAAAGAAATGGCAAAATTTTCAAGAAAAGGTAAAGGAGGAACTCCGGAACTGAGCACTTCGTCACTTGCGGATATTGTGTTCATGATTCTCCTGTTTTTTATGGTTACTACCAGTATGAGACAGACAGAAAAAATGGTTGTTATAAAGATGCCTGAAGCCTCTGAGATAGCAAAGCTTGAGAGAAAGGACCTTTCTGCGTATATATTTGTCGGCACCCCAATGCCTAATCTACAGGCACAGTATGGTAACGACTCTCGTATCCAGTTAAATGATTCTTTCAAGACCATTAACGACATCCGCGACTTTATTGCAGCTGAACGTGAAACACTCAGTGAGGCTGACCGTCAGTTTATGACAGTATCCATTAAAGCAGATGAAACTGTCCGTATGGGTATTATTTCAGATATCAAACAAGAGTTAAGAAGAACTTCTGCTCTTAAGATAATGTATGCGGCCAGAAGGTCGGCCCCTATACAATAACGGGTTAAACAGAATTTTCATGTAAAGGGTGCTTTCTATAAACAATAGGGCACCCTTTCTTGTATATAAGAATAAATATTATTTAAATGAAGAAGAGCTACATCATCATTTCTCTCGTTGTATTTTTTACAACAATATCTATTGACACATATGCACAAAAGGATCGACCTGAAAAACCAAAATATGTTTTCTTGTTTATAGGTGATGGAATGGGATTTTCGCAAATTTCTCTGACTGAGGCATATCTTGCAACCCAAAAGGAGAAGATAGGGAGTGATCCTGTTACTTTTACAAAATTTCCTGTCATGGGAATGGTTACAACTCATTCTGCAAATTCATTCATTACATGTTCATCAGCTGCAGGAACTGCACTATCTACAGGATTTAAAACAAATAACCTGATGTTGGCGGTAGATCCTGACACAAATAAACTGATAAGCATCACTTATAAAATACATGAAAAGGGCATACCTGTTGGCATATTAAGTACTGTCACAATAGATCATGCTACCCCCGGGGCTTTCTATGCAAACAGTACTGCCCGTAGCAGTTATTACGACATAGCAATGCAAATTCCGACAAGCGGATTTGAATTCTTTGGGGGAGGGGGCTTTCTCAAACCCGACGGAGATAAAGGTGATAAGACAAATATGTACAAAGTACTTGAGAATAGTGGCTATGCTGTAGTAAGAGGCACACGGGACCTTCCCTCTAAAAAAACAAATAAGAAAATTGCATTGTTTCAGGAAGTGGGCAAAGAGAAGGATCTCCCTTTTGCAATTGACAGAAAAGATGGGGATCTTGCATTGAAAGATATAGTAGGTGCTGCCATTGAACATTTATACAACAAACAGGGCTTTTTCATTATGGCAGAAGGAGGAAAGATAGACTGGGCAGCACACAGTAATGATGCCAAGACAACTATTATGGAGATTTTGGATTTTGCCGATGCAATTGACATTGCTTACCAATTTTATCTCAAACATCCTAAAGAGACCCTCATAATTGTCACCTCAGACCATGATACAGGAGGGGCCAGTCTGGGCAGAGACAAAGGGGACCAGCTTAAGCTGAACGAATTGAACAACCAGAAAGGTTCCTTTGCCGAATATAAGAGTGATACTGAAAAATTCAACCAGCAGAAGTATGAAAGCTTCATGGGTTTAAGTAAAGCAGCAAAGGTTGGTTGGACAACAACATCTCATCTTGGTAATGCCGTGCCGATATTTTCTATCGGCTCAGGTAGCAGAAGCTTCTCAGGAAGAATGGACAATACTGAAATTCCAAGAAAAATACTTAATTTGATGAATATTGAGTTTTAAATTTAAACAAATCTGAACTATGAGAAAAATTACCTGCCTGTTATTATCTCTGTTAGCTGTTTCCTTTTTATTCTCACAGAGTTCTCCTAAAAGGGAGTTCCGCGGTGCGTGGATACATACCGTTGGAAATGCAAAGTTCAAAACAATGAGTACCGACTCTATAAAGCAGTTGTTCATCAACACTTTGGACAATTTCGAAAAGGCCGGCATAAATGCCGTTATTTTCCAGGTAAGACCACAGGCCGATGCATTTTACATGTCTAATCTTGAACCATGGAGCAGATTCCTGGCCGGTGAACAGGGTAAGGCACCTGATCAGCTTTGGGATCCACTTCAGTTCATGATAGAAGAGACTCACAAAAGGGGGATGGAACTTCATGCCTGGTGTAACCCATACAGGGTAACATCAAACGACAAGGAGCAGTTGTGCCCCGATCATTTATACTTTAAAAGACCAGAGCTATTTAAAAAGTATGGCAAGCAACTTTATTTCGATCCGGGTGAGCCAGATGCCATAAAACATACAGTAAATGTAATAGCAGATATTGTTGCACGTTATGACGTCGATGCTATCCATTTCGACGACTATTTTTACCCCTATCCTATTGCATTCGAAGAGTTTCATGACGATGCATCTTTTGTAAAATACGCAAAATCACAAGGTTTCGAATACTGGCAAAAGGGTGACTGGCGCAGAAACAATGTAGCGACACTAATCAAGGCTTTGAATGATACCATCAAAGCTATTAAACCGTGGGTAAGGTTCGGAATCAGTCCCTTTGGAATTCACAGGAATTTAAAAGATACTCCTGACGGAAGCGGCAGTAAGACAAATGGGTTGTCAAACTATGAGGCACTTTTTGCCGATGTACCATCATGGATACAGAATGGATGGATCGATTACAATGTCCCTCAAATATACTGGAAAATTGGTCATCCGGCTGCTGACTATAAAACACTTATCGAGTGGTGGAGCCGCTCAAATTTTGGCTGTCAGCTATATATTGGACAAAATATAGAGACATTCAGCGAGAAGGATATCGACAACCCATTAAGAACCCAGTTTGAGGCAAAGATGAGAATGGTCAGGGAGCTTCCTAATGTAAATGGGAATGTATGGTGGCCAGGCTGGAGTCTCAACAACAATCCGTTTGGTTTTACGGACAGTCTTATAACCAAGTATCAAAAGCATCCTGCATTGATACCATCTTACAGTACGTTGGACAGCATCGTACCTGCTCCGGTAATAAAAATATCCAGAAAGGGTAAAATGCTTGTATGGAACCATAATTCCGGTGGTGATAAAATGCAGGAGGCCGCATTCTATGCTATATACAGGTTCCCAAAAGGAGTTACTGCTGATCTTAACAATAGTGAATATCTTATCAAACTTGTGGCAGAACCAAAATATATGCTACACCAGGGAAAAGGAAAGAAAAACCGTTATCAGTACATTATAACTGCCATAGACAGGTGCTGGAACGAAAGTGTTCCTTCGAAAGTTATAGAGGTGAATGAATAGCCACTTTTATTATTGTCATTTCTTATCATTTGAGTAACTTTGCCAAGTAAAATTATTATCAGGGGTTAAAATGGAAAGCAAAAAAAGAGTAAAGATCTCCGAATTACTGAAAAAAGAGGCCGGTACCGATGTACTTGTCAAGGGATGGGTAAGAACCAAGCGTGGTAACAAAAACATATCTTTTGTCGCTCTTAACGATGGTTCAACTGTAAATAATATTCAGATCGTCTTTGATATGAGTAAATTTACCGAGGAACAGCTGAAGGGAGTCAATACAGGAGCATGCCTTGCAGTGGAAGGTTCATTGGTTTCATCTTTAGGTAGTGGGCAAAATATGGAAATACAGGCTCAAGTACTGGAAATCTATGGAACGGCAGATCCTGAGACCTATCCTCTTCAGAAAAAAGGGCACAGTATGGAGTTTCTCAGGGAGATAGGCCATCTTCGCCCCAGAACAAATACATTCGGTTGCATTTTCCGCATAAGACATGCTATGGCATTTGCAATTCACAAGTTCTTCAATGATAAGGGATTCTTCTATCTTCACACTCCTATCATTACAGCATCAGACGCTGAGGGAGCAGGAGCAATGTTTCAGGTGACAACTCTTGATCTTAACAATATCCCCAAAAATCCGGAAGGGGGAGTCAACTATTCAGACGACTTTTTCGGAAAAGCAGCAAATTTAACTGTAAGCGGACAGCTCGAAGGTGAGCTCGGAGCTCTGGCATTAGGAGAAATCTATACTTTCGGCCCTACTTTCAGGGCAGAGAATTCCAACACACCAAGACATTTGTCTGAATTCTGGATGATTGAACCTGAGATTGCTTTCTACGATATCAAAGACAATATGGACCTTGCAGAGGAGTTTATAAAGTACCTCGTTAAATATGCGCTGGACAATTGCGCAGATGACCTCAAATTCCTGAATGATATGTTTGACAAGGAATTGATTGAGCGTCTTCAAAGTGTAATAGACACAGAGTTTGTAAGACTCAGCTATACAGATGGAGTTGACATACTTATGAAGTCGGGGCAAAAATTCGAGTACCCGGTATCCTGGGGAACGGACCTTCAGAGCGAACATGAGAGATATCTTGTAGAGAAGCACTTTAGAAAACCTGTCATTCTTACAGATTATCCTAAGGAGATAAAGGCATTTTACATGAAACAAAACGCCGATAATAAAACCGTAAGAGCCATGGATGTGCTGTTCCCAAAAATCGGGGAGATAATTGGTGGTTCACAAAGGGAGGAGTCGTTGGAGAAGCTTGAACGGAGAATAAAGGAACTTGAAATGGGTACTGAATCACTCTGGTGGTACATAGAGACACGCAAATTTGGAACAGCACCGCATTCGGGATTTGGTCTCGGTTTTGAAAGACTACTTCTTTTTGTCACAGGAATGTCAAATATTCGTGACGTAATTCCTTTCCCAAGATCTCCTAAAAACGCAGAATTTTAAAATTTTATGCTGATAATTGGAATTGCCGGTGGGACCGGTTCTGGAAAAACAACGGTTGTAAACGAGATAACCAAACTACTGTCAAACAGTCAGGTAGTGGTAATACCGCAAGATTCTTACTATAAGGACAACAGTCACCTACCTCTTGAAGAACGTCTGGAACTCAATTTTGACCATCCCGAATCTATTGATTTCAAGCTTCTTGTAAAACATCTCCGTGAACTCCGGGCAGGCAGGGGGGTAGATCAGCCAGTCTATTCTTATCTTACCTGCTTAAGATCTACTACAGAGACAGTAAGAGTTGAGCCGGCTCAGGTTATTATTGTTGAAGGAATTTTGATATATACCTGTCCTGAACTCAGAAGCTGCATGGATATAAAGGTATATGTAGATGCCGATGCCGATGACCGCCTTTGCAGGGTAATAACAAGGGATTGCCTTGAAAGAGGCAGAACGGTAGGTAAGGTGTTGGAACGATACGAAAAAACTGTAAAACCAATGCATCTTCAGTTCATAGAGCCAAGCAAGAGGTATGCCGATATCATAATTCCTCAGGGAGGACACAACCAGGTTGCTATAGATATTCTTCTTGCGAGCATAGAGAAAGTGCTACACAGAAAATAATGTTTAACAAAGAGAATAATGTTGGTCTGTATCTTACCATAGCTGTCCATCTGCTGGTAATCATTATTCTTTTGGCAACACGTATTGGTTTTGTTCTAAGTGAAGAAAACTCATTCATTCTCGATTTCACTCAACAGGAAACCGTAGAAAAGCAGGCACAGGAAGCTCAACTCAAAGAGGAGGTAAGTAATGAACTTGACGGGTTACTTTCAAGAAGCACAAATATTAGAAATGTTGCAGTTGATGCCAGTCAAAAGGGTAAGGCACTTAAAGACGACCGCTTTAAAAATCCAAACCAGGTTTATGATGAGGCAAAGAGATTGCAGGATAAGCTAAATGCATCCAAAAAAGAGGCCGAAGCATATCAGGGAAGCGACGATGTTGCCGAACCTGCCAAGGAACAGAAAAAGAGCGAGACATACAAGGGCCCCTCAGTTATCTCCTATTCTCTGGAAGGGCGTAAGGCTATGAGTCTTCCTATACCTGTATACAAGTGTATTGGAGGTGGCGATGTCAGCGTTGCAATAAGTGTAAACAGAAAGGGGTACGTTATAGCAGCATCTGTCATCACCAACTCTTCATCTTCAGATCGTTGTCTTCAGGACTATGCAATTAAAGCTGCAAAATCTTCACGGTTCACAGCCTCATCCACTGCACCTGAACGACAGGTTGGTGAAATTGTCTACCGGTTTATTGCCCAGTAGCAACTTTCATTACATTATCAATCTCTGCCATAATCGGATAAAAAGCACGGTCATCTAAAGGTGAATACCTCCCGACCAATGCCTTAATCTGAGTTATCATAATATCCTTGCACTTGTTCCATTCATCATTTTTTGGAACAAGCTTGTTAAGTTCCGCATACTTCAGGAACCTTTGCTCAAAGTTTACAGTTGCAAAGAAACTATTCAGACTCTTTATATCCTTAATTTTCTTTAACACAGGTCTGTAAACATCTGCCATCTGGGAGCTGAACCTGAATGCAAGACCCTGATTACTTGCCTTAATAAAGAAATCATTAACCCCTATCGTATCAATAGGGACAAAAATGTCCGGAGTAATTCCTCCACCACCATATACAATTTTACCTTTTGGAGTAGTGAATTTCAATGAGTCGTTTTTACGGATACTATCTGCCGATGACATCTCACCATGTTTGAATCTCTCATAGATATCATATTGGTAGTCCTTAGAGTAAGGTTTTTGGATTGATCTGCCTGTTGGTGTATAAAATCTGGCTACAGTCAGTCTTATTCCGGATTTATCTGTGAAATATATTGGTTCCTGAACTAGTCCCTTACCAAATGACCTTCTCCCTATTACAACTCCTCTGTCGTTATCCTGAATGGCTCCGGCAAATATTTCGCTTGACGATGCAGATCCTTCGTCTATAAGTACCTTAAGCCCTATATCATTGCAAGTCCCGCTGTTGTCGGCAAAAAAGTCCTGTCTTTTGCGGTGCAGACCCTCCATGTAGACAATCAACTCCCCTTTCTTCAAAAATTCGTTTGCCAGAAGGAAAGCCTGGTCAAAATAACCACCAGAGTTTCCTCTCAAGTCAAAAATCAGATCTTTCATCCCTTCTTTTTTCAGCTGTTTTACTGATTCAAGAAACTCCTTGTGGCTGGTTCGGGAAAATTTTGAAAGTTTTATGTACCCTGTACTCTCATCTGACATATATGCAACATCAATACTATTTACAGGAATTTTGGCTCTCTTTATGTCGAAATAGACAAGTTTGGCAGACATCCCTCTCCTTACTCCAATATTGACCATTGAACCGGACTTTCCCCTCAATCTTTTAACCAGACTATCCTGGGCCATCTTTACTCCTGCAACACTCTCTTTGTTTACCTGTACTATTCTGTCACCAGAAATGAGCCCTGCTCTTTCCGAAGGCCCCCCTGTTATCACATTTATGACAATTGCTGTATCGTTTGGAACGTTGAACTCAATTCCGATACCGTCAAAATTACCTTCAAGAACTTCGTCGGCATCTTTAAGTTCCTGAGGAGGAAGATAGACAGAATGAGGATCAAGAGTCTCCAGAATATGCGGTATGACCTTCTCCGTGATATCACTCTGATCAATTGAGTCTACATAATTCTTGTCAATCTGACTCAATACCAGCATCAATTTGTCCCAGTTCTGCGCCTTAACCGACAGCTCTCTTTTGTTAGTGCTTATTGTGCCCAGTATTTTGATCACCAGTAGAATTACCAGAACCAAGATAATTATTGTGGGCCATGGGTTGTTCTTTATACGCTCTTTTATGCTACTCATATATATTATTCACTAAGGTTTACAATTTCTATTCCAACTCTGGCAAGGAGGTCTATCCCGTCAGTAATCCGGTAGTTGTCCCGATAAACAAGTCTCTTTATTCCTGCCTGAATTATCAGTTTGGAACACTCAAGACATGGTGCTGTTGTTACATACATAGTTGCACCCTCACTGCTATTACTCGATTTTGCGACTTTGGTTATGGCATTTGCTTCTGCATGAAGCACATAAGCCTTGGTGTGACCATCTTCATCCTCACAGACATTTTCAAAACCCGAGGGAGTACCATTATACCCGTCAGATATGATCATTCTGTCCTTTACCAGCAGTGCTCCAACCTGCCTCCTCTTGCAATAAGAATTTTTTGCCCAGACTGCAGCCATCTCCAGATAGCTCTTGTCAAACTGAATTTGTTTTTCCGACATATTAGCCTTGTAATCGTTGATATAGAAATCTTTTTATGCTTCTTTTAGGTGTTTTTTCAAACTCTTCCGGGAAAATCTTTACTGTTTGGATCTTGCAAAAATTAGGAAGATCGTCATTTACTGCCGCCCTGTTTTCCTCCATCTTTTTTTCCAGATCGTTTGCAGTAAGTCCATCCAGCTCCGCCAGTTCAAAATCAGGGTAGATGAGTGCTGTCAGTGTCCCCTGTTCGTCAATAACCAACGATTCATTTACATACTGCATATTATTTAACAAGCTCTCAATCTCCTCAGGATATATATTCTGTCCGTTAGGGCCCAGGATCATGCTTTTTGAACGTCCTCTGATGTAGAGAAAACCCTCTTTGTCAATTACTCCCATGTCCCCTGTTTTCAACCACCCATCTTTTGTGAGAACACTATCTGTCGCCTCCTGATTCTTAAAGTATCCCAGCATCATGTTTGCTCCTTTGCACATTATCTCTCCCGGAATGTTCTTCTGATCTTCCGAGTCAATTTTTATCTCCATTCTGGGAACGGCTTTGCCGCAGGAGTACAAGCGGGTGTTGTCCCATGGTGCATAAGTTATTATTGGTCCACATTCTGTCATTCCATATCCTACTGTAAATGGAAAGCCGATTTTTCGGAAAAAGACCTCAGCCTCCTTGTTGAATGCTGCTCCTCCCACTATAACTTCCCGGAACCTCCCACCGAAAGTCTTAACTAACTCCTGCTGTATCTTTCTTTGAATCTTCTGGTCAATTACCGGCACTCTAAGAAGCACCCTCATAGATGTCTTGTTGAGTATCGGCTGTAGTTTCTTTTTGTATATCTTTTCAATAATCAATGGTACCGATACAACAATATGTGGTTTGATTTCGGCAAATGCTTCCATTATGATTTTAGGACTCGGAATTCTTGTGAGGAAGTAGACATGAGCCCCAACCGTCATTTCGAACAGAAATTCAAACATCATCCCGTACATATGAGCAGTAGGTAACATGGCAACAACTTTTGATGTGTTGTTCAGTTGTGGTTGTACTTCCATTCCAAATTCAACATTGGATATCAGGCTCCTGTAAGGAAGCATGACGCCCTTGGAAAAGCCTGTTGTTCCGGAAGTGTAGTTTATCAATGCAAGTTCATCGTGAGAATCCTTATAATATGCTATATGTTCCGGTCGGAAAAACTTTGGGTACTTCTTCCCAAAAAGTTCGTTAAGATGCTCCCTGGTTTCATATACCAACGGGGCTTTGGCAAATAGTATGGAAAAATCTGAAACCTGAATTACAACTTCGAGGTTGGGCATTTCTGTTTCACTTAGAAGTTCCCAATTCTGGTCACCAATAAATAATATTCTTGAATCTGAATGGTTTACAATATGATGAATGTTACCGGGTTTAAATTCATGAAGAATCGGAACAGCAACTGCACCATATGTAATTGTAGCAAGAAATACCACTCCCCAGTTAGCCTGGTTCTTTGAACATAGCGATACCTTGTCTCCCTTTTTCAAACCGCATATTTCAAATACAATATGAAGCTTCTCTATTCTTCTGGCAACATCTCTGTAGTGAAGAGTTACGCCTTTATAATCGGAAAGAGCCGGATTGTTCCAATTCTCCTTGAAACTCTTTTCCAACATCAGGTTGAGTGATTTTTCCATTTATATTAGTCGTCTTTAAGCAAATGTTTGCAGGTCACATAAATGAGAATATAAACCCTTCTGTCTTATCAGTTCGTTGTGGGTTCCCCTTTCAACAACTGAACCCTCTTTAAGAACGATTATCTCATCTGCATGTTGAATAGTAGAAAGTCTGTGTGCAATAACAACCGAGGTTCTGTTTTTCATCAGGTTGATGAGTGCCTCCTGAACAAGTCTTTCACTCTCTGTATCCAAAGCAGATGTAGCTTCGTCAAGAATCAGTATTGGGGGGTTTTTAAGCACAGCTCTTGCTATTGCGAGTCTCTGTCTTTGACCTCCCGAAAGTTTCAACCCTCTGTCTCCTATATTAGCCTGATATCCAAATTCCATCTGTGATATGAATTCATGAGCGTTTGCAATTTTAGCTGCAGTTATCACATCCTCTTCCCTTACCTCTTCCATTCCAAACGCTATATTGTTAAAGACGGTATCGTTAAAGAGTATTGCCTCCTGAGTCACGATTCCCATAAGGTTAATCAACTCTTTTGGCTCGTAGTCCCTTATATCAATTCCATCAAGAGTAATAGATCCTGTGGTTACATCATAGAATCTTGGCAACAGGTCTGCAAGAGTTGTCTTGCCGGCACCGGATGGTCCCACAAGAGCAATCATTTTACCCTTATTTATCTTGATGTTGATATTTTTCAGTACCGGTTCGTTCGCATATTTGAAACCGACTCCGTTAAAAACAATTTCTCTCTTAAAATCCTTAACAGGAACAGGATTTGCAGATTTTCTGATAATTGTCTCTTCATCTAGAATTGCAAAAATCCGCTCCCCTGAAACCAATCCTCTTTGCAAATTTGCAAAGGCATTGGAAATAGATTTTGATGGTTCCAGTACCTTGTAATAGAATGTCATGTAAATGAATAATTCAGGAAGATCCATTCCCAGCTTCCCTCGCAGTTGAAGATAGCCAGCATATAACAATACTATTCCCACTACCGTTACACCAAGAAATTCCGACAAAGGCGACGCCATCTCCTGACGGTTAAACATTTTCTTACTGGCTCTTCTATGCCTATAGTTAGTCTGGTCGAAGCGCTCATTTGTATACTTTTGTGCGTTGAATGCCTTTATTATTCTTGCTCCGGAAATTGACTCCTCAAAGTGGCTGACTATTTTCCCCATAAGGGACTGTGTATCTGTAGCCCCTTTTTTCAACGATCTTACAACACGACCAATAACAAATGCAGTAATAGGCAAGGCAACAAGTGTGACTGAAGTCAACTGTGGAGACATATAGAATAGCATAGACAAGAAACCGATAATCATAAGAGGATCCCTGAAAAGAATTGCAAAAGAGTTAGCGACACTGTTCTGAACCTCGGTTACATCGTTAGAGATGCTCGACAGAATGTCTCCTTTCCGTTTTTCATGAAAGTACCCGATGTGGAGTCTGGATATTTTTAGAAACAATGCCTTGCGGATATTGTACATAAGCCGGGTTCTCATGCTTACCAGAATTCGCTGAGACAAATATCTTGTAAGGTTGGAGAAAAAGGATGCTATAAGAAATATTATACATACAAACAGCAATCCATCCTGACGGGCAGATTCACCCATAAATTTAGTCAGATAATAATTGAAGATCTGTTTGAAATAGTCGACACTGACATAAAAATCCGGAAGGACCGTTTGTTGGGTAATACTTGCCGGGTCAAAAATTATTCTTGTGAGAGGATCAATAAGTGCAAAATAAACTACTCCGAAAAAAACAGAGAGTATAGATAAGAAAAGATAAGATGGCCAATATCTTCCGTATGGCTTTGCAAATGACAACAATCTTAAAAAAATCTTCATGCCTCTTAATTCTTTTCTTTGGTTTCCTCTTTGGTCTCCTCGTAATCTACATACTCCCCTATGTTCCTGTCCACAACTTTATTCTGCGAAGAGTTGCTATTTTTTAGAATTGTCTCTCCCTCACGATAATTCTCCTCACCTTGTGGATACATCCTGTTTTCTTGGGTAAATTTCCCCACTTTTTTCTTTATCCACCAAGCCAGAAGCAGAGGCCCGAAACGTGCTATCAACCAAAAAAACAAGAACAGTATGATTATAAATGTCAAAAATCCTTCCATTATTCATTAATATTTCAATCTTTTTACCTTCCCATTCTCCAGATTCAAAATTACATTTTTTTCCTCTTTAGTAGTTACCATTACCTCACTTTGAGATGTAATTTGAATTTCCGTTCCCGGCATCAGAGAATTTTTGCCGGAAAATTTTGTAACAGGATTTCCATTTATGGTATAAATTATCGTTTCCAGATGTGTCCTAAGCACCCAATATTTGTTTCTGCCTACTTTTATCAGTTCCGGAAACTCCTTAATAGCCTCTTCTCTGCTGATATCGTTCCATGCCGGATAGTGCCTGCAATCTCTGTCGTAAAGACGTAATGTGTTGTCTGTATGCAGCAGCATAATTGCAAAATCACCATCCCCTTTAATATCATATGTTTTTGGGCCAAGCATTATCAGAGAATCAACCCTTTTTGGGTATGATCCGGTAAACCTTCCCTTTCTGTCCAGCAAATATAGCTCGTTTCCACTTGCAAACAGCATTTGCAGCTTTTTGTTACGCAGATAGTCAACCTGCACGACAAAACCTCTTATAGGCGTCTGAAACGGAACTGTCCATATTCCCTTTTTATCCTTGTCAAGGAGCCTCAGATTGAAATTTGGGAGTTGTTCCAGATATTCTGTCTCTCCATTGTTGAAATTCACTAACTTGAAAGGCCCTTTATCTACCTGCACAATTGTATCTGGGTTCCATCCCTGATTTTCTTTCACCTTCTCACGTTCCGGTTCAGGCAGTTGCTTCATTTGCTCTGCATATAACAAGAGGTTCATGTCGATACCTGTTTCAGATTGATTAAGTTGATAGACTATTGCCTCAAAGTTTTTATCTTTCAGTCTCTCTTTTACAGATTCCCTTAACGATTTTCTAAATATAGCAGCAATGGAATCCGGTTGTGCAGAAACATTTACAATTACTGAAAGAAGAGAATTCTCATTTAATATCTTACTGTACAAATCGGTTTGACTAAAGTACTCCTCCATTGTAAAATCCCTGAATGTTCCTCCTGCAAATTCTTTAATAATATTATTTTCTCCAATAATAAACCACTCTCCACTCCTGCAACATGCCTCTTCATTTGTATTAGAAAAAACCTTGCCAAAAATGTCGGCAATGGCGCCTCTATGTTTAAAAGTTTCTACAATACCCTCCTTGTCCCGTTCTTTAACGCCTGTCTTAATTAGAGTTATCCACTTCTGTACACCTTCAAACGGCAGTAATGCAATAGCAATTTCCTTAGCTTCTAGCGAGATAAGCCAGCTTTTATTCTCTTCGGACCTGACAGAATTAGGTTTTTTATATAACTCCTTGTATTCGCGGTATCTGCCCGAAAATTGAGTGAAGTCCTTAAGTGGAAGGGCAATTAATAGATATGTATTGTATGGAAGGACTTTCCACGATTTCATCTCTCCTCCGGCATAATTTTTAAATACTTCCGAATAATTGCCTACACCCTTCAGATTAATAAAATCTCCCTTATACATATGACAGGTAGAACTGAATTTGCCGCTTAAAATGGTCCAGGAGTTGAACTTTGAGAAGAAATCTGAATAGCCCCAATATTTCCATTCAGCTATGCCTGAGAATATTTTTCCTATATTCTGATGATTGATGAAAAGGAGATTGTCCTTTCTGATTGTCTCCTTCAATACCCGCGCAAACTCATGATTGTCTAGAATTGAGGTTTTAGATATCAGGTGTCTTACAGATGACTCCAAAACTATAGGAGATGTGCTTGCAATGAGAGTATTCTTGTAAACAGCAACCTGAACCCCGCTTGACATATGAATATCAACACCGTTAAATACTCGTTTTTTATATCCGGTCAATGAAGATGATATCGCTTTTATAAGTTTCTCTTTATCTATGGTATTGCCTGAAAGGTCCAGACAATACAACAGAGAGAGTTCGTTTTTGGCTGAATAGTGTACAGAAAATAATATTTCGGAACTTGATAACTCTTTTAATGATTGCTGATCTATGCATATTCTGTCAATCGAAATGAGAAGCTTTAGCAGTTCATTATCCTTGTTCAGATAATGCGAAAAGATGCTTGATGAATCAATAAAAGCCTCCTTTAGGACGGAATTGTTTCTAAAACTGAATATTGCAATTGCATCTACCGGAACGGCAACTGCATTGTTTAAAATAGCTCCTCTGCTCTCGTTTTCAGGATTTGCCTTCTGCCTGTTTATAAAGAACAAGACCACCCCACAACCCAAAAGTAATATAATTATGGGAAGGACTATTGAAATATACCTCTTGTTTGTGATTATCATTAGCTCACAAAGTTATTAAAAAATAAAAAAAGGAACAAACTAAAAAAAAATGTACTTTTGCAAACATTTTATTGAAAATTACAACAAAATATTTACAAATCATAACGCATATGGACTCTTTTCTTAATTATAATATAAATCCAGTATTAGTTCACATACAAAAATATCCTGCAGATTTTACAAAAAAGGATATTATAAAATTTATTATTGACAAAGGAGTAAGAATCCTGAATTTCAGATATGTTGCGGCTGATGGAAGGTTAAAAACACTTAATTTCCCAGTTACAAGTTATCACTATCTGGACAGTGTATTATCATATGGAGAGAGGGTAGATGGATCGAGCCTTTTCCCATATATAGAGACCGGCTCAAGTGATTTGTATGTAGTTCCTAGATTTTCAACGGCATATCTCGATCCCTTTGCAAAAATACCTACTTTGGGTCTTCTCTGCTCATACTTTACAAAAGATGGTTTACCATTGGATACTGCTCCTGAGAATACACTTCTGAAAGCATCAAGGTCCTTCACAAGAAGAACAGGATATTCATTTGAAGCAATGGGTGAGCTTGAATTTTACATTGTAGATGACAAACGCAATGACTATCTGATCCCTGACCAGAAGGGATATCACGAATCTGAACCATTTACAAAATACGAACAATTCCGGTGTGACCTTATGAATCATATTGCACAGACAGGAGGTCAGATCAAATATGGTCATTCAGAGGTGGGAAATTTCACTCTCGATAATAAGACATATGAACAGAACGAGATAGAGTTTCTCGTTTCACCTGTTGAGCAGGCTGCAGATCAACTTGTAATGGCAAAATGGATAATCCGCAACCTGGCATATAGATATGGCCTCAATGTGACATTTGCTCCAAAAATAACTACAGGAAAAGCAGGAAGCGGCCTGCACTTCCACACCAGATTGGTCAAAGATGGAAATTCCGTAATGATCAAGGATGGCAAACTGTCAAATGATGCACTGACTGCAATTGCAGGATATATGAAGTGCGCCTCGTCACTGACTGCCTTTGGAAATACAAACCCTACATCATACTTCAGACTTGTTCCTCACCAGGAGGCACCTACCAGTATATGCTGGGGAGACAGAAACAGATCTGTGTTAGTAAGGGTACCTCTCGGGTGGACAGGTAAGAACGACATGCTTACTATTGCGAATCCTCTTGAAGATACAGGAAGCAGAAAGAATATGGACAAGCAGACCGTAGAGATGCGTTCACCTGACGGGTCAGCAGATATCTATCAGATGCTTGCCGGTTTGACTGTTGCGGCAAGAACAGGTTTTGAGATGACTGATGCCCTGGAGATTGCTGAGAGAACATATGTAGATGTAAATATTCATGACCACGCCAACGAGTCCAGACTAAACTCACTGGAACAGCTTCCATCTTCGTGCTTCGAGTCGGCTCAGGAGTTGTCGGCAAAAAGAGAAATCTATGAAAAGGATGGAGTGTTCAGCCCTAAGCTCACCGATGGAATTATCAAGAAGCTGAATTCATACAACGACAGCAATATTCGTAACGATATAAGTAATTCACCTGAAAAGATGATGGAATTGCTGGAAATGTACTACCACTGCGGTTAATTACCAATTTCGGAAAGAAACTTTATTCTGACTAGTCGTATCTCCTCTTCTGTATAGTCTCTCCCTAGTTCATCAACAGCCTCTTTCAAAGAGTCTGTAGATGCCTCTGTCTTGAAATATTCATATACATCCTCAACTTTGTCGTCATCAACAGTTTGTCTGATATAGTAGTCAATATTGAGTTTCGTCCCGGAATTTACAATCGATTCAATTTCATCTAAAAGGTCCCCCATCTCCATTCCCTTGGCTTCGGCAATGTCCTCTAACGGAAGTTTTCTGTCTATGCTGGTAATAATGTAAACCTTATTAATTGATTTATTCACAACCGATTTGACAACAAGATCCAGCGGCCTTTCAATTTCGTTTTCCGACACATACTTGTCTATAAGGTCTATGAAGTCCTTACCGAATTTTTTTGCTTTCCCCTCTCCCACTCCCTGACAGTTTTTCAGTTCTTCCAGGGTTACCGGATATTGTAATGACATATCCTCAAGAGACGGATCGTGGAAAATAACAAACGGTGGCAAATTAAGCCGTTTGGACATTGAATGACGCAAATCTTTAAGCATGGCAAGCAGTATAGCATCACCTCCGCCACCACCTGCTTTGCTGCTGCCGGCCGCAACAATATCATCTACATCGTCTGACTCAACAAATTCTTTGTCTTCGGTTAGCATTATCGATTGTGGGTTTTCAAGAAATTTTAATCCTTCTGGTGTACAATCAAGAAGTCCGTACTTTTCAATGTCCTTTTCAAGCAGGTGATGAATCAGGGTCTGCCTTATCACTGCCATCCAGAACCTGATCCCCTTTGACTTTCCTATGCCAAAAAGTTCGTGGTTATGATGGTTATAAGATTTTATTATTGAATTGTTAACACCTGAGAGAATATTTGCAATATGTTCAGCCTTGAACTGTTCCTTCATGCCTGATATAAGCTCCAGAATGAGAGCAACATCATCCTTCCCCTCAAATTGTTTCTTTGGGAACAGACAGTTGTCACAAGATCCACAGTTATCCTTCATATAACTCTCTCCAAAATAGTTTAGGAGAACTTTCCGCCTACATACATTTGATTCTGCATATGATACCGTCTCCATGAGAAGCTGCCTTCCGATCTCCTGTTCAGATATCGGTTTCCCCTGCATGAACTTCTCCAACTTCTGGATATCTTTATAAGAATAGAAAGTTATGCACTGCCCCTCACCTCCGTCTCTTCCTGAACGGCCGGTCTCCTGATAGTAACCTTCCAGGCTTTTGGGTATGTCATAATGAATCACAAACCGCACATCCGGTTTATCAATGCCCATTCCAAATGCTATTGTTGCAACAATGACTTCAATCTCCTCCATAAGGAATTTATCCTGAGTGAGAGCTCGTGTTCCAGCATCAAGTCCAGCATGATATGGGAGTGCCCGAATTCCGTTTACAGACAACAACTCTGCAACATCCTCAACTTTTTTTCTGCTCAGACAGTAAATTATGCCTGTTTTTCCTGCATTGTTTTTTATATATTTAATTATCTCTCTGTCTATATTGATTTTGGGTCTTATCTCATAATATAAGTTGGGCCTGTTGAATGACGATTTGAAAACGCTTGCATTCTGCATTCCCAGGTTTTTCTGAATATCACTCTGTACTTTTGGAGTAGCAGTAGCAGTAAGTGCAATGACAGGTGCTTTGCCTATCTCCTGAACTATTGGGTATATCCTCCTGTACTCCGGTCTGAAGTCGTGACCCCATTCAGATATACAATGTGCTTCGTCAACTGCATAAAAAGAGATCTTAATCTGTTTTAATAATTGTATATTCTCCTCCTTTGTAAGAGATTCAGGTGCTACATATAATAATTTTGTCAGTCCCGACAGAAGGTCGTCCCTGACCTCCTGTATCTGGCCCTTGTTAAGTGACGAATTAAGAAAGTGTGCTATACCATCTTTCTCTTCTACAAAACCACGGATTGCATCCACCTGGTTTTTCATGAGAGCAATAAGAGGAGAGATAATGATTGCTGTCCCCTCCATCAAGAGAGCAGGCAGCTGATAGCAAAGAGATTTTCCGCCTCCTGTCGGCATTAGGACAAAGGCATCATTTCCATCAATCAGATGTTTGATGATGGCCTCCTGATCTCCCTTAAATGCGCCGAAGCCAAAGAAAACCTTTAGCTGTTCATGTAGAAATTCAGAAGTTATCATCATATGTTTTTTTGGAAAAATAAGTTACCTTTGTAAATCTAAGTTATCTATTTGTTTTCTCATCACAAAATTTTTTATGAATATTTCAAAGAGAGACCTGATAAATATCGCACAAGGAGTCGTTGAAAAGGAGGCTGCAGCAGTTGCTAGACTTAAGGGCTACATAGATGAGCAATTTGTTGATGTTCTTGACATAATCTATAATAGCAAGGGCCGTCTCATTATAACAGGTATCGGCAAAAGCGCAATTATTGCAAGCAAAATTGTTGCCACACTCAATTCCACAGGAACTCCATCGATATTTATGCACGCGGCAGATGCTATTCATGGAGATCTGGGAATCATTCTTGAGGATGATATTGTACTTTGCCTTTCCAAAAGCGGAAATACCTCTGAAATAAAAGTGTTGGTACCTCTTATTAAAAAAATGGGGAACAAAGTTATTGCAATGGTGTCCAATTGTGACTCATTTCTTGCACGGCAGGCAGATTACGTAATTCGTGCCACTGTCGACTCCGAAGCATGTCCAAATAATCTTGCCCCTACCTCCAGTACTACCACGCAACTGGTAATGGGAGATGCTCTGGCAGTGTGTTTGTTGAACATGAGAGGTTTCTCGCAGCAAGACTTTGCTAAGATTCATCCTGGAGGCTCTCTGGGGAAAAAACTTTATACCAGAGTAAAGGATCTTATAGATAAAGATGTGAAGCCTCACGTATTTGAAGAGGAGAACATACAGAATACAATTATTAATATCTCTACCAACCGGCTTGGAGCCACAGTTGTTGTAGATAAGCTAAACAACCTGCTTGGCATAATCACCGATGGTGACGTTAGAAGAATGCTTGAGAAAGGATTTAGTCTTAAGTCACTTAAAGCTAAAGATATAATGTCACATAATCCAAAGACGATTGAGTCTGATGAATTGGCGGTGAATGCTTTTGACATGATGGAAAAGAACAAAATCACCTCTGTAATTGTTTTGGAAAAAGGGAAATATATTGGTTTAGTACATATACATGATATTATCAGAGAAGGAATTGTATGAAAATTTTTAATCCTAATGAAATCGGCATAGCAAACGGCAATTATTTTGCGCTCCCATACAAGCTCGAAGATTCAGAAATTGCCATTCTCTCTGTACCATGGGATGTTACAACATCTTACAGGCCCGGTACACATAATGGTCCACAAGCTATCATAGATGCATCGTTACAGGTTGATCTTTTTGACGCACTGGTTCCTGAAGCATGGGAAGTAGTAATTGGCACTGTCCCGATTGACGAGTCAATATTAAAGAAAAACAGGAAACATAGAAAAGCAGCTGAAAGTGTTATTGGCAAACTGGAAGATGGAGTAGACAACAGCCTGCTTAAAGATGAGATTGAAAGTGTGAACAAAGCCTCTGCCGAGTTGAACAATTATGTCTATAAAAGCTGCAATGAGCTTATTAACAAAGATAAAATTGTGGGAGTTGTTGGTGGTGACCATAGTGTCCCTCTTGGCAATATGAGGGCAGTATCTGAGCATTACGAAGAGTTCGGTATTCTTCATATAGATGCTCACGCAGATCTGAGGATTGCATACGAAGGATTCACATACTCTCATGCCTCCATTATGTATAATGCTCTTAATGAGATTCATCAGATTTCACAACTGACACAGGTTGGCGTTAGGGATTTTTGTCAGGAGGAATCTGACATTATAAATCATGATCCCAGAATACGTTGCTTCACAGACATTGAATTAAAAAGGAACAGCTTCGACGGAAAATTATGGAAAAAGCAATGTGAAGAGATTATTGCATCACTACCCAATAACGTTTATATAAGCTTTGATATTGACGGTCTCTCTCCGGAATTATGCCCAAATACAGGTACTCCTGTCCCTGGCGGAATCAGTTTCAGGGAGATAGACTATCTTTTATTCATGCTGGCCTCCTCCAACAAGAAAATAGTGGGTTTTGACCTTTGTGAGGTCTCGCCATCGGCCGAAAGTGAATGGGATGCAAACGTTGGGGCCAGGATTCTTTATAAACTTTGTATTTATTCTTCATATAACAAAAAAACAGATTGCCATAGACAATGACAACTCCTTTCTCAAAGCCTAAGGTCAACAGAAGAATAGAGATACGCAATATCTTCAGCCTGTTTTTTAAAAATCAGTCAAATGGCGGAATAGTATTGCTTTGTTGTGCCATTCTAGCAATCATAATAGCGAACACTCCTCAACTGAACTTTCTGAATGGTTTATGGGAACAGAAATTCGGATTATTTGTCGGTTCGGCAAAAATTGAGATGACTCTTAGACACTGGATAAACGATGGCCTTATGGCTATCTTTTTCTTTGTTGTAGGGCTTGAGATCAAAAGGGAGATGTTTGTTGGCGAACTCTCTTCCATAAAGCAGGCAGCTCTCCCAATTTTTGCTGCCTTTGGAGGAATGGTGGTTCCGGCACTTATTTATCTATTTTTTAATTATAGGACTGAAAGTCAGAACGGCTGGGGCATCCCGATGGCTACAGACATTGCATTCGCTCTTGGCATTCTATCATTGCTTGGTAAAAGAGTTCCAGTTTCCCTTAAGGTTTTTCTGACTGCACTTGCAATTGTAGACGACCTCGGAGCAATTGTGGTTCTGGCACTTTTCTACCCGACCCATGCAATTCAACCTGAATTACTTATATATTCAGGAGGCATAATTATTCTTTTGGTACTCTTTAATCGGCTTAACATTCACAAAGCAATTTTTTATATCATACCGGGAATATTATTGTGGATTTTTATACTTGGGTCAGGAATTCATGCTACCATTGCCGGAGTACTCCTAGCAATGACAATACCTGGCAAGACCTCTCTAAATGAAGTGCGGTTTTATATCAGGTGCAAGTATCTTCTTGAAAAATTCAAGACCTCAGGAAACCACGAAGTCATGGTTCTTGCAAACCCTCTGCAGATACAGATTATACAGAGCATGCACAACTCGCTTAGAAACATCAATCCCCTTATGCAACGCTTTGAGCACTCCCTGAGCCCCGTCGTTACATATATAATAATGCCCGTTTTTGCTCTTGCAAATGCAGGGGTACTATTTGACAACTCTCTTTTCTCAGCTCCAATTGCTCCGGTTGCCAAGGGAATTTTTTTAGGACTTCTCGTCGGCAAACCTTTTGGCATTTTCTTTGCAAGCTGGATTGCTTGTAAGTTAAGGATGGCACAGCTTCCTGCAGGTGTAAAGTGGAATCAGATATTTTCTTTGGGAATTATTGCGGGAATTGGATTTACAATGTCTATCTTTATCGACAATTTAGCATTTACCGATTCAAGGATAATTGATACCGGCAAGGTGACTATTTTAATTACCTCACTGGTGGCAGCACTTGTAGGGTTAATTGCAACTTATTATACTACAAAATCAAATATTGACAACAAAACCAATTAATAATCAATAAAAAAAATGAAAACAATCAAATTCTTCTCTATCATTGCTTTAGCTGCATTGATTACATTCTCATGCGGTGAGAAAAAAACTTCTGCTCCAGGTGCTATCAGTCAGGCCGAAATAGACTCTGCAAGTTATGCAGTGGGTGTTTCTCTTGGAAGTATGGTTAAGCAAGCCAATTTTGGTGAACTAAACATGAAAGAGGTTAGCAAGGCAATGGCAGACGTTCTTGGTGACAAAACTCTAAAAATCGACGCAACCAAAGCCAATGAAGTTATTCAGGCATTTGTTGTAAAAAGACAAACAGCTGTCTCACTTGAGAACAAAGAGAAAGGCGCTGAATTTCTTAAGACAAACGGAACAAAAGACAGCGTTGTTACAACTGCAAGCGGTCTTCAGTACAAGATCATGAATGCAGGGAGCGATATCAAGCCTCTTGCAGAAGATACTGTACAAGTTAACTACAAAGGTACACTTATCGATGGTAAAGAGTTTGACTCTTCATACACAAGAGGCGAACCTGCAACATTCCCATTAGGTGGTGTTATCAAAGGTTGGATCGAAGGTCTTCAATTAGTTGGTGAAGGTGGTAAAATCAGACTTTTCGTCCCTTCTGAACTAGCTTATGGCGAACAACAAGCTGGCCCGACTATCGGCCCTAACTCAACTCTTATTTTTGACATTGAATTGTTGAAAGTTAAAAAAGCTGTAGTAAAACCTGAAGCTGCTCCTGTTAAAAAATAGTTATGGCAATAGAAATTACAGGCAGACTCATAAAGAAACTTCCTCAGCAATCCGGCACCAGTACAAAAGGTGAATGGAAAAAGCAGGAGTTTATTATTGAAACTCAGGAGAATTTTCCCAAAAAAATCTGCATGAATGTATGGGGTGCAGAAAAAGTGGATGAACTTGCGGGTTATGGAGAGGGAGAAAACCTGAAGATTTCCGTTAATATTGAATCCCGGGAGTTTAACCAAAGATGGTATACCGATGTTCGTGCATGGAAGGTCGAAAGACTCTCTGAAGGAGTTCAGGAACAGGCAAAACCACGGACTGCCGGGCAGTCAGAAATTACAGATCCCTTCTCATCAGATGGAGGGGAAGATGATTTGCCTTTCTAATCTCGTAACAACTATTAAATAAAATGGGCTGTCTAAAAAAGTAGACAGCCTTTTTTATATAATCGCCACCCATTCAAGGGGCAAACTCCGGATCAAGTTGAAAAGTAGGTGGAGCATTAAATTTCTAGAGGAGTAAAAGTCTGGATTATTTTTCAGTCCAGGTGTGGATTTTCAGATACTGCACCGGGTTTACCCACTTAGTGTTCTCTCCGCTGAAAATCAAAGGCAGACCCGATATTGTGCTTTTGCAGATCAGCTCGCGGGTCTGCACTCGATTTTCTTGCGCTTCGTTCACATAGTGGGTACCCAAACCCTCCTATGCAAGCATCCTTCAAATTCCACACCTGGATCTGCTTTTACCACACTTTTACTCAATTATGATTTTTAACCTAATCAGCTCCACTTACTTTTTCATTTGATCCCAAACTCCCCACCAGCACTGCGATTTTTACGGCAGCTCCCTTCTCCACCAGGTCATCTGTCTTTTTGCGTAACGGCGACTGTTCCTTTTTATCAGTTCAATTGCTTCGTCAAGGGAGCATTTGCCGTCAATATAGTCGAACAACTCTCTGTATCCAACAGTCTTTAAAGCGGGTCTATCTCTGAATTCATACAACCCCCTTACCTCTTCCAGCAGACCTCTATCCATCATTAGGTCAACCCTCTTGTCTATCCTTTGGTATAGTTCTTCTCTGGGTCTCTCAATCAGGATTTTCTCAATTTTAAAATTGCGCGGTTTACTTTTAAATTGCTTGAAAGAGGAGAATGTCTCTCCTGTTGACAGACAAACTTCCAGAGCCCTTATAACTCTCTGTGGATTCGCAATGTCAATTGTTTCATAACTTTCTCTGTCCAAAAGTCTCAGTTCTTTCCTTAATGTCTCAACTCCCTCACTCTTAAGCCTAAGCATGAGATCTTCTCTCAATTCCATATCTGCAGGAGGAAAATCATCTATCCCGCGACATACAGCATCTACATACAACCCCGATCCTCCAACCATAACCAAAGAGTCATGAGTCTGGAAAAGTTCTTCCAGAAGTTTCAGTGCTTCCAGTTCATATTTTCCGGCAGTATATAAATCGTGTATTGAGTGGGAAAAAATAAAATAATGATGGACCATGGCCAGTTGATCATCTGTTGGGGGCGCCGTGCCTATTCTGAGCTCACGATAGATTTGTCTGGAATCGCATGATATGACAGGGGAGTCAAACTTCTGTGCCAAATCGATTGCATAGTCTGTTTTTCCGGCTGCTGTCGGACCAATTACAATAAAAAGTTTTTTTTCAGACATCAGATGTCGGTTATCCCTCCTCTCCTTCCGGCAGTTCGTCTGCCTGGAAAAGCGGGTCAGAGTCATTCAACTCTATCATCTGTTCAAAATCATCATAATTATCTGAGAACTGGTCAGGATTCTTTCCCTTTTCTGCTATAAGTCTCGGATAGGCCCGTCTGGCCAACTCCTCCTCTTTTGAAAGAATTTCCAGAGTTATAGCTCTGTCCTTGAATGTATCATATACATAGAGCAATTTTGAGAATCCGGAAGTGATTGTCTTTTCAAGAGTAATTGAATCCATAGTTCCATCGCCAATGTCAAACAAGCCATACTGCGTCTTCACCTTGTTGTTTTTATCAAGTCCGCGGAACATAACAATTTGATCCGGAGCAAATCCAAGGTCATCCTGCAGAAAAAGATGAAGGGAGTAGAGAGAGGTATTGCCTCTGATCTCGTACTCTCTCAGAAATATCTTATTTCCTGCTATAGTGGCCTTGTATCTGTATACCATAATGTATGAATTTTAAGCGAAGTTATACATTATTTAGTATAAATTCTAAACTATTTAACCCATCAGCATAATCAGAAATAGAGGGATATTGTGTTTCACCGACTTCCGTATCTGCGAATCTACATTTTTTCCCGACAAGACACTGAAGGTGTAATTTATTCGAATTTACAAATTTTTCGGCTTCATTAATATCTTTATACATCAATATCCCAATTATCCCCATTGGGGGCGGGAAACTCACAAATTCCCTTAAAATATAAAAACCTCCGTCCAAAAACCATGAATTCTGCATGGAAGCAACAGCCTTCTGATATTTATATGCCGATAAATAATCCTCGCTGACCATTGTGGACCTGCTCCTTCCAAAAACATCGGTCAATAATCCAAAAGAGTAATCCTTCGGAACCAAAAGAGTTGAGACACTTCTGCACCCCATTCCATAGTATAAAAAGATATCTTTTGAAAGTTTCTGCAACTCCTCCTCTGTTTCATCACCCTGCAGTATTGCAATACTTGATCGGGAACTCCTTATGATTTTTGGAGTATCCTTGTATTTGTTTGCAAATATTTTTGCCGATTCATCGCCTCCTGTTGCAAGTAACATATCCGGATTCTCTGGTAAACTATCCGTAAACTCGACTCTATCTTTCCAGAAAGAGTTAATATCACAAAGAATGCTAAACAGTAAAGGAAGCAAAAACCTGTCTTTACCTGAAAGCTTTATCTGAGCCCTGCATCCAGATGCCATAGCAACCAGGAAGTCGTGGAACCCGACAAGAGGCAGATTGCCTGCCATGATAATACCGACAATACATTTTTTTTCAAAAAGTTTATTTTCATAAGGTACCAACCAGTCAGTCAAAATATTCTCCATTAGGAATTTTTCAACAACAGCTCTTAAAGCCTCCTTTTGCATATTTTCAGAAAACAGTGGATTGTTATGTAGGGAATCTTCAAATGCTCTATCCAGCAGATGATTGTCCCTACAACCATTAAGGTGTTCATCCAATGATTTCCCAAGTAAAGAAAAATCTCTTATAAAAACTTCTTTATACATTTTGCAAATTTAGCAAAAAGGGGCTAATTTTACCAAAAGCTATGAATGTCAGCATGAGTGAAAATTCTCCCACAGACTCCTATAAATCAATATCAAAGCCCTCTACAGGTATTTATAAAGAGCTTGGCAGTAAATTTCTCTCTTTCGCATACCCGGTCTCTTCAGAAGCAGAGATTAAAAACAAACTGACAGAGCTTAGAAAAACCTATTTTGACGCAAGACATCATTGTTATGCCTATCGCTTGGGTGTCAATGGTGAAATTTGGAGAGTCAATGACGATGGCGAACCCTCATCTTCTTCGGGTAAACCAATCTTCGGACAACTTCTATCAAATGATATAAGCGATGTTCTGATAGTAGTGGTAAGGTACTTTGGCGGAATAAAATTGGGAGTGCCAGGTCTTATAAGAGCATATAAAGCTGCAACTATTGATGCTATCGATAATACTGAAATAATAGAAAAAATTGCTGTAAGAGTAATGGAATTCAGTTTTGACTACCTGCTCATGAATAATATGATGAAGCTTATAAAAGAGTACTCAGCTATTATTCTGGAACAAAAGTCAGACAACCTTTGCACTATAGCGGTGACAGTAAGAGAGAGCAACTACAAGCGCCTTGCCGATTCAATAGCAGAAGCAGGGGGAACAATTTTAACAAGTTGAAATCAACATAATCAAACATATATATGTCAAGAAACCTAATTTCTATACAGGATTTTTCTAAGGAGGAAATTTTAGAGGTCCTAAAAATGGCAGCCGGGTTTGAAAAAAATCCGTCACAACCAATATTCAGGGACAAGGTTGTTGCAAGTATCTTTTTTGAGCCATCCACCAGAACACGTTTAAGCTTCGAGACTGCTGCAAACAGACTAGGAGCAAGAGTCATCGGATTTTCGGATGCCGGAAACACAAGTGTGACAAAAGGAGAGACAATAAAAGATACAATCAAGATGGTCTCTAATTATGCCGACCTCATAATCATGAGACATCCTCTGGAAGGCAGTGCAAGATATGCTTCAGAAATATCTCCGGTACCGGTTATAAACGCAGGAGATGGTTCAAATCAGCATCCTTCACAGACTTTGCTTGACCTCTATTCTATTCAGAAAACACAAGGCAAGCTTGACAATCTTTTTATAAATATTGCCGGTGACCTCAAATATGGAAGGACTGTTCACTCTCTACTTCAGGCAATGTCACATTTCAATCCTACATTTCTTTTCACTGCCCCGGAAGAGTTAAAACTACCTAATGAGTACAAGGAGTATCTCAAGAAGAGGAACATCCGTTTCGAGGAGACCAGAAATCTGGCCGACGGAATATGCCAGGCGGATATTTTGTACATGACAAGGGTTCAAAGGGAACGTTTTACAGATGCAATTGAATATGAAAGGGTAAAGAATGTTTATAGCCTGAATAATTCAATGCTTGAGGGAGCTAAGCCGAATATGAAAATTCTTCATCCCCTTCCAAGAGTCAACGAAATCGCTCTGGATGTTGACAACAGCAACCACGCATACTATTTTGATCAGGCAAAAAATGGCGTATACACCAGAATGGCCATAATTACAAAACTTTTCAGCTAATATAAAATATCAGACAAATGGAAAAACATTTAAAGGTGAGTGCCATTAAAAATGGAACAGTTCTTGACCACATTCCCGCAGAACAACTTTTCAAAGTAATTGATATTCTGGGTCTGAGTTGCATCAGCAATCAGATTACTTTTGGCACAAATCTGGACAGCAAGCTTTTAGGGAAAAAAGCAATAATCAAGATTTCTGACAGATACTTTGAGAGTGATGAAATCAACAGAATAGCTCTTATTGCGCCTCAGGCAAAAATCAATATTATCCAGAATTTTGAGGTTGTTGAAAAGAGAATTCTCACAATTCCCGCATCAATAAAGGGAATTGTAAAATGTATGAATCCAGTATGTGTCACCAATCACCAACCTGTTGAAACTCTTTTTACTACGATTCAGGACAATCACGAACTTAAGCTTCTTTGTCACTATTGCGAAAAGATAACTGACAAGGATAACTTAAAAATTATAAGCAACAGCTAGTCTCAGCCTACTAATTAATGCCATTTTTAGCCTGTTATCCTTTGGATTTAACATTTTTTATCTATCTTTGAAGTAAGATCAAAACAATCAATAAAAACATATTCTTATGAAAGTCGCCCATAATTTTAATGCAGGACCTTGTGTTCTGCCAAAGCCAGCCATTCAGGCTGCAATTGAAGCTCTTCATGATTTTAAAGGAACAGGCATGTCTGTCATTGAATTGTCTCATCGTTCAAAGGAGTGGGAGGCAACAATGGAAGAGTGTCGTGCTCTATGGAAAGAGATCCTTAATATACCGGAAGGGTATAAAGTACTGTTTCTCGGAGGTGGTGCCAGCATGCAATTCCTTTATGTTGCAATGAACCTTCTTGAAAACAAAGCAGGGTACCTAGAGACAGGTGTTTGGGCAAAGAAAGCCTTTACTGAAGCTAAGGGTATTGGAAACGCTATTAAAATAGCCTCTTCTGCTGACAAGAATTTTTCTTATATCCCAAAAGGATATGAAATTCCTGCAGACCTCGATTACTTCCATATTACAACAAACAACACTATCTATGGAACTGAGATTCATGAAGACATGAACTGCCCTGTAAATCTGGTTGCAGATATGTCATCTGACATTATGAGCCGTCCTGTTGATGTAAGCAAATACGCTCTTATCTACGGTGGTGCACAAAAGAATGTCGGCCCTGCAGGAGTTACTTTTGTAATTGTAAGAGAAGATATTCTTGGTAAAGTTTCACGTTACCTTCCGACTATGCTTGACTACAGAACCCATATTAAAGAGGATTCAATGTTCAATACACCTCCTGTATTCTCAATTTTCATCATGACCGAGACTCTGAAATGGCTTAAAAACCTTGGTGGCCTTGACGCTATGTACAAGATCAACAAAGAAAAAGCTACCTTATTATACAACGAAATTGAGAGAAACAAGATGTTTATAGGAACTGCGGCCGTTGAAGACCGTTCTATTATGAACATCTGCTTCGTTATGAGTGAAGAGTATAAAGATAAAGAGGATGCATTCATGGCATTTGCAAAAGAACGTGGTATGGTTGGAATCAAAGGTCACCGTTCAGTTGGCGGGTTCCGCGCTTCTACTTACAACGCTTGCCCTGTCGAGAGCGTTAAGGCACTGGTTTCCTGCATGCAGGAGTTTGAAAAATTGAATGGATAATCTATATTCTCAAAAAAATGAAAGTACTGGTTGCAACTGAAAAACCGTTTGCAAAAGCAGCGGTTGACGGAATAAGAACGATAGTTGAAGGATCGGGGCATACGTTGGCTCTACTTGAAAAATTCACTTCAGAGGAGGAATTTTGTGCTGCTGCCTCAGATGCAGATGCATTAATCGTGCGTTCTGACAAAGTTACAAAAGCTGTTGTTGAAGCTGCAAAGAAGCTGAAAATTGTTGTACGTGCAGGTGCTGGTTATGACAACCTTGACCTTACCGCTTGTACTGAGCATGGAGTTGTCGCAATGAACACCCCTGGACAAAACTCCAATGCAGTTGCAGAACTTGCTATTGGTATGATGATATACATGTCGAGAAATTGCTTCACACCCGGAACCGGAAGTGAACTCAGCGGCAAGTCTGTTGGAATCCATGCATTCGGGAACGTAGGCAAACTTGTTGCCAAGCTTGCTCTTGGATTCAGCATGAAGGTATATGCATATGATCCGTATGTTAAAGCTGAAGTAATTGAAAAAGAGGGTGTCATTCCTGTATCTTCTATTGAAGAACTGTACAGTAAATCTCATTTCCTTTCTCTTCACATCCCAGCTACAGCCGAAACTAAAAAATCAGTAGGCTACAATCTTATCTCAAAACTTCCAAAGGGTGGCTGCATTATAAACACAGCACGCAAAGAGGTTATAAACGAAGATGAGTTAGTCAGGATCATGGAAGAGAGGGGAGATATCAAGTATATTACTGATATAGCAGCCGATAATCAAGCTCTTCTAAATGAGAAATTTGGCACACGTGTATTTGCAAGTCCTAAAAAAATGGGAGCAGAGACAGCTGAGGCAAATGTTAATGCAGGTCTGGCATCGGCAAACCAGATTGTCAGATTTTTTGCTACAGGTGACAAGACTTTTCAGTTAAATAAATAACAAATAAGATATTATAAAAAAATGGTAAAGATAAAACCGTTTGCAGCCATCAGACCTCCTAAGGCTATGGCAAAGGATGTTGCATCCCGCCCCTATGATGTACTCAACTCAGCAGAAGCTCAGGCAGAAGCAGGAGAAAAATCACTTTTACATATAATAAAACCAGAAATTGACTTCTCCCCGATTATTGACGAACATACTCAAGAGGCTTACGATAAAGCTGTTGAGAACTTCAAGAAATGGCAGGATAGAGGATGGCTGGTACAAGATAAAAAAGAGATGTATTATGTATATGCCCAGACAATGGAGGGACGTACACAATACGGTCTTGTTATTGGAGCAAATATTGAAGACTATCTGACTGGAAAGATCAAGAAGCACGAGCTTACACGTAAAGATAAAGAAGAGGACAGAATGATACACGTTCGTATACAGAATGCAAACGTTGAACCTGTATTCTTTGCCTATCCGGACAACAATGAGATCAATTCAATCGTGGCCAATGTTGTAAAATCAAAAGCTGCCGAATATGATTTCGTTGCAGAAGACGGCTTTGGTCATCACTTCTGGGTAATTGAAGATGAACAGACAATAAATCGCATAACCGAAGTTTTTGCTACAATCCCTGCATTATATGTTGCTGATGGTCATCATAGAACAGCTGCTGCCGCTCTAGTAGGCGAGGAAAAACGCAAACTTAATCCAAATCATACCGGCGAAGAGGAATACAATTACTTTCTGGCAGTCGTATTTCCGGAAAGTCACCTTAAGATTATTGACTATAACAGACTTGTAAAGGATCTTAATGGGATGAAGTCTGAAGAACTGATAGCAAAACTTGGGAATGACTTTGTCGTTGAAGATAAAGGTACTGAAATTTACAAGCCAAATGCTCTTCACAACTTCTCTATGTACCTTGACGGTCGTTGGTATTCATTGACAGCAAAACCGGGAACATTCAACGATAATGACCCTATAGGTGTACTGGACGTTACTGTGCTTTCAAATCTTGTATTTGACAAATTGCTTGACATCAAAGACCTGAGAACATCAAAGAGAATTGATTTCGTTGGTGGCATACGCGGTCTTGGAGAACTCAAGAGAAGAGTTGATTCAGGAGAAACTGCTGCAGCCTTCGCCCTTTATGCTGTTTCGATGAAACAACTTATTGATATTGCAGATTCCGGTAACATCATGCCTCCAAAAACAACCTGGTTCGAGCCTAAGCTAAGAAGCGGACTGGCAATCCATAAGCTTGACTAGTTCAAACTTTTGAATTTGATTGTTTTATTGACAAATACCAAAAACATACTTATGGCAGTAGTTGATACTGCCATAAGTAATAGGTAAATGTATAAGAAGTTTCCAAATTTCGGGAGGTCAAAGAAAGGATAGAGATAATCCTTAAAGGTAAATGCCAGAAACAGCCCCCATATCATAAATAAAACTGGATATATGAGCCACTTTAAAGTGAACTTGTATTCCAGTTTTCTCTCTTCAAATATAATCCAGTAAAAAACCATCATAGGAGGAGCCAGATAATGCAGCAAATCTGAGGCTACCTTATGAAGTCCTTGCGCTGTTGATGTTGGAGCCAACAGTACTGCAAAGGTTATTCCGGTAAGCATAATATAGGATGTGAAAGGACTCAGAAGTTTTTTAAAAAACTCGGTTTCGGACCATTTATTAAAGTTAGTCAATGCCACAAAGGAATAAACCATAATAAGCACATTGGACTGTATGGTGAAAAATTTGAATATTGACAACCCTTTCCAAATGCTGTAGTCAACTGTGTTGGCATAGATATCTATGGCGACTCCTAAAAATGTTGTAATGAAAATAACTGACAGCATCAATTGCCTGAAATCCTTCTTTTGCATACTAGTATTTTTTAAAATATACGACTATACAATGTTAAGGTATATTTGCTTTATTTACAAATAATTTGTTTTAACAAAATTTTGTATTACATTTGTACGTTAATAGAGTGTTAGCTCCTATTATTCAAAGCATCTAGCTTTTTCTGGTTTTTTATTAAGATTTTGTTAAGTAGACTTTCGTTTTTAACACTCATTCAATCAATTATTTATTTTTTAATTAAAGTTTATTTAATGAACATTTTTATTTCAAATTTAAGCTACGGTGTCAATGATGCCGATCTTAAAGAACTTTTCGGCGAATTCGGCGAAATTTCATCAGCAAAAGTAATTACAGACAGAGAAACAGGCAGATCAAGAGGATTTGGCTTTGTTGAAATGCCTAATGATGTAGAAGGTGAAAAAGCTATCAAAGAGTTAAACCAAGGTCAGTATGACGGTAAGGTTATTAACGTTAATGTTGCTAAACCTAAGGAAAACAGAGACAGTCGCGGTGGCGGTGGATACGGTGGTGGCGGTGGCTACGAAAAAAGACAAGATACTAGAAGAAGATACTAGTTTTCAATTCATAAAGAGAGCTGTCTGATAATCAGACAGCTTTTTTTTTGTTATTTGTTGCATATTTAAAAATCTTTGTATATTTGCCGTTCAGAAAAAGGAACGATAATGAGATTTTTGGCAAATGCATATTGGTGGTGGCACTTACAACTTTTAAAGTCGTGAGAGTCAGTCCTGCATTTAGCCTGTAAAATAATAATAGGGTAATTCTAAAGGCCTGTCGCACTCGCGACAGGCCTTTTTTTTAATCTCAACACAAAAACAAAAATGAATAATTATCAAGTCAGTCCGGAAGGATATTACGGAGAATTTGGAGGAGCTTATATTCCCGAAATTTTATATCGTTGCGTTGAAACGCTTAAGAACAACTATCTTAATGTTATCGATGATCCTTCATTTCAGACCGAAATGGAGAGTCTCCTCAGAGATTATGTGGGCCGTCCCAGTCCTCTATATCTTGCTGCTCGCCTTTCGGAGAGATATAAATGTAAGATATACTTGAAGAGGGAAGATCTTAATCATACAGGAGCCCATAAAATAAACAATACAATCGGTCAGGTTCTTATAGCCAGACGTATGGGAAAGAAACGAATTATTGCAGAAACAGGTGCCGGGCAGCATGGTGTGGCTACAGCTACTGTATGTGCTCTAATGAATATGGATTGTGTCGTATATATGGGAAAGACAGATGTAGAGAGACAGTCTGTAAATGTTCAGAAGATGCGCATGCTAGGAGCTACGGTCAGGCCTGTTTTATCGGGAAATATGACATTGAAGGACGCAACAAATGAGGCAATACGTGATTGGTGCTCCAACCCCTCTGATACATTTTACATTATTGGCTCTACAGTAGGTCCGCACCCTTATCCCGATATGGTTGCTCGCCTTCAGTCAGTTATAAGCAAGGAGATAAAAAAACAACTTATGGAAAAAGAGGGCAGGTCAAACCCGGATTATCTGATCGCTTGTGTTGGTGGAGGTAGTAATGCAGCAGGCACCGTTTATCACTACCTGAATTGTCCTGATGTTAATATTTTACTGGCAGAGGCTGCCGGTGAGGGGTTGAAAAGTGGACGTTCTGCGGCTACCATACATTTGGGAAAACCCGGAATTATTCACGGGAGCAAAACACTAGTGATGCAAAACGAAGATGGTCAGATTGAGGAACCATATTCTGTATCTGCAGGGCTGGATTATCCGGGAATTGGCCCGTTACATGCTCACCTTGCCAGCACAGGAAGGGCAAGGGTTTTACCTGTAACTGATAATGAAGCAATGGAAGCAGCGTTCCGCTTAACTCAGAAGGAAGGGATCATACCGGCACTGGAGTCAGCACATGCTCTGGCAGTACTTGAAAAATTTCCTTTTCAATCATCAGACATAATTGTTCTCACTCTGTCCGGCCGGGGTGATAAGGATATGGATATCTATATTTCAAACATGAACGAAAATAAAAAAACATCCCTATGAATTACAAATTCAAAACTAAGTCACAAAAGATGCTGGCAGACCTTCAGACACCAATAGCCATTTATCTGAAGGTTCGAGATGCATTCCCTGAATCAGTTTTATTGGAGAGCTCCGATTTCCATGGGGAAGAAAACGGATTTTCTTATATCGGAATTGAACCTCTTGCGCGATTTCAGCTTCAGAACGAGCAGATATATCTGCGCTATCCCGATGGTACAAATAAGTCAGTTCCATTAACCGAAGAGCGGCTCATTACAGATATTTTTCATGAGTTCATTAATTGCTTCGAGCAGATATCCTCTGTCAATGACACAGGAATCAATGGTTTTTTTGGGTATACTTCGTATGACACAATAAGATATTTCGAACCTGTTCTGACAGGGAACGCCCCAGTTTCTGCATCAGAAATTCCAGAAATGATATATATATTTTATAAGTACATTGTTGTTATAGATCATTTTAAAAACGAACTGACTATTGTTGAAAATCTTTTTAAAGAAGATTCTGACAATATGAATCAAATACGATCATTGCTGGAAAACAGAGATTTTGCCACCTACGATTTTGCATCAAAGGGAACCGAGAGGTCTTCAATTAGCGATAATGACTATTTGGAAATGGTCAGGAGAGGTGTCGGCCATTGTCTTCGCGGCGATGTATTGCAGATAGTCCTTTCTCGATGTTTCATGCAGGATTTTCTTGGGGATGATTTTAAAGTTTACAGGGCCCTGCGTTCTATAAATCCATCACCTTATCTCTTTTATTTCGATTTTGGTTCATTCAGGATATTCGGATCTTCCCCGGAGACACATTGCCGGATTGATGGAAAAAGGATCTATATCGATCCAATTGCCGGCACTTTCCGACGGACAGGAGATGATATTACAGATCGGGAACAGACTCGTCTCTTGCTTAAAGATCCCAAGGAAAATGCAGAACACGTTATGCTGGTAGATCTGGCAAGGAATGATCTTAGCCGGAACGCATCTTCGGTAAGATTGGATTTTTTTAAGGAGGTGCAATATTATTCACATGTCATCCACTTGGTTTCGCGGGTAGAAGGCATATTACCACCAGGAATTAACCACATTAAGGTATTTGCCGACACCTTTCCGGCTGGAACACTATCCGGAGCTCCTAAGGTAAGAGCCATGCAACTAATCAGTCAGATTGAACATCACGACCGTGGAGCATATGGTGGTTGTATAGGATATGTCGGTCTTAATGGAGACTTGAATCAGGCAATTACCATAAGGTCATTTGTAAGCAAGGGAAACACACTCACATATCAGGCAGGTGCCGGCATAGTTGCTAAATCGGATCCCGCAACCGAGCTGCAAGAGGTAAATAATAAACTGGGTGCATTAAAGAGGGCCATTGATATGGCTTCGTCACTTATAAATTAAAAATTGATGAAAAACAGGATTTTAATAGTTGATAATTATGATTCATTTACTTACAACCTATATCATTTGATAAAGGAGTTGGGTTATTTGAATATTGAGGTATTGAGAAATGACCGTCTTTCACTGGATGATATTGTGCATTTTGATAAAATAATTCTCTCTCCCGGTCCGGGAATTCCTTCGGAAGCAGGACTATTGTGTGACATTATCCGTGGATATGCATCGGAAAAATCGATGTTGGGGGTCTGTCTGGGGCATCAGGCCATTGCGGAGGTGTTTGGTGCACAGCTTATGAATCTGAAGGAGGTATTTCACGGAGTAGCTACTCCTGTCAGAATTGTTTGCCCCGATCATTTATATGATGGTCTTCCTGACACCTTTGAAGTTGGCAGGTATCACTCTTGGATAGTAAATTCCCAAGATTTCCCTTCTTCCCTTGAGGTGACAGCAGAAGATGAAAACGGCTCAATTATGTCTCTGCGCCATAGAGAATATGATGTACGAGGAATTCAGTTTCATCCTGAGTCGGTGCTCACTCCATGTGGCAGTATTATATTGGGCAATTGGCTGAAAAGAAAAAAAATAACAAAAGAGAAATCATTATGAAAGAGGATTTAAACAGACTATTTGAACATCAATATCTGAACAGACAAGAGGCCCATGACATCCTGCTGAAAATCTCTCAGGGGAGATACCCTGAAAGCCAGATAGCTGCCCTAATGGCAGTATTTCTCATGCGAAGTATCTCTGTAGAAGAGTTGACCGGTTTTCGCGAAGCACTACTTGAAACAAGCCATTCATTGGATTTTTCCGCATACAATCCTGTGGATATTGTTGGTACCGGAGGAGATAATAAAAATACCTTCAATATCTCAACTGCTGCAAGTTTTGTAGTTGCCGGAGCAGGTTATAAAGTGGTCAAGCATGGAAATTACGGAGCTACTTCAATAAGCGGAGCATCCAATGTTATTGAGCAGCATGGAGTGAAGTTCAACAATAATCAGGAGCAGTTAAACAAGTCCCTGGAAGAGACAAATATTGCTTATCTGCACGCACCTCTTTTCAACCCTGCATTTAAACTTGTGGCTTCTGTGAGAAAGACATTCGGTGTCCGTTCATTCTTCAATATGTTGGGCCCTTTGGTCAATCCGGCAAAACCCAGGCATCAAATGCTAGGTGTGTACAGTCTGAAACTTGCAAGACTCTATGCATACACTCTCCAGCAGTCAGGGACAGATTTTGTGCTTGTTCACAGTCTGGACGGATACGACGAAGTATCGCTGACCGACATGTTCAAGGTAATCCAAAACGATGGAGAACACGTCTACACACCAGAATCAATCGGGCTTTCCAGATGTATTCCCGCCGATCTTTACGGAGGAGAAACTGTCGGAGAAGCAGTTCGTATTTTTGATAGCGTCCTGAATGGTAAAGCGACAAAGGCACAAACTGAGTGCGTGTTGGCTAACGCAGCTTTCGCCATAAGAGCTATTGACTCAAATCTCTCATTTGAGTATTGTCTGGAACAGGCAAGAGAGTCAATCATCTCCGGAAATGCATGGAACACGTTAAAACGATTTCTGGCTCTAAACAGATAAAAATATTTGCATATGAATATATTAGACAAAATTCTTAAAAATAAAAGAGAGGAAGTTGCTCGGTTAGTCAGGCAGAATGACTGTTCTTTAGGTCCTTATACTGAAAGGGGTGTGATCTCCTTTAAAAATGCACTGCAGAATTCCAGTACCGGTATTATTGCGGAATTTAAACGGAAATCACCTTCAAAAGGGTGGATCAGTCCCTATGCCGATTGCCAAGCAATTATTGGCTCTTACGAAAAGTCGGGTGCAACGGCTCTATCTGTTCTGACCGATTCTCTCTTTTTTGGAGGAGATTGTCAGGATTTGATCTCTGTTCGTCCTCTTGTAAATTTACCTTTGCTGCGAAAAGATTTTCTTATTGACCCCATACAGGTTTACCAGAGCAAGGCAATAGGCGCAGATGTGATCCTGCTGATTGCCGCAGCCTTGTCTAAGGAGCAGGTAAGATCAATGGCTGGATTGGCTCATCAACTAGGGTTGGAAGTTCTGCTGGAAATTCATTCCAATGACGAACTTGACCATCTCTGTACAGAAATCGATGTTGTTGGGGTAAACAACAGGAACCTTATTACTTTTGATACCTCTGTGGATATTTCCTTCGAACTGGCAGAGAAAATTTCTGAAAATTTCTTGAAAATTTCTGAGAGCGGGCTATCAGAGCCCAAAATTGTAAAGTCTCTCAGGAAGGCTGGGTTTCAAGGATTTTTAATGGGAGAGCATTTCATGAAAGAGGAGTCTCCCGGTGAAGCACTCAATCAATTCATTATGGATATGTCATGATTAATATAAAGGTATGCGGTATGCGATATGCATTTAATATAAGGGAGGTCGCATCTTTGTCTGTTCATTGGATGGGTTTTATCTTCTATGATAAATCTCCACGTAACGCTCTAAGTATTAAGCCTGATTTTTTACATGTTATCCCTGAGGATATTCGTCGGACAGGTGTGTTTGTAAATTCCGATTTTAATACAATAATGGCAACTGCAACAAGGTTTGGATTAAGAACCATCCAACTACATGGAAATGAATCACCGATGTTATGCAGCTGTCTGCGTTCAGAAGGGATGGAGGTTATCAAGGCTATCCCCGTTTCCATACCCGACGATTTAATATCTGTGTCAGAATATGAGGGACACTGCCATTATTTTCTCTTCGACACACGCACCTCCCTGATTGGGGGATCGGGAAGACAGTTTAATTGGGACATTCTTAATATTTACAAAGGGACAACACCATTTTTACTTAGCGGAGGAATTGGGGCGAGTGATGTGGAGCGTATTTCACTTCTTAGTCATCCGATGCTTGCCGGATTAGATATTAACAGTCATTTTGAATTGGCTCCCGGAATAAAATCAGTTTCACAAATAGACCATTTCATTAAAAGATTATCAAAATGACAAACAGAATAGACAATCTATTTTCAAGTAAATCAGAAAAAATACTCTCGGTATATTTTACAGCCGGCTATCCGAATCTGGACGATACCATACCAATTTTAAAATCGTTGCAAAACCATGGCGTCGACATGGCAGAAATTGGAATTCCTTTTTCCGATCCTATTGCAGATGGGCCGGTAATTCAGATGAGTAATACATCTGCTCTTAAGAATGGAATGAACCTAAAGATTTTATTCGAGCAGTTGAAGGATGTAAGAAGAGATATATCAATACCGATTTTACTAATGGGATACCTGAATCCGATAATGCAGTTTGGATTTGAAGAGTTTTGTAAATCCTGTCGTACGAACGGAATTGACGGAGTTATAATTGCCGATCTTCCTTTTCGCGATTATCTGAAGGAATACAAACATGTGGCTGACAGTTACGGACTCAGGATGATTATGTTGATCACTCCTGAGACCTCTGAGGAGAGAATACGCTTGATTGATGATTATACAGAAGGTTTTATCTATATGGTCTCCTCAGCGTCAACTACTGGTGCCCGGAAGAACTTTGGACAATGTGAACAATCATATTTTAAAAGAATTCAGAAAATGGGATTGAGAAATCATTGCCTTACAGGCTTTGGAATATCTAACCATGAAACAATGAAAACTGCACAAAAGTATTCGGCCGGTGCAATTGTAGGAAGTAAGTTTTTGTCGATACTTACAGAATCTGTCTCCCCGGAAATGGCAGTAAAAGAGCTAATGACAAATTTGCTATATTTGTCTGAACAAAATACCTGAAATCATATATTATGAAAATTCTTATTATCTACGACTCAGTTTTTGGCAATACAGAGATTATTGCAAAGGCAATTTTTGATGGATTTGAGAACAATGAGGAGACTCATATCTGCAAACCTGAGGGTTTTACTCTCGACCTCCTCAAGGATGTGGACATTTTAATTGTTGGCTCTCCCACAAGAGGTTTCAGACCAACAAAACCTATCACCGATCTGTTCGAATCAATGGGATCTGACTCTCTAAAAGGTGTTAAGGCTTCATCTTTTGACACACGTGTAAAGCTGGAAACAATAAAATCCGGTGCATTAAGATTACTTGTGAAAGCAGGTGGATATGCAGACAAGACAATATCAAAGCTTCTAAATAAAAAGGGGGCCACAATTATTGTTCCCTCTCAAGGCTTTTTTGTAACAGGTAATGAGGGACCTTTATACGACACGGAGATTGAGCGTGCGACACAATGGGCAAAAGAGATTGTCTCTAAATTTCAGACAGTACAATCTTAATAAAAGGAACAATAAGCGGAATTAGTATTGATGTAAACAAACCCATCAAAGCTATAGCCAGCCCTCCTGCAGCTCCCTCCAAAGCTCCTGTTTCCAAGGCTTTTGCTGTCCCTATACCGTGCGCAGCCGAGCCTAATGCCAACCCAGTGGCCAGTCGGGAGTTAATACCCGTAAACTTTAAGAACCATGGTCCCACTATTGCTCCAAAAATTCCGGCAATAACAACTATCATGGCTGTCAGAGATATTGATCCCCCGTATTGCTCACTGATTACTATAGCTATTGGAGTTGTAATGGATTTTGGCAATAGTGTTACAATTGTCTCGTATTTGGCTCCAAAAAGAATTGCCAGCAGACCTACACTAAGGATCGCAGTAAGACTTCCAATGAATGTTGCCGAAAAAATGGCTACTCCCCTGTTTTTTATATAGTCGTAGTGTTTGTATAGAAGATATCCCAAAGCGACAATTGAGAGATTGAGAAGATATCTTAGCACTTCTGTGTTCTGTTGGTACAAATGAATTTCTACTTTTACAAATCTCAAAGCAAGAATAACCAGTATAGTTGCTACAATTATTGTATGAAGCAGCATTAATCTGCTTTTAGAATAAATAAATTTCCCCAGCATATATGAAACTACCGAGAGAATGATAAATAGTGATTCTAATATGAACTTATTTTCCATTGGCCCTTTCAAATTTCTGAACAATATAGCCTACGATCCATAGGACCAAAAGAGAACTAAGTGATGCCGAAAATACAATAGCCAAGGCATCATCTTTTATTGATGAAAATGATATCAGTGCAACACCGGCAGTTGCAGGAATAAAGAAAAGCATGAGGTTGTCAAGCAGAAAAACGGCAAATGATTCAATCCATATTGCTTTGACTATACCTGTCTTCAGAAGAGTAAATAAAACCAACATTCCCATAACAGCCGGAGAGATAAGTCCGACAATAACGTAACTCAGCATTTCTCCTATATAATAAGAGATTATGAGGATTCCGGCTCCTAGAATAAAATTCAGTCTCTCATCCATTCATAGGTAGTGTAGTGCTCACCGCTCATTCCAAGTGATTCATATACCTGCTGAGCTCTGATGTTTCGTTTATCGACATATAGTCTCAACCCTCTTATGTTCTCCGAATTTTCGACAATTTCTCTTACATGGCCGTACAATAGTTTGTATACACCCATTTTTCTATATCCGGGTTTTGTATAAACCGATTGAATCCACCATACCCATCCGTTCCTCCAGTCGCTCCACTCAAGAGTTATCATCAGCATTCCTACTGCTAATTTGTCTAAATCGGCTATAAAATACCTGGCTTTTGTGTTATCTTCAAGAACAGAAAGCACGCCCAGTGATAAGATTTCTTTATCTAGTTGTAGATTTTCCGTTTCAAGCGCCATTGCTTGCTGAAAATCAATAATTGCCGATTTGTCCTCTATATTTGCTTCTCTTATAATTATACTCATATCAATTTTTGATTATTATCTATTTTAAAACAAGCGGGGTCTTACTTTTGTTGAAGATGTAAGTTGGTATGCTATGTTAAAAGCAAGTTCTGTGTCTTCTTTAATCCCCTCCCAATCCCAGTTTTCATTATAATTATCCGATGGTCTGTGATATACGTTCTTAATAAAATTTTCCCATGAGTCACGTGCCCATTTTTGTCCATGTTCCCGGCTGTCAAAGCAACCCATTGCCCATATTGAAGGAACACCTTTTTTGAAAAATGGGAAATGGTCACTTCTAAAAAACAGACCGGTATGAGAATCAGGGTCAGGCAGCAGGTATCTCTCCTGCCTTAATGCCTCCTCTTTGTAGAGACTGTCTAATGTTGAATATCCAAAACCTATCATTGTAACATCCTTCATCTTTCCCCTCGGCACCATCATGTCGTTGTTTAGGCACGCAATGGTTTTATCCATTGGCACTATAGGGTGCTCCGTATAATACTCACTGCCCGTAAGACCTTGTTCTTCTGCTGTAGGAAAAAGAAGTATCAAAGACCTTTCAGGTTGACTCTTCAGTTTTGAAAAACATCTACCAATCTCCAATGCCCAAGCCATGGTAGTGCCGTTGTCTACGGCTCCGTTATAGATTGAATCACCATTTTCTGTTTCTCCTATTCCAAAATGGTCCCAATGAGCAGTAATGACTATTGCCTCACCTGTTTGTGAAGAACCTCTCAAAATGCCGGCTACATTTGTCGATCTGTTTTTAACGACTTTATTGTCTATCACAGAAGAAAAATCGGCTTTTAGTTCAAATGGCCTGAATCCTCTTTTACATGCTGCTGCTCTCAGATCAGATACTTTGAAGCCTAGTTTCGCGAAAATAATTTCTGCACTGCTTTCCGGCAGCCAACCTGTGATTTTACATAGTGGCGCAGCCGTTGTGTCATCAATAAAGAGTTTGCTTGTGATCGAACTCTTTCTGGGCACATTATATTCATACCCTGCTCCCAGTGATTCATGGATTATTAAAATTGCTTCTGCTCCCATCTTTGCGGCCTGCTCATATTTATATGTCCATCTGCCGTAGTATGTCATCTCTCTTCCTCTGAAAAGTAAGCTGTCATTTGTATATAAACCAGGGTCATTAATCATCACTACAACAGTTTTTCCCCTAACATCTACGCCTTCGAAATCGTTCCATCCATATTCCGGTGCTACAATGCCAAAACCGCAAAAAACAAGTTGCGAACCGGACAAACTTACCTGTTTGACATTTTGTGGCGAATTAATTGCAATCTCATCCGGAGAAGTAAGAGAGAGACTTTCTCCTCCAACATTAAACAGAGCTTTGCCGGTTACCTTTGATGTTATCTCTATCATTGGCACATCCTGGAAATAACTACCGCCAAATGGTGCTTCAAAACCAATTTTATGTAACTCGTCGGCAAGAAAAGCTACGGTGATCTTTTCACCTTGGGTAAATGGCTGTCTGCCCATAAACTCATCTGAGGCAAGTGTCTTTACCACTCTTTGCATCTCCGAGATAGAAACGGCACTTTGAGTGTGTGAAGAACACGATGTTAAATGCGACCATACAATTGTGCAGAGGCAAAAAAACAGAATGATTTTATTTTTCATCTATCAAAATTTTAAAAAACAACAAGTAATTCTAATGTTATTTTATCTGAGTCAACCTCATTGTAAAGAGAGAATTCCGGAATTGCCTTTTTGACAAAATAGTTCTCGTAATCAAGCCTGACCAGAGAATTGAAAGGTTTTGAAGTTAAACCAAAGGCCAGTCCAAATGTCAGTCTGTTAACATCAAATCCATTTGTGACCGCACTCTCCGTAATACCATCCCATCTGACAGATGTAGTGAAATTCTTGAACAATCTCAGGTTTGTCAATGGGAAAGAGTATGCCCCCTGAATATACGATGCAAACCGATTAATACCATTATAGTAATTGTGCCTGTTCAATACCTCTGTTTCGATTTTATACCTGTCTTGGCCATATCTCAAATCAAAGGCAGTTATTAAATAATTATCCTTATCACCCATTGGATATCTATATACTTTACCAGATGCTCTAAGTCCTTTCATACTACCAATAATTAATCTTGCACTATAGGAATCATTTTTTTTCCATACGGGTTTGTTGATAGTTGAACCGTTAAAAACTCCCAATTGAAAATAAAAAGGGGTCTTCCCCACATCAAATTTATAGCATGCAAGGATGCCTAAATCTCTTGTTCCTGCAATATATTTTGCCAGAAATGTCCTGTTTGCAAAAAGCATCTGTGCCGGAGTTGTCTGATATGAGTTAAAAACAGGTACACTGGTTTGACCCAAAGTGACATCAAATCCTTTAAATAATGAGATACTCGCGTTAAGATCCAGTGGCTCAAACTTCCCCTCGCTACTCAACTCAACCTGCGCCCTGTATGTCACATTTGATGTGATGTTTCCAAACAGTCCAATCCTCGAATTCCTTACAGAGAATCTTCCTGTACCCTCATTTATGGCAAACTCGTATTTTGTTTTTAATGTTGCATCAAATTTTACTTTAAAATCATTTTCCTTCTCTTGGCTATGTACTAAAGTGCATGGAAATGCAATCAGACAGAATAAAAAGCGGTATCTCATTTATTTATTGATGTTTAAAATTGTAGAGTATCTAAAAGGGTTTCCATTTGAAGAGATACCCTCTATGGTAACATTGAATCTACCCGGATAGGAAGGGGTGATGATTGTTATCTCTCTCTTTTCACCGGCAGATAAATCGATTTGTGGATCCCAGAGGAGCATGCTTCTGAGGTCAGGTACGTTACTTCCAGATACAAGCTCCCTTCCTGTAAACTTGCATGGATATTGTACGCCCTGATAATCCACAATTCTAACGTTTTTATTAAAGGTAAGTCCTGGAAAGTTCCCTTTATATGTTTTTATTGATACTATACCTGCAAAGCTTGCCAGTCCAATAAAGAATTTACCTCCATATATTGACATGCTCTTAACCTTAAGCGGATCATAGTCCATTACCCTCTTGTGATCGAAAACTGCAATCCCGTCAATAAGTACGAGAGTATTGTCCCTTGAATAGGTCATCGAGTTGTAGCCATCAACCCACCTTACCTGCAGGTCTGTTCTGTCATCCACCTTCCGGAACCTTAACTCTGAGACATATTCTACTACTACCTCCTGCATAAGGGTGAAACGGGTATAGTCATCCAACTTATAGACCATTGGTTTGATTATTAGCAGAGGGTCCTTTTTTACAGCAATCCTTTCAAACAAAGTATCTGCGCCGAATCTTCTTCCAATTTGCATCTCAATGCTTCTCTCATTTAGACGGTTCTGTATCCTTGGTTCAAGAATGAGCGTTGGTATTGGTTTATTTAGCGTTTTGATGAAAGGTTCGTAAATTTCAAATGACATTTTACTGTTTGAATCTGTCTTTGGCACCTCAACGACAATATTCCGGTCTCCATATATCGAATTTGTAAAAAATGTAATATTCCCGGAACTGTCTATTGCAGATGTGTATATATCAGACTCTCCGTTTGCGGCAGAGAGGAATGCAATTTTTTCGGTAATTATATCCGACCCCTCATAAAAAATTTTCCCTTTAATTATCTCTCCCTCATATTCAGGGGTATACTTGTCTGTAAACTTAACATTACCTCTAGTTTCTCTGACTACCGGCAAATATTTCATCAGTACCGGATTATAAGGTTCCGGAATCGAATCTGTTCTTACTACCGATATGTTGAATGTCAGGTTCTCATTCGTGGCGTTTTTTATTGCCATCTGAAAAGAGCTGTTTTTAGTTATCTCTTTTCCCTCCATTCCAATTTCAAGTGGTAAAAATTTTTCATTTTGTGAAATATCACTCTTTACCGATTGAACCACAAATGAGGAATTTTTTCCATCCTCATCACTAACTATTACATTTCCAGGAACTCTTTCCGATGAAAGCGTATTATACACAGAGAATGTCTTTTCGAAGTATTCAATCTGCTCCTCATTTAGCATCTGCTTGGTATAGCCTGTCAACCTGTAATTTCCTGTAGGTAAATTCGGAGGAAATGTTAGTCGCCCACTGCCGCGACCTTTGTTGAGAGCTATCTTTGAAGTCATTACAACCCCATTTGAATTATGTATCTCTATATAAGCTACATTACTCAAATCAGATAAAATATCCTTACTTTTTGCGATGTCGAAACAATAAACAGAGAGCCACATAACTTCCCCGGCGATATATGCACTCCTGTCAGTTGAAATATACAAACGTTCAGTTACATCCGATTGTGCCTTGCAAATATTTGCATTAAGCAGCGTTACATATAATAGTAAAAAAAACAGTATTTTATTTTTCATGGAGTTCTGTTTTATATGTGATTGTTTGGCCAGAATGACGGTTTTATCTTAGTTCCGAAAACCCTGCAATCCGAACAGTTTTTATGAACCCAATAACTTTCATTGGCCTCTTCTGAATAACTGATTACGTCATATCCTGCTTCATACATAGAGGCGAAAGGAATCGGATTAACATTGTCGATGAATACAGATTCACATAAAGCAGGCTCTTTATAAATACCTATATCCGAGGCGTAGTTAAATGTCCTTTTTCTGGAGGCAACACCAGCACTTATGTATCCGAGAACCCTCTCGTCGGGGTTTGAGAGACACTTGATATTACCACCTATCTCTGTTGGCTGGGGCGCAAATATGCCACCTATCTTATCAGAGTTTTTACTTATGTTTTCCCAGTAAATAAATGCTTCATGAGATATTGCCATCTGAGTAAGGTACATTGAGTAAAGGTAACTAATCCTCTTGTCCTCCGGCCCCATACTCACCAGAGACTTCTGAAAGACAATGTCTTGTTCAAGATTAGCCGTTGATGCAACCAATATTGCAGAAGATGGTCGTGTATTCCAGCAGTTATATCTATTTTGATTGTAGTCTATGTTGTTTATTTTATCTCTTATAGGATCATATAAAAAAAGTGAATAATATTGCGAATGGAACTCCCAGTCCTCTATGTAAGACCACTTGTAGTATCTTGTCTTGTTTTGCGAATCATGTGTATTTACATAAAACGTTGCAGTTTTATTTACATAGTCAGATGTTACACCAATTGAGTCAATTTCTGGAGAGACCAGCACCGGCAGAAGGTTAGATTCATATAGCTGCCCCCCCTGCAATTTTACTCGCAGCTTATAATGCCTGGCAGGATCAAGCCCTATAGTGTTGACAATATACTGCGTTTTTCCTTTTCTTAGTGACTCTTTACCCAAATAAAGAGTACCATTGTCGCTGATTACCCATACCTGCGCCTTAGTTATGTAGTTGACCTTGTTCAGGTCTTTAATCGCTTGGGACCGGCTGAGTATTACCCTGGTTGTATCGTTTAATATTATATCGCCCTCAACAACAACCATATTGTCTATATCTGTCACTCCCTCTGGCTGAAAGGGAGTAATGCAACTGTTTATAGAAATCGCATATGCTATAAATGCTGTCGTAAACAAAAACTTTCTCATCACAACTTTGTCAGAATTTAATATTGTAGTTAACATATGGAATTGGTGCCCCAAAAATGGAGAGTTTGTAGCCCTGAATCTTCGTTCCGCTTTTTGTGTCGTAATAGACGGAAAATGCATTCTTGCGGCCGGTTAGGTTGTAAACCCCGAATGTTATGGTACTGTGGGTCCATAGGGTAAGATTGTGACTTGGTTCTATATTGACAGCAAAATCCATCCTGAAATAATCCGGAATCCTATATGCATTCCTGTCTGAAAAGTAGAGTCTATAGCCATCTCCGTAATAATATTTGCTTATTGGTATTGTCACCGGCCTACCCGTAGCATAGTCGACATTCATTGAGAGGCTGAAACGTTGCGTAAACTTATAATTTGCTATGATTTTAAAGTCGTGGGGTTTATCATAGGATGCAGGATACCATTTACCCCCGTTTATACTATAAGTCTCCTTTTGGCCGCTTTCTCTTAACATAGTTCTTGAGTATGTATATGTTAACCAGCCATTTAATTTACCCATGGGTTTCTTTACAAGTATCTCTAGACCATACGCTTTACCTTCCGTATTAAGCACATCTCTCTCTATGTGCTCGTTCATGTTAAGAATAGCACCACCTTTGTAATCCAGATAGTTTTTCATCTGCTTGTAATACCCTTCCAGAGATATCTCTGCCTTGCGACCAAATACATTTCCGTAGATTCCGAATGCTGCTTGCCATCCATCCTGAGGTAAAATATTGGCATCGCTAAGTTTCCAAATATCTGTAGGAGCCACTGCAGTAGTGTTGGACAACATGTGTATATATTGTCTCATACTATTGTAACCTGCTTTGAATGTAAGGTCCTCATTAAATGAATATCTTGCAGATACTCTTATCTCTGGACCATGATATGGTTTTGAAAGACCTCCTATACTATCTGCAATCGCAGAATAAAGTGAATATCGAAGTCCAAGATCTAGCGAGAAATTGTCCGATATACTCCAGTTATCGCTGAAATAGATTGCAGTTTCAAGAGCTTTTTCATTATTCAGTCTTTTCAGGATTATAAGCGATTCTTCACCGACAGGTGTGAGTGTGCCGGGACTGAGGTTATAGAAGGTTGCATTCAGTCCATAGTTAATAGAATGTTTTTCATTGAGCATAAGGTTAAAATTTGCCTTAAGAAAAAACTGCTTTATACTGAATTTCATATTATAGGCATTCACCGGATTGCCCTTTTCCTCTGTTTTGTAATAATAGTTGTCATAACCTGTGCTTACAAGCAGATTGTGCTTATCACTTATTATTCTCCTCCACTTTAGTGAGGCATTCATGTTACGGTAAAAGAAGCTGGTGTCCTGGCTGAACTTGAATCCGTCTCCGGAATAATATCCGTACGCGTACAAAGTATTTGCGTTATTGAATTTATGGCTCAATCCCAATGTGAGATCCTGGAAAGAAGCAGTTCCATCTTTGTATCCGCTCTCTTTCGGAAGAAGACCCAATATCCAGTTTGAATAGGTTGTCCTTATACCTGCAATGAAGTTAGTTTTTTCTTTTACTATGGGACCTTCTATATGGAACTTGCTTGTAAGCAGTCCCAAACCCGCCGATCCTGTGATTTTATTGCTGTTTCCAGTTCTGCTGTTAATCTCAAGTACCGATGATATCCTTCCTCCGTATTTTGCAGGAATTGTGCTTTTGTACAACTCAATATCATTAACTACATCAGGGTTAAATGCTGAGAAAAGCCCGAAAAGATGAGTTGGGTTATAGATGGTACCATCGTTGAATAAAATAAGGTTCTGATCTGTTGCTCCCCCCCTTACATTGAATCCGCCCGATGACTCTCCCACCGATTTAACACCTGGAAGAGTAAGTACTATTTTCATTACATCGGCTTCGCCAAAAGCAGCAGGTACATGTTTAATTCTGTCTATCCTGACTCTCTCAAGCCCCATCTGGGTACTTCTCATTTTTTGTGTACTCTCTGCAGTCAATACAACTTTTTTAAGGGAATAGACCTTGTCCTTCATAATTATGTCCATCTCACCATCACCAAAAACCTCAAGAATAAGCCGTGAATCTTCCAGACCGTATCCCTTGAGTGTAATCTCCTTGTTTCCGGTTGGGATAAGTATTCTGTAAAATCCAAACGCATCAGTTATAACTACTGTCTGAGTCTTATCTATCATTACAGATACGCCTGCAATAGGTTCTCCACTGTCGAGATTCTTTACGTATCCTCTTAGAAGTGCCCTCCCCTCTTTTTTGGGGGAATTCGGATCGCCAATCCTGTAAATCTTGTTTTCAAAGCTGGCAGTATTATCACTGAATGTTATTGCATTCAGATAGTCTTGATTGGAATCAATACTCTTTTGTTCTGAGAAATAATCCCTTGGAAGAGAAGTAGATATACCCACCCCCTTAAGTATATAAAGGGTGTTGCCTATTTGTGTAACAGAATATTGTTTATTTGCCAGAGCATAAGTAAGCTCTTTGATAAAATCCTTTTCGCTCAAATCAAGCGACAACTTAAGAGAGTCATCTCCTTTCCCTAGATTAAAAAAGAGTTGTAGCCCTGTATGTTCTTGAACTACTTTTCTTAATGAGTCTAAACCAACGTTTGTAATTGCAGATTTCTTGCCTGTCTGCGCATTAAGGGTAGAAAAACCCAGTGCAAATATTGCTGTAAATAATAAAAGTCTACTCATCGCTTTTTGAGGTTGTTGATTCAACAAATCCAATAACCAAGGCAAATGAGCGATCTTTATCTTTTTTCATATCCAGATTTCTCTCTCTTATAAATTGCCTGATATCCCTTTTTCTGTCCCGGAAACCTGATAGTAGATCAGCCTTGTTTTTTATGAGTTTCACGGAATTTTCTTTAATGAGATAATAACTTTCTGATACAATAAACAAACGCTCAAGTTTACTTTGGGTTTTAAAGCTGATTGACTCATTTATTCTTTCTGAATATGTCTTTGTCGTCTTCTTGTATAGTCTGGCATCTCCATTATACAGTACTTCATAATATCCTTTCTGTAGTGATTGGTTATCACTCCTTAGATTAATGAATTCCCTTTTACCCATATTGAAAAATTCAACAAACTCTCCGTTGAGAACCACAATTCTGCCTGAAGTTTTTATAAGTACGTTTAAGTCATCCAGATGTGAATTCAGGTTCATATAAATATCCTTATATAACTTGCCGTTGAACATCACGTTGCCTTTTTCAAATTCTGATGAATATGCATAAAAGGTTCCTGTATGAAAAAAGTTGTATTCTAGAGGAGCTTGTCCTCTGTATATATTTGAAAATTCTCCGGCATCTCGGACAAACTTATCGTAACCCCTGCCTTGTTGGGCAAAAATGGGACATATATACATAGAAATAGTCAGTATAAGAAGAAGCTGTTTAATCATAGATTGTTTAATTGTTGCGTAATAAATTCATAAACAGAAGAATGTCCCGAATTATTACTCATTCTTCTAACTATAAATATAACTAAAAAAAGACACTCGTTATTATTGTAACCTACTTTGGATTTGGCAGGTTTTCACGTATTTTCCATTCACCGGTATGAAACCGGACAGACGGATCTCTCACATCATTGCATTTCACAATCAAGGCACCCTCCTTCTCCCAATATGTCTTGACTGTATAGCCTTTCATCGGACCATCCTCGTCACCTTTTCTCACTGTGACATTGTCAGGATTTATTACCATTTTCATCCCTTTTGACTCATTTATCATATCCATGTCTCCCCTGCTGTTTCCTCCGACAATCAGTGGCCTGACTTTAATAAATGTAGGTATTGCATTTGCCTTTCCATCGTCCTGAGGTATAGGAAGTACAATTATTCCCGATGTTTTTCCCTCAACTACCACAGACTTTACTCCAATAATATTTGTTTCAGGTATGCCAAACTCCAAGGCCATGAATTTCTGATACAAAAATTCCGGTGATGCTGTCAGTATCCAAACTTCAAAACCATACGTTTTGAGGTTGGCAATGAATTGTTTCATTTCCGGATAGAATTTGTCTTTGTAAGATTTTAAATAGCAATCGTACCCAATATCGGCAATTTCGTATGGTGTGAGTCCTGCAAGAAAATGGACTCGATTTTCTACATATGGCTTTCCTACATTGTTCCCGTCTTTTACCATCTCCTCAATAATTGCCATTTTCTCCAGTGATAGTTTGTCTTTTTTCCCTCTGTATACCTCGTCAGCATATTGAAAGAGTGCTTCATCTGCAAGATAGTGTGGCACCTGGCCAAACACTGTTCCGTCACCGTCAAATACAGCAACTTTTCTCTCTTTAAGGACGACTGTGGAATCAAGGAACTTTTCAATACGATTGTTGATCTCCTTTGACCAACCTTTAATCTGGCTGTATTTCTGTGCAACCAGATTTGAGTTTAACAGAAAAATGAAGAAAAATAATGTAAGCCATCTTTTTAATAGGGCAGCGTGTTCTCTCATAGTCAATTGAATTTATTTTAATTATATTTTTTCTCTTTAAAACCTCACTCTGTTGTCATGAGTGTCAAATATCGGATTATTTATGATATCATTCGGGAATATTACCCTTCCTTTGTTGCAGTCGATGTCGTAATTCATTGTCTCCAGAAACAATCTTCTCACAAATGTAGCACAGTTATAACCAGAGCTATCATCCTTGGAACAGAACAGGCTGTAGTGCTTTTCTTTCTCCCTGTTTATAATTCTGGATAAATTGCTCATCTCCTTCTCATTTAAATGCATTTTTAGAAGGTATCTTCTGCCAATGTATCTTTTGCCAAAATGCACAGATGCTTTGTTTATTACTATACGATTTTCGTAACTTATAGGATATCTGTTGTATAATCTGGCCTCTACAACTTCTATGCCTCCAAGATGCTCGTCCATGTTTGAAAAGACACCCCCTTTTACAACAAGTGCTATATGCCCTGTCAATCCTCCCCATAATCTCTTCTCACTGCCTGGCAGCATGTTAGAGTTAGGACGAGCAAGAATATCTCCTGGTTCTGCAGTAAGAAATTTCTCCTCTACTCCTTTTCGAGCATATTGCCTCATGATACAAACAACGACGAAAAAGCACAAATATGCTGCTAGACCATATAATATGATTCTGAAAATCTTTTTATTTGTCACATTCATTTCTGCTGTTGCGATGCTTTGATAAATAAAACAGAAAACAATTCAAATAACAAAATAAAGAGGAATGGAGCTATCAGGTAGAAGATATGCATTGTATAGGTTCCATGAATTAAGTTTAGAAACAAAGGTGTGGCAACATGTCCTACCTCTCTTATATGCAATAACGAATACCCAATATATTCGAAAATAATGAGACCCGCCAGATATAGCAACCACACTGCAATAGAGCTTTTAATCTTTCCTTTCACAATATCGGACAGTTTTATATATATCGCAATTACACCCACACCACCCATAAACCACCACAGGAAGGCCCACCAGCACAGACCCTCAGAATTTAACACAGAAATAATGTACACATATTTATAATTCCCGACCCATACATATGAAATTGATACAGTTGCCAGGAATATCGGAAACAACATTACGGGGAACTTAATTTTCTTTAACCATGAAGACTTGAACATAGTGTGTATTATTGTTGCTCCAATAAACCCAGTAATAAGGTCGTTAGCAACATCAACAATTTTTTCAAGGTAAAAAACATGGTATCCCAATATCACAATTCCTTGTTCGACTATTTCGTAAATCAACAACAGAATAAAGAGCCATAACCATTTTTTCCTGACACCAAAGGCAAGGAACAAAGAAAAAATTACCATCCCACTCCAAAGATGTACGAAGGACCAAAGGTCCAGGTAAAGAAATTTACTTTCGAAGAGTCTGGTATATAGCCATTGTGTATTATCTCTGATTAAAGTAATAAAATCTTCCATTGAATATTATTTCAAAGTTCATTAGGTTAAGTTGAGACAAAGTTAACAATTTCATGTGAATCATTTCCTTCAAATCATTATCTTTGATGTATAAAGAATAATATCATTTGTATGGAAAAACCTTATGTAGCTGGTATAGATATCGGGGGACAAACAACTAAGCTGGGCATAGTAGATGCCCGCGGAACAGTTCTTACACAAACAACAATCAGAACAGACACACATTCTGATGTTAACGACTATATTACAGATCTTTGCGACGCTTTGACAAGATTGGCCTTGGAGGTCGGAGGAATTGAAAAGATTCGCGGAATAGGAGTAGGTGCACCAAACGGAAATTATTATACCGGTTCAATAGAGATGGCAGTCAATCTTGTATGGAGCGGCAATTGTACAATACCATTCGCAAAACTGATGTTTGAGAAAATTGGAATTCCGGTTGCTCTTACAAATGATGCAAATGCAGCAGCAGTTGGGGAGATGACATACGGTGCCGCTCGTGGAATGAAGAACTTCATAATGATAACACTGGGAACGGGCGTTGGAAGCGGGATTGTGATAAACGGAGAGGTTGTATACGGACACGACGGGTTTGCAGGCGAACTAGGCCATACAACCTCAGTCAGAAATAACGGAAGACAGTGTAATTGTGGCAGAACTGGTTGTCTCGAGACATATACATCTGCAATTGGAGTTGGTCGTACCGCAAGAGAATGGTTGGAGTTCTCGTGTGAAAAAAGTCTGTTACGTGATATTAAAGAGACAATTACATCAAGAGACGTATACGAAGCAGCCGTTCAGGGAGATGTGCTTGCAAAAAAAATATTCGAATTTACCGGAAAAAAATTAGGTGAGTCTTTTGCAGACTTTGTAGCATTCAGTGCTCCTGAGGCAATTGTTCTTTTCGGCGGACTTGCAAAGGCAGGAGATCTCATTTTGAAACCAATAGAAGAGAGCATGAATGCAAACCTCCTGAACATGTGGAAGAACAAGATTAAACTCGTTTTTTCTCAGTTGAAGGAATCTGACGCTGCAATATTAGGCGCAAGTGCCCTGGCCTGGGAACTTAAATGATAATCAAAAGAAGGTTACAGCCGTTCAATTTTAACGGCAAACCCGCCACCTTGGGCCATAGGGATTTCTAACACAGATGAGGTAGTTATATCAATTACCTCTTTTTTATAATCCTGTGCCCTCTTGTTTGCATTTAAGCCGTCTTTCATAATTGTGGCTTTGTAATTACCCCCCTCAAGAAATGACAAATCAACTTTTATAGTTCTTGCTGTCCAGTTGTTAAGACCTCCGATATACCAATTGTCTCCTCTCTTTCTTGCTGTTACTATATATTCTCCAATTCTCCCATCCAGAACTCTTGTAAAGTCAAAATATGTAGGGATCGACACTATAAAGTCTGCAGACTCTTTCTCTTTAATGTAGGCCGAGGGAGCATCACACAATGTTACTAAAGGAGAATCAAATACTATATATGTTCCAAACTGATGTGCTCTTGTACCCTGACTCATGGGATTTGAGTATATAACCCTGAAATCTTTTTTTGTAGCATTGGTCATGGCTCCCTGGGTATAATCAAACGGGCCGGCCAACATTCGAATGAATGGAGCTGTTACATCATATTGAACCATATCTGCATTTGCATCCCACTTAAGCTCCTCTAACCCGAATACTCCTTCCAGATTGAGTATATTTGGATACTTCCTGTTTATTCCTGCCGGCCTGTTCACACCATGCAAGTCAAGAACTAGTTTATAATCTGCACATTTCTGAGCTATTCTTACTATCCTCTCTTTCACCGGTTGGTCGTCCCTGTCAAAGAAGTCAACCTTAAATCCCTTGATTCCCTTTTCAGAATAGTACTTGCATGCTTCATCAAGCTTACTGTCAAGTACGTTCCCAACAACCCAGAGAATCAAACCCACATTTTTCTCTTTCGCATATCGTGCCAGAAGATCAATATCAATTTCAGGTATGGAAGACATGATATCTCCCTTGGCCGGGAGCGACCATCCCTCGTCAAGCACCACATATTCTATATTCTGTCTTGAAGCAAAATCTATGAAATACTTATATGTATCGTTATTGATTCCTACTTTAAAATCAACTCCGGTAATACCCCAGTCGTTCCACCAGTCCCATGCAATTTTTCCGGGTTTGATCCATGATGGGTCGCTAATCACACATTTATCCGCCAGCTCATAAACCATATTATTCACCGGTAATTGAGTATCAGAGGTACTTATTACAAAAATCCTCCATGGCAGGTCGCTTTTCCCATTAATTCCTGCAATATGGTTCTCGAATGATTTTACCATCTCCTGTTTCCGTTTCTCATGATTGAATGTCTCTGCCGGATATGGAGTGAAAATCGCCTTCAAGCTGAAGTTTTCAGATACTTTATAGAAAAGTCCGGGATAAGAGACCACATTTGATTCTGCCAGAGTTAGTTTTGTATCGTCATCAATTACTATCGTGAGCGGAGTAATGATAATTTTTGAAGTATCTGCTTTACTGAGGTTCACAACATCGTACAAACTTTGAAAAGACGCCTGAAACTTATTTGCTTTAGCTCCCCTTACATATGGCAGATATGCCTGACGGTCAGAAGAGAATTTCACCCCCGTATTTTCGTTGACAATTATAAGATCCTCCTTTGAATTAAAATAAAATTTGTACGCAAAACCTTCATTTGAAGAGGCAAACAGCAACCCGAAATTATCCTTGAATTTTATATCCAACATGTTATATTCCGATTTGATTGACTTGAACCTATAAAAAGGACTCATTGTACTATCTACCTTAGAAAATTCCTTTATAGATACAATTTTGGGATTTGTTCCAAATATCTTACCGGTACCTGTTTCTACTGATAATGGGAGGCTTGTGAAAAGCTGTGTATTTTCCTTTATGGCGTTAAAGGTAATATCGCATCCAACCTTAATCTCAACAATTATTTTATTGTCTGGAGAGAGAAGTCTGAAAGTTTTCTCATTTGAGGCATAACTACTTTGCAGTGCAAAAAGAGCTAATAATGTCGCCAGTAATATTTTTTTCATAAAATAAAGTTATAGTTTTGTATAAAATGTAAAGAAAACAATTTTTAACGAAATTTCTCCTTAATGGATAAAAAAGGCTTTTTAACCTTAGATGACGCTCTGAAAATTCAAGGACCCAGATCTTTTATGGCCATGACTAAGCCTGTAGGGTCAAAGTGTAATTTAGACTGTACATATTGTTACTATCTTGATAAGGAGCGTTTTTACGGGAGCAAACAGGAGCCATTTTCGGAAGAGATGCTGGAGATATACATTCGGGACTATATTGAGGCTAACCAGGTTCCCGAAATAACATTCGTATGGCATGGAGGGGAGCCGTTAATGGCCGGCATAGACTATTATAAGAGTGTTATAAAGTTTCAGAAGAAGCATAATTATCTTAACAAGAAGATAAATAACTCTATCCAGACAAATGGGACACTGTTGAACGAAGAGTGGTGCAAGTTCTTTAAGAGAAACAATTTTCTAGTTGGCGTATCTGTAGATGGGCCGAAGGATATACATGATTCGTACAGAAAGGACAAGTCGGGATTTTCTTCATTTACCCGGACAATGAAAGGAATAGAGCTGCTCAAAACTTATAAAGTGGAGTTCAACACCCTTACCGTCGTAAATAATCTTAGTGAAGGGAGGGGCAGGGAAATTTATATTTTTTTAAAATCCATTGGTTCTCATTACATGCAATTCCTGCCTGCTGTGGACTATATAGAGCAAACAGAAGAAAACAAAAGACCAATAATTGTTTCGCCCGATTTATCGGACAAAGCAACATTGGCATCATGGTCAGTTTCTGCTCAGGGTTACGGCCAGTTTCTGATTGACATTTTTGATTATTGGGTAAGAAACGATGTGGGTACATACTTTGTCCAGTTGTTCGACCTGACCCTTGGTTCCTGGTATGGTGTTAACTCTGCTGTCTGCGCATATGCTCAGACTTGTGGCGACAATGTTGCTGTTGAGCATAACGGAGATGTCTTTTCCTGTGATCACTTTGTCTACCCTGCACACCTGATAGGTAACATTAAAAGCCGGCCGTTGAAAGAGATTATCGGCTCCGATGCTCAGATCCAATTTGGAATAAACAAAAGAAACACACTCTCTGTCGAGTGTCTTGGTTGTCAGTACTATTTTGCCTGTGGGGGTGAATGCCCTAAACACCGGCACTTATTGACAAAAGATGGTGAAAGAAAATTTTCTCTTTGTGAAGGTATAAAAATGTTTTACACGCACTCTGAGCCATATATGAGATACATGGTCGACCTGCTTAATCATGAGAAATCGCCCTCTTATGTTATTCCGTGGGCCGCAACAATTAATTACTGATTTATAGTGATAGATAAGCTGAACAGAATATTCAAGGAATGTTTTTCCTGCAACCCGGAGGATAGTTATTCATCTCCCGGTCGGATAAATATAATTGGAGAGCATACCGATTACAACCTTGGATTCGTTCTGCCGGCTGCAATCGACAGGTATGTATCAGGATCGTTCAGAAAAAACAATGTAGGTTTAATAAGGGTTTTCTCCGCAGATTTTAATGAATATTGTGAATTTCGTATTTCAGACAATGTAGCGCCTGAGCTGTTGTGGTGCAAGTTTGTTTATGGGGTTGCACAGGAAATCGTCAAAAAAATTGCTGATCCACAAATTTCTAACAACATCGCTTTTGATTGCGTGTTTGCCGGAGACATTCCTTTGGGTGCAGGGCTCTCGTCATCAGCTGCTTTGGAAAATTTGTTCTCTTTTGCAATAAATGACATTTATAATTTATCCCTTACAAAAGAAGAGTTGACTTTCATAGGCCAGTCTGCAGAACATAATTATATCGGGGTAAATTGCGGAATCATGGATCAGTTTGCTTCTATGATGGGAAGAGAAGGGAGCGTAATCAAGCTTGACTGCAAATCGCTTGACTTCAACTATTTGCCTTTTGATAATGATAAAATAAAGATAGTTCTTTTTGACACTAAGGTTAAACACAGCCTTGCTTCTTCCGAATACAACATCAGACGCGCGGAATGTGAAAAAGGGGTAAGAATTTTGAAAGAGTTCTTACCGGCAATTTCTTCTTTGAGAGATATGACTATAGATCAGATTGAGCAACATAAAGAAAGCTTGCCGGACATACTTTACAATAGATGTTCATATGTTGTTGAGGAAAACGCAAGACTTCAATTGGTCTGCAATGCTTTAGAAAACAACGATTTTAAAACTTTCGGCAAACTTATATGCGAATCTCATAAGGGGTTAAGGTACAAATACCAGGTAAGTTGTGGGGAGTTGGACTTTTTGGCTGATGCAGCAGAAAATTTTGATAGATGCTATGGTGCAAGGATGATGGGTGGAGGATTTGGGGGATGTACCATTTGTTTCATAGAACCTGAGGCAGAAGAGGTCTTTATTAAAGAATTATCTGAAGGTTTTTATAATAACTACGGCACTTTGCCGGATTGTATCGATGTCAGTATTGGTAAGGGAACCCACAAAATTTAGCAACAACCCTAAAACTTGAAATATGAAATTCGAATTAATTGATCTTATCGTCTTTTCTCTTTATTGCGCGATCGTTATCGGGCTGGGACTTTGGGTATCCAGAGATAAAAAGGGAGTTAAAAAGAACTCCAACGACTATTTTCTTGCCAGTAATGCTCTTCCCTGGTGGGCAGTCGGATCATCAATAATTGCTTCAAACATAAGTGCAGAGCAGTTTATCGGCATGTCGGGGTCCGGTTTCAGAATGGGAATGGCAATAGCCACCTATGAGCTTATGGCTGCATTCACTCTGGTAATAGTAGCTGTTGTTTTCCTTCCCATTTTCATCAGGAAGAAGGTCTACACAATGCCTCAGTTTCTGGAACAGAGATTCGACCTTCGGGTCAAGACTATTCTTGCAGTCTTCTGGTTATTGGTTTTTGTCTTTGTAAACCTTACATCAATATTATATCTGGGCTCGCTGGCAATAAAGAACATGATGGGGCTCGAACTTATTTGGGGAATTTTAGGACTTGCCCTTTTTTCGGCTATTTACTCAATTTACGGAGGACTAAAGGCTGTTGCCTGGACCGACGTTATACAGGTGGTTTTTCTGATTGGTGGTGGTCTTGTCACTACATATGTAGCGTTTGATTTGTTGGGATATGGTGATTTCTTTGCCGGAGTAAAGGATTTCTGGATTAAGGTCGGGCCAGGGTCCGCTGACAATAAATTTGATATGATTCTGGCCAAAGACAATGAGTTCTACAAACAGTTACCTGGTATTGGGGTACTTATTGGAGGTATGTGGGTTGCCAATCTATACTATTGGGGTTGCAACCAGTATATAATTCAAAGAGCGCTGGCAGCAAAAAATATCGACCAGGCTCAGAAGGGGCTTGTATTTGCCGGGTTCCTCAAGTTGTTACTCCCCTTGATTGTTGTTGTACCCGGGATTATTGCATATGTCCTTTTCAAAGAGGGCAGGATTGCAATTATGGTAGCGGATGACGCATATCCTACACTGTTGGCACTGGTTCCAACCGGAGTAAAGGGATTGGCCTTTGCAGCACTTGTTGCAGCTATCGTCAGTTCGCTGGCATCGATGATGAATAGCGTGGCAACAATTTTCACAATGGATATTTTCAAGGTATTTATAAAGCGCGATGCATCAGAAACCACACTTGTGAAAACAGGCAGGATAACCAGTATTGTTGCACTTGTAATTGCTATTGTGGTTGCTCCCCTTCTTGGAAATCTTGATCAGGCGTTTCAGTTCATACAGGAATTCACAGGCTTCGTAAGCCCAGGTGCATTAGCTATATTCCTGGCTGCCTTCTTCTATAAAAAAGCCACTGCAAATGGTGCCCTCGCAGCTGCCGCATCAAGTTTCATACTATCCGGTGCATTCAAGTTCCTATTTCCGGCAATACCGTTCCTGGACCGGATGGGTTATGTATTCCTGCTATGTCTGCTAATAATTGTAGTAGTCGGAATCGTATGGCCCAAACCAAATGTCGACAAGGAGATTGTTCTTAACAAAGAACTCTTCCGGACAAGCTTTCTGTTTAAACTGGGAGCCGTTCTCATAGCAATGATCTTAGTGCTGATATACACCGTTTGGTGGTAAAAACTTCCTTGAAGTTTTCTTTTCATAATGTCAGACTCCATAGCTGGATTTTATGTTGTTGGTATCGAAATACAGGGAAAGCCGGATAATCTATATAGCAATTTGGGACGCCATTCTGTTTACTGGTTCATTTTTTGCAAAAACTTGAATTAATAAAAAGCTTTTCAATTTTGTTCACATCATCAGACGGGTTAGTCAAAGGCATATCTTTGTCATACAAGGTATACCCTAAAAGATCAGATTTTTTAATTTTGTCCATTATTGGCAATTTTGTCCTGTTTGTCGTTTCTATATGCTTACCCTCTTTGTCGACAATGATCAGCTTAGGAAGAAATGCTCCCTTTCTGCCGATAAATTCATCCATAATCTTAACACTATTTTCAAACTCTTCTCGTGATGTTCTACCTAGAGCTTCATACCTGTACACAATTTTGTTATCCCATGTATTTATTGTTGCATAGCTTTCAGAAATTTTGTCTTCAATATTTGTTTCATCATTAAATGTGTCATGCCCCGATGGCATTAAGAGAATTTTTCCTCCTCCTCCTTCAATATTAGCGGCATATCGTGGAACCGTAACACCCGAAGTCCAACCTTGCAAATGCTTGACATAGATTTTCCCGATTTGTATAGGTACAATAAAATGTACGATCCCTTTTTCTTTATGACATTGTAATAAATAATAGGGGTGAATACCTATCCAGAACATTCTTCTGAAAGTTTCTGCCAGGGTTTTATAATAGTCATTAACATGATTTAATAAGACTGTTTGATTCCTGATTGTAAAACCGTGCTTCCTTATTTTTTTTACCGCAGTTTCTAAATCTTTTGTAATTTCATGATAGTGATTAATATGCGTCATGAAATATACATATTTATCAACCCCTTTATTGAATCTGTTTGCGGAAATATTGATTAATTCCAACACATCATCTGTTATTCCCATTGGCATCACTACAGGTACTCTTGTAGCAATTCTTATAGAACGAAGGTGCGGGATCCTGCTTAATTCTTCCAATATATATTGCAACCTTTGCCTGCTTATCATAAGTGCATCTCCTCCAGTAACAAGCACTTCATTAATGTTTTTATTGTATCCAATATAAAACAATCCTTTATTAATTTCGGTGAGATTAACATCCACAGAAGCGTCTAACGATTTTGCTCTTTGACAATGAACACAATAGGAAGCACAACTTGTATTTTCAGCAACAAAAAGAGCAACTCTATTTGGATACCGTTGATAAACGGCACCATAACTTCGGGAACCTTCGTTCATTGCTCCTTCAAGACCTGTATCCGGAAATAATAAATTTGCAGGGGTAGGGACGCTTTGCCAAAAAATAGGATCAAGTCGTTTTTTTGATTTCTCTCCCGACAACATCACTGGGTGAAATGGGTCTTCTTGCATAAGTGAAGCGTAATACGGTGTTATCCGCAATGGTTCCTTTCCCTCTTTCCGTAAGGAAACTAAAGTTCTTTCAATTTCACTTATCTGATAAGGATTTAATTTTAACACTTTCTTTAACTGATCTACGCTCCGTATTGAATTTTTTAATTGCCAACCAGCATCTTTCCATTGCTCTGCAGTTACATCTTTCCATAATTCAATTGTGTTAAACTTTCTTGGTGTATAGAATACGGCGTCCCTTGATTTCATAATTTTAGCTGTTAAGTGGTGTAACCTCCGTTAAACTCATTGCAAGTAAAGTCTTGTGCATTTATAGTAACGTGTGCTCAAAATACAAAACTTATTCGTCAATGTCAAGGTTTTTCGTTTTCTTTTTTGCTTGAACCTTAAATGTCGCAACTATCAAAATTATTGTTTTAAAAGGAATCCCGACAAATATGAAGCTATAAACTTACAGTTCTTTATATTGGAAGAACTGATTTTCTTATAGGTTTTCTATAACTGTAAAGTCTACTTCCGACTATTATTTTCATTTGTTTTTAACCGATGCTCCCCCTGCCTCCCTCCCAGACACACAGGAGGCAGGCACGCCGCCATCTTTTTGGATAATATTCCTAGGTTAGGTCTCTTTACATTTTATTGATGCATTTATGAAGCTTCTCTGGCTATATGTTCACAAATAGGTAAACCTCGGCCGGAGAGAGCTCTGCGACCGAGGACGC
>JBAZZA010000002.1:0-514557 GCA_041659025.1 Bacteroidales bacterium | reverse complement strand
CATGTTTTGATCAATCAAAACATGGTTGACCTTCGGGTTGCCCTTCGGAGTACAGAGGGGTCACGATCATCCCGGAATGGGGGTCAACATCGCCGGAATAAACATTCTCCCATCTAAATTAACATAATGTTGATACAATTGATGATTCGAGGGTAACATTAGATATACCTGTGTTTGATCAAATCCGATTTTTACCTCATACCCACTTTTTACAAGACTAGCCCAAATGAACAAAATTTGTTCATTTTTAGTAAAGGGAGTACTTTCGGCGGCTTTTTTTAGAAAGAGATAATACCCCCAATCATTTAGCTTATATGCTTCTTTCTTTTTCTTAAAAAAATACAGATTTTTATTCCACAGAGCATCATTAGAGGTTAATTCTATAATGAATTTATCAATTGATTTTTTATCTAGAAAATCAAGGTTGGGTAATTTATCTGTTGGATAGACAATTTCTTCTAGGGTTCCGAAAAAACTAAATGTGTTCCGGATAAACCTCGATTCCTTTTTTATATCGAGCATTCTAGTTTCTAATTCTGAGTATAATTTCCCCTTTTTCTCTAAGGTGTCCATCCGGATTTGAGCAATATATTCAAGTTGACGAGAAGTAGTATCACTCTGATCATTAATAATTGGTTGTTCCTTAGGTTTATGACGAACTGATCGTGTATTCAAAAAAACATCAAAGTCTTTCCAATTTTTTTTAATAAAACGTTGAAATGCCGAATCCAATTCTGATTTATAATTATTGAAATCTTTTTCAATTGAATTTTTATATGCATTAAAATCTTTTTGATATGCTTTATTGACGGAGTCAAGTTGGGCATTTAAGTAGCTGACTATTAATAATAAAACTATCAGTGAAATTATTTTTCTCATTTCATTTTATTATTAAATCATTTCTTCAATTGAGAGTTATCCTCAATTATTATATTTCCTGAAAATATGGTTCCTTCAATGATCCACTTGTACTCGCCGGGTTTAATGCCTATTAATGGGATAGATATCAAATCCTGTTCAGGCTCAAGAACTTTTTTAAACACCTTCTCTTTATTTTCAATCCGAATTAAATATATTGTTCCTCTTTTTGGAAAATCATCCTTCCGTTTGATAAATAATGTATCGTTATCGTTGTATAAGGGAGGCGACATATATTGATTCCCTTTTTCTGGTTTTTTGTCTATCAATGGCGTAAGTAAATTTGTTGTAGAATTCCTTTCTGATGAAATTGAGCTGTTGTTAAAATACTGTTGTCTTAATTGTGGTATAAATTTTATTGATGTCCCAAACAAAATTATAACAGCTGCAGCGGATAGCATTGAAACTAAAATTCTTCTATTTTTCTTTTTATTTCGAAAATAATTTGTCACTTCAATTTTTGTTGTTTGGTAAACTTCAGCATCGTTCCAATATTCTTGAAGTTTAATCCGAAAATTGTACTCCTTTGCAAACTCAGCATCAGATTTCAGTTTTTCTTTAAATAACTTAATATCCTCCTGGCTGAGGCTGCCTGACAGGAAATCTTCTATGAGATTAAAATCATTATCACTTATCGATTTCATGGCTTATCAATTAATTTTTTATATCCAGGATCATTATCTATCAAGTAGCGTAACTTCTTCATACAGCGTCGAAACATTTGGCGGGCATTATCTGTTTTCACACCCAATTTTTGAGCAGCTTCATTATGTTTGAGTAATTTATGTGAAGCGGGCGCATCTAAATTAGTTTTACTTAATTTAAAACGGATATCAATTATATCCTGGCATTCCTTTTTTAGTTGGCTTTTCAATTTATTTATCAAATTAAGTTTTTCATAATAATTTTCATCATCATCATTGTCATAATCTGGATTAGGTAATAGAGGTTTTTTAAATTTGCTTAAATGACTAAAAAATATATTTCTACAAATTCCATACAAATATTGAGCGACTGTTTTTTCAATGATTTTTCCTGTCTTTAATTTGAGCATTAACCCGATTAATCCATCTTGAAAAATATCCTGAGGATCGATAAATCTATTTCCGTGCTTAAAAACCATTTTTTTTATTATAGGAAATTGGGTTTTGTAAAGTGCTTCCATAGCCCAATTCTCTGATTTTATGAGTCCTTCAATTAATTCCTTCTCTGTGTATACAATTCTATTGTATCTAAATTTGTTAATTTGTGACATATTTTTTAGCCATATTAAATTGGATGTAATGGTAACATATATAAAACCATTACATTACTGTTAGTGTCCCAGAAATAAAAAAAATCTATATAAAATAGTAAAAGTAAAAGCAATTAAGAAAATTATTGGCGTTATTCTATTTAGCGAAAACAAATACATTTTTAATAAATATCTGAATGCCATGTCTTTATAACATGCTATTTATACATATTCTCATTTAGAAAAAGAAGTGTTTATTCACAATTACCTTTAACTTTTCGGAAGGTCAATGCAGATCATCTCTATGTTTAACTCTTTCTCTATCTTGCATATTGTTTTCAAAGTAAGTTTCTCACGTCCTTTTACGATATTATTAACCTGTTGTGGTGTAATACTCAATTTGTCGGCTAACTCTTTCTGAGTCATTGAAGTATTTTTCAATTCTTTTAGAATCTTTAAGGCATTTTTTCCTGATTTTTCAAGCCACTCTTTGTTTTGTATTCTATCACCAGCCTCTAGCATCCAGGAAGGATCTGGCGTTGCGATATTGTTTAATTTGTCAAGATTTACCATTACGCATCAGTGAAATTACCAGAAAAGTGAACAGAATTTTGGATCTGAAAGAGAGTGATTTCATAAATATATAGCATTTTGAAGTTCAGTTTATTGGTGTCATATGTGATGAAATGTAGCTCTGGCTTCGAAAATTCACAAAATCACGTAATCATTTCCAGAACAAGACTATATAAAGATATTTAAAAAAATTATATCTTTAGTCAGATTTTATTATTCTCAGTAATTTTACGTTAAATAAACCATCATGACACAATTCAGCAAACTTCTAACTTTTATCTCGTTACTCGTAACGATGGCGTTCGTTTTTTCTAGTAATTCTTACGGTTGTAGCATGGTTAAGCTGACGAAAAACGGTAAGACTGTTGTTGGGAATAATGAGGATCAGATGAATCCGAATACCAGGATTTGGTTTGAGAATGGGAAGAATGGTGGTTATGGGGTTGTTTATGTTGGATTTGACAATCTTTTTCCTCAGGGTGGGATGAATGAAGCGGGTTTGGTGTTCGATGGTTTTACTCAGTCGTACAGAGTTGTGACCGACACAATTGGGAAATTAAAATGCTCTTCTCGCGACTTATCGAAAAAGGTGATGCAGGAGTGTGCTACGGTTGATGAGGCGAAGTGTCTGTTAAATCGTTATAACAGAAGTTTTTGGTCGGCATCGGTACTGCGATTTGTCGATAAGTCCGGCAAATATCTTTATGTAGATGGTGATAGTCTTATAATCGGGGAGAAGGCATTTTTTGTTCAGACGAATGTGCGTCCTTATGAGAATAAGAAATGTTGGCGGTTAGATAAAGCGACTCGCCTGCTGGAAAACTCCTTCGACGCCAGCATCGGCTTTTGCACATCTGTTATGGACAGTGTTCATCAGGCTACTAAATGGGGTGGCACAATTTATACGTCGGTATATGATTTGAATGAGGGGAATGTGCATCTGTTTTACTTTTATGACTATGGACATGAGGTGACGTTTAATCTAAAAGAGGAGTTAAAGAAGGGCGACAGGGTCTTGAGCATGCCGGAACTTTTCCCAAAGTGCGAGTATGGTCAGAAGTATCTCGCCGAGTACAATAAGATTCTTTCGAAGATTAAGCGGTTGGGCGACTCTTCTACGATTGATGAAACTGCTAGTATTGATGCCATTAAAAGTGACATTGCCGGTTCTTTTATAGACGGTGGTCCATTCTATTATAAGATTTATGTATATGCCGATTATTATTTAACTGAGGAGATTAACTACCAGAGAGCTATTTTGATATCAAGATTGTATGTCCAACTGTGCCCCGATGACTGGAGAGGGTATGACATTTTAGGTGAGGCTTATACAAAGAACAAACAGTACCAGTTGGCGCTAGATAACTATTTGCGGTCGGTCGAATTATATCCGGATAACTCATCTGGCAAAAAACAGATAGATTACCTCAAAAAACTCATTGCAAAATGATAAGCCATGCAAAACGCCAAAGATGAGAGAGTAAGCTTTATGAATAAACGAAATGACTGACATTGAATTGATCCGCCCAAATCCGGCGCATGAGATGCTGGCTTTGGACTACATAAAGGAACATGAGGCTAATAATGAATTTGATCTTCATGGTGGGGCTCTTCTTGAGAAGGCGGGGTCATTTTCTGCTTGGTTGAAACAACTCGCTGACAACTCAGATAAAGCAACTGTTTATAAGGATTGGGTTTTATCGTCTACCTTTTTTGCTATCCGAAAAAGTGACGGCAAGATTGTCGGAATGGCCGATATCCGTCATGAAATGAACGACTTTCTCAGATCTTATGGTGGTCAGATTGGTATTGGTATCCGTCCGTCTGAGAGGAAGAGGGGTTATGGCACGGAAATAACAAAGATGGCTATAGAATATTGCAAGGAGATTGGATTGTCAAAAGTGATGGTTGCTTGCTATAAGGATAACACCGCTTCGAGGAGCGTCATTTTTAAGTGTGGTGGAATATTTGAAAAAGAGTTCATCTATAGTGACAATAAAATAGTGCAAGTCTTTTGGATTACAATAAAGTGATGGTAATTATTGCATACGTTAATACTATTTAATTAACACACGATGTTTATTAAAAAGTCTAAGCGCTTTATATTTAGAAAGAAACCATGTATATTACACATCAAACTGGAATTAAGATAAAATTATTTCTCTATCGAGGACATTTTGTCCTTGATTTTGTCCTTGATTCCTATTTTTTGATTTTGTATTTGATCCATCTGTTTTCGCCTTCTCTTCCTAAAAACCCCTTATCAAAAAGATTTGCAATACGTCTTTGAGCTGTTTTATCAGTCAAACCAAAATGAGTTGCATAATCTTTAACTGAAATTGGCTCATTCTGTTGAATAAAGAACAAGCCATCTCTGTCTTCCTGAGTTAAGTCTTCTATTATTCCACCAATTAATTCAGGTATTAATGAAGCATCTCTGGCGAAAACTATCTCTAATACATTTCCTTTTAAGTTAAAAGTTGGTAAAGGAAACCCATATTCAGGTAATCTTTTCATATTTCGTAAACCGATACCTCTTGCTTCGGCTAAACCCATTCGATTATAAACGTACATAATTTTAGGGTTACGACTAATTGATGGCAAGTCCATTGTTCTCATATCTTCGATTGATAATGGAGGCATAGGCAACCCCGGACTTCTTACTATAATTTTTTCAGGACCAATATATAAATAGTTGGTTGCTTCTGTAATAGCATAATCTCTATGAATAATAGCATTTGCAATAACTTCTCTCAAAACTTCAATTGGGAAATCGGAAACAATTTCCCGCTTTGCCGAATTTCTATCTATTGTTAGTTTAAGTCCCTTATCTTTTATAAACTTGATAATTCTTGGTAATTGTGTAGCCACTGGCCCACCAAAATCTTCAATTTCAGGCTGTCCTGTGCCATAATCCAATTCAACTTTGAAGATAGTATGCGGAAATATTTCGTCTGCTTTTTCTCCAAAAAGCATTAATCCTAATTTTGTCGGGAGTATATTTTCTTTATCCTTAGTAACTAATTCAAAAGATAAAGCCCATTCGTTAAAAACCTTTGAGGGGTATTTGAATGTTGTTTTAGAATTTTGAAGAAACTCATTTAATGCTGCTTTTGAGAATGCGTTAATAGTTGTACTTGTAGCAGCTTGTTTCAAATAAGAGGTTGGTTTCTCTTCACGCTCTTGTTGTATAATTAATTTTTGAGCTTCTTTGTATTGAATAAACTCACTTAAACTTTGTCTAATTTTAGCTGAAATTTCTGGCAAAAAATCAATTACTTCAATTTTTTTCTCAATCAATTCATTTACACCTAAATTCTCAATATCAATATCAGGGTCACGCATACCAACATAAACTTTAGCCAATCTTGCTTTAAAAATATGGGTTGCACAACCACGTTTTGGAGGCTTTCTAACCGTATCAATACATGGTTCTAGAGTAACATATAAATTATAACCTTTTAGATTTTCTGATTTAAGCTTGCGTTCAATGAGTGTGTATTCGCAATGTTCCCCAATACGAAGTTCGCCCCTGTGTGCAGTTGCCAGAATTTTTCCATCAGCAGTAGTAAGAATGGCCCCAACCAGTGGATCAGGTTTGTGATCATGTTCGTGAATGGAAAAAAGACTTTCCTGATAAGCCATTTCCATCAGCTCATCAGGAGTATATTTTTTCTTTTTATCGTATTCTATTGCCATACTTCTACTTATATTATTAACTTTGCCTTCCACTCATCAACTTCGGCAATAAAGTATCTCGCAAAGCGGTGAGGGTACGGATTTGGGTTGGCAGATTCAGGTTTACACAAGCCGATGTTATCAGTGAGTATTTTGAAATTCAGTTTATTGGTGTCAAATGTGATGAAATGTAGCTATAGCTTCAAAAATTCACAAAAATCACTTAATCATTTCCAGGACAAGACGATATAAAGTTATAAAAAAAATATATCTTTTGTCTGATTTCTTTCAACCCTAAATTTAATTATGGCTAATTTGCCATATTTAAAAGTTAGACAGGCAGCAAAATTTATAACAACAGCAGGTCAAAACCACGTAAACTATTAGCTTTTATATAGTGTTCATCACGCTACTATATGGGGCAGGACAATTTAGAAATGTGCAAATATTTTGAAAATTTGAAATCTAAGTTTCTACAATTATATTTGTTCTCAAAATACTTGCAATGGATCTGCCTATTGAGAATAGTAGTTGGCTTGAAAAACTGGGCAAAGGAGATAGTGATGCTTTCAGATCGCTTTTTGAAAACTATTACCCCTCGCTTGTCTTTTTTGCTGAATCTTATGTAAGGGATCAAGAGAAGGCAAGGGACATTGTGCAGGATATTTTTCTTAGACTTGCAGGTCAGAAAGAGATATTCAAAACGGTTACAAACCTGAAATCTTATCTCTATACGAGCGTTAAAAACAGCTCCATCAAAGTTCTAAAACACGAAGAGGTTAAAAACCGCTACGTTTCTCATGTTGTTACAATCCTGACGCCAGAAGACAGATTCTGGGAAAGAGTTTTGGAAGAGGAGACATACCGGATACTATACCAATCAATTGAAAAATTACCGCCGCAGACTAAAGCAGTTTACTATTTGTCATTAAATGGTTTAAGCAACAAAGAAATTGCAGAAAAGCTCGGCATATCAACCGAAACAGTAAAAACGCATAAGCAAAACGGGAAAAAACAGCTGCAGAAAAATATGAAAGATCTGCTCTTTATTTTATCTTTTTTTAATATTTAGCCCGTTTCACATCCCTCTTTTTCTCATTCAAGCGGTCTTATTTATATAAAGTAAAAAAGACAACCTTGAAATCATTAGAATATTTCTTAGCACTGGCAAAGATTGTTGCTGGATATCAGCAGGGAATCATTAACCCACAGGAACAGGCAACTCTTGATGAGTGGTTAAATGAATCTCCCGAAAACAGAGAGCTTTTTGAGCAAATATGTGATAAAGTCCGGGTAGAAAAAAGAATGGTAGATTATTCCCGGATAGATTGGGAAAACGAATACCGGCAATTTATCAGAAAGCATAGAAGAAAAACGGTATTGCTGCATTACAGAAAATTATTAAAATATGCAGCACTGCTCTTCCTTCCTCTGGCAATTGCAGCCACTATTTTATTTGATTATTTAAACAAAGAGATTCCGGTGATCCCTCCTGGCACAAGCCGGGCAACACTAGTTCTGGCCAATGGAAGGAGCCTTGAATTGAAGCAGGATTCCACTTATGTCATCAGTGATGCAGAAGGAAGCATACTGACAAATGACAATGGCCTGATTTCATACAACAAATCTTCTGAATCTGCCTCCACCAAGAAAATTTCATATAATCAGTTATTTGTGCCCAGGAATGGAGAATATAGACTAGTCCTTGAAGATGGGACAAAAATTTGGATCAACTCCGAAACAAATATTCAATACCCGGTTTTCTTTAGTGGCGGAAAAAGAACGGTCAAACTACAGGGAGAAGCCTATTTTGAAGTGGCACACGATACCGGCAAGCCTTTTATTGTTGAAATGGACGATGCAAAAATTGAGGTATTGGGCACTTCATTCAACATAAAGGCATATAAAGAGGATCTATGTCTCACAACAACCCTGGCAGAAGGGAAAGTGTCGTTCTGTTCGAAACAGGGCAATGAAAGTTTTGTATTGAGTCCGGGTGAGCAGTTCGAATTGGATAAAACTAGCGGTAAAGTTTCAAAACGGGATGTGGACGTCTCTATCTTCACCTCCTGGAAAGATGGCCGTTTTGCATTCAGGAACCAGAGATTGGAGGATATCTTTAATACCCTTTCCAGATGGTATGATGTAGAAGTTGTCTATCAGACAGATAACATTAAAGAAAAAAGATTCACCGGAGACCTTGAGAGATATTATGATTTTAATAAAATCCTTGATATTATGGGAAGTTCTGAGCTTATCAAGTTTGAAATCAACAATAAAATGATAGTTATTAAAGAGATATAAAAAAGGCAGAAGACCTTGCATGTCTTCTGCCTCAGGACCGGAAAAACCGGTTGTTTAAATTACTCACTTAAACATTACAAATTTATGAAAAAAAACTACAAGTATGCAACATCATTAGGGAAAAGACTAAAAAGGCCTCCGAGGTACTTGCTTGTCCGAACATTTATTGCACTAATGTGTCTGATCCATTTTTCTTCTGCGTATTCCCAGAACACCCGTTTTACAATCAAATTGCAAAATGTTACTCTGGAAAAGGTTTTTGACCAGATCAAAGTTCAGTCATCCTACACGTTCTTTTTTGAACACGAGGGTGTGGCAAAAACCAAAAATGTAAGTATTGATGTTAAAAATGCTTCAATAGATGAAGTTATGAAGCAAGTACTTAAGACAACAATCTATACTTATCAAATCGTTGACAAAGTCATAGTGATAAAGCTGGCAAAGGCCGAAAAAAAGGAAAAAATTGAAGTTCAGATTGCCGGGGAGAAAGGTGTTGAAGTTTCGGGCCGTGTAACCGACAGAGATGGGAATCCACTGGCAGCTGCTACAATTGTGGAAAAAGGGACTCAAAATGGAGTTACTGCCAATATGGATGGAACATATAGCCTCAAAGTAACTGGAGAAAATTCAATCCTCAGGATTTCGTATATTGGATTTGAACTACAGGAGTTATTTGTGGGGACAAAAACCACAATAGATATATTTCTTCAGCCTGCTATAAGCAGCCTGGAAGAATTGACTGTAATTGGCTATGGAACAGCTAAGAGAGAGAGTATCGGAAGTGCGATTTCACAGGTAAACGGAAAAATTATCGAAGAAAAGTCTGTGGGTGCTGTCAGTTTTGAACAAATCCTGGGCGGCCAGATCAAGGGGGTGCAGATCACCCAATCCTCCGGGGAACCTGGCGCTGCTGCCATTTTTCGTGTGAGAGGGGTCACTTCTCCTTTTAGTGTAGGTAACAACCAGCCTCTGTTCGTAATTGATGGGGTGCCCTTTAATACTGATCCCCTGTTTGATGCAGGATCATATTCCGGGGCATCCCAGAACCCTCTGTTGAGCATCAGCCCGAATGATATTGAAAGTCTCACGGTATTAAAAGATGCAGCGGCTACGGCTATTTACGGTTCCCGCGGGGCCAATGGGGTGATTTTGATCGCAACCAAACGAGGTAGGAAAAACAGCACGATCCAAACAACCCTTGATTACAGCCTGAGCCTTAACAACAACATCAATAAATTGGATCTACTAGACGCTGATGGTTTTAAAGCACTCCACCAAATGATTGCTAAAAACACCCTAGACTCCTATGCTCTGGGGAACGTTTCCATCACCGGCTATAGAGCGGCTGCGCAGATCATAGACCCCACTACTGGTGTGCCTAGGGAAAGTCTTTTGGATTTAATAACAGGAAAAACCTACCCTGTCTTTGGCGATGCAAACACTGACTGGCTGGAAGAGGTGTACCGCAAAAATGCTCCCACCCACCAATGGAACCTGGGTATGAGTGGTGGAGATGCACATACCAACTTCTCCCTTGGGATTTCCTATACTGACCAACAGCCGCTTGTTATAAACACCAGCTTTAAAAGATACGGGGCCCGGCTGAGCATTGATTCCGAAGTAAATTCATGGTTAAAAATAGGCTCTTCCGTAAACTATAACGGCAGTCGGAACTTTAGCACTTCCACAGATAATATAACGATGCGCCCTGATTACGCGGTTTATGATGAAAACGGAGATTTCCTTCGATACCCTTATGTATCGCAAAATGTTCAGCCCGGTATTACAAACATTATAATTTGGGGAGATAATCCCGTAGCAAGCCTTGAATCTGAAAATGCCACTTATTCCACCTCTTTTATCGGGAATGCTTATGCAGAAGCCAGGCTGTTTAAAGGTTTTAAAGTACGGGCAGATGTCAATACAGGGGTATTTAAAACCCGGGGCAGGAATTTTCAGCCACTTAGGGCACAACCTTTATATTCAGGTTCTCGAAGCTCTTTATCAATAAGTACTTTAACAAACAGTGTTGCCGAAAATTTCAATAATTCACTGAACATCCAGGCCAATTACCACCGCAGCATCCAAAAGCATGACTTCGAGATGATGGCAGGGGCTTCCTGGGACAGGGCCGATTATTACAGGAATTCTGTTTCTTATTCCGGCCTGGCCGATGACTATGTGCTGACCAATGCCCCTTCGGCAACCACGGTTACTGGTTCCGTTGAGGCAAAAGCCGGTAGCGGGATCAATTCCCTTTATGGCAGGCTGCAATATTCCTATGGCGGGAAATATACAGCCACTGTAAATTTCAGAAAGGATAAGTCCTCCAAATTCGGGCCCGGGAATAAAGTGGGATACTTCCCCTCCCTTGCCCTAAACTGGAACATCGACCGGGAAACATTCATGGACAAGCTGAAGTGGGTCGATAAACTTATCCTGCGGGCCAGTTATGGCAAAACCGGTTCGGCCAATGTAGCAGATTTTGCCTATTTGCAATACTTTGAGGCAGGAGCATCGAAAAATAAAGAATACGAAAGCGGGAACATCACCATTGTTCCTAACTATACTTATCCTAATACGGATCTCCACTGGGAATCAACCAGGGAATTTAATGCAGGGCTGGATTTTTCCTTGTTCTCCAACCGTTTGTACGCTAGTTTTGACATCTATAACAAAAATACGAACGGAATTTTGATCGCTTCCCCTTACCCCCTGGAATCGGGGGCTGGAAGCTATACCTCAAATCTGGCGGAGATCAGCAATAAGGGATGGGAACTGGAGATAGGGGCAGACATCATCCGCATCAAGGACTTTAACTGGAATGTGAACTTTAACATTGCCGCCAACCATAACATGGTAGAAAGTATGGAAGGCCATGCCTTAGCCTCATATATGACAGAATATTTCACCGTTGGCAAGCCCATCGGGATCATTTACGGCTATAGGGTGGAAAAGATCATACAAGCACAGGCGGAGATCGATGCCCTTGATGCAGCCTCACCCACGGGAGTCTATCACAACATATATACCTCCCCCGGGGATTATTTGTACAAAGACCTGAACGGGGACGGCAGGATAACGGCTGACGACCGAGAAGTGATCGGGAGCACAGAGCCCGATTATTTCGGGGGCATAAATATGATGCTCAGCTATAAGAGGCTTTCACTATCTGCAGGTTTCCAGTATTCAGTAGGCAATAAATCTACATGGGCTAACTATTCATTAATAAATGCCTATTCATCCTACTACAATAATGCATTGCCGGAAGCTCTGGCGGATACCTGGACGCCTGAAAACACCAGTGCCACCTATCCCCGCTTGGTATATGGATATTCTTATAATGGATATCAAAGCGACGCGACATTACAGGATGCTTCTTATTTAAGGCTAAAGATCCTTCGCCTCAATTACAAAGTCCCTGAAAAGTTGCTTACCAAATTAGCCCTGAAAAGCGTCACAGTTTACGCTTCCGCCACCAATTTATTTACCTGGAGTTCTTTTAAAGGGAACGATCCTGAAGCAGGATTAAATCATCCAATATTTAATTATAATGCAGATGCATACCCTTATTCAAGAACCTTCTCCTTTGGTATAAAAGTGGGTTTCTAAGTTTAAAAATGAAAATTTTAAAACAAATAAAAGATTTAAAAATGAAAAAAATAATACATAAGATAAAAACAAGACCGGCCACGGGCCCGATAGTTATCGGGATTATCGGTATACTCCTGCTCACTTATTCCTGTGAGTTGATAAGGCCGGTAGAGGACATCAAGCCTTTTTACAAACTAACGGAAGAAAATACCTTCACCGATGCCACGAAAACGGAAGCCGTGCTTAACGGGGTCTATACGGCATGGAGAGGGTCTAACATAAATTATTTTACTGCCCAGACCATGCTGTTATCAGGGAATTACCAGCCTTCTTCTGCAGGGCAAGAAGAAAGTGATCTCTTTGATAACAATGTAGATGTTGCATCTAGTAATTTATGTTATTACTATACAGAATATTACGGCCTAATCCAATGGGCCAATTTTGTGATCAAAGCCATGCAGTCGGACATCGAAATCCCTGGCTTATCTGCAATAAGAAGAACAGAAATCGAGGCCGAAGCCCGTTTGCACAGAGTCATGGCGCATTTCTTCTTATTGAGGAATTTCGGGCAGTTTTATGATGTAAGTTCTGAACTGGGAATCATGCTAAGCAATGCACCGTTGGGAGGCCCCATTAATACTCCACGATCCGGCGTACAGGACTGCTACGATTTTATACTGAATGACCTTGATTTTGCCATGGCCAATGCACCGGCCACGGCTACCGTAGGGCGTTTAAGCAGGCATGCCGCGAAAGCCATGAAGGCAAAGGTGCTATTGTACACAAAAGACTGGGCTGGGGCAGCTGCACTGGCTTTGGAAACCATCAATTCGGGGGTGTATGAATTAAAAACCGATTTCAGGACGCTTTATGCCGAAGGCTATAGATCAAAGGAAGTGATCTTTTCTCCCATATCTATATTCCCTTATGGTATAGATTATTCTGGAAGTTTCACTAATCTCCCTGGACAATCACTTAAATCAGCAGCTGATAAAAGTGTAGGAACTTCCTCTGATGGAAATTTAACAACAGGAGAAGGCTTTGATTCCCGCTTTGTTTACGCACATATAACAAGCCCTTTAGGAGTTTTTAATAACAAATATCCATTCCCGTATGTTATTGACCAACAGTACAACTCTCAATTTATATTACGTTTAGGTGAGATGTACTTAGTTTACGCAGAAGCCAAGGCAAGAACAGCTACGGGGATAGATAGCAATGCCCTGGCAAAATTAAATGCCATAAGGAAACGGGCAGGCCTTCCGGATGCCACTCCTGCCACAAAAGCAGAGTTGCTGGAAGCAATCCGTGTAGAAAAACAGCTCGAACTCTTTGGCGAGTTCAATGAGCCATGGTTTGACCTGGTGCGCTATCATATATTGGGAGACATCAATATCTCGAATTTTAAGTCAACAATTACAAACAACAATCAACTGATTTTACCATACCCAACCCTTGCCTTAGCAGGCAATGGAGGATTGGTGCAAAATCCTGGTTATTAAGGCTTGAGGCTAACACATAAATTTAACAGTCACATTGAACGGAGTCGAAATGTATGATTACTAACAAAGCTTCGACTCCGCTTGGCCTGACCGTTAAAATGACACTTTTTCAAATATAAGCTATTATTCTTTCTGTTTCTCTATTTATAAAGTGCAACCAGGTTGCAATCGGGAAAAATGTCGGATAAACAAACAACGCAACTTGATTATTAAAGTCAAACGTTCTTTGTATTGGTTTTGTTATGAAATACTGCACCTGCTTCAAATATTTACGGGAATCACGTAATCATTTTCATGGCAAGATGATATAAAGAATATTCAAACAATCGAAACAGTGATTACAAAAGCTAAAATTATTAACATTAATTATTTTTTTTAAGTATCAATTTTAATTCGTGTAGCTATGAAGAAGTTTATAACGATATCTATTATATGCATTATTCTCTCATCCGGTCTAAATGCTCAGGAGAATGTAGAGAATAACAAAAAAGAGGTTATAAAAGAGAAGAATATTCTCAAAAAAGATAATACCGCCAGAAAAGATAGTGTCGACAAAAGGAATAATACTATCAATGATAGTGCAATGCCCCCCCATAATAAAGGAGTTATTTGGGAAGAAAGCACTCTGACAGATGCTCTTAAAAAGGCAAAAGCAAATTCAAACGGGGTGGGACCTGAGCTTGTGTTCCTGGATTGCTATACAAGTTGGTGTACCCCTTGTAAAATGATGGCTAAAGAAGTTTTCCCTCAGGAGGTAGCCGGAAATTTTTTCAATGCAAATTTTGTGAATATCAAAATAGATATGGAAAAAGGGGAAGGCCCGAAATTAGGCAAACAATACGGTGTAAGAGCATATCCCACATTCCTTATTCTGGATTCGGAAGGAAATGAAATCAACCGACTGGTTGGTAGCTCAAAACAGGAATCGTTTATAGAAAAGGTGAAAAATGCAATGGATCCCGCCACAAGTTACAAAAATCTAAAAACTTCCTATTATGCAGATAAGAGTCTTGATAATGCTATAAAATATATGGATGCAATCAGACCTTTGTATATGAGTAAGGAAATCAGCTCTTTTGTTGAAGAGATCTTTACTGAATTGAGTCCGGAAGAGAGATATTCGGATAAAATGATACCTTTTGTATATGATGCACTAGATTATCCTGCAAGCAATGTTTTGCAATTGATCCTGAACGATAAGAACAATGCTGATAAGTATGTTTCAAAGGAGAAAATAGATAATAAACTATATAAAGCTATAAAGGTCTGGTTGAGTTTTTATGTGGCAGGGATGTTGGAGAGAGATGAAAATTCAGAGATGCTCAAGATGACAGAATGGTTGAATCGACTCTCTTATAAAGATGAGAAAGGTCCCTAGTACATAAAGGTAGCAAAATTATATGCTATAACAGGATAGGCGAAATTGCTGCATTGCTGGATGAAGAGAAGTTGATGAAACTTGGTGAAGGTGACAGATATTCTATTGAGACATTGCTGCTCTATGTCAAAGGTATGCCAAAGAAAAATCTCCGAATACAATAAATTGCAAAACAGAGCATCGCACAAAACAAACAGAAAAGCAGAATAGTGAAAAATAGTAATTTAAAATATACCTCACTCATACACTCCTCTTTCAATTTTTTCGGGAAGGGGAGTGTAATTATTGTTTACTAGGCAGTTGTGGTTCTGGTTGTCCTGGGGTACGGAGGAGTCATAGTAACTTCTGAAGAGGGTTCAAGATTATCGGAATAAACACAATTTAATGTTTTATCTGAGTCATAATATTGGAGGAGTTATTTTTCGATTAGTTTTTTGAGGTTAACTTTACGTTAAATAAAACCATAATGACAAAAACAGTAAAGATTATTACCATCACATTGGCATCGGCGATTGTATTATGCGGACTCTTTGTTCTTGGGTTTCGCGGATTCACTCATTTGATATATAGTCAAAGGGGTTGTGAATGGGCGAACATAGACAATATTGAGTTACACACTCACATAGACATCCCTAAGATAAAAGGGTGTGACTGCGAATATAAAAAAGAGCTAAATACCAAAATTGCTCGTTTTGATATTGACAGGAGTAAGGTCGACATGGAGAGATATATCCGCATAAATAATTTTAAAAAATTGTTATCGCCAGACGAAGTTCAGCTGAATGAACTTATAAAATCCAAAAGCAATGTTGGTGAGCTATCAAAGGAGAAACCTGGCAGACTTTGCTCGACAATACTACTGGTCAACTTTGGGTTATGATAAAGTACAGGGACTGACAACCGAGGGAAGCTGTAATAATATTCTTACCTTTACGAAATGATCTCGCATAATAAAAACATACGTCTTGCCGAAGAATTCCAAAGTGCTATTGAAGGGGTTGTGTCGAGCAATAAAGAACTGCAAAACGTAAATGAAGAGCTGGAAAATTATAAAGAAGAGATAGAATCGGCCAACGAAGAACTCACCACCGCCAATCTGGAATTGCAAACGCGCAACGACCTGCTCGCTGAATCTTATGCATATTCCGATGCCATAGTTTCTACCATGCACGAACCTATGCTTGTTTTAGGGAAAGATCTTCAGGTAAAATCGGCGAACAAAGCATTCTACAAAAAATTCGGTGTTACCAAAAAACAGACTGAGGGAGTGCTTTTATATGATTTAGGTGACAAACAATGGGACATTCCCGCACTGCGTAAATTACTTGAAGAGATTATTCCCAAAAATTCTCACTTCGATAATTATGAAGTGAAGCACACCTTCCTTAACTTAGGTGAAACAATAATGTCACTCAATGCAAGCCGCATTATTCAGAATGCTCATCGGGAACAATTAATCCTCCTTGTTATCGCCGACATTACTGAAGTAAGACACCTGTTAGTAGAAAAAGAGTTGAAAGACAAAGCATTGCTCAAGAGAGAAATTAGGGGACGCAAAGCAGAAAAATTAAGATTGGAAAAGGCTGTTGACGAAAGAACGCAGGAATTAAAGGAAGCTAATGAATTGCTCAAAAATAAAAACGAAGAACTTCTGAAAATGAACAAAGAACTGGAGTCATTTACTTATGCATCCAGTCACGATATGCAAGAACCGCTTCGCAAACTGCAAACATTTGCAGGTTTAATTCTAGAAAAAGAAAATCGCAACTTATCTGATATCGGGAAAAATTATTTCCGTCTTATGCAAGAGTCAGCAGAAAGAATGCAGCAACTCATTCAGGATTTACTTGCCTTCTCACGTATAAGTGCTGCAGAACGTAAATTTGAAAAATCCGACCTCAACATAATTATAGAAGAAGTAAAAAAAGAATTTAAAGAAGAGATTACTGAAAAACACGCCGTTATAGAAGCAACGGAAATCTGCGAGGTCCATATTATTCCTTTCCAGTTTCGTCAACTCATGCGCAACCTTATCAGCAACGCTCTCAAGTTTTCAAATCCGCAAATACCGCCTCACATAAAAATCAGCAGTCGTAATATCAAGTACGATCAATTAAACATTGAGGGGCTCCAACCTCAAGAAGAGTACTGCCATATCAGCATCACCGACAATGGTATCGGCTTTAAAAATGAATTCAACACCAAAATATTTGAAGTATTTCAAAAACTTCATAGCAAAGAAGAATACACTGGCACAGGTATTGGTCTTGCTATCGTAAAAAAAATAGTAGAAAACCACAAGGGCATCATAACCGCGACAGGTGAATTGAATAAAGGATCTACCTTCGATATTTATATTCCTGTTTCATAAAAAAAATTAATACTTAATGAGCAAAAAACCGTTACATATTCTACTTGCCGATGATGACGAAGGTGACAGGCTTCTTTTTACAGTAGCTTTTTCTGAGTTAAAAATAAAAACCGTTGTTAAAACAGTAAATAACGGCACACAATTAAAGGACTGGCTCAACAAGGAAGACATCTCTTTACCATATATTCTTTTCCTTGACCTCAATATGCCACCAAATAGTGGGTTAGAATGTTTGAAAGAAATCAAGAGTAATGAAAAGTTAAAGGATATTTTCATTGCCATTTATTCAACATCCGATAGCGAAAAGGATATGGAAGATACATTCCTCAATGGAGCAAATATTTATATAACCAAGCCCAATGATTTCAATATTCTCAAAAAAATTTTAACAAAAGCAGTAACGACAGCATCGCTATATGAAAGCCAAAGTCTGATAAGAGAAAATTTTTTACTAAGGGTTTATTAATTCAAGCTATCACAATGAACATGACAAAAAGAGTACATTTATAGCGACAATAAAGCGTACAAGTCTTTTATATTACAATAGGCTAAATTATTGCCTTCTAAGGGTCTGTAAATGAAAATTAAGCTATATATTTGAATAAAAAATGTCTATGGCAAAGTCTGACTTAAGACTTCTAATATCTATTGATGATAGAGTGGTTGCAGGGGACATTCAGAGTCTATTGGAAGAGTCTGATATATATACAATTCTATCTTCGGACAATCCTACCTCATCGGTTATGAGCACATATGGGTTTAATCCCGCAGAGAGCATCGATATCATGATAAATGAAGACGACTACAAGCGTGCTATTGAAATACTCAACGACAGCCCTTATAGTGAATTATTTAGCAATATATAGAATTATCACATGAAAAAGCTTTTATTTTGTTTGGTTTTTGCTTTCTCCCTGAGTTGTTCCAGGGATGACAGCAGTATAGTTATTGTGGATACTAACAAGGACTATCCGTTGCTTGACTTAAAATTAAGTGATGTTGCCGACATTACTTATATTCCACTCAAATTTAACAAGGACTCTATCCTGTTTATTAATGATGATATCAGCAAAAACATATATGTTTCAAAAGATAAAATTATTATTGGGGATAGGAACCGCGTTGATTCAAGATTATTTGTGTACGATCATACGGGAAATCTATTGTATCAAATAGGTCGTAGAGGGAGAGGCCCGGGTGAGTTTCTCGATTTGTTCCTTTTTACAGCTGATACCATTTCTAATGAGGTTGTTATATATAATCGCGGCGACTTAAGGTTCATTGTATATGACATTAATGGTAGTCATAAGTATGACAAACAATTATTGAAAGGTAATTCAAAATTTTTCCAAATGGAGAATATTGGCAGTGATTATATTGTTGGCTATAATTACCGCTCATACTATGTGGATAAATTTTTTAAAAAAAATCCATTAGACTTAGATCTCATAAAAGGTAATGGAAAAGCTTTGATGGCCTTTGAAAGAAAATCTTTGGCTGTCAAAAATATTCATGATATTTATTATCCAAGACCATATATTAGTGACAAGATGCCGGGGTTGTTCTGGCAAATGACAACAACTTCTAATGGCACTTATATTACCAGTTTTAGGTCTGATACAATTTTCTTTGTAGGGAAAGATTTAAGTGTAACACCAAAATTTGTTGACGTAACTGATTATGTTCATGAGGAAATAACAATTTTTCCTACTATGGAGACAAAGAAATATGTTTTTTTTAGTACTGAAATGGAATGTGGGACAAGTGGGAAACTCAGACATTTTGTATATGATAGAGAAAGCAATAGTATCTTCCGGATAAAGACTAATTTACCGGAAGATATCAATAAATGTAATTATAAACTATCATTAATCAGTAACGAAATAGTATTGAATCAGTTTACATTAACTCAGAATCACGATTATGCTGCAATTCTACTCACCCCTATATTTTTGAAAGATCATTACGAATCACTAAATAAAGAGTTAAAAACAATCTCCGATTCTTTGAGCGAGGATGACAATCCGGTTTTGATGCTAATGAAATTTAGGTAACGATATAATTGAAAATCTACTAACTATGAAATATATATTATTTTTCGCCGTTCTGTTATTAGTAGGTCTTAACGCTTCTGCTAAAGTGAATCAGGTTCCGGAGAGGCCGCAGGTGGATAATCGTGTGGAGCTGATGAGTATCGTTTTCCGGCTGGCGGGCAGGGCGGAGTATTCTTCAAAAGATATAAAACTGTATGTCAGCAAAATAGAGGATCATTTTAACAAGTTCAGAGATCATGAACTTATCCTGTATGTTAAATCGGTTATGAACGAACGGGGGTTGGGATATGATGCGGTGATGTCTATGGCTGTGAATCTCGACAAAAATCTGTTTCTCAGGAAAGATCTGGCGGTAAACTCTCTGGATAAGAGATGGGGTGAGGAGTGCGCAGGTAAATTTACGCTCCTGCTCAGAAAATTCTATATCGATGCTCACTGTGAGGGGTTCTTTAAAAGCAATGCGGATTTTTTCAAAGAGGTGGCAAAACGGTTCCTTCCGGTGTATGAGCAGATTGATCTTAATTGGTACAAGTCATTTTACGGAAATGTATCATCGGAGAAATTCACTATTATAAACGCCCCGGCTAATGGGCAGGGCAATTACGGAGTCTCTGTCAATTATAAGGATGGCAACAAAGAGGCCTTTGCAATTATGGGTGCCTGGAGTACCGACAGCACAGGTATGCCTCTCTTTAGAATCGACGACTATTTCCCTACCCTTCTGCATGAATTCAACCACTCGTTCATAAACCACATAAATGCAAAACAGAGCGATTTGCTTAAAGATTGCGGTGAGCAGCTTTTCTCTTTGGTCGAGAATGAGATGCGGTCGCAGGCTTATGGAAACTGGCTCACTATGATGAACGAGGCTCTTGTACGTGCGTGTGTTATAAAGTATATGAAGGATCACAATTATGCCGATGCTACAATTCAAAGGGAGACTAAAAGTCAGGTTGACAGAGGATTCTTCTGGATCGGTGAGCTTGTTGTGGAGTTAGAAAAATATAGTTCGCAAAGAGATATTTACCCAAGTCTGGAGAGCTTTGTTTCGAAACTGGCCGTGGAGTATAAACGGTATGTCGCCATGGGTCTTGAAGTTGAAAACAGGAGACCTAAAGTATTCTCAATTTCGGAATTTTCGAATGGTGACAAAAATGTGAGCCCTTCAATTAAAACTATAACCATAAATTTCGACAAACCGCTAAGTGGCAAGGCTTACTCAATCTTCTATGGGTCATTGGGTGCTGCCGGCTTCCCAAAAGTCTTAAAGATAGAATACACCCCGGGAAACATGTCAGTTGTCATGAGTGTCGAACTATTACCAGAAAAAGCCTATCAGTTTATTCTTACAGGCAAAGGTTTCAAATCGCCGGAGGGCATAGTCATTAAAAGCTACATAGTAAACTTCGAAACCGGGAAATAGCAGAAACAAATACAAACTTTATGATTAGAAAAATAAAGAACATCTTGATTTTTATAGCTTCAATTACTATTATTGGCTGTGCTAAAGATGAGGTTGAACAGCCGGCCTACCTACTTTATGAATTTGATCCCATGTATATTGCATATCTTATGCCCAATTATAGCATGTTTAATAATTACGGAAGCGGTTATGAAATTCAATATTCAAATAACAAGATTTCAAAAGTAATCCAAAGGTCTGTTATTGGTGTTCCCATGCCTGTTAATGGTGATATATCACAGGGACAACCAATCGATACTTATGATGAGATACTATACATTGGTAACAAAGTCGAATTAAAGAGAATAATAGATAAAGACGTCCCCAATAAGGTTCTTGGCACCGTCGAATTCACTCTTGACAGCAAAAAAAGGATTATCAAACGGACCAACGGAAGAGATACTATAGACTATTATTACTCTGGTAATGGGTTACTTCAGGAAAGTGTTACACGTAATGGAGGTTATTGTAAAATCACTTCTCAATATTATTTTAATTCTGATAAGAATCTTATCTACATAAAAGGGAGAATTGAGAATAAAAGTGGTTATAACCTGGTATTCAATGAATATTTCAGAAATTATGATAGTGCACCCAACAGTTTCTGCGGACTAGGAATTGTGCAGGGGTGTTTTTTACGATCCGTCTCAAGAAACAACTTTTCTACCTATTCCAGTTCTATGTATACTATTAATGGGGAACTGACGGATTCTATGAAAATTGAGCATAAGCTTAAATATGATGAAAAAGGATATGCAATATTCGTAAGGAAGAAATTGTAGTACAAAAATTATAAACACCCATTACCATGAAAAAAAGAATCGTCCAAATTGGCTTGATTATCCTGTTGGTGATTATATCAGGCAAATCATTCGCTCAAACTCAGAATGAGCAGAAAGCTCATGTAAAACCGGCATTGCTGGTTATTGACATTCAAAACGCATATCTGAACATGATGGCTCAGAGAGATAAGGAGGTTGCTATGGTAAATATTAACTACTATATACAACTTTTCCGCAGTCATGGCTTTCCTGTTATCAGGGTTTATCATTACAGTAAACAGTATGGACCGGAGCAGGGTACTCCGCAATTTGAATTTCCTTCTACAGTTTTAATCAAACCTGACGATCCTAAAGTGATTAAGACCTATCCCGATGGCTTCAACAAAACCGATCTCGATAAAGTTTTGAAGGAGAAGGGGTGCAATACTTTGTTTCTTTGCGGATTAAGTTCTGTCGGGTGTGTTCTGGCGACTTATATCGGGGCCCAGAATCATGACTATAAAGCCTTTCTCATAAAGGATGCTATTATGAGTCATAAAGAGGATTATACTAATCAAATCGAAACTATATTTGATGCAGTTGGTCCGGAAATCATCACTTTAATAGTGGAGAATTCAGGTAAATAATAAGATTTAAATATGAAAAAACTTGTTGCTTGTTGCGGATTGGATTGTGTAACCTGCGATGCAAGGATTGCCACAATTGCCAATGATACAGAACTGCGTATCAAAACTGCGGAAAAATGGAGGGAGATGTTTAATTCTCCCGATATCTCACCTGAGATGATTAATTGTACCGGATGCAGGGAACCCGGTGTGAAATTCGGGCATTGCCTGGAGTGTGAAATACGGAACTGCGTTAAGGCAAAGGGCTTCGACACCTGTGCCGATTGTGACATTCTGGCTACTTGCGCCATTGTTGGAAGCATACATCAGTATGTACCTGAAGCAATAGAGAACCTCATAGCGTTGTAAATATATGAAATCATTTATCCTTCTTTTGTTGTGCATTTGCAGCAGTATTATTGTCCGGGGTCAGGATGATACTGTCTATTATGCAAAAATCACAAACACCAGAACCTATATGAACATAGACAGGGTTACTGTCACGGAATACTGGTTCTCTAAAAACAAACTTTGTATATTGAGTAACCCTTTTAAAAGAATTATCAGGAGGGATCTGGGTCTCATTTACAGCATCAATTTAGCCTCCGGCACCATAAAAACTGATTCCATAAAAAAGGCAATGCCTGTTATGGAAAAACCTCTTGATTTCAAACATTTGGGGCAGGATTACACCCCTGTTTTCGAATGGAACAAACCAGTACGACTTGCCAGGGACACAGTTGGCAATAAGCTCTGCGACCATTTTATCTGTGATGGTGATGCAGATTTTGACCGTATATCTCTTGAGTATTTTGTCACAAAAACTGACGATGCATATATGGCCGGCTTGCTCAACAAGAATATATTTAACCTCGAAGATAATAACAGGAAAGAACCTCTCTCAAAAATGGTAAAAGGCAGAAAATCCATAGTTCCGTTAAGGATGATTGAGACTGTAGAAAATGCTATTGCTCCTGTTATTAAAACCGTTATTAATGTAGATAAACTGGAGAAGGTCAAAAATTCAACCGGCTTGTTTGATATCCCCGAAAATCTTATAAAATGAAAACATTAAGAATATATATAATATTGCTGATAGTTCTTTCCTCTGTAAAAACAGTCAGCTCTCAGACCAAAAGTGATTATCAATTGCCGGAAGCTGTTAAGGTAGAGCTGAACAGACTGGCTGAGACATACAATATTCTGGACCAATTCTCAAATGAGGTATGGGACGGATGGAATGATTATAAGAATTTTCCTTTTCAGATGACTTTCCAGAATGGCCTGAGGGTTTTAGTTGGCCATCCTGCTCCGCCCAAGGTTTATGTACCCTACCCCCACCTAAAGGTCAATGGCATGTACATACATATCGACACAACAAAACTGAATAACTTTGAGTTGAAGCAGCCTCTGTCGTGCGGAGGTGGAATATTGACATTAGGCTCATTCAATAATAAACCTGTGAGCATAGTGGACCTGATGTTTTATCCTGCCCGGGATTCCTCATATAAAAGCGAGAATACTATACTGGTTTACATTCATGAGCTGATGCATTGTTATCAGCCAAAGATCAATCAAAGACAGTCGGGGAACCTCAGAATAAACCCAGATCTTAATATTGCATTATATTGTGAAATTGAGGGTCAGGCTTTGCTTTGGGCATACGAAAAAAGTTCGTTGGAAGAGTCTCTTCCGTTCCTCAGGGACTTTGTTGTAGCCCGGAAACTCAGGACAAAAGATCTTGATGTGTCGGAAAAGACTTCTCTGGCAAATGATGAATTCAGCGAGGGTGAAGCTGTATATTCAGAAGTTACAATTTTAAACAATGTTAAAAAGGGATTTAAAAGTATCTTGTCTGCCGATGACGACCCTTACTACAACCATTTCTCAGAACCTGACATATATCTGAAACGTTACCCAGGTAATATAAAAAGCACCAAAAGCAATACTCTTGATATTTATAGTAAAAACTACTGGTATGGCTGTTTTGAGGCTATTTTGCTACAGAGGTATTTTCCCGGCTGGCAAAAGGAGGTTGAGAAAGGAGCCTGGCTCAATCAGATAATCGACAAAAAGATAAATCTGACAGAACAGGACAGCCTGCTCTCTGTTCAACGTTTCCATGATCTTTACAATATCGACAGTCTCAGTAAAAGGCATCAGGAAGTTATTTCCGGCAGGGACGAATTATACAAAGTGTTTCAGGAGAGAAAAGGTTTTACATACATTATAGATACAAAGCCTGTTAAGCAGTTTATAAATCCAACAGACAAAAATTACAAACTAGGTCTGATATCTATGTATCCTGACGGAATAAAGGAGTTTAAATTCAATGATGTCTCAGTTTCATTCAAACCTGTGCCAATTGAGGTAAACCAACTGTACTATATAAAAGCAATAGATACAGAATCGGATAAACATAAAAAACCATACACAATAGAGTATGAGTCCAAAGATAAAGAGGGCTTTTTCTACAAGGTCACTATCACAACACCGCTCTTTACCTTAAAGGCTCCTAAAGTATCGATCCGAAAAAGCAGTAATAGAGTTAAGTTTGTAATCCTTTCACGGACTTAACTCACTTCGGATGCTTCCCGAAATCGATCATCCCTTTGAATCGGCGGTCGATGTCGCTCTTCAGGGCTTGGTTCTTACCTGTAGCGGCTTTGGTTGTATAGAATGAACCATAAGCTATATGATACAACGCCTGACCCAACCGGGCCTCGTTTATATCGCCCCACTGATAGCCAATCATGTCAGAAACATTGATTGATGGTGTCATACCGGTATAGTATGCCCCTTCATCATTGGCATTCACAGTTTCGAATGATACAGCATACATGTCATACCCCTCTTTGGTTGTGGTTTGGTCCTCTTCATATCCGATTGGGGTTGCCCAGAAGCCACATGGTTTTCCATAGGTAGTGTTTCCTATCAGGAAAAGCTTTCCGGGATAGTATGGCTTTAGGTTGTTAATCAATAACTCCGATGCCGATGCTGTGCCTCCTCCAACAATGAAGTAAAGTTCAAGTGGTTCCAGTGTGTTGGTCTTTGTGAATTTAGCAACCAGATCGGCCGGGTTCTCCTGCGCTGTCAGGGATTTATTAAGCTTATACCGGAACATAACCTTTTCCTGAGCCGCTGCCGGTGCCAGCATGTTACTGAATGTCATGCAGGTGCCTACAGATCCGCCTCCATTGTATCTGAGGTCTACAACCACATACTTTACATTGGCACTTTCAAATTTGGAAATTGTTTGGGTGAGTTCAACTACTGAGCTTGATCCTAAAAACTGGTTAAAAACAATGTAGCCTGCTTTTTTGTTGCCGACTGTATAGATGGAGTCCAAAAGCACACTTTTAATATCATAAGAGGTAACAGACATCTGTGCTTCCAATAGATTGCCGTCGTCCTTTTTAAATGTGAATCTGGCCGATTCTGAGTCGAAGAGTGTATTCACAACATTTATGTATCCTGCCGACTCAGGAACCAGGTAGCCGTCGGTGCTGACTTCCGGGTGTACAGCTGAATTTCCGTTTACTGCTGTTATCTCGTATGAACGTCTTACACCTGCATTACCTGCCGGCGAGCCTTTGTAGACATAGGTCACATACCACGATACTTTACCGCTCTCATTATATGCGGCGGTTATCATAAATCCGTAGTCGCCGCTGGCTTTTCCCTCAGAAATTTCACCGCTGAGCCCTCCTATCTTATCCAGAAAGCTGTAATGATCTATTGACTCTCCTGTGTTTGGGTTAATCTTTATAGAAATAAGATATTCGAGTGCATTTTCCGGAGTTGTATACTTTGCAGGATCGAATGTTTTGGGGAGCGTGTCGTTCCAGAAGTATATCTCCTTCATATTATCATAAATGGCCTTGGACCATTTCTGTTCTTTAGTCAGCTCTGCCGGCTTCACAATTGGCTCAGGTTCTTCTGCCTTCTTACAAGAGGTTAATGTACTTGTAGATGTGCCAATGAATCCGATTAAAGCTAAGATTGACAGCAGGTTTGGGATAAAAGTTTTTTTCATATAAAATGGTTGGGAGGAGATTTCGTTATATTTATACTGCAAATATATGCAAAGTAAAATAAAGAATATCAGCTATCCGCTAGTTCATCTATTCTCAATCCATTTTAAAATACTATCCATCCCATTTACTACAGTTGATTTTCCATGTGAACCCCCGTTTATGGTTACGTAATTTTTGTTCTGGCTTTTCCAGGCAGAAAAAATTTCATCACATCCGGACTTCTCTACAATCTTGTCATTTTCGCCATATAACAGCAACAATGGATAATTTGCCTGCCGGGCATTTTGAACCATCGCATCCATTACCTTTTTTGATTCGGACATATAATGCATGCTGAAATATTTTACAAGCAGAGGATCGTTGTTTCTTAGTTCCGACTCTTTTCTGTCCGCTTCATTTTCTATCGTTGACGGATCTCCGGCCATATTCACTATAGGCACATGTGGTGCAAAAATATAGTAGCCAATGTATTTGAGATAATCACCGACACCCGGGGACATTCCTTTGGCCGATTTCAGTTTATATGGGGGGTTGATAAGAATAAGACCATCTATTTTCTGCAATTGGTTCCCTACCATAAGGGCAATTGCACATGACATGCTGTGTCCGTATAAAATTACCTTTCGGCTGCTATCATTGAAGTATTTATCGCTCTTTATTATTTCAACATAATCGGCAATAAAATCCGACAAATTCTTGCTATCTCCTCTTGTTCCTTCTGAATATCCGGTGCCCCGGGGATGTATAACAACTATACGGTTTTCATTATTGCTTAATTGTTCAATAATGTCATTTTCAGCGTTATGGTTTATACCGGTGATTCCGGAAACTATATAGATTGTGCTCTTGAATTCGCTTTTGGGGAGATGCTCGTAGATAAAAATCTTAATACCGTCCCTTACAGTAAAAAAAAATCCTTCCTCCTTATCTTGAGGCGTTGGGCGATCTAAGTTTTTCATTCCGCTACATGAGATTAAGAAAAGCGAAATTAGATAAAATACACCTTTAATCAATATAGTTTTTTTATGTCTATTTTTTGAAATATCTGTCAACATATTGTTTATATCCTCTGAAAACCTTCGTTTTTAAATATTACCAATTTTGTTAAAAGTTATTATAACGCTGCCTTGCCTGTTCCCGCTTTCATAATATCTGTGTGCTTCAGATGCCTCTTCAAATGAAAAACTTTTGTCAATAACTGACTTTATCTTCCCTTCCTCTATTAACTCTTTAATGAATATTAAATCGTCTAACTTTTCTTTTACCATTACACAAACAATTTTCTTCTTTCCAAACATTGATGTAAGTAACATATTATAAACATGCTTCATCTTAAAACTGAGATACAGGCAACTTCCATTATTTTTAAGTGAACGTCTGCACATTTCAATTGTACATTTTCCAAGTATATCAAATATATAGTCATAGGGTTTTCCGTTTCTGGTAAAGTCCTCCTTAGTATAATCTATGACCATATCTGCCCCCAAAGATCTGACATAAGACATTCTGGGCGTGCTGCAAACTCCTGTCACAATTGCGCCAAAATGATGTTTGGCAAGTTGTACTACAATCGGACCAATGCCTCCGGAAGCTCCGTTAACTAGTACACTCTGTTTAGTTTTCAGTTTTGACATCCTTAAAGAACTTAAGGCCATTATTGCTCCATAAGGAACTGCGGCGGCCTCTTCATATGACATGTTTATTGGTTTATGGGCCACAACTCCATTCTCTTTTATGCACAGATATTCAGAATTTGCACCCATGCGTCCGCCTGTAAATCCAAAGACCTTATCTCCTATTTTAAACCTATCTACATTTTTCCCAATAGACTCAACTTCTCCTGAGAACTCACTGCCAAGTATCTGTAATTTTGGTTTTTTAAACCCGTAATAAAATTTTCCGATGAGCCAAACTAAAAAAGGCATATGGAACTTTTTAGGAGTCACTGTATTAAACCTGCGTACTATACTATCACCAAAATTTATCGGAGTTGCATAGATCTTAATAAGTATTTCGTCTTCTTTTGGCTTTGGCTTTGGCATCTCTTTAATTTTTAAGACTTCCGGGCCTCCAAACTTTGTAAATACGATAGATTTCATTTTTGTTATTGATTATATATATATTTTTATCAGGTGATAATGTTGGACATGATTCTGTAGATTAATTCCTAATGGTAATCGATACTCACTTCTGTTTACCAGTAAAATAATATCTTTGTCATGCTCTTGCAATAAAATTTATGCAAAAGTAGAATACCCAAACCTTCTCTTCATTGACTTAAGTCAAGAAGTTATTCATATGAGCATATAATTATTATTTTTTGACAATTCGTTTACGAATTCTGCTTAATGTTTCTGGCTTAATTCCCAAATAACTTGCAATTTGATATTGTGGGGCTCTCTGCATTAAATCAGCTCTATTTTTTAACAACCAGAGGTATCGCTGTTCTGGGCTAGACATTTTGAATTCAGTAAATGTTTTTTGATAATTTACAACCATCATATCTGCAATAACATGGTGAATTTTTTCTAATTGAGGATACTTTTGAAATGCTAATGTTTCCAACTCCTTATTACCTATACATACAATTGTATCTTCAACACATTCTATAAAGCATTCGCTTGGAATACGTTGTCCATATTCATTTGGCAAAACAACTTGATTTTCCGTATAAAATTCAGAGGTTTTTTCATCACCATCCTTTAAGTAAAAACTCCGTATACATCCTTTCAAAATGAAATAGCAGTCGTTAGAAAAATCTCCCTCTTTCAGCAAAATAGTTCCTTTTGTAAAATTCTTAATATAAACACTTTCATTGATTGCCTTTTCAATGTCTTCTGTTATATTTACATATTTAGAAAGATATTTTAGAATTTCATTTGCCATTATGTTTTAAATTTCGCTATTTGCTTAATTAATGAAACACTATGTAACCTTTTTTTACACATTGTTACCATACAAATGTAGTAAAGTTTTCTCAGGTCTCTTTTGAATTATATATTCTCGAGATTATTATATTAAATGTCTTCAAAGATTTTTTGCAAACCTCAATCAACTTAAAATCAAAAAGATTGTTATATGCGTATAGAGATTCCGATATATTAAAAATTGAATTTAATCCTTCTGATATCTTATATTCAAATGGCCAGTCGAGGTAATTCAGATCATGATTATGACCCTCAAATACAAAACACTTTAGGTTTGTCTTGTTTGCCTGCCTGAATCTGGATTGGATATCATATACTCCTTCAATGGGAACGTTTCCATCATCAATGCCATGAAATATATAAATCGGAATATCAATTCTTAACAATCTTGTTTTATTGGCCTCAAGCAGAAAATGTTGTTTTAGCCATCCGCTGGTTACTCTGAAATAATTTTTCCAAATCCAGGAATTATTATCCGTTTCTTTCATTTTTAGCAAATTTTCAAAGTAGGGAGTTGTCATTTGTGCAAAATCCCGATAATCAAGAATACTGTCTTTAACACTATTAAGCGATTCAAATGGAGCATTTCTCATTATCCTGCTTCTACCTAAGAGAGCAATAGAGTCTGTGGATTCATATTCACTCTTGCTAATCAGATTGTCTCTGTTAACATCAAAATATTTCCTAAGGTTAATAATCGATGCTTTTCCGGAGTATTGCCATTTTATTATGTCAAACAAGTTGTCGTTGGCATAACCAAATAGCAGCAATGCGTCGATTTTTTCAACTTTTCTGTCAGCAACAATAGAGGCAATTATTGTTCCTTCGCTAGCACCCAGTAAGGCTATTTTTGAGTTTATGAATCTTTTGTCATGCCTGAGATGTGAGATTATTGCCTCAATATCTTCAGCTTCGGTTAATGGTAGATATTTTGAATATTTTGTTGAATCAATTTTATCGTAATAAGGTGGGGTATCTCCTATCTCTATTCCTCGTCTGTTATATGTAAAAAAACCAATACCCCTTTTGTTAAATTCTTCTGCGAACAGGTCATAGTAGTTGAATTCAACGTTCCCGATTTTTCTCTTATTAAGGTAGGTATTAGGGCCTGTGCCATGTACGAAAACTACCAACATTGGCACACTATCTTTATTCGATGGAAGATTAAGTCGCCCGGAGATAGTCCCTCCATCCGACAACCGGACCTTTATAATTTCTTCGCCAAAGACACAGGTATTGAAAAACAGACAAACCAATAATATTATTTTCTTTTTCATTTAGAATTTGTTTCTTATATAGTATTACTTATATCTGTTTTATTACAAAAAACTTAGCTTATTCTATATTTTCATTTCCCTTTTTCAAAGCAGAAATCACAAACCTTATTTCCGAGAGCCAGTGTTCCTGTCCGCTTAAACACAATTACAGGAGATAATGGATCATAAGCAATATGGTCTGACTCACAGAAAGCAGGGCTGCCTTTTCTTTGCCATATACTGGTACCAGTGATTGCTCCAGATTCATTAATAATGGTTTAGATGCCATAAAATAATTTGTTGGTTTGCTTATTTACTATTCAGATCAAATTTCCATATACAATTCGTCCAAGTGTTATCCGGTTGAGCATATTTCAATGTTGCAGTGAAATCAGGAGAAATACACATAGATGATATTACCAGCTTATCACCTTTGACATAGTTGACTATTGGATCCATAATTCGCTGTTTTGAACCTCCTCCGTATGTTGAGTATTCAATATTCCTAAGCGTTTTATCAAGTGTTAATATCACTAAATCCATTCCGGCAATTATTGAAGTGTCTAACGCATCTTTAGTCACCGGAAAATCTATTGATGTCGATGTTCCGACCAATATATATTTTTGCTTATCTGTTTTTGCGATATATCTTAACTGATCGGTTTTTGAACCTCCTATAAAAGATGAATATACCGGCTTATTTGATTTTAAATTAAATTTCATGATAAAGCCATCGGAATTCCCGCCCAAATACTTGCTATTTGTTGCATCGGAAGTGACTGGGAAATCAGGTGATTTTGTTTCACCGGTAAGAATAATATTATTTGCATCTTCTACATAGATTGAATTGACCTGATCGGTAGAATCACCTCCGATAAAAGTTGAGTATTCAACCTTTGAGAGATTTTTGCTCAAGATTGTTAAAAATCCATCCTGTTTTCCATTAATAGATTTTTGGTAAGCATTTGGGGTTGTAGGGAAATTACCAGAATAAGTTTGACCGGCGAGAATAACTTCTCCATTTAAACCGAAACAACAGGATCTGATGAAATCCATGGAACTTCCTCCTAAATAAGTAGAATACTGAATCTTATCTAGATTTAATGTTAATGCTGTAATTGATATGTCCCCTACTATGTATCGGTTAGTACTATCGGGTGGTGCAGAATTATCATACTCATTTTGAAAAGCTCCCGGTGTAACAGGAAAATCAAGCGACCTGGTTTTCCCAAATAAATACAAGTTGTTCTTATTGACTGCAAGCCTTGTCCAGTGATCGCTGCCTGAACCTCCTATGTAAGTAGATGAAATATACTTGCAATCATTACTGAACTTTATAATGTAATGGTCATTGTCGCCTTTAATTGATTTTTGACAGGCAGTATTGGAAACAGGCAAATCCTGCGAATCTGTTGTAAAGCCGACATATACGTTGCCCGCATCATCCAGGGCAATTTGCAAACAATAGAACTCCGACCCTGTACCACCTAAATAAGTTGAGTAAATTAATTCGCCTTCAGGTGACAATTTCATTAAAAAAGCATCGCCTCCGGCAATATCATCTTTAGTATGCCCATTATAGCTTTTTTGAAAAGCATCGTTTGTTACCTTTAACCCTCCTCTTGTTCCGCCTGCAACAAATATATTTCCATTCTTATCAACAACAGAAGGAGTTGATGTGTGCACTCCCCCACTAGAAGCTAAATAGCCAGAGAAATCTACTTTCTGAGCGAAAAGATTAGAAACAAAATTGGCAATTAGTAAAATGATTATAAAAAATGTTTTCATCGGTAATAATTTATTCTGTATAAGTACAAAGGTTTTCTGCTATCTGAGTCGTCTTTTCGTCCTTGCATAACTCAAGGCTGATATTCCAAAGTCTATCCTGCATTTCGTGATTAAGAACAATTTTATCTTCATCCTTCTCAATAAAATTATTTTTATTCCATGTTATCAACTTGCCTGATTTCATCTTGCTATCTTCCTGTTTTTCAGTGAACAAAGGAGCCATTATCATTCCGCATTTCTCTATTGAAATAAATGTCCCTAAATACTTCATAATTGTTGCCATTATTTTCATAGGAGTCGGAATAATATTAAGCTGGTTACTCCAGACTGTTTCGGATATTTCAAAACCTATGAAGGATACTTTTGACCCTTTTACGCTCTTATATAAATCATGTAACTTAACAAGGAACATTCTTTTTGCAACCATAGCCTGAAAAATCCCGTTTTCGTAACTCCATTTCTTCTTCATTTGGATGTCGTCCCAAAATATTTTACCTACCCGGGTGGCATTGAATATTACTCTTGGGCCATTCTCCGACTTTTCCAGCAAGTTTAATAGATTTAATGTGAGCATGAACTGAGATAAATAATTTACCTGAAAATGTGAATCCATTCCATCTTGAGTCTCTACCCGTCCGGCAGCATAACCTAAACCAGCATTTATGAATATACAATCCAGAAATGTATGTTTACTCTGAATCTCATCAATTGCAGTTCGGACATCAGAAAGTTTAGCAAGGTCACATAAAATAATTGATGTTTTTTTATTCTCTGTAGAGTTTTCAATTTCTCTCATTGTAGCCTCACCAAGTTCTTTAGACCTGCATAGTAAGATAACTTCATGAATTTGGTTGTCTATTCCGGCCAATACTTTGGCCACACCTTTGCCCATTCCATTTGTGCCACCGGTTATTAATATTTTCATTTCTGATTATATTTTAAGTGTTATAATTATTCTATTTCTTTCTGATTCGGATCTTTTGAAAACCCATTAAACAGAAATATTATTATTACTAAAAGACAAAGAGTAATTGATAGGCCTGGGCCAATTTTTATTGCACCGGATATTGCAAATGAATTTATCATATAATGGATTACCAGACCGGAAGCAATCCAGTTTCCACGGGTATTTATATAAACCCAGGTCATGATGAAACATAAAGAAAAACAAGACAATGAAAACCATATAAATGACATTCCAAATTGATTTGTTCCTGGCGCAAAAAATGCTACCAGATGAAAAAGCGTCCAGAAAACCGATAAAATAGCGGTTGCTGCAACTGGCGAATGGAACTGGAGCAATCTGGGAAGGGCATAGCCTCTCCAGCCTAATTCCTCACCTATAGGTCCTGCATCAGTAATTATGTTGAAACTAAATACTATTAACGGGAAAGTACCAAAAAACAAATTCCAATTAAATGAACTTGTTTCAATTCCGGTTATATAGGTGAATAATCCAAAAACCAACAGGGTAACAGGTATAATTAATATTGCGATTAACCACCATAATGGTTTAGTGAAAAGCAAGCCTCTTTTAAACAGAGCAACAAGTCCGCTCCATCCCTCATATAAAACTGTTAATATTAAACCCGTTATAGTAGGAGAATAAATAAGTATCATTACAAATAAATTCCTGTTGCTTATAGGACCAAATATTCTTTCAATATCTTCACGAAATACCATACCAAGCATTCCTAGCCCATACATGATTGTGAAAACAGCAGCGAAGAAAATGATTAGCTCTCTTAGCGCATGTGGTCTGTTTGTTACATAATAAGATGTAATTCTAGTCATTCTTTTTTGTTTTGTCTAAAGACGAAAGATAAATGAAATTGTTGCATTTGAATTTGCCGGAACATGCATACTCAAACGGCCACAAAGAAAACAGAACAACAAATTAAATCAAAGAAAAATATGATTAACGGTCAGAAAAAATGATAAGTGGTTCTTTTATCCTAATCGTAATGGAATCTGCACTTTGCAATGAGAATCTCATCATCATTAACTTGGTATATCAATCGATGCTCACCATCAATTCGCCGTGACCAAAACCCTTTATACTTATACTTTAGTGCCTCCGGCTTTCCTATTCCGTCAAATGGATTTCGTGAAATGTCTTTTAATAGATCATTGATCCTTTTCAGCATTTTCTTATCATTCTTCTGCCAATACAGGTAATCATCCCATGATTCATCCACAAATTTGAGTCTCATTCTTCAATAATTTTTTTCTCAAACGATTGACCCCGTCTTAATTTCTCAATAGCAGAATCAAGTCTTGATTCATTTACCTTTGAAGATAATTCATGCTGAGTTGCATATAATGAATTATACTCCTCTAAGGATATTATCACCACACCGGTATCCTTGCCTCGATTGATTATCAAGGTTTCATAATCATCCGTCACATTGTCAAGATATCTCTTAATATCTTTTCGAAAATCAGAAAGTGTTGTTGTCAGCATGTCTATACTTATTTATGTACATATTATTGTACAAATATATGCACATATATTATCATATCCAAATTTATCTGATCTCAAATCTCCTTCATGACCAGAACCTTGGTTTCATTCTGGGGATGTCCACTTTTGTTTGGGTCTGGACTAATCCAACCAGCTACTACAAAATGCCCCTCATTTGTTAGTGATTGTGCTTGATTCATGCTAACTGGTTGCCATTTTGAAGGGTGATTGATACAGTATTGAACCATTGAATTCAATTTTTAACACATCAGAATTGCTGTTGAAGCAGCAGTTTTGACGATTATTTTATTCTTTTATAAAGTCAAACACATGTCTATTAAAATCATCTGAATTGTCCATATTAGCACAATGTCCTGCCCCTTTAATCAGAAAAAACCTACTTGCTGGTTCAGATTTATACCAATTCAGACTCATTCGTTTTGACAATTCAATATCATTGTCGCCAACCATAATCAATAAAGGATAGTCTCGTTTTATATTAGGTCTTACCTTAAGAACATTTCCTAAACCGGACATTATCATAAATGATTTTCTAGTAAAGCAACGAGCCATTTCATAAAATAGTGCTTGTTCATCGGGAAAAGATACCGAAACAGAAGAGATATGTTTCCTAAATGAATTCATTGAAAATATTGCCTTAAAAATCCATTTAATTTGCTCAGAACGCTGAGCCTTTTCAACTTCCTTATTATCTGCATTAATATCATATCCGCCCAATATGGACAATGACAGAACCTTACTTGGACACATTAATGCATAATACTGAGCTATTAATGAACCAACAGAAACACCAACAAAATGTGCATTATTATATCTCTCTTTTTTAAGAATTGCATCAAGATGGCTGACTGTATCGTCTAATTTATCTTTTGCCTTATTTACTTTTGACAAACCATGACCAATCATATCTATAGTTAAAACACGGTAATCCTTGGCAAAAAAATCAACTTGTTTATCAAAACATCTATGATCGGCAAATGCAGGATGGAGAAATACTATCAATTCTTTTGATGGATCTCCGGAAATATAATAATGAATTGAACATCCATTCTGTTTAAATTCTTTGTGCTCAATTACACCCATATGACTAAATAGTTATAATTACATTCCCTTTTTTATGACCATTTTCGACATACTGAAAAGCCTCAGCGGTCTTTTCCAGAGGAAAAACTCTATCTATAACCGGTTTTAACTTTCCGGATTCGATAAGCTCTATGAAGAAATATAAATTTTTAGCTGTTTCTTTTGATACACCCCCCTTAATCTTTTTACCACCTATCAATGATGTCCACATCATTCTTAGAATATCCTTTAGTTCAAGGTTGTTTTCAAGATAAATTCCTTTTTGCTTTAATATGCCTTTGCATTGTGAGAAAGTAGTCTTGCCTACTACATCAAAAACAAAATCATATCTCTCATTGGTTTTGGTAAAATCTTCTTTGGTGTAATCAATTACCTTATGGGCGCCTAAAGATTTAACTAAGTCTGCATTTGTGGTACTACATACACCGGTAACTTCTGCTCCATAGTACCTGGCAAGTTGAACGGCATAGGTCCCTATTGCCCCGGAAGCACCATGGATAAGTATTTTTTGTCCGGGTTGAATATTTGCCAAATCTCTTATAAAAAACAGTGCAGTATTTCCCGCTAATGAAATTGCTGCGGCATCCTCCCAGGACATATAAGCCGGTTTTATAGCCAAAGCCCCTTTTTCGGGAACACAGCAATACTCGGCATGGCCACCAAACTTGGTGCCGGGTGATCCAAAAACATGGTCACCCTCCTTAAACAGTTTTACATCTTTGCCCACTGCTTCAATTTCGCCCGCTAAATCAATCCCTAGTATATTTATTTTGGGGGTTTTGAAGCCAAACACTAATCGTGCGAAAAACATAAATGATTTAGGGACAAATGTAAAGTTACGTGCGTTGCAGTCCGTAGTTGTTATTGTTGTCGCATGCATTTTTATCAACACTTCATTGTCTTTGGGAAGTGGTTTTTCTACCTCCAGAAGCTGAAGTTCGTCCGGCGGTCCATATTTTGTGTGTACTATTGCTTTCATTTTATTTGTTTAGCGTTGGAATAACCAGATTCGATAATGCCTGAAATGCGAGGCATATCGCTATTTTTTAGTGTTTTAAAATTTACAAGATTTTCTTCCCGAAGTAATTCTTTCATCTTTTTGTAATTAAAAGCAAATTCAGTATCCTTTGTCAATATGGGCGTTAGGCGTGAAACCAAACCGCAATTTTGAAAATAGACATTCAGACCATCATAAAGAGTTGGTGAACAAAAGTTTGAAAAATAGATTGGTCGGTGAGAAAAATTATCTTCTACTATCTGTAAGAGTATGGCTCTTTGCGGACTCAGATAAGCACGTTTTTTTGCTTTTTCGCTTTCAATTTTTGAGTGCATCCTTTCAGAAAACAAGTCAGGTTCAACCTGCCATTGAAACAGATAGTTATCCGATAAACCGAATTGTTTTTTGTCCTTAGAAGAGACTTTGACCGAAACGGTTGTAGTATCCCATTTAAAGGGATGTATATCCATTATTTGTTGGTCGGTAAGGCTTAATTCTACTTTTTTAATAGCACCTTCCAATCCATTTTTCAGGAATTTCACATACCAGGGCCGGTCAATGTTTCCAATGGGCAAAAGGGTAATATCGGTTCTTATCTTTTCGTGTAGTTGCAAATAAAGACAAACATCAAAATCCGCATTTCCGCCAGTAAATAAAATTGCGTTTGTATCGCAACTATTCAGGAAATTTCGCCCGAATTCTTTCAGCCAGGCCGGATATGCCCCTTTGTCATTGGCTAATTTGTAGAAATACTTTAATTTATCTGCGTCATTATTCTGCATAGCAATAAAGGCGTTTCCGCTACACTCTGCCCCGTAAAAGTACTTTGCATCGCCATAATCGGGCTTAAGTTCAAGGGCTTTGTTCAAATAATTGAAAATCTGTTCGGAGTATGAAAAGTTGTATCCGCTCAATGGGCGGCTATCGTATGCCCTGTAATGGTTGAACCATCCCAAATAGTAAAAAATTTCGGCATCCTTTGGGGTCTCTTTTGCCGCTTGTTCCAACAGGGCAATTGCTTCGTTATAATGTTCGTTCTTGAACTCTTCCAATGCCTGCTCTTTCAACGTCGGGTTTTGTCCGTAAACATTAAATGTCAAAATGACATAAAGTAATATAGCTATTGCTTGTTTCATTGTAAGTTCTGTCTATTTAGCGTCATCTATTTTTTTCCAATTCTTATAAATCATTTTAAATCCCTCACATATGCTTTCAAACCCTAATGAGTTATGAGTTTCGTTTTTATAATGTACATAATCCCATTTTAATCCTTCAGGTGCATATTTTTCAAGCACTTCTATAAATGGGAAAACACCCATTTCCTTTTCATTTGACAATGAAATAAAGATTGATTTTTTAATGTCCTTATTGTTTTTAAGAAGGTCGGGCATTTTCTTTATGCAGGATTGATCATTGTACCATAAACTTGGGTCAATGCATATGAATGAGTTGAACAAGTCCGGCTGGTTTTCCAAAGCATAAATAGCAAATAATCCTCCTGCAGAATGACCAATAATACAACGTTCAGAATTTGTCCGATAAGTTGAGTCAATTAATGTTACCAATTCTGAACTAATAAAACTAAGGAATTTATCAGCCCCTCCACCGGTTGGTTGTTCTTTCGTAGGTGTGGGCAGATAATCTTTCTCTCTTTCGTTGGAGACAATACCCACGATTATCATTCGGGGTATAATTTTCAACATATCTGAATAATAATTCACAATCCCGAAAGTTGCAAAGAGATTATTACCTGGATCTAAAACATAAACTACAGGAAATTTTTCATCCGGTATGTCTTTGTAATTATAAGGCGGAATTACAACTATAGTTCTTCGTTCGTTAAGAACTTTTGATTCAAAACTTATTTTATCTCCAATTACAAAATCACTCTTTTTTTGTTGAGCAGAACAGATAGTAAATTGAGCCAAGATTAATAGAGCGAAAATTTTTTTGTACGTGTTCATTGCTTTAATTATTCAGTTTGATTTTTTTGATTTCTTTTATTCCCCATGGTATATAGGCAATACACATCAGGGCAGATCCTACTGAACTTATTAATTCAATATCAGGATTGAGTAATAGTAACAAACCTGCAATAATTAGAATACCCTGCCATTTTTGAATTACTTTTTCCTTCATTAAACCAATGGTTTGTAAAATTCCGCCAATAACCAAAGCAAACAACATCCACACAATGAAGAGTAACCCTTCTTTAGAAACAATTACCTGTAAGAATGGCGAAAAAGCAGTAAATTGGTCTTCAGGGAGCGTGTCAAAGGCCGACATAGTTAAGCATAGGGCTCCTTTATCTACAGCTAAAATAAATGCACCGAACACGCCGATTACACAACCCCAGAATCCTAATGCCTTTCCTTTCCCTTGTAATAAATTCATTACACCAATAAAATAGACTATAATCACAGGAACAGCAAATGTGACTATAAGGTGACCAACGTGATACATAGTGTTATTATGAAACCTGCCAACCAGCTGTTCTACAGTTTGAAGTGGTTCCATTGCTAATAAATTCGGATGGGTCACAAAGCCGATAAATAGCATCAATGGATAGATTATTAGCGATAATGCAAATCCTCTCTTTTTTATAGTTTCGATTGTCATATATGGTTTAATTAATTCAGTTTTCTTTTTCAAAGCAGAAATCACAGATTTTATTTCCTTGTACTATTGTACCTGTACGCTTAAACACAATTTTTGGAGATAATGGATCGTAAGCTACATGGTCCGACTCGCAGAAAATAGGACAAAGTTTTAAGGCATCTCGCTTTTTTAGTTCTTCATAATAGAGACAGGAAGTCATGTCAAATGAAATTCTTTTACTGCTATTTTCTTTCCATACTACAATCCATCCCTCTTTCGGAAAGGCGTATTTCATTATGGGGCCGAGGAACAATTTAATTATTCGATAGGCAAAAGGAAAGTTTTTGAATTTGCCCATTAAATTCCCTGTTATTGCAAAAGATTTATGAATTTCATTGCATACAAAATCGTATGATTTCTCTGAATTTTCGCCCGATTCAATAAGGGCTTTGTAACATGCAAATCCCGGCAGAATAAAATAAGTAATATGTTTACGAACAGATTTATTCCCTCTGTCGTCCATATTATTAAGTTCGATATTTAAAATAGAGGATGCTTTTTCAAAAATCAGGGTAGCCTTTTCGTTGCAATATGCCGATGCTAAAGATTGGTCCAGATTCTTTAAGATCGTTTTAGAAAAAGCGTTTCTTCTTTGGGATTTTGTGTTAGATGCCATAAATTATTTCTTAGTTTATTGCGTTTTCAATCATTTTCTTATCTATTAGTCCACCATGAGATGGATAAAATTCTTTTGCACCTAAATTAATCAACTTTTTAATGCTCTCATTAACTTGTTGATAGTTTTCGGCTTCTATTGGCAAAGGTTTTTTACAAATTAATCCCATAATATTCATTGCTAAATCTCCAATGTAAGCGACCCCATTATCTAATAATATTGAAATAGAGTCTTTGCTATGTCCTGGTGTTGTTATTATTTTCCCATTTACCCCAATCTCTCTAAGTGTCATGTCGTCAACATCAGGATTAATGATAAAATCGGATTGTTCAATTTTGATAGGTCTGTAATTGTATTTAATCATTGGTCGCAATGCTCTGTCAATAAGCCATAGTAACCAATTATATTGCTTTATTTTTTTGTAATCAGTTATCCCTTCAGTTATATAATCAACTTGCTCTTTGTGAATGATTAATTTTGCGTTAGTTAAATCTCTCAAATCTTGCACGATTGCTGAATGGTCATGATGATGGTGCGTTAAAAAAATGTATTTGATTTGATTTAATCCTATGCCCAATGAAGCAAGTTCTTGTTTAAATCTCTCTAGCTTTCCATGCCACCCAGCGTCAATCAGAAGAAATCCGCCTTTACATGGTATTAGAAAGTAATTTGTCGAATTATATGTAATCGTCATCATTACGATTTTTTGTATTGTGGCTAACTTGAATATATAATGGGCCACAAAGAAAATAATACATCCGGATCAATCAAAGAAAAATATGATTAGCGATCATATAACATGATAAGTGGTTTTATGAGGTTGAATAGCAGTCCGACTTTTTCGGGTAGAGTATAATACCAAAATTCAGAATGGGTTCGAATTTGTATTACTTTACTCCACTTTCAACATCTGTATCTACGCTTAGACTAGGTTTCGTCAATTCCATTTATAAGGAGTATTGTCTAATAAATTTTTTTTCTTCAATGTCTCAGTTGGATTTTTCCTATACTTTGGGATTAGGATATTTCGATGAAATGGGATTGGTCGGAAACTCACTATGTTTAAACTCATTAATTATCATAACCTTATTATTTAATGTGAAGGGATTGGTGCAATTGAGAAAATTGTAAGTGGTTCTTTGCGGTAAACAGATGGCTTTTTAAGCAGACATTTAACTACTAAATTCATTATAATATTAGGTTTGACAAATCGAGCTTTCTTCTTACAGACTGAAACACAGGCCATGCATCCAAGACAATTTTTTTTGGCTTCTTGATTAATGAAATTACCCGTTACCGACGAAATAATATTAATAGGGCATCGTTTTGAACAAACTCCACAGAGAGAGCATTTTTCTGATTTGAAAATCGGTATAATTGGTGTGTAACTTTTTGATTTAGAAAACATGTCCTTTTGAACCAAAATATCTTTTAAAGACAAATAATTTGATGTATTTAGACTATTTATTCCAAAATTATATGCTTTTTCCAGATCAGTATTATCAGGTCTTCCAATAGCTACAGGTATTATATCAGAATATGAGTGCTGACCGATAAAAGCGCCAGCAGCCTTAATATTAAAACCATTATTAGTAAGTATTTCTACCATATGGTAAAGCGCCATACCATAATCCCTATTACCGTATACAACAACCGTTGTACATTCTTTCCCATTTCCTTTTAAGGCTTTTAAACATTCGATTACGTGAATAGGTAATTTGCCAGTATAAACAGGTGCTCCAATAATTATTTGGTCAATATTATCTAAAAGCACATTTGGATTTGAAGATAATTGTGTTCGGAAATCTAGATTGGTTATGTTCAAATCGACAGGAACTCTTGCTCCCATACCTAAAGCAATTGCCTTACAAATTCTTTTCGTTGTATTTGTAGGTGAGAAGTAAAGGATCCCAATACGTTTTGTTGTTATATTTTCCATATTAGTACAAATAATTCTTGCTCCAATTTTACTCAAGTAAACATGAACAAGAAGTGCATTGACTTTTGAGTAAAAGTATATATATTTGTCTGTTTTGCATCCTATAGCTTATAACGTTTAAACGCAAAATTAAACGTTTGGTTAAATATATTGCCAAATTACCCTTAACTACCTGATTTTGGCATAATCGAGCAAAGCCAGTTTTATGCTTGAAATAATAATTTCCGGATCGTCATTTTGAATATAGTGCCCGGAGCTTGAACTATAAAAGAATTTACCATACCTGAGCGGATTAATTAACTCAATCCAGCTCTTCATCTGTATGTTTTTGTTTATCCTGAACATCTTTTCTTCGTCATATAAAGATTGTGTCGACTGGCCAACAGGATACCCTCCGGCCACTACAAAATGGACAGGAACATCGGGTAAAGGATTTCGATTGCATAGTTCAAAGCCTGTCTTGCTGAATTCCCGCTGAGCTTTCATCTCTTCAACAACAAACTTAGGGCCCTGAGTCATATATTCGTCGGCCGACTTGTCATATTCAATAAAAAGAGAATCAATCTGTTTTTTGGTTAAACCTATTTCCTTGTAAGGTGAACCTCCCCCTGTCTTATTTTTGACAAAGTCGTGGGGATCGACAAAAATGAGCCCTGCAATTTCATTTGGGTACATCGAGGCAAAGCATCTGATATATGCTGCTCCCCAGGAATGTCCTACAAATATGTAGGGAGGATTGAGCCCTTTTTCAAGAAGAGCTTGATGAAGAGTTTTTGCAATATGGTCTATGGTAGGTGTTTGATTGTCATCTTCGGAACATCCAATTCTTGGTCTGTTGTATGCGAAAGTCGCATTTCCCTTTGATACTTCCCTGATAATCGGCATCCAGTATTCGAAAGCAGTTCCTCTACCGTTTTCAAAAACAATAACCGGCTTCCCTTTTTGGTTGTTTTCCTTTCCATAATTAATCGTTTCCAACTTGAATCCATTCACAGATATTAAGTCCAGATTTGGAAAGGCTTTCTTTTTATTTGCCAGAACAACTTCAAGTAAGGGATTCCATCTCTTGTCGGAATAAAGCGATTTTAAATCCAGGTCCGACTTTATGCTCCCCAAATTGGTGTAATTCATTAATGTCACAATGTAATTTAAATTACAGAAAGCACTGTCGGGGTAGTTTGCCAAAGCCCATGAACATGCTGCGTTATATCGGTGGTTTATTGTTATTTTGGAATCCGGCACTTTAAATGCATCCGAAAACGCAAAGGCCGATTCCATAAAATCTTTTACCCGATACAAAGAGTCTGCTTTTCTAATAAGAACGTCATATTTGCCGGCATTAGACTGACCAGATAAAGATGCGGAGCAAATCAAAAGGGCCAAAAATAAAGTTGTCGTTTTCATATATTTATATTGTTAAAGAATATTTACTTATCGTAATTCATAATTCACTCGTGTTTCAAAGCCTCCACCGGATTGACTGTGGCTGCCCGCCAGCTTTGCCAACTCACGGTAAACAAGGCAATGACCAAAACAAGAATACCTGCCAGCGCAAAAACCCACCAGCTTAGTATGGTCCGGTAGGCAAAACCTTCTAACCACCTTAATGAGATATAATAAGCAATTGGTGTGGCTATTACAAATCCTACGATTATGCCTTTCACAAAGCTTAAATTAAGCATTCGCACGATTTCGGAAACAGTAGCCCCGTTTGCTTTACGTATACCTATTTCCTTCGTGCGGCTGGTTATGATGAAAGTAGCCATACCAAACAATCCCATGCTGGCAAGAATAATTGCCAATACTGCAAAATATCCCATTAAATGAAACGTCTTTTGATCACTATGATAGAGTTGCTCCAGTTGAGCATCTAAAAACTTAAAATCAAAAATCTGATCGGGATAGATTTTTTTGCATACTTCATTTATTGTCTGGAGTGATCTTGCTGCATTAGACGGCTTCACTTTAATCAGCAGCTGCCAGCATTCATCATAATCAATAACATAAACCACAGGGATGATTTCTTTATACAGCGACTCAAAGTGAAAATCCTTAACAATACCTACAATCTTTCTAGTTGACTTGGGCCAGTTACACTTCATAGACTGTCCAATGGGGTCTCCTTGTATTTCCAAATATTTAACAGCTGCCTCATTTAGAATAATAGCCTCACTGGTATCAGTTCGAAATTCTTCTGAAAACAACCTACCTTTTATGGCATGTATATCCAATGTTTTAAAATAATCAAAATGAGTATGGAGATACGGAATTTGTTTTACCTTATCCTGCCCCAGCACTTTAACAGCCCCAATATTAGTTTGCGACTCAGAAGGAATGCGGCTGCCTGCCGACACACTGACAACAGCGCTTTGGCCTAAAAGAGCCTGCTTTAAGGTCATATATTTTTCTTCATTGCCAAACGTCTGAACTTGAGAAGTGACAACAAATTCTTTGTCGAATCCAAGATCGGTGTTCTTAAGAAACCGGATTTGACGAAACATGACAATTGAAATAGAAATGAGAATAATAACAATAATAAATTGAGTGTCAACAAGGATTTTCTTGAATTGGAATTTCGATTCCCCGCTGCTTTTTGATGCCTTAAGCACTTTGGCAGGATCATAAGATGAAAGAACAAAAGCAGGATACCATACCGCCACTATACCTACGGTCAATAGAATACCAAGTATGCCCCAAATTGTATTTATATGAGTAAGGGTGAGAATTGACAGATCTTTCCCGGATAACACTTTTAAAATTGGCAAGCATAAAACAACGACAAAAAGAGACAAGCAGAAAGATATAAAAACCACCACAAAGGATTCTGAAATATATTGTAAGGCGAGTTGGAAACGAGATGCCCCGCTAGCTTTACGCATGCTAATTTCTATTACCTGAGTGGTAGCATTAGCAGTAAGCAGATTAATATAATTGAAACAGGAAATGAGTAAAACCAGAAAGCCAATTGCAGAAAATATCAGAACGTAAGTGATACTGTTTTGTGGTTGAATGTCATCTTTGATATGAGCAGAATAGAGGTGGATATCTTTCAGATTTTGAAGGGAGAAATTAATAAAAGGAGCGTCAGGTGTATTATGTTCATTAATTATCTTACTACATTTTGCTTCAACTTCAGATTGAGAGAATTGATCTTGAAACAGAAAATAGACCAGAAAATTTTGCCAACCCCAATTATCCATCCATTCGTCCTTTTCGGTACCGGATAGTGTTACAAAAAAATCATAGCGAAAATGAGAATTTTGAGGCATATCAGCCATCACACCAGTAATAGTGTAATTCTTATCACTATTCAATTTTAATACTTTACCCATTGGGTCTTCATTTCCAAAATACTTGCGGGCAGTTTTTTCAGAGATGACTATTGTTAAGGGATCCGATAGCGCGCTTTCCGGATTTCCCTGCTTGAATTTAAAAGAGAATATGCGGAACACACCAGCATCTGCAAAAGTAACAGAGTTTTCCTTAAACCGGTTTTCCTTATATTCAACAATTTGATTATTTCGCGGTAAAAGCCTGGTATAGTCTTTTATTTCAGGAATATTATCGGCTAACAGCTTTGCTGTTTGAGGCGATTGGCAAGCAGAACCCGTTTTGCACAACCTGTAAATATGGTCTGCATTTTGGTTAAACCGGTCGTAACTCAGCTCATATTGAACGTATAACAGAAGCATTGTACACACTGCTAACCCAACGGTCAGGCTCAGGATACTAATTACAGAATAGGTTAAATTTTTAGTAAGATGAGCTATTGCCGTTTTAAAATAATTCTTTATCATGAATTTGGTCTTTTAATTTAGTTTTGAAAAATATCATATTTATATCAACTCCACTTTATCATTGTTGCCAAAAATGGAATAATCAGAAACTATTACCTGATCGCCTGGCGCCAGTCCTTCTATTACTTCATAATATTGCGGGTTTTTCCTGCCGGTTTTAATATTTTTCCTGATAGCAAATTTGCCGCTTTTGTCCACAATAAAAACCCACTGACCGCCTGTAGCCTGGAAAAAGACACCTTGAGGGATTTGTATAGCTTCTGTAGATTGTCCAAGTTGTAGTTTAATTAGATATGACTGTCCAATACGGATATTTTCTGGAAGTCTGCCGGTAAATTCCAGGTCAATTTTAAACTGCCCGTTACGCACCTCCGGGTATACTTTTTTTATCTCAAGCTGCAGGGTATCATTTGGCCTTTCAATGTAGCCGATAAGCCCTGTCCTTATCCGCTCGATATAGTGTTCATCCACGTCCGCTTCAATTTTAAAAGAGGTGATGATGTTTATCTGGCCTATACGGAACCCGCGAGTGATTGATTGACCGACTTGAACCATCAGGCTCCCGAGCTGGCCATCGACCGGTGATTTTACACTCAGGTAGTCCTGTTGCTGTTTCACAAGGTTCAGGTTCAACTGCATGTTCTTGAGATTGTCAGTTATCTGTTCAATCTGAAGGGTTCTGAAAGTAGAATCCTGCCTTTGACGGAGTATGACTAAGTCATGTATCTGGTCTGCTAGCATATAGTCCTCTTTCGATTTTAGCCATTCATCACGTGAAATCAGTTGGTCCTTCAATAATTCGATGTTCTGTTCATAGGTTCGCTTTTTTAGAATCAGGTCAAACCGGGCATTCAACACTTCACGTTCAAGCGAATGTTTTTCCTGCTCCATTCTGATTCTCACTTCCCTAAGAAAGTTCGCCTTTTCTGCCAATTGCGCTTCACTGTTTAGAATATTAAGATTGATATCATTGTTGCTCAGTTTGATAATGACATCTCCTTTCCGGAGCATACTTCCCTCTTCCATGAGAATCTTTTCCACCTTTCCACCTTCATAAGCATCCAGAAATATGGTAGAGATGGGAGCCGCTATTCCATTGTTAGTGATATAATCATTAAAAACACCCTGGATCACGGTGGCAACGGTGATCTTTTCCTTTTCAATTCTCACCGTACTGGTCCCGCCACTGAGAATAAAAAACAGAACGCCACCCAGTGCAAGTGCACTCCCGATAATGTATTTCCAATATTTCTTTTTGATCCACTGGCTCTCTTTGACAACCCGGTCCATTCCGGGAGAATTTTGAACTTCCATTTATTTAGAATTTTGATATTTGATTTTGCATTTTCTTCTCTACTAGGCACTCAACAAAGATCCTGTCATAAGGAATCTGATATACCGTTCTTTAAGCAATACCTGCAAGCCTGTTCGCAAAACTTCGGTTTTTGCCCTGAACCATTTGTTTTTCTGGATATTAAACTCAATTATATTAATAAGCCCTTTGTCAAGCTTTTTCTCGGCAGCTTCATAGGCTTCTCTGCTTTTGGCCAGCTGGCTGAGCGATGATTCATATTCGGCCCTGGCGGCCCGCCACTCGGTAAGTGATTTTTGTACAGTCATATTCAATTTATAAGTAACATCGTCGTACTGAATTTTTGCCTTCTGATATTGCAACTTTGATTTTCTAAGTGAGGTGCTTTTTGAGAACTTGGAGAAAAGAGGAATTTCGAGGGCAAGGCTTATATATTCATTGGAATTATTTGATATCTGCCTGGTATAAGGGATAATATTGTTGAGTTCATCGCGATTAGTCTCCATGAACTGAGAACCCCATCCGGCATAGGCAACAAGTCGCGGAGAAAACGCTCCTTTACTAATTTGAACAGCACTCTGTGATACCAGGAGTTGATTCCGGGCTAACGTTAAATCGAGCAAAGCTGTAGATGCTGCACGAAAAAGTCCTTCCGTGGTTAAAGTATCAATAGACCCCAAAAAAATAGAAGGGGTAAGCGATTCGATTACCAGACTGTCTTCTACCGGAAAGTTCATCTGATATTTTAATCCAAGCATCGACTGATCAAGTAGGTTATAAGATTGAACAAGCAAAAAATTGTCGGTAGTCATATTCGCCTCAGTTTCCAGTAAATCGGTGCCTGGTTTCTTTCCAACTTCAACAAGTTTCCGGGTAAAATCAAGTTGGTCACGCGAAAGCTGAAGATTTTCCCGGGCAATGGTAAAGAGACCTTGCTGAAGCATTACATCGAAATAACTGTTTATGACAGCGAAAGCAACCTGATTTTTTATCTGTTTCAATTGGTTTTTCTCTGTCTCAAGATTCAGCCGTTGCATTTTAATGGTATTGAGCTTCATGAAGCCATTGAAAAGAGTTATTTCCGACGAAATTCCATAATCGTTATTAAAGAAATTTACATCGAGATAGGAATTGGTGGTCGGATCGATGCTGCGTCCGAAATTCTGGTTAAGTGTCGATCTAAGACTGATGCTTGGCAGGAGGTCATTTAGTGCCTGCTGGTAATCGGTTTTTCGTATTCTTACGTCCAACTCCGATGTGTGGATAGAAAAATTGTTATCCCAGGCGTAATTGATGCACAGGTCGAGGGGCCACGTTTTTTGTGCAAAAACATCTATTTGGCCAAAGAGAGCCAAAGATAAAAGGAGTATTATGGTCCTGAACAATTTCATCTTAAAAGGCTTGTTGGCTGCTACCAATCTCTTCAGATACTATTCGACCGTCAAATAAATTGACAATGCGGTGTGCAAAGGCGGCATCACGCTGCGAGTGAGTAACCATAACTATAGTCGTGCCCAGCTTATTCAAATCTGAAAGCAGGCTCATCACTTCAATTCCGTTTTTTGAATCAAGGTTTCCGGTAGGCTCGTCGGCCAGAATCATTTGTGGCACCGGTACAACGGCACGGGCAATTGCCACCCTCTGTTGCTGACCTCCGGATAATTGATGCGGAAAGTGTTTTTCACGGTGACCGATTCTCATCTTTTCCAATATTTCATTCACCATTTTCTTTCGCTCTGCACTCGATTTCTTTAGGTAGATAAGTGGTAGTTCGACATTGTCGAAAACATTGAGACCGTCTATCAGATTGAAGCTCTGAAACACAAACTGGATGTTGCCCCTTCTGTATTGAGTCCGCTTTGCCTCTTTAAATCGTGAAACATCTGTTCCATCGAAGACGTATGTTCCATCGCTTGGACAATCTAGCATTCCAAGGATATTCAACAAAGTCGATTTTCCACATCCTGATGGTCCCATAATGGCAATAAATTCACCCTTCTTCACTTCCATACTCACGTTATTCAACGCGGTGGTCTCAATCTCGTCGGTTTTAAATCGTTTTGTGAGGTTAACTGTTTTTATCATCGTTGTTTTTTTGAAAATTACAAATGTTATAAATCAATTATGGTGCCAAACCTTGTATATGATTAGCTGTCAATTTTTTATAAAGCTCATCTAAATTATTCTGTTCACATAATGAACAAGTAGTTGTAATTTTTTTGTACATTTACTATCAGGTTCCGGTTATAACAAATGTTTGATAATGGAAAAAAAACAAAAAGAGGGCAGACTGCTTATTGTAGACGATAACAAGAGTGTGCTCAGTGCATTGCTCCTGTTTTTAAAATTCAATTTTTTGGAGGTAACTATCATATCCAATACGAATACATTGATTCATGAGATTGAGACACGTGAGATTGATGTGGTTCTTTTGGACATGAATTTCAAAGCCGGAGAAAGTTCCGGAAACGAGGGGATATACTGGCTCAGGGAAATAAAAAAACGCAGGCCGGATATCGAAGTAGTGATGTTCACAGCATATGGCGATATTGAAATGGCTGTTAAAGCCACTCACGAAGGTGCCGCTGATTTTATTCTCAAACCATGGGAGAATGAAAAATTGCTGGCGACGCTCAGGTCGGCATTAAAACTTAGAAAATCAAACCGTACTGTAGATGATCTGCGAAAACGGGAACTGGACATGAAGTCGGAACTGAACCGCGACGAGCACATGATTATTGGTGCTTCTCCAGCCATGCTTAAGATACAGGATCTGGTTAAAAAAGTGGCCCGTACAGATGCCAACATTATTATCACCGGGGAGAACGGAACAGGGAAAGAGATGATAGCTAAAGAGATACACAGGTTGTCGGAAAGGAACAAAGAACTTTTGGTCACAGTTGATCTGGGGTCAATGTCAGAATCGCTTTTTGAGAGCGAAATGTTTGGGCATGCAAAAGGGTCATTCACAAATGCTTTTGAAGCCCGTATAGGTAAGATCATGCTGGCAAATAAAGGAACTCTATTACTGGACGAAATAGGAAATCTTCCTTTAACCCTTCAGTCGAAGCTTCTTAATGTATTGCAAAACAGGGTTGTTATTCCTGTCGGTTCCAATAAAGAACAACCGGTCGACATCAGGCTTATTAGTACCACCAATAAAAATCTGCTCCAGATGATTCAGGAACAAACGTTCAGGCAAGATCTTCTGTACAGGATCAATACTATACAAATAGAACTCCCGCCATTACGTGAGAGAATTGAAGATATTGAAATTCTGGCCAATTTTTTTATCAGTAAATATGGACTAAAGTACAAGAAAGAGTGTCTGAAACTTGAACCCTTGGCGATTGACCGGCTTAAGAGTTACTCATGGCCCGGGAATATCAGGGAGTTGCAACATACTATTGAGAAGGCAGTAATTTTATGCGATGGCAACACCATAAGCGTCGGAGATCTTTACCTGAATCTAGCCAATCAGGTTCAATCCGACGAATCTATTACACTGGACGAGATAGAAAAACGATATATCTTAAAGGAGTATAAGAAAAATAGTCAAAACCTCACGCTGGTCGCACAAAATCTGGGAATATCACGTACTACTTTGTACAAGAAAATGAAAAGGTATGGGATATAAACGAATTACTCTGACTACCATTGTCAGCATCCTGATAATAACAACATCAGCATTATTAGCGGGTTATCTGAGCGCGATCTGCCAAAATCCATGGTATTTGCTTTTTCTTTTGCCAATCCCTTTTGCAACCATTTCCATCATAAACAACTTTAATCAGTCGAACCGGCAGATAGCCTACTTTTTTGATGCGATAAGAAACGAAGACTCAACGCTCAAATTTCCCACCGACATCCGAGCCAAGTCGCTTCACCATCTTTATCAAAGTCTTAACAGTCTTAATGACCAGATACAGAAAATTAAATTGCAAAATGAATATTTAGAAAAATATTATAAAACATTCATTCAGCATGCCTCAACCGGGCTCATGGCGGTTAATGATAAAAATGAGGTCGAAATCATGAATGAGAAAGCATTTGAATATGCCGGTATTCCTTCTTTTACACCACTCCACCTTATTCCTTTGCGCAATGCCAATCTTTTTGAGACCCTTGCGGTAATAAAGCCGGGCGAAGCACATATATACAAGCGACATACCAGCGAATCGCAGATAAATCTCTTAATCCGTTCCAAAGAGATCCACTTTGGCGGTAAGGTTTCCAAACTAATCTCTCTGCAGGACATACAACATGAGCTAGATGAAAAGGAGCTGGATTCCTGGCAAAAACTCATAAGGGTGCTCACACATGAGATCATGAACAGTATCGCACCAATCGTTTCTCTCTCCGGCACCCTGCGTAAATTCTTCACAGAAGAAGGAAAGAATGTTCTTCCCCACCAGATTGACGAAGAGATCATCGACAATGTAATTCAGGGACTCGATACAATTGAAGAGCGAGGAAACGGGCTAGTGAATTTTGTGAACAGCTACCGTAAACTCACCAGAATCCCCAAGGCTGAATTTGAAATTTTTGGGATTTCCGAGTGGCTCGAACATATCTGTATACTATTAAAAGAACAGATGAAAAACCGGCAAATTCAACTCGAGCTGAAAATCGATAATAAAGTGAGTGATTTGATTGGCGATAAAAAACTGCTTACTCAGGTCATCATCAATATTTTGAACAATGCCATGGAGGCACTGGAAGAGATTCCCGAAAACCGAAAAATCAAGATATCTGTTGAACAATCAAAACAAAACCGGACTCTTATCCGCATATCAAACAACGGCCCGCTCATTCCCCAAGAGACCATAGAAAAGATATTTGTCCCCTTTTTCACGACAAAAGAGCAAGGTTCGGGAATCGGACTAAGCCTTTCCCGCCAGATACTCCGACTGCATCGTGGTTACATTTATTCAGACTCTACCGAAAACATAACAAGTTTTTTGATAACGCTATAAACTATAAAGGCCGGGCGTTCAAAATGCAATATTACACAGTCATATTCGACCCCAATATTCGTGTAATTTGTTATATTATCTCTCATATCATCAGAGTCAATCAAAAAACTCAAGTCCTGGTTTTTAAATAATTATATATCACTTTTATTGTATAGCTAATATCTCTATCAGACGTGTCTTTACCCAAACTTATACGAAGAGTCTCTTCTGTTGCTTTATCTGATAATCCAATTGCCTTTAAGACATGAGACGGTTTGTTTAATTGACTGCTGCATGCCGAACCTGATGATACAGCAATACCGTAATAATCTAACATCATCATAAGTTCTTTGCTATTGACACCTGGGAAGGTAACACTTACTGTGTTTGGCAGACAATCATCTGTTGGTGAATTGATAATTATATCGGACTTGATGATTTTCAATTGGCTTATAAACTGTTCTTTTAGTAATCTTGTTTTTTCGGAATAAGATAAAAGGTTTTTAACTTCCCGGCAAGCTATACCAAAACCTGCAATATTATGTACTGATTCTGTTCCGGCACGCATTCCTTCTTCTTGATGTCCCCCATGAATGAATGGCTCAAGGGGACTACTGATTCTTGCATATAAGGCTCCAACGCCCTTTGGCCCATAAAGCTTATGTGCAGAAAATGTGGCATAATCAACACCTAAATCCTTCACATTTACAGGCACCTTGCCTAATGCTTGAACACAATCGGACAATACAAGGACATTTCGTGACTTTGCGAGTGCAGAAACTTCTTTGATATTTTGAATTGTTCCAATCTCATTATTTGCAAAAATGCAACATATTAAAAAGGTCTCTTCATCTATAAGAGTTTCCAGTTCTTTAATGGAAATTAAGCCATAACTATCTACGGGACAATATTGAACAACTATTCCTTGCGTTTGCAGGAATTCTAAAGTATTCATTATAGAAGGGTGTTCAATAGGTGTAGATATGATTTTTTTCTTTTTAGGATAGAAATGATTACTTAATGTTTTTAAAACTGCATTGTTCGATTCTGTGGCACAACCGGTAAAATATATCTCGTGTGAATGTGCATGAATGGCATCGGCAACTTGCCGGCGAGCCTTCTCAATAATTTGTGCCGATATTTTACCAATATGATAACCCGAAGAGGGATTGCCCCAGTAGTATCTCAATACCCTCTTCATTATTTTCAGCACACGTTTGCTAACGTATGTAGTGGCATTGTTATCAAGATAGACTTGCCGTTTAAAGAGAAATTTTGTTGTCATATTTTTGCCAGTGCATCTATGAGTTTCGCGCAACCTCCGTTTCTTATGTACTCAGTGTGTTCATCAATTGTTTTAATGTGTTTCCCGCAAATTTTCTCGCACAGTATCTCTGAGTCGGTTTGAATATAAAATGCTCTCAGTATTTTCTTTGCATCCTCATTATTAAAAAAAACAAGTGTTTTTCTGGGGTTCTTTTTTATCCAGTCAAACATTTTATACCATATTGCAGCACTTAATGCTCCACAAGCATTTCCACTTAAGCCAATGCCTCCGGCAAATCCTGCAACCATAACAGATTCTTCGTTACTTGCCCCCATTTTTTTTACAACTTCAGAAGCACAACTCATGCATGGTTTGTTATGAACTGTTCTTTCAGACAACCCCTTATTTGCTGCCTGAATTGCTTCAGGAGTCCATTTTGCTATAAGATTGAAGCAAGGGCTAAAAACAAAACCTTGTAATATAGTCTTAACCATAAAAGTAACAAATTCCCGTTTGTTTTCCCAATCGACCTTTGATATATCTCTACAGTTAATTGTTTTGCTTCTTTTATTAAAAGATACCACAAGATGTTTGGAGGCGGTTACTGCAGAAGCAATTGCTTCACTATTGTCGCTATATCTGAGAAACGATTCAGCGCCTACAGCCAATGCTCCACCCCATAACATTCCGCACTGATAACCTTTTTGTGCAACTCCTCCCGCTAATAGATCCAATGCTTTTTCTTCATTTTCTTTGTGATTGGCAAATTCATGATTCACTAAATGAAACATTGCACCAGAGCAAGATCCGCATTTCCAGAAAGCATTTCTGGGATTCAATTTTGTTTTAGTTGAGTTAGTCATATGTTTATTTGTCTTATTTAGCTAAATTTTTATCCAGACTAAGCTTTATCAGAAACACATCATGACCTTCTGGTTTGTCAATACTTTTAAACAAGTTACCTCCTGTGTTCCCTGTGTGATATACATTTCCATTATTATCTACACAAAGTCCCTTGCCGCAAGTACCTCCGTTTTTCCCACTCGCAGTAAAGTTATTTACCCATACTAAGCTGCCATCTTTCTTATACATCCTTATGAACGATTGACAAGAGGGCCAGTTCTGGCAGCCGCTTACGATGATGTTATCTGATAATTCTTCATATAAAGCGATTCCGTTAATTCCATCCCATTTATTTGTTCCGAACTGCTGTGTCCAGATTATTTCGAAGTCCTTGCCAATTTTTGTTAAAAAGCTATCGCCTTCTCCTTGGTTTTTACAGCCAAAATCTCCAATTGTGGTACCTCCTATATAGATGTTTTTTTCTTTGTCCATTGCTATATGGCTTGCCACATCCAATCCATTTGTTCCAAATTGAAAAAATTTTACCAGTTCCCCTTTATTGGTGAATTTCCCTGTAAATGCATCCAGACTACCTTTGTTAACCGCTGCCAGATCTCCAAAAGTATATCCACATACATAAATATTTGAGCTGTCTCCGGTTATTCCCGCACACTCGTCGCCTTTTGGGGTACCAAACTGTTTCTTCCAAACGATATTTCCGTTACTATCCAATTTTAAGATAACACAATCTGCTTTGCCTGATGACGAATTATCCATTGTTCCTTTTGTAGCGCCTGCAACATAAACATATCCTTTATAATCTACATATATCATATTACCGACATCCGTGCTATCACTACCATATTGTTTTTGCCATTCTATATTTCCATTTGTGTCAAACTTAACGACTAAAATATCTTCCTTCCCAAAATTCTTCTCTCCGAACAAACCATTTGTACAACCGGTTACATACACATTCCCAAGACTATCTGACGCTAACCAAGTAATTCTTTCATCTTCGCTTGTTCCAAATTGCTTGATCCAGAGCGTAATTCCAGTGCTATCGTATTTAGAGACAAATCCATCTGTTTTGCCAAAATATTGTCCGGCAATTGCCCCCTTAGTATCCCCGGTTACATATATGTTGCCAAATTTATCAGCCACAGGATTATATGCAACACTCTCGTTATTTGACCCAAATTGTTTTCCGTAGATAAAATTGGTTTGAGAATGCACACAATTTGCAAAACTCACAAACAGGGACAAAATAAATATCCTTCTAATTTTAATTAAATTGTTCATAGCTACTGATTCAATTTCCCTAGTCTGGCTGTTGTCTTTACAGTAGTTATTTTTGTAAAGAAACCAATGCCTAACACAGGTTTTAAGACCTTTGTCTCATACTGAGGATAAAAAACAACGTCGTAACCTGCATTCTCATTCATTAATTCATAGAGAGAATAGTTTGCTGTCCTGTCAGTTACAATGTTTCCTATGACTGGAATGTTTACAAGGGTAATTGTAGGTGCTCCTTTTCCGTCTACCACTCCTGTTTTTTTAGTGAAAAACCTTGCCCAGTCTATGCCAACAACTTTTACAGATGTTGCACTTGCCGAAACTTGTTCTGATAATGAGAAATCACTTTTGTTAAGATTCACCCTTGTATCGGGCTCTCTCATACTGTGATTAAGTGTACTGCAACTTGAAAATACAGCTATTACAGCTGCTGCCATTAAGATTTTGCTTCCGAATTTTGTTTTAGATGTCATAATTTTTTTTGTTATTTTATTTAACGGCCGCAAAGGAAATATTACAAAAAACAATATCAATGAATAATATGACTAGCGGTAAAATAATGTGATTAGTGGTTTACTTTAATTGCCACTCCTCCCTTTTTATGTCCTTTCTCAACATATCTGTGTGCCTCTACAATCTCTTCAAATTGATAGCATCTGTCAACAACTGGTTTTATATATCCCGATTCTGTCAACACTTTTATTAAAGCAAGACGTTTTGAGTCTAACAATAGAGCTCCATCATCAATTGATCCGTATTTTCCTCCTGGAGCGAGAGCTTTTTTACATGCAACTTTCAATTTTGAAGTTCTCCTTTTTCCAACGGCATCAAGTATAAAATCATATTTAACCCCCGGGGTTATAGTATCCTCTTTTGTGTAATCAATTACGGCATCAGCTCCCAGGGATTTGACCATCTCCTGGTTTGCCGTGCTGCATACCCCTGTTACATTCGCTCCCAGGTATTTGGCATATTGGATTGCAGTTGTACCTGAAGTTCCTGAAGCTCCATAAATAAGCACATTTTGCCCAGGCTTAATATTTCCTTTTTCCATAAACTGAAAAGACAAAAGTCCTCCGTAAGCTGCTACAGTAGCCTCTTCAAATGTTATGTTCGCCGGTTTTATAGCCAGGCACCCATAGATCGAATCTTTCTCTTTCATGCATTTGTACTCTGCATATGCACCCAGTCCAAATCCGGTAAGTCCGTAAACCCGGTCACCTGCTTTAAATCTCTTTATGTCTTTCCCTGTGGACTCAATCACTCCAGCAAGCACCTCTCCTATTATGGGATTTTTTGGTTTTAACAGTCCCATCATAAGGCGAAAAGGGATCCATAGCTTGGTAGTTACCTGGGACCCTCTTATGAAAATATCACTATCGGTCACAGCTGTCGCATAAATTTTAATGAGTACCTCATCATCCTTTGGAATGGGCATTGCTACTTCCTCTATCTTAAGTACCTCTGGTGGGCCATATTTGTTACAAATAATTGCTTTCATTTGATTCCCAATAAGTCGTATGGTTGTTCGCTAAAACTATCATTCATAAAATATACTGTAACAACGATGAATGCTATAAATACAAGCAAAGCAAGGATCTGAGTTATAGATATTTTTTGAATATCCTGCTTTTGTTTTACATCACAAACATCGCCCGGGCAGTATTGTGCTTTCTTCTTAAAAAAAAGTGGATAGAACAGACATCCCAGACAAATTCCAAAAGCCGATTCAAAGAACAGGAATACAAGGCAAATAAGGCAGATAATACCTGTTATTGGGCTATATGCATTTACGATAATAAAAAAGTAGAACATTATAGCCGATAATACCACTCCTATTATCCAGGCAAACTTTTTTGGGGCAGCCCCTACATATTCAGGTGTTTGGTTCCTGACAATCATGCGCGCTAAAATGAGGGTGGGTGAAAATCTGGGGTTTATAAAAACCCGAATCAGAAAATCTGCAAGGAAAAAGACAACTACATACTTTATTGGAACAAAGTTCTCTTTAAAGAGAATGAACATTAGTGAAATAAAGGTAGCCAAAAACAAAATTCCAGCGGCGGCCCGTATTTCACGCTCATTTAAAACCGGAATATTATATCCCTCTACGGTTTCCCCAAATTTTATCATATCTCTTTGTAATTTATTTACTCTTGACATCCTTATATAATCTTGACCCGACAATACCGGCCAATAACAATTCCCCCAAGCCCCAGACAGTTCCTATAACTGTTAGTTTTACCGGCATAAAACCATATGCCAGCAATGAAACATTGCTTAAAAAATAAGTCACGAACCAGAATATACATGCTACTATTAACGCTGTCTTAATTCCGGCCCCTAGATGTTCTTTTACAAGGGCATACAGCCATACAAGAGAAATACCGAATATAAACGATATTGAACAGAAGAATACCATTGCCAGATTGCTTAATGGAGGAACTCCCCTGCTTGCAAGAACCACATCCATTTCATTCCCAACCACAGGAACCATACTAATTGCACTAAGACTGATTACTAACCCGGAAATCAATCCGCTTGTAAATACACTTTTTACGTTAATTTTCATTTATTTATCGTTTTATAATAATTATTTCTTTTTCATTTCTATTACTTCAATCCCTTTTTCAAGTATTGCATCTCTTTTGGCATCTAAATCATTTTTTGTGTTAAGTACATAATAATCAGGAGGAATGCCAAAACCCTCATACTGTACCATACCGGCAGAAACTGCAATTTTTGACGATAAAGTAAATGACCAACCATTGGGCAACTCTCGTTCAATTTTAGGACTGAAACAACCTGCAGTCGTATCTCCTACAATTGTAGTATTTGGCAATGTTTTCATTGCTAATGTAAACCATTCAGCGGCACTTCCGGTGCACTTACTTGTAAGCACTACAACCGGCTTTAAAAATTGCACAGGACCTTGAGGTTCTATATAACAATCAATCCATTCAGAAAAATCATTTCTCCCGGGCCCGTCTTTAGAACGAAGTTTTATATAAAGTCGTTTTGTATCTGTAAACCTATCAGCAATAGTTTCAACATTTGTTGGAAGCCCACCACCATTCCACCTCAAATCTATAATTATCCCGTCTTTCTCTCTAAATTGTTTTATAATATCGTCAATAACCAAGAAGCTATCATCTTTATAAACAAATGTTTCCCCCTTGACATCAAACGTATTAATGCTTATATAGCCAATATCATAGTTCTTAACGGACCAATTAGAAATATTTGAATTACTAATCTCAAATGAAGACAAGTAGCTTTGAGGAGATATCCTCATTTTGCTGTAATAATCCGATGGAATTGTATCTGAATTACATTTTCCTAAATTACTTACCAGTGTTACATGTCCATCCTTAAGTGGTCTTATCATACTCGACAAAACTTTATACAACTCAATATCTGATGTTTGATCTGAAATTTTTGGACTGTTAATGCGATATACAGAATCCCAGTCTATATGTTTTATATCGAAGGAAGGATAAAATTTATCAAAATCGCCCCAAAACATTTCAAAGCTATTTGTGGGTGTGTTTGAGATATCATCTCCAAAATACATCTTTTCACAACCGGAAAGTGAAATGAGGCTAAATAATATAATAAAAAGTTTGATTTTCATATTCTTTAGAGTTTGCCAATTATCCCTATTAAAAATTGATTCTGAAGGTTTTTGGAATAGTTTATATTTTGATACTGGGTAAATTTATAATAGCGAAGACTATATTTTAATTCAACGCCTATATGGCTACTGATAAACTGAATAAACGAAATATCTGTTTTAAAATACACTAACTTGTCTAACGAAACAAAATCTCCCTTTTTGGCTAAGTAAAACAACATATTTCCGCTATAATTCATTAGTGGGTCAATTTTCTCCCCGACATAAGCATTATAAGTATTTCCCATTAATACGTATGAGATAAATGGTATGTTCAGGCTGGCAGAAACAACCCGTTTATTGCTTGCAAATCGTTTCTCTAATTGTGCCTTTAATCCCAAACTGTTAAACTGGTCCATCATTAAAAATTCATTATTATGGATATATGCATGTTGCCTGAGGTTTATCAAAGAATTGATTTCACCACCTAAATATAAATCAGTTTCATATTTGACTAATCTGAATACTCTGTGCAAATAAGAATACCCAATTTGAATATTAGTATTCTGAACATAATGGTTTAGGCCGGCATTCTCATAATCTGGCAAGGAAGATTGTAGCCTCAATTTATCAAAATTTGCATAAAAGGTCTGGCGGCATTTAGCACCAATGTATCTATAGCTTATCTCAATTGGGATAGAGAAGCCTCTATATTTAAAGGGAGACATAGCATCATCCCTTTCTATGTATTTAGAAACACCGGAATATAATGAAACAATATGAGATTTATCCTGAGAAAAAGAAATTGATGTTTGAAACCAAATCAAAATAGGTAGCAAGAAATATTTAATCTTGACAACTGTAAATATTTTCATATTCTAATCTAATTTATTTTTGCATAATGACGAATGATAAATGGATTTGTTGCATCTGAATTTGCAATAACATGCATTTTCAAACGGCCGCAAAGAAAAACGGATAAAAAATTAAATCAATGAAAAATATGACTAGCGGTCAAATAATGTGATGAGTGGTTCTTAGTTTTTTTGCATACCTGCGGCTTACATCAAGCGGTTTTGGCATGTTTTTCAAAAAAACCCTGTGCTGGGTCTTTGAATCAATTTCAATGCGGTCTACATGCTCGATATTTATAATACATGACCGGTGTATCCTTACAAAGAAATTCCCCGGCAGCTCTTCCTGCCACTGCTTCAACGTCTTTAGCACTAGACAATTTTTACCATCGGTGGTAAAGATTTTGGAATAATTGCCTATCGGCTCAATGAGTGTTATAGTGCTGATTTTTATAAACCTGGACGAATAGTTATTTATCCGCACATAAATGCTGTCGGAATATTCATAACTCTTTGTTATGCTTTTTTGAACATCTTCTCTGTTTATCAATCTCTCAATAGATACTTTAAGCCGTTCAGGATTTACTGGTTTTAACAAATAGTCGATGGCATTTACATCAAAGGCTCGAATGGCAAACTCGTCAAAAGCTGTAACAAAAATTATTTTTATTGAATTGTCAATTATTTCCAATAAATCAAAGCCAGTTTCTCCGCTAAGCTGAATATCCAGAAAAATCAACTTAGGTTTATGAAGATCAATCAATTCAATGGCACTTTCACAAGAATCGGCTTCTCCGGCTATTTCAATATACGAGTAAGGTTCCAGCAATTTCTTCAGACTTACCCTGGCCAGCCTTTCATCATCTACAATAATAGCTTTTATGTTTGTCATAGGGCGATGATGTTATTGATTTTTATTGTTGCAACAACCCATTCATCCTCTTCTTCCAGCGAAAATGAATAGTTGTCATCATAATATAAAGCCAATCTGCTTTTTAAATTATCTATACCATTACTGGTCCCATCTGCATTTATTTCATTGGTGGCTGTTGTTTTGAGCAACTTACCTGTATTTGAGACTCTTATATAAAGTATTTTATTTACCAGCTTAACCGAAAGATTGACCAATAATTTTTGTCTGGTAGTTTTTGTGCCATATTTTATGGCGTTTTCTACGAGCAGGTGGATTAGAAAAGAAGGAATTTGTACAGATTTTACGGCTTCATCGACTGAAATTTCAAATTGAAACTTTTCCTCGAATCTTGTTTTCTGAATTTCAAGATATTTTATTATGGACTCTATCTCTTTTTCGACAGAAACCGTTTGTTCTTGTTTAGCAAGAGTATAACGGTAATATTCCGACATGTCAAGTACGAGTTTCTTAGCCTTTTCAGAATTTTCATCTATTAAAGTATATATAGAATTCAGAACATTAAATAAAAAATGTGGATTTATCTGGTAACGGAGCATTTTGAGTTGTACGTCTTTGGCTAGTGTCTCTGTTTTGAAAGCTATTTCTCTTTGTCTTGCAGATTGAAGTTTTAGATATGTAAGGAAGTAAGTTGCACTTAAAAATAGAATAACCATGCTTCCTCCAGGAGTGTATTGTTCAATAAGTTTTAACGTTACCGGCAGCACGTCGGTTCTTCCAGATACAACTTCCAACCATGAACTTACGTACAAGACAATACTTGGTGAAAAAATGGCATAAACAATTATGAAAGAATAGAGTAGTATATTCAACTTCCTTTTTATCGCCCAATTATAAGTGTAAATTAGCAAGAAGATAAATGGGGAAAAAGAGATGAATTGAAAAAAATGGTCAAGCAGTAAACTTTCCGTTTTATACGGAGATGGAGGATACCAGGCAAACCCATCCAGCAATCTTGTAATAACCAGCAATGTAAGAACAGCCAGCATGTTGAAAAAAAATTGGTTCCGGATATAAAGAGCTTTCAACATTTTATATAATTTTATTCAAAATTATGCATTTATTTTAGATACCTTTATATTGATGCAACATTTTTATAATTATTTGCATCTTAACCATATAGAAATTCTAACTAATTCTTCATATCAATGAAAACAAGACAAACATCGTCAATCAGTATCATCGTGCTTTTTATTGCTTTTATGATTTGCTCATTTAGTGGTTTATACGGGCAAAATAAAGAAGATCAGAAACTTGCCGGCTTTCTGATTGTAGTTGAATCGAACAAAGATGAGGTTAAGCTCATTGGCAAGTATGGTTGTGCATGGAAGGAACTTACTTTTAAGTTTTCTGGTAAGGAAGATTCTAAAACGGTTGACCAGTTTGGGATGACAACATTGACCGAGGCTATTGCAAAAAAAGATCCAAAACCCAGCTTCATTTTTACTATTCAAAGAACAGATAAGGGTTTCGGTTTTGTGTGTATTCAGGGGGCTCTCTGGAGGGAACTAAGTTTCGGCTTTCCAAAAGAGGGTTGTCACCAACCTATCAGCGAGAACGGAATGGAGGAGTATGATACCAGACAATAATTCAAAAAGCTTGATTATATGAAAAGAGTTTTACTTACCAGATTCTTTACTGTTTTGTCTGCATGCATCACAATAGCATTTTCAAGCCAAAGTTGCAAACCTTGCGATGAACCTATTGGCGGGTCAGAAGATAAAAAACCCAACATTTACATATACCCCAAGGAGACTATCAGGCTGAATGTCGTAATCAGTTTCCCCATTGGCGGCAATATTCTGACATCAATTCCTGAATATGGTTCAGGATGGAGCGTGTCTGTTGACCCGGACGGGACTATCAACGGCAAGTACGGTTTTCTTTTTTACGAGAGCCGCCAGCCTGATGTTTGGCAGAAGAGCCGGGGTTGGATAGTGGAAAAGGGTAACCTGGAGCAGTTCTTTAAAAGGAGCATGAATGCATATGGTTTCAACAGGCGTGAGATTCAGGATTTCATTGATTATTGGATCCCAAGACTCCAATATTCCGACCTTTTCGAAATCTATCCGCAGGAAACAGCGAATATAGACAGAGTAATTAAGCTTGGGTTCTCTGTTAAACCGGACAACATTCTACGCTTGCATTACCTAATCAAAGGGATTAAAGGTGAGCAAAATAAACGTATTGTGGAACCTGTTATAACACCCTTTGTCCGCAGAGGATTTGTGGTTGCAGAATGGGGAGTGATTTTTGTAAATTGATTTTATTAAACTACACATATGAAACTCGACTTCTTACTTGAGTATAACCCCGTGTTGCTGGCTCTTTTTGCAACACTTTTCACATGGTTCGTCACAGCCCTCGGGTCGTCTATGGTTTTCTTCTTTAAATCGATAAATAAGAAGGTATTGAATTCTATGCTAGGTTTTGCGGCCGGAGTCATGATTGCTGCCAGCTTCTGGTCGTTGCTTAAACCCGCCATTGAGATGGCAGAGGCAAACGGCTCCATTCCTTGGGTACCTGCAGTTGTTGGCTTCTTAAGTGGAGGGGCTTTTTTGCTGATGATAGACAAGATATTGCCTCACTTGCACATGGGGTTGTCGTCCGATAAGGCTGAGGGTATAAAGACCCAATGGCAAAGAAGCATACTGCTTGTTCTTGCAATTACGCTGCATAATATACCTGAAGGTCTTGCAGTTGGTGTGGCTTTTGGTGTCCTCGCCAATAACCCAGATATTGGTACGTTAACCGGGGCAATTGCTTTGGCCCTGGGTATCGGTTTACAGAACTTTCCTGAAGGAGCCGCTGTTTCAATTCCTCTACGGCGTGAAGGGTTTTCCAGATTGAAAGCTTTTCACTACGGCCAGCTCTCGGGTATTGTAGAGCCGATTGCCGGAGTAGGTGGTGCTTTACTGGTATTATCCGTAACACCGCTCCTCCCATATGCTCTCGCTTTTGCAGCAGGTGCAATGATTTTTGTTGTAGTGGAAGAGCTTATACCCGAATCTCAGAACGGCAATGAAACGGACCTTTCGACAATTGGAGCTATGCTGGGTTTTGCCACAATGATGATGCTTGATGTAGCATTTAGCTAAAAACGTAAATTATGTTACAATTATTAGAAACCAATAACAATGCTAGAATTGCCACGCTTACTGACAATGAATTCAAAATCTGCGAGGTTCAGGATATACTAGATATAATGGGTGACCTTTTCCCGCTCGATTGCAAGAAGTTCATAGTTCATGAAGCTAATCTTCATCCTGACTTTTTTGACCTTAAAACCGGCCTTGCGGGTGATATTTTACAAAAGTTCTCTAACTACCGGGTTCAACTTGCTGTAGTTGGTGATTTTTCAAAGTATGAAAGCAAGAGTCTTCGCGACTTCATTTATGAAAGCAACAAGGCAAAACTGATTTTCTTTGTACCGGATATGGAATCTGCTATACAGATAATGAAATGATTGCACCATGCGGCATGAATTGCGGAATCTGTCTGGGACACCTAAGGGAGAAAAATGTTTGCCAGGGCTGTTGGGGAGATAATGATAATAAACCTTATCATTGTGTTGCGTGCGCTATTAAAAACTGTGACTATCTTGAAAAGACAGAATCAAAATTTTGTTATGACTGTGAAGTGTTTCCATGTAAACGGTTAAAACAGCTTGACAAAAGGTATAGAACAAAATACAGCATGAGTATGATTGAAAATCTCGAGAATATCAAGAAGCTTGGTCTGGCTCAATTTGAAGTGAATGAACACGAAAGGTGGCTATGCAAAAGTTGTGGCGGGCCAATATGCGTGCATCGTAAGGTTTGCCTGACTTGTCAGAAAATAAATCAGAAATGAAAAACATTGAAATTTCTGAATATCATAGTAGACAGGAGCTAGAGATCCATAATCTGATTAAGAGGGTATATGATGAATTTGTCTCTGCTGACTACTCACCTGCCGGCAATCAATTTTTCTACGACTGGATAGAACCCTCAAAGATTGCTGAAAGGCAGCAGCTTAAAAGAGCCATATTTGTTGCTTTAGCGGATTCTGAAATTATAGGGATGATTGAGATCCGAGACAATAACACAATCTCACTTTTATTTGTTGATAAAAGTTTTCATGGCCAAGGCATTGCCAGAAAACTTTTTCATAAAGCATTGAAGAATTGCCTTTTGAATGACCCAACATTGGATAAATTTTATGTTCATGCATCTCCCTTCTCAATTCCGGTCTACAAAAAACTCGGTTTTGCAGAAACCGACACAATGCAGGAACAAAATGGTATAAAATATCTGCCCATGGAAAAACCATTGACCATAAATTGATACATAAATATTACACTTTTTTAGCATCTGTATATAACATTAACAAATGTTTAGGTAATTTTGTCAATCTAATAAAACATCATGAAATCAATTAATCCAAAGTTCTTATTAATCTTTGCAATAGTGGTTTTGTACCCATTTTTTGCATCGGCACAAATCATAGAAAGAGATATTAACGAATCGGCATTGCTTAATGCACAGTTCACTCGCGAAATGGTATGGGATGCGCAGCGGTTCCCAACTTTTCCTTCTGTGGAAAGAGACTGGGAGCTATCTAAACTTAAACCTGCTTACGATTTTGGCACACGGTCATACATCGACTGGGGTCGGAACAGTGACCGCTATCTTATGTTCGAACTGGAGAGGAACAATTCTACTCGCGGGGCATCGTTGATTGATGATATAGATAATAGTGCAAGGGCAAGATACAATGTCACCCTAAATCTTTATGAAAGAGACGGACGCTTTGTAAAGAGAATTTCCAGATGGGGAAAACTTATGGGATTTGGTTCCGGGGGTTTTATGTACGAACAGGAGGGTCTGATCGGAACATTTTTCGCTGTTGGAAGAGTAAGAGAGGGATCATCTGTAAAATACCGTCCGGATATTGCTCAATTGGAATATTTGTCTGAAATTGTAAGAGACAGGGGTTATGAAGATGATAATTCTGATGAAATCTCTTTTCTGACAGCCACTTATGCAAGGGGGCAGGTCTGGGACGTACAACGTTGGCCGGTATATCCTGCTCTGGAGAGAGATTGGACCTTGTCTCGTCTGAAAGCTCCTTACGACAGGAGTATTAATTCGTTAATCAACTGGGGCCGTTACAATGATCGTTACCTTATGTTTGAATTGGAGTATGATAATTCCGGCAGAGGGGTGTCGCTGATAGATGATATTGAAAATTCGGGAAGAAGGTATTTTGTAGCCCTCAAGCTATTTGAAAGTGATGGTCGATATGTTAAAACTGTTTCAAGATGGGGAAGGCTGATGGGATTTGGGTCGGGCGGATTTTTGTATGAGCAGGAGGGCACATACGGAACATTCTTCACCGGTGAAAGGACAAGAGAGGGTGGAACTATTGCATACCGTCCTGAAGTTATTCAGATTAAATATGTGTCAGAAATTGTAAATGATGTTGCCTTCCTTAGATATGCTCCAAATTCCGATTATCGTCCAAACATTGGTTTTCACATAAATGCAGGCTATCATCCAAGGGGTGTTAATCGTCAGAGAGACGTTTACCGTCAGAGAGATGATTACCGTCCAAATGTCAGACAAAACAGTAATGATCACCAGAATAATAATGATCGCCAGAATAATAATGATCGTCAGAATAATGTCGATCGCCAAAAAGACAATGTGCGCGACTCAAGAGATGGATACGGTAGGAGAACTGATACAGACAGAAAACCTGATGTCACTACAAAACCTAAGGAAGAGCCCAAACCACAAGTAGAGCCCAAATCAAAAAACGCTCCCAACTCAAGATCAGAGACCGAAATTAGAACAGATCCAAAACCAAAAGGCGAAACAAAACCAAGAACCGAACCAAAATCAAAAACAGATACTGGATCTATTTACCGCAGACAAACCAGATAATTTTTAAAATTGACCATAAAATATCAACATTGATGAAAACTAAATCAACCATTTCAATTCTGTTTTTTTTACTTCTGTTTTCTGTAAACAGTTACGCTCAGAAGTTGAACACTACAAAACTCGACAGCCTGTTTCAGACTCTTGAGGCCAACAATGTGTTTATGGGAAGTGTTTCCATTTCTCAAAACGGGCAGATACTTTACTCAAAGGCTGTCGGTTATGCCGATGCTGAATCGTCAGTCAAATCTACCGCTGAAACAAAATACCGTATAGGTTCAATCTCCAAAATGTTTACTTCGGCAATGATCTTTAAAGCAGTAGAGGAGAAAAAGCTGACTCTTGATAAGACTATTGATGCATATTTTCCATCTGTTGAAAATGCAAATAAAATAACCATCGGCAATTTGCTCAACCACAGAAGCGGAATACACAGTTTTACAGATGATTCTGATTATTTGAGCTGGTGCACCCAGCCTAAAAGTGTGAAGGAGATGGTAGATATAGTTGCAAAAGGCAAAAGTGAGTTCGAACCGGGCAGTAAAGCTAAATACAGTAATTCAAACTATATCCTGCTTTCTGTAATTCTGGAAAAAACATACAAGAAACCCTACAGTGAACTTCTGCAATCGAAAATTGTGAAACCTCTGGGTCTGCAAAATACTTATCTGGGAGGCAAAATCAATATTGACAACAAGGAGTGCTATTCATACAGGTTTAACGATAAATGGATAAAGGCGATGGAGACCGACATGTCTGTTCCGTTGGGTGCAGGTGCCGTTGTATCTAATCCTGCCGACCTTACTCTTTTTATTCAGGGTCTGTTTGCCGGAAAGATTATATCTCAGAACAGTCTTAAGCAGATGACTACAATGACTGAAAATTTTGGGATGGGAATATTCCAGTATCCTTTGTATGACATGAAACTCTATGGGCACACCGGTGGTATAGACGGATTCTCGTCTATGTTGACAATTATGCCTGGGGATAATGTAAGCGTTGCTGTTACTTCAAATGGAACAAGTTTCAGTATCAATACAATTATGCTTGATGCTTTGAGCTGCTTCTACGGAAAGTCATTCGAAATTCCTTCTTTTAAAACAATCGCTTTGTCTTCGGAGGAGCTGGATAAGTATCTGGGTGTATATGCCAGTAGTCAGTTGCCTTTGAAGATTACTATCACCAAAAATGGCAATAAGCTAATCGCACAGGGTACCGGTCAGCAACCATTTGGATTAGATGCTTTTGACAAAAATCTGTTCAAAGGAGTAAACGGAATGATTGTTATAGAGTTCAAACCAGAGGTAGGTCAGATGACACTCAAGCAGGGAGGCGCAACATTTTTGTTCACCAGAGAATAGCTTTGCAGTAGTTTTTCGAAAAATACTCATAATCACCTCATTTTTATTTTTATAGCATATTAATTAGTTTTAACTTTACTACATCTTGTAATAGACTTAGGTGTAGTTAAAATTTTATATTAATAAATAATCAAAATATGAGTTTAAGAAAAACGCTGATTTTTGTGTTGTTATTATCGGCACATTCGGTATTGATTGCCCAGACTAATTTCAAACCAGGATTCATTGTTAAAAATACCACTGATACTCTATATGGAAAGATAGATTATCGAGGTGATTTATTAATGGGAAGTGTATGCAGATTCAAGTCTGACAACAAAGACGTTGTAACATTTTCTCCAAGCGACATTTCTGCTTACAGGTTTATTGATGGGAAATATTACGTTTCGAGAGAGGTAAACGGCAACTCGGTCTTTCTTGAATATTTAAGTAAGGGCAAAGTAAATATTTACTACCTAAGAGATAATACAGGGGATCATTTTTATATTGATAAAGAGGGCCTTAAACTATCCGAAATTACACATAAAGAGAGCCTCGTTTATGTAGGAGATACCCAATATTCATACAACACAACAAAACATATTGGCGTTTTAAAAATATATATGCAGGATGCACCTGCTTTGAATGCAAGAATTGAGAAATTGAGAAAACCTGATTACAAAATACTTACAGATTTAGCTGAAGAGTATAACAAATTATGGACAGGTGACCAGACCATACAATTTCAGAAAAGGCAATCGCTAATTGGAGTAAATTTAGAATTTATCAGTGGTGTTATAACCTATGTAAATGATGATCAATTAATCAGACACACCTATCCTATGGGAGGTGTTATTGCTCATCTTTGGATGCCCAGAGCCAATGAAAAGATATACTTTAGAACCGGAATAATATTTAATCGTCTGGAAACGACTGACCATAAAAGAACTACGTTTAAAATTCCGCTTCAGTTTGAGTACATATATCCAAAATCAATGATAAGACCTAAGGTAGCTTTTGGTATGAATATATTCAGATCTCTTAATCATACAGTGGCCTTTATGGGTGGCCTTGATTTAAGAATATCAGAATCTATGTTCTGTACTATATCATACGACATAGATTTTCTCCCTAACAATACAGTCCCGATTCTTCCATCCAAACCTTTTTCTCAAAGCTTGTCGGCAGGATTCTGTATAAAATTATAGAACTATATTACAATTTTGAGATAATCTCTTTGTCCATCGGCTTTACCTTTGATGGCCAGAAACCAATAAGTCGCCCTTGCTCATCTATCAGGTATTTAGCAAAGTTCCAGGATGGAGAGTTGTCGTTCCAGCCATTTTTACTTTTGTCTGAAAGCCATTGATAGACAACATTTTTGTCCTTGCCTTTAACTGACGATTTGTCCATCATTTGAAATGTCACGCCGTAATTCAGTTCACAGAACTCTTTGATTTCAGCATTTGAACCAGGGTCCTGACCAAGGAAGTCGTTTGAAGGGAATCCAATGATAATAAGGTTTTTGCCATATTGTTTGTTCATCTCTTCCAGATCCTTGAACTGTGGAGTGAAGCCACACTTAGATGCCGTATTTACAATGAGAACCTTCTTGCCTTTCAATTGGTCAAATTTGAATGTCTCACCTGTGATTGTCTTAAAGGAGAGAGAGTAGAAATCTGCCGGAGGTGTTACCGGAGTATCTTGTGCACTAATACCCTTGCCAAATATGAAGGAGAAAAGAGCTGTAAAAAGTATGCTTGTTTTATTCATTGCTAGTGTTAATATAATTAATACTCAACATAACAATGTTAAAGGCAAAATGTTCTATATAGCTTAGTAGATGTTTTTATTCTCCCTGTAACCTGCATTGTTCAGGTACCAGTCCGGATATTTTACACCTGCCGATTCTGCCCACTCGGCGAATTTAAGATGGGCACTTGTTATCTGGACTCCTTCTATTGTATACGAGTATGTAGAGGCAATATTGATTGCCCATGGAAGATTTTCGGCAGATTTGTAGTATTTACCGACAGCCGGATTGGATCTATCCTGATTGGTGCCAAAGTATGATTGGTTTACAAGACTTGTCGGAGGATAATTTGCAAGATGGACCTCCTTGCCCCGCTCTTGGTTTATAATAAGGAATGGATTGAAACTATTAAGGTTAAGATCATTTATTCCATATACACCGGGAGTAAGACCAACATTCACAACCACTTTTACAGGAGCCACATAAGGATTTCCGGGTACGACATTCACACCAAAGCCCGACGGTGCAGACATAATACTGCTTGCGTTGTCAAAGGCAATGATTGTTATTTTATCTTGCTTTGCCTCTGTACCATTAGGATTCAAAGTGATGTAACTACTAGTCAGGAGAGATCCCTCTACCTGGATATCAGACGCTTTTACCGCTGTCCCCGGTAACTGGAAACCAAATCCGTTGGAGAAACCTGCACCAATGGCCCTTATTACAAAATTACAGAGTACCTCAGTTACCTTGTTTGCTGCATTTGTAACTATAGTAAACTGATAATCAATTACAAGATCATTAAAATCGAAGTCACCCTTACTAGGCCACAAGTCTTCAAAGGCCAGACTTCCATAACCCTCAGCCGGAAAGTAATTATTGAAAACTCTCGCCGGGTCCATCGGGTAGCTATCGTCAGTATTGGCAACTCCATCACCATCCTGGTCAGGCGAGTTATTGCGTTCTGAGAAATTTGCCTGAATTTCAGTCTGATTCAATGCCTTTCCAAATAGTAACACTTCATCTATTGAACCCTTGAAAAACTTCTGGGCTCCATTATCGGAACCAAGCGATACACTACGGGTATTGACTTTTAGACGGCCTGTTACTGCCTTGCTGTTTTTAAGTTGCCCGTTCACATACATCTTTAATACAGCACCATCGTAAGTCATAGCTATATGGTACCATTCGTTGAGTATTGGTCTCCCTAACCCCCACTCTAACGAATTGCCGGTATTATCTTCCATACGTATACCGCACTGCCACCCGTTCCATAAATCCAGTCCAATGCCATGGCCATCCCAATCACCTTTCTGAAAAATCTTTGATGACTTGTATTCCTGAGCTTTAACCCATGTCATTACAGTAATGGCATTTATTGGATTAAGGTTTGTTGCAGTAGGAATACTAACATTGCTATTAGTTCCGTTAAACTCAAGGCAACTCCCTTTGACTCCGGTTCCCCAGACTGCGCCACTTAAAACACCATTATTTGAACCAGTATAGTCTTTAACAGTAGTTCCGCTGTTGTCGTCCATTCGCCACGATGAAATGAGATCTGATGATCCGTTATCGGGGTGTGGCGTAGTTGTATAAATCTGACTGACTTCACTTTCTGTTAATGATGTTCCAAATATCTGAACCTCATCAATTGTGCCCTTGAATGGGTTGAGTGTAGCTTGTTTACCTATTATGACATCGGCTGTTGATGAATGAAGGGCGCCCGAATTTTGTCCGCTGGCTTTCAGAACCCCGTCCAGATATAGTTTCATGGTTGCCCCATCATAGGTAGCAGCAACATGGTGCCAGTCTGTATCAAGGATACGGTCGGCATAGGTCATTACAATATCTTTATAAAGAGGGATATACAGCGCAAATCCGACTCTTCCCTGAGCATCCATTCTAAGTATATACTTTACGTTCTGGAATATAAGTGCTCCACCTGCACCTATTTCTGATTGTCTGAACCACAACGAAAAGCTTATTTTATCTCCTGTAGGATTAAAGTTTCCTCCATTCGGGATAAGTACATTTGATGTAGTTCCGTCGAACTCGAGTGCACTGCCACTTATGCCGGTTACCCAAGTCGTACCGGTATTTGTACCATTCTTTGCACCTAAAACATCGTATGAAGTATTTCCGGTATTCTCATCAAACTTCCAACCTGCCAGAAGTCCGGCAGGAGGTGCGGGTGCTGCCAGCATGCTTATCGGAGATGTCTGAGAAGGAAGATGGTATGTAACTGTTATATGGGTTGATGATCCTATAATTAGCGGCGATTTGTTAAAAAGCACACTATTCACATGATTAGGAATGTTTAAAATAATGATACTCGGCTCAGGATATGTACTATGAAAACCTCTGTAGTATACTACCTTTTCATCCATTGAAGTAATGGAAATAACGAAGGGATTATCGGATGTGACTGAAATTTCGACATTGCGACTGGTTTGCCAGACAAATGTAGATGGAATATTGAGTGATTCCATCTTTTTCTCCTCTTTAGGTGTTGTGTCAGGAGACAACCTTGTGCAACCTATTATAAGAATCAGCAGTAAGATTTTGAATATTAAAGAGATATTGCGTATCATGGCAATTATTTACACATCAAATGTACAACTTCCCTATTGATTATACAAAGAATATCTTCATAGTGAAATTTATGTGAAAGTCAAAGTCTGTCAACGTCTGTCATAGCCCCATAACCGTGAATTGTTCCACTTGATCATATAGTTGCCCACCAATAAACTTCCATCGGTAATTGTTGCAGTCTCATACACATTCATGTGAGGAAGACTTTCGTCATTAGTGTCCCTGTCCAGTATTCCAATGTAGGCACACAAATCGTGACGACCCTGGTCCGCCCAGTCCCACGCATCTGCATTATTGTCTGTAGAGTTCAGGTTTAGTGTAACCGTCCCGGAGTAGTTCTGTAAAGCCCGCAACTGATAATTTACTGAAACCTCAACATATGGAGCAACCTGCTGTACTATATTCATATCGTCAGTTTCCAGTTTTGCATAAAATATGTATTCCCGCTGAATCTCTCTGGTGGCAGAAATGTCCCATATTGCCCTTGAGCCAATAAAGGGCTTAACCCATATAACTGAATATACATTTAGAGTACATGTTGCAGAATAGCCACCATCTTCTGTAGTAACAGTAATTATTGTTGTTCCGCGCCCCTTTGTTGTTATCATGCCACTGCCATTGACTGTTGCTACAGATGTATTGGAGGAACTCCAGACGACCCCTTTGTTAGTTGCATTAGCCGGCGTAATGAATGCCGCTAATGTAATAATGTAGCCCTCTTCAATCTGAGCGGAATTTTCACTGATATTCACTCCTGTTACAGGCACATGCGAACTGACAGCCGTCAATTGTGCAGAACCTGTAACCCCCGACCCATCCTTTGCCGTTGCTATTATGTTACATATCCCCACACCTGTAGCTGTCACGTAACCGCTACCGCTGACAGTTGCCACAGATGTATTGGAGGAGCTCCAGTTTACTCCCTTGTTGCTTGCGTTTACAGGAGTTACTATTGCTGTGGCTTCTGTTGATGAACCTATAGTTAACGAGGTAGAAGACAGCGATACAGAGATGTTGTTTACCAATATTTCCGGATTTGTCACATAAATAATACAGGAAGCACTTTTCCCGTTTGAAGAGAGTGCCGTTATGGTACAACTGCCCCACCCTTTTGACGTAACGACCCCGGAGGCACTATTAACAACTGCTACAGCTGTATTTGACGAGCTGTACGTTATTGCTGTACCGCTTGTGGCATTGACAGGAAGATAGCTGCCAGATATTGATGAACTGGATTCCAGTGCCGAAAAGTTCAATATTGAAGGTGTAACTGTTATACTATTTACAGGAATCTCAACAAACAGAAAATTAGCTGTATAGTGCTGGTTACCCCTCACAGCAGAGATAGCCGGGGTCCAGCCGGTAAAGATATAATTTGCTGCCGGAGTGGCAATCAGGTCGGGAGTGACATTATAACGATATTTTCCCCCTCCACTGACCGTCCCGCCAATTATAGGGCTTGCAGTTGCAGTAATTGTGTATGTAACATCATTTAGCTGCTCAATATCAACCATCCACGACGGATTTGAAATCCCGGCCCCGGTAAGCCTGATAGTCTCAAGGTAATGAGTCTCCCTTATTACATCGAAACTTGTGGTTGTATTCTCCCCAAGATATATCCTGTATTTAACTGTTCCTGTTTTTTGGGGATTTGAATAATTTGCAGTAATCTCCGCATAAGAGCAGACTCCCGATTTTGCTCCCGGAGACTTAGCCATAGGGTTGGTTGAGGTGCCTATTGTACCCTGTTTGTTTTCAAACATGTACAAAGGTGATGCGCTCTCATGATTTGCGGGTTCCAGGTTGTCCGACAGATAATCACCCTCGGCCACAATATCACTTAGAGCAGGGGTGTTGTGCATAATATAAAAGCATGAACCGGGCACATTTTTTAGTTGAATGCCTGATATTGTAATTGAGGTCCCGGGATCCAGAGCCGACTTATCGAATACGAAGGTAAGCTTGGAGAGAAGCCTCTTGATTGTGATATCAATATTTCTATCGCTATTGAAAAGTGTTTTTGTAACCTCTGCTGCATATACAATACTGCTGTTTGTGCCCGGGATTTCCGTCTGCCTTGCAGTTCTGAGAGATTCCAGAGTGCCGTATAGTGAAGAAATCATGTTTCCTGCATTCGCTATCACCACTATTGTCTTTGTCCCCGCCGATGTAAACATCTGTATGCCATAAGAAGTCGCATAATATTGATGATAAAGCAGTTGTCCCCCGGCTCCATATACAAAGACATTGACATTGTGTATAACATCAACAAGATTGTAGGCCCTTGTTAAAATTGATGATGCCTGATTAAGCCTGAGATTCAGGAAAAAGATAAGAGAATCCTTGTTTATGTCAGAAACATTGTATCCATCATCGTTTCCGGTGGGGTTGGTTCCCTTGCTGCAGGATGACATAATACACATAGCCCCAAATAACAGGCAGACAAATGATTTACATAATTTTTTCATTACCGTATATTGATTTTAAATTTTTACTCAAACAACTCTTTGTTCAGGTTATACTTTCTTATCAGAAAGTTTATCTCAGGATCCAATCCACCCCTGTAAGCCATTTTTTGGTCCATTCTCTTTGATTGCAGGAAATATCTGACTGCTTCTGCTTCATCTCCCTCCCTTGCAGACAGAATAGCCAGAAGATAAATTTTCCGGGCACTATTTTCAGTTTTTTCAAGTATCTCTTTTGCAGAGTGGTTGTTCCCAAGCGACATGTGTGCAATGGCTGTGTTAAAATCATTGTAAGCAAGCAGAATACCTAAAGCCAGGCGATATTGTCTCTGCTCCAGTAAATCAATCGCTCTCATATAAAGTGAATCTGTCTCGGTAGTCTGGATTGTATCTTTTACCATCCCTTTCCTATGAAGGTGAAAGGTAAAATTTACCCTTCTCAACCTTGGATATAATGAATCTTTCATATACTCATAATCCTGAGGAAAATTCCTGATTGCACTCTCCCTTTCGTCAGGATCTGATATAGAGAAACACTTAAGTATCCTATCCTTTTTCTTTATTAATGAATCCTTTATTATATACTCCTTTAGCCTTTCCCATTCTTCAGGGATGGAGATTGTATGGCATTTAGTTAAATATTTGCCATAATACTCAACAATTGATTTTGCCCGTTTTGCAGAAAGTTTCTGATTTTGTTGATATTGACCCTCGGGCGATGATGATGAGGTTATTATTATGGAATCCATATCAAACTCTTCATTCGCAACAATCTCTTTTATAGAGCTCCCGACATGGTTAAGTTCATATTCATTATTGGCAAGTGAGCCCATAATCTGCCACTTGCCGGGTGCAAAGGAAATGTTTGCACTTTCTGTCACACTTACCCGCCTTTCAATAATTTTCTTTCTGTAACGAGGTGCCTTATCAATAAAATGTATCATCGATGAAACATTATACACAATTGTATCTGAAGGCTTTAGTTTAATACAAATCCCTCGTGGATCCCTTACACAACCATGCAGGCAAAGATATAGCCGCGATGATTTTTCGTTTGTAACTATCTCCTGTGTGTAGTGATATTCAAAATCACCATTTATTGTCTTGATTATAGAATCGAGTCTGCTTCCCGACAGATATGGGTTTTTCACATATTTTGCGAACACTCTGGTTCTTTGTTCTAGTTTTTTATTGTTTCTCTCTATCAACCATCGCTTTATATAGTGTTCTACGATTCTCTTCTCATTTACTCCAAAGGTTGTGTGCAGCGAATCATTTTCAATACCGTAAAGCACCCTTGACTCCGGCAGGTTCCTCTCAAGAAAAATTCTCAGGTTAGGCAGATCCGTAAAGACTTCAAGAAAATCTGCATCTTCCGGTATAATGGTTTTCAGGTATTTTTCAAATCTTTTATAACCTCTCTCCTGAACCTTTTTAAATTCGGCACCTGTCAGAAGGACTCTGTCCAGATGAATTGTATCATCACCTCTGGATAAAACAGGCAGCATATCCAACTGCCAGCTGCTGCTTTGTAGAATCTCAGGTACCGTAACTATGAAATCCAGTCTGATATTTCCGTTTCTCTCTGCAATGTTTTGTGATTTAGCAGATACCAGTACCTCATTCAATTGCCTCATTGCTACTCTCTCTCCGCTCTCATTATCCTTCACTGCATTATCATATATTGAATATCCAGGCACATTTCCCTTAACCTCTCTGGCAACAGCTACTTTGTAGTCATACTTACTATTTCCGTAATAGAGCCCAGGAGCAGGTTTAAGCTTCTGTATCCTGTATAATTTGTCGCTACAGGAAAAAAAAGTCAGTATAATGCAAGCAATAAACAGGTTTCTCATCTTTAAAAAATATACATGATTGATATCGAAACCCTTGTCGGGCATATCTTATAACCCCGCCAGCTCCCTTCGAACTCACCGCACAATTGCCTTTGATACTTGTCGTAAGCTATCCACCCTCCTCCCAGCCCCGTCTCCGCCTCAATGTTCAGGTTTTTTGTCAGCATCCTGGAATACCCGAAAGAAAGAGACCCGCCGACTCCTGAACCATAATATCTGAACTCTTTAATACCAATATTGCAGACAATTCCTATTGCCTGTATTCCGTAAAACAGCCCTGAATAACTATGCCACTGCCACAAACGTATTCCGGGCTGAATTGCTGTGTGATTTATTTTTTTGTTATTATCAAATATGAACGGGTTCCATGAGATTGGAAAATGCAGGGTGATTTTGTCCGATATTGCCTTTGAAACCTCAATATTGAGACTCCCTGTAGCCAAGCCTATCAGATTACTTCTTATACCAAATTTCTGTGCCTGACATATAGTCGCCATAAAGGCAATAATTACTGCTGCAATTGCTTTTCTCATAACATATACTGAATTATTCTCACAGATTGATTGTAGTTAATATCTGTTCTTTCCACTCCTCCAGGGAAGCATTCAGAAAGGTAATTCCTGATAATCCGACAGATGCGATATACTTATATCTGAATCCACCTTCGAAACCCTTAGCAGGTGCAGGTATGGATGCTCGGTATATTATTGCATCAATACAAATCTCTACCGGCAAATCCGTTCCCGAAATTAAAGGGAGCATTAAACAAGTACCTGTATTTTCCTTTAATGACATTTGGGTCATTGCAGTATCCAGCACCCTTGCTGCAGATATTATTCCGGTTGAGATATTCATTGAAGAACCAGACAGAGGAAGTCTCACTTTCATGCTTTTTATCGCAAGGTCGTTAGCCAGATCTTCCGGTGTAATTGTCAGGCATATAGTTGCAACCCTATGCGCAAACTGCAATATTACATTTGTGTTTTGCTCAACGGATCTCTCCTTACTTGCTGCCCATAAGTAGTCTACGCAGTTGTCAAGTGAATTGGACACTCCGTTTTTTATTGTCAAACCACTGATTGTAGGTTCGTTAGTAGAAATGGCATAAAAATCATACGTCCCGGGTGGTACGAACAATCTGTTTCCGCTACATATCGAAAGGTTCCCGTTTACATCCGATATTGCCTCCAGGGGAGTTCCCGGATAGGAAGACTGAATCTTAGGATTAGAACCAGATGAGTATGCAAAGATAGATGTCTGTACCCCTGCAGGAATTGCTGACACAGATTTAGTGAGTGTGTAATCTCCTGAGAAGGACACACAAAGCAGAGTACTGTCTTTGATTGTTTTATTGCATGATTCGCAATTCTCCGGTATACAGGAAGTAAGTTGCGATGCAAGTAGTATAGCAAATAACGGTAATGCCAAAGTGTGATTCATAGCTATTGCTCTATAAGTGTCAGTCCTGTAATTGTCTGAGAGGTCCATTCATCAACCTGGGCACCTGTGAATGACATAGAGGTTGCCGATACTGTAAGATTAAGGGTATAATATGTTCCTCCGTTGTAGACCTGCGCTGGGATAGTTGCAGTATAGACCTTACCTGAAAGAGATGTCCCCCCTATTGTCGCATTTACTGTTACCTCAACATTAAGCGACTGAGATGCAAGCGGAACCATTATGAAAGTTCCCTTATTGGAAGTGAGGGACATAGAAGTTAAAACATCCTTTACAGCTGCGGCTCCTATTGTTCCCGTTGAAAGATTCATCTTTGACGATGCATCAGGTTTTGCAGGAGTGAATTTGATTGAAGTGACTGTCAAACCTGTCACTCCTGTCCCGGCAGAGACATTAATCTCCATTCCTGCTGATTTATGAGAATATGAGAATGCAACCGCTCCCCCTTCGCTCACTGAGGCATGTTTTGCCCATAGGTAGTCTGATCCGTTTGAGAGCTGGGCCGAAACTCCCGATATAAAAGTCAATCCCGCCGGGGTGGTGCTGTTCAGCGATACTGAATAGAAATCGTAGCTACCCTTTGGTAAAAAAAGTGCCGCTGCAGGTGACAAAGTACCGCTTGCCCCCCCGGTGGCCTCAACAGGTGTTCCTGCGACAGGAGTGGCAGAAGATACCGTGGCTCCGGCAGTGTAGCCTATAATTGTGGCTTTGTTTCCTGACGGAAAGACGGTAGGTGCCTTGGTAGCAGCCTCATAAATGTATGAGGCGTAAAACTTCATTGCCTTTCTCTCCGATTCATCAATCCCTCCCTCCTTCTGACATGAAGGTAACATTGCCAATGCACAAATAGTCAGTAACAAAACTGTAGTTTTTTTCATAAAAAATCTGGTTTTAAAAATTAATAAAATGTTATAATGGTGTTGTGACAGTAGTCGTTCCAGTCAATCACAGATGTTGTCATATATTCGATTTTATAAGGTGTCACGTTAAAGCGAAACAGATACGCCTTGCCCTGTTCGACGTTGGTGTTCAGGAATATCCTGGATAACAGGATTTTTATGCTCATATCATTTTTATCCCTGACGTATACCTTGAAATTCAAATAATTGCCACTAATTACCGGCACACAATAATAATAGAAACTCTCTTGCTTATAATCATACAGGCACTCCTCATAAAAAGAGGATACTGTTTGAGCGTAATTGCTTAATCCGGTGTGCATATCTATTGTAACAGAGTCGTCATCGGGGCACGATATCTCCATTCTGGCAATCTGATGAGATTCAGTATGGCCGGCATCAAAGTGACACCTTACAACAATAAGAGAATTTGCCAGTTTAAAATCAAGTACTACAGGATTGATGCTTGCTTTTATTATATTGGCCGATGTGTCAGCAAACATGTATTGATAGCCGTTTTTTATTACCGGTCTGCTGACAGCATCCAGTGGCTCCCTTGACAAGAGCGCTTTGAACGAATATTTGCCGGGAAACAGTTTGAGGACTTTGTCCGATTTTAGTTGTGCGGAGTCAGGAGTCCTGAAGTATCTGTGTGAACCCGCCATATCCTGTATGACAACATTATACTCTGCACTGTATCTGTCCGTGGTTTTATCATAGAAAAGAACCCTGTACTTCCCCCAATTGGGACACAAGTTTAAGTTCTCTTTTACACAACCAAAAGAAACAGTCATTAATACGAATACTGTAATAAATTTACCCATTGTCAGAACTCGGTACATTTTGAGTTTTGGATCCATTGTGAGCTGTTTGCTGATACCTGAAAATCCCCGTTTCCTGTAAGCAAGCATTCAATATTATACATATATCCCTGCCTGAAATCTTCATTTACAGCAGCTCTGTATACCCTGTCAGAAAACAACTCCCCGTTAATAACTATATCAATTGCGATTTCGACAACCATTAAAGCCGAACATGGCAGACAGAAAAATGTCCTGCTGTTGTCAGACCCTGGAAGTGTTGTCAGAAATCCTACATATTGCGATATTGGAACAATTCCGTTTTTCAGATTCATCCTGATACCGCTCTCCGAGGGCAACGTGTACTTTATTGATTTTATATATAAATCCGTGATCTCCGGAGCAGTTGTTATGCTTATATTAACCTTACAAACAGAATGTTTATATAGAAAAACAATATTTGTATTTCCATTAACCGACGAATTTTTAACCGAGGCCCACAGGTAGTCCACGCCATTGACGAGCTGCCCTGACATACCTTCCGGAAAATCCAAAGCTGGACTGGTATTGTTATTGAGGGAAACTGAATAGAAATCGTAAGTTCCTTTTGGAAGAAAGAGAGCATTGCCGCATGTAAGGAGACCACCTGCCGACGCAGAAAGTTCAATAGGAGTTCCCGCCAGGGGAATGTTTATCTCATCAGGAGCGAAGGTATAGATTGCAGACTTGTTCCCCGACGTCAAAAAAGCAGAGGTTTTTGTCTGGCTATGATATGAACCATAAAAGGTAATCCTGCTTTCCGGACTATCTGTCTTCTTCGTACACAACACAGCTATCAGCACGACAGAAATAGTAAAGAGTAATCTTCTCATTTGGTTTTGCGTTTCTCAGCACAAAACTAAAACGCAAAATCAGAGATTAAAAGCCTGAAAGCATGGTTTATACAATTCAATAAAAAATTTTGCTGATTCTGATTTTTTAAATGCTAGAACGACACAATATTGTTTTTCAATGCAAATTTCACCATCTCGACTGTACTTTTAAAGTCAAATTTCTGCATTATGTTGTTTTTATGTGTCTCTACCGTTCTTATACTGATATTTAACTTTTCTGCAACCTCCAGATTTGAAAATCCTTCGACATACAGTTTCAATATCTCCTTCTCTCGCGATGTGAGGGAGTAATTCTTCGATTTATCTGTAGAATTGATATTCTTAATTTTTGAGACATACGATTTCATAAGGTTTTTGGAGATATTCGACGCATAATACTCATCCCCCTCACTTATTGTCCGAATGGCCTCCATCAACATCTCCTTATTAGTATCCTGCTTTGGCAAGATTCCTCTGGCTCCGGCTTTGATTGCATTGTAGATATAGTCATCAGTAGTATACATCGACAAAATGAGTACCCTGGAAGGAAGGTTCAACTCTATGATTTTTGAAGTCAGCTCAATACCTGTCATATCCGGCATAGAAATATCGCTGATGACAATGTCGGGTAATTGAGATTTGATAATCTCCAATGCTTTAAAGCCATTTGAGGCACAACCAATGAAATCAATATCCTCTTCGTCTATCAGCATTGTTTTTACACCATCTAGAATAATCTGATGGTCATCGACCAGCAATATCTTGATTTTTTTCATAGTCATACAATTTTATTTACTTTAACCCGAATGGTTGTCCCTTTTTCAGGAAAGGATTCCACATCAAATGTACCATCCAGTAAAATACTTCGTTCACGCATATTGAACAAACCTTTTCCCAACCCAAGGTCATTGGTATTGTAATTGAATCCTTTACCATTATCCTCTATTATCAACACCAGATTTTCTGCAGTTTCAGTAAGCTGAAGCTGAATTTGCGATGCCTCTGAGTGTTTAATTGCATTATTCAGTGCCTCCTGAACAATTCTGTAGAGGTATATTTTTGTGCGTTGTTTAATGTGTTCAAAGTTACCGAACCATGAGAAATCAATTTGAATTCCTGTATTTTTCTGAACCTGATTGCATAGGTTTTTTATTGCTATTTCAAACCCGAACTCCAATATGCCGGATGGCGCCAAATCTGTAGAGATTTTCCGCAACTCATCTATAGAGTGATTTACCTGAGCCTTTAATTCATTAATCTTCTGATTATTAAAAATTTCGTTCCTACTAATCAGATTTTCAAGCGTCATCTTAATCGCAATAAGCTCTTGTGCGAGCCCATCGTGAAGCTCACGTGAAATACGATGACGCTCAAACTCCTGACCATCATATAAAGCAGATATACGTTTTGCTTTTTCGTCTACAAGTTCAGTTGTGTTAATCTGAATATTATCTATCATCTGGTTAAATGTAAGAGCCAAGACACCAAATTCATTTTCTGAATCAATATCTACCTTAGCATCAAAATTCCCCTCTCCAATTTTCAATGACGCTTTTTTGAATTTTACAATCGGCACTATTATATCGGTTGTAATGACTTGTGCAATAGAGAAAATAAGAATAAGGATAATTACGGAGACAAAAATCAAGTCATTCCTAAGCTCCTTTATAGGAACCATTGCCTCGTTGTAATCAATCTCTGCCACAATTGCACATTTTAAATTTTTTACTATCAATCTGTCGAAAGAACCAAGACAAAGAATACCCCTGTAATCTGTCGAGATAGATGTACCGTTACCGTTTTTAAAGGCACTCTTAACGGCATCGGTTTCCACCTTTATCTGGTTTTCAGAGTCAGGGAAAAACCTTGATTTACTAATCATCAGAAAATCAGAATCGACCAGATATACCTCCCCGGACTTACCTAATCCATTTATTTGATTAGTGTCTAGCATTATTCTGTCAATTTCATCAAAATTGATTTTTTCGTTACTAGCAAAATAGTTCTCTAACTGCTCCTTCTTTAGCGATTTTACAGATATCAACTGCTCTGTCGCCCTCATTATAAGGGCGTTCCTTGCTTTATAGTAAGAATAGATTCCTATAATTGAGAGCGATGAAAACCCTACAATCAAATAGAGGAACATGAATTTTGTTGTAATTGACTTTTTAAACATTTGCCCTTTGATAAATCACTCAAAAATAACAAATTAAATTACACCATCGTCATAAGCTTTTTCGCCATGTAAAGAAGTGTCCAGTCCTAATTTTTCATCCTCTTGCTTTACCTTTACCGGAGTTATTTTATTAATTATTATAAGCATAAGATATGTGAAGACAAATGCATAAATCGAAGCTGCCACAACTGCCACAACCTGTTTTACAAAGAAATATCCTCCACCATAGATAAGACCATCGGCCCCTGCGCTATTAATCGCCTTAGAGGCAAAAACTCCAAGGAGTATAGAACCAAATACACCTCCTATACCATGCACTCCCCAGACATCCAGAGCATCATCCCATTTCATCTTGTTTTTAAACTGTACCGCCAGATAACACATAATACCTGCTGCAGTGCCAATTATTGGAGAGGCCCATAAAGGTACAAAACCGGCACAAGGCGTTATTGTTGCCAGGCCTGCGATTGATCCTGTAAGCAACCCTACAAACTTTGGTTTTCTCTCACGGATCCATTCAATAGCCAGCCATGAAATTGTGGCAAACGATGCAGCAATATCTGTATTCAAAAATGCAAGAGATGTAACACTATCTACCTGACATTCACTTCCTGCATTAAAACCGTACCATCCGAACCAAAGCAGTCCGCTTCCAATAGCAACCAAAGGTATGCTGTTTGGCGTAGAGTTTTTATCTACCCTTGCTCCAACATAGAATACCGATGCTAATGCTGCAAAACCTGCAGTAGCGTGCACCACTATGCCACCTGCAAAATCCAGAACTCCCCAATGCGCAAGTAAACCACCACCCCATATCATATGAACAAAGGGATAATAAACTAAAATCTGCCAAACGGTGAGGAATATAAAATAGGATTTAAATGTCACCCTATTGACAAACGCCCCAGTTATGAGAGCAGGTGTAATAATTGCAAACATCATCTGATATGCAAAAAATACGATTTCAGGAATTTTTCCATTGCCTGCCCAAAGAGTATCAATTGAAATCCCAGACAAGAAGGCTTTATCCAGGTTCCCGATAATTCCTCCGTCTCCACCGCTGAAACAGAGTGAATAGCCGAAGAATACCCATAAGACAGTTGTCCAGCCCAGAGAAACAAAGCTCTGAATCATAATGGCCAGAATATTTCTCTTAGTAGCCAGTCCGCCATAGAAAAAGGCAAGTCCGGGAGTCATGAGCATAACCAGACTTGTTGCCAGAAGCATAAATCCAGTAGATCCGGTGTCCAGGACACCTGCACTTAACAATGTTGTCATTATCATAAAATTGATTATAATTATTGGTTTATATTGTGTTTTAAATTAAAATGAGAGACCAAAAGCAAGGTAGATTTTATTCAAATCGGGGTTTGATATTATGGAACATTGTACAGGGACAGAAAAATTTTCTGTTATTTGAATTGTTCTGGATACTTTAACTCCAATATTGGTAATTCCAGGCTTTTCATTAAGATAAAAAGCAGTTTCACCGTTATCTGTATCTGCCTTATCCGATGTACCTCCTACAAAAACATTGAAATCGGCATATTTAAACTTTGCTTTATAGCCCAATTCAAAATATTTTGACATAAAAATATTTCCGTTACTCCTACGAGCATCGTTACCATAGAGGTTCATTGAAAAAAGAGCGGTGAATGGAACATTATCGGTACCATTAAAGGCCAGGGTACCTTCAAGTACATGCCCTGTCTTCTCTTTTCCCCATTCAAAATATTTATCCTTAGACCCTGTATTCAAGCCCGGAAAGAAATAGTCTGTCAGAGTTATAGAAAGGGCACTCTTATAGGTATAGGTGATGTAAAGGTCGGTCTCTTCATTTGATGTTCCGGCAAGTGAGAAAGCTCCCCAGGCTCCAATTGAAAAAGCGTGATTATCGTTACCTGCACTCAATTTAAGCCATGGCTGGATGCTAGGGCTCTTCCCTCCTAAATCGAGTCCGCGCCAGATGTAGCGGTTAAAGAGATCCGTTCCGAACTCCAGTTTCTGGGCCGTGGAATTGGAACTAAAAAGAATAGAAAAACATAAAAAAAGAAGTGTTTTTTTCATAAAAATTAGATTTTAAATTATGTCTAAATTTATGATGAGCGAAAACACCTCGCAATAATGGAATTTCTGAATTTAATCTACGTGTTTTACTTAGCAGATCAGATGTAGATTGTGTTACCTTATGGAATAAAGGTGTGGAGTTTTGCTATGCGTGCACCGGATTTACCCACTTTGCGCTCATTATGCTAAAAAACAGAGGTGGCAACCAAGAGTTAGATTATGCAAAACAGCTTCAGGTTGCCACATCCTGTTTTTTCACACGCTCCATTCGCTAAGCGGGTGCCCAAATCCTCTACTGCAAGCATCTTTCAACCCCACACCTAAAATCCTACTGGTACACAATCTGCTTTTCAGTATATTCAAATCATTTTTATATACATAAATTGTACTCGGCCCATAAAAGAGGTGCCTTAACACACCACTAACATATTGTTTATCATAAAAAACCGTCGAGCATGAAGGTCCGACGGTAATAAATTATCTAATAGTGCTATTTCTATAGGACTATTTACTTCTCTTTCCATTTGTATGGACGAATATCAATATTTGATAAGCTAATAATGAAATGAGCGTGAATAAAATGAAAATTTGTCCCCTCATATCTTCATTTTTAGCACATTCGTTTCTATGCCTGTTACTTTTTACTTTGGCTCTTTAATAATGCCCTCGGCCTTTCCGGTAATATCGGCATTAACTTTTCAATTTCAACCAGACTATCTCAAAAGAGCTGATAGTAAATACGCTAATACCAGTTTCCCCGGCTACCTCTTTCTAGGTTTTAAATAACTGATATTGGTCATAGAAATATCACAAACTGTTTTTTTATCTCCATTATAAAAAGAAAAGATGGCATCAATTTTTGAGGGATATATGATATTAAATTTATTAAAAATAGTAGAATAATCTACTTTTAAGTCGTACTCTGGTAAGTTGCCCCCAGTAAAGATTTTAATGATTTCGGCAGAAACAGGATTTCTACTTTTCTTATTTACATATAATAAGAGTTGTGAAGTCTCTAAACTGGCTAACTTGTTATTAACAGCAGGTCTGTTTATAATAAAGATATGATTAACCTCATTCTCTCCCATGTATTTAACATGCATTTGTTTATTCATGGCTGCGCCTTTCCACAAAACAACCTCAGAATGCGCCATCTTATATATATTTTCTATGCATTTATTAACCAATTTTGAATAACCTACTGTATCAGAGAGTGCAGTAAGAGAAAAATCATCGACCATATTCTTTTTCTTAAAATCGGAAGATAAAAGTTCGTATTTAAAGCTGCCATTTATAGTATGTAGCAATATATTATTGGTTTTAATTGAAATCTCAAAGTCACCAGAAAATTGATCAAACCAGCTTCCTATAAATGGGGTATTAACATATTTATTAAATAATTCTCTGGAATTTTGCTTTGACGATGTTACAACAATCTCATTTAAATTAACTGACTGTTCAAGTGAAATAGCATATATTTTTGCAGCAGAAATTATGTCTGTATAAATAAAAAAATTGTCCTTCGCACCAACATATTTGACAGATATCGTATCTCCCGTTTTTACTAAAGAATCAGGAATGACTATAGTACCGCACGAATCCGCATCTCCGTAGTATTTGTTGTTAATAAAAATGTAAGAATATGGCAATGGTTCTTTGAGAGAACCCAAAACTCTCAATTCAAGATTTTGAGAAAACAAACCCGAACATGTTATTGATAAAATAAAAAACAAAATAGCTCTTTTCATTTTGTATATGGATTTAAATGATATGTTCTTGATATTGGATGCTTCATCGTTGATAGTCAACAAATATGCCAAGATGGATGATGATGTTGATTCCACTGCTAAATTGGATTAGTATTAAGGTGCAGATTGTTTAACCAAAAGAATTTTATGTGCGGGATTGTGCGACGCTTGCTGTAGGGGATTTGGGTAAATCCGGTGCACGCATTGCTAGACTTCACACTTTTATCCGAAAGCGGTAACACAATCTGTCTGTATACTTTCTATCAAATATGCATCAATACCAAGTTCTTTTGCATATTTCCCGAACTTTGCAATAGCATTCTCAACAGCATTAATCAATGCCTTATAATCCTGTATATCGTTGTTTTGAGCAACAATTTCCAGATCCTTTCGGGTAATATCCTCATTTTTTCCATTTACTGTTAGCAAATGCCTGTTTGAGTACGTTGGTGCTGCCGGATCAACGCTATAAGTTAAATCGTAGGCAGGAGACAATCTCCATGCTCCATCAGGAGTCATGCAAAAAGAAAAATTCTTTGAATGATCGTCTACATTCCGCGCAAGTACATTAAATACCATTCTTAGGAATTGTTGCCTGCTATCCTCATATGGGAGGTTGAGCCGACGTATAACAGCAAAAATGTTTTCATAGCTGTCGCAGGATGGTGACATGGCTGCTAATGTCTGAATATGTATCCGTTCGTTGTCAATCCTGTCGAAACGACGAGTAAGAAAATGTGTTATATTGCCATAAATTCTAAGTTCCGATGGCATCATGTATATCCCTGCATCCAAAGCCATCCGGTAATAAACATATTCCAGCTTAGCAAAAGGATAGACGGAATTATCATCGTATTTAAGGATAAAGTGTTCGTAACCCTTCGGAATAAGTCCTTGCCCGGAAACGACCTCCCCGGTTTCCGGATTAAGGGCCACAATTGCTTTCGGACGTTTTCCACCCGGTGAAGAACTTATTTTTATCAAGTCTTGCCATAAGATTGAGTTTTCCTTATTCAGGATTGTGGATTCTCTTTCATTCAACACTTGCCTGGCAAACTCATACAGTCTCTGTATATCAACCGAAAATGCAGAGTCGACACCTAATTTCTGTGCAGGTTCATACTCAAGTGCTCCCATGGCCCTGCTTCCGATAAATGAAAGATGGTCCAACGGAGTCACCTTCTTCGCTGGAATACTATTGTCACGCAGCCATGCCTTAAAAAGAGAGTTACCCCATTTATCCGGTAACGAATCTGCAATCATTGGCTGAAGCCCCTGATAAAGTTTGTCTATATTACCTGTCCATGGCATTTGCTTTTGACTCCGGGGTGAGGTCACAGACATCGTAAGAGGAGCAATATCATACCCTTGTTCAAGAAACGATGATTCATACTCAAAAAAAGCAACATTTGCTTTTTTATCCCATGAAAGATAACCGACATCCATACCCCATAGCTTCACTTTTAATACATTCGTCTCCATCTCTATTTTATTTTACTTTGCTTCCGGAACAATGCACGCGGGCTTTCCGGTAATTCCGGCAATAATTTTTCAATTTCATCCAGAGAGTCGATTGCCCTAAGAAGTTTGATAAAAGACGACAAAGTAATCCCCGTTGATGAACCGTTCTCAAAAGAGCTGATGGTAAATACACTTATGCCCGATTTCCCGGTTACCTCTTTCTGTGTGTATCCCATCCGTTTTCGGTAATCGCAATACCTTTTACCCACTTCCCGGATGATATCGCTACCCGATTTCTCGTATAATTCGCTATACATACCCATAAAATTTATACAAATATAGATATATCTGTATTAATTGCAAATAATGCACTCATTATTTAGATATATCTATATTTTAAACATTCCAGACCGAACATTTTATCCTTGAATTCTAAAAAGCTCATCTCTTTTATTTCTATTATGCAGCATATATAGTGCATTTTGGAAATAAAATAACTATTCGGATTAATTTTGCCTATCTACAGATCTAGCAGCCATTTCCATACAGGAACAACTTCAATTATCTTACCGCTAATCTCCAATGTTCTTTCTGTGTCTCGTGTAATGATCAGCAGTTTTCTGCATTCCAAAACTTCGGTAATTTTAAGTAATGCTTTAACTTCCCGGTCGAAGGTACCATCACTATTGTCTAGGTTGTAACACACCTGAATAGCTATATATGCATCAGGAATGTAAAAATCTACTTCAATTCCTTTGTTATAGAAGTAAATGGCATCATTCCGTCCATATTTATGAAGCAAATTTACTGCCACGATATTCTCCAATAAAGAGGTATTTCCATCCAACAAAAAAAGATTCAGAATACCATTATCGGTGTAATAGTACTTTGGAATTGTCTCTTTATCGACCAATTTACCTACTATGTTTTGTATGGGATTGATAAGCCATGCATCTTTTGCATATTCCATATAGTTAATAACAGTATGTGTCCCTACTTTTGCTCCGGTAGATGATACAATGTTCGCTATCCGTGTAAATGACATAGGTTGTTTAATGCTTTCTGCCAGTTTCTTAAACAAAATACGTAACGCAAAAGTATTTTCTATGGCATGGCGGGCGGCGATATCTCCCAGATAGATCTTTTGATAAACACTTGTCAGATAATCCCTTTTTGCCGAAAGTTCTGCTCCTTCAGGAAATCCACCAAAGTAGAAATAGTCATTGAACTTTCGCAATACATCTGCTTTACCCTCTGTTGATAGTAGCTTATTGTCAGTTATAGAAATATCGTTTGCAGTCAAAAACTCTTTGAATGTATATGGATAGACATCAACAGGGATATAACGTCCTCCCAGCGTTGTCTGAATATCATTACTCAACATTTTTGCATTGCTCCCTGTAATGTAAACCCGGTATTTAGTATCGGCCATACGTCGGGCAAATTTTTCCCATCCGGGAATATTTTGTATCTCGTCAAGAAACAGGATTGGTCTCTTTCCATATATTTCTAAATGAACTTCTAATAGAAGATTCAAATCCTCTACAGCCATTCCGGTAAGACGCTCATCTTCAAAATTGATGTAAAGCATCTCATCCCACTTCATTCCTTTGGCAAGCAACTGCTGCATCCTCTGATAAAGCAGAAAAGATTTACCTGCTCGCCTGATACCTACAAAGATATAATTCCCAAATTCCTCAAATGTGAAATTTCTTGGTATTACCTTATATTTTGGAACTTCTGCTTGATTATCCGCAATTACTGTTTTTAGAATATTCTTATCCATATCTTCATTTTTATTCTGTCGACAGCACAAATATAGTATATTTTTATTTTATCCACAAAACAAAAAGCATTATCCGAATAATTTCCCTCCAATCACCATGCTTTCTAAAATTTTAATTAGCCCTCCATTAATTCCAAAAACATCTTACCTCTCTCAGTAAGTTGGAATTTCTGAGCAGTGTGATTCGGGATGTCTGGAATAGAGCGGCCGTTTTTGTGACTCTTGCTGCAACTCTTGCCCCAAGCTCTTGCTTCCCGACATAATCCAACTTCACAAACTGGACTTGAAATGATCAGTTAGTCAAACTGGCTATTGAATCTTCTTATACAAGAAATATTACTGCACCTCCTATAGAAAGCAGAGGAAGGTGCTGAAATAATACCGAATGAAATGTTGATGAAGATTCGTTGCTAAAATGGATTTACAGGAGGACGTACATTGTGTACCCAAAAGGATTTTAGGTGTGGGGGTGAGCGATGATTACAGTGAGGATTTGGGTACCCACTTAGCGAATGAAGGGTTAAGAAAAACAGGAAGTGGCAACTGCAGCTGTTTTGCATAAGCATACACCTTGTTGCCACCTCTGTTTTTTAACGCAATGAGCGCAAAGTGGGTAAATCCGGTGCACACATCGCACACCCCCCACACCTAAATCCGGAAAATGGTACACAATGTGCGTCCCCGTATAAAACAAAAAAGCAGCTACATCTCTGTAACTGCTTTCTCCAAGGTGGTGCCACCAGGAATCGAACCGGGGACACAAGGATTTTCAGTCCTTTGCTCTACCAACTGAGCTATGGCACCTTGGTTTGGGGAGTGCAAAAGTAGCACTTATTTTGAATCTTGCAAAAATTCTAATCAAAAAAATTATCTTTGCACCAAATTAAAAAATATATTTATGGCAAATACATCAGATTTCAAAAACGGACTTTGTATCGATTTCAATGGCAAACCCTGTTCAATCGTATGGTTCCAACACGTTAAACCAGGTAAAGGGGGCGCTTTTGTTAAAGTAAAGATGCGTAATCTGGAAAATGGGAAAATTCTTGAAAACACCTATAATGCAGGCGAAAAGATAGAAATCATAAGTGTAGAGAGAAGGCCTTATCAGTTTCTTTATAAAGACGATATGGGATTCAACTTTATGCATAACGAAACATTTGAACAGATATCCCTGCAAAAGGATATGGTAGACAATGCAGACCTTATGAAAGAGGGTCAGAACGTGGAGATGATGTTTCTGGCAGATCAGGAAAGGGTTTTAACATGTGAACTTCCTCCTTTTGTTGACATGGAAATTACCTACACAGAACCTGCAGTTAAAGGCGACACAGCTTCTACTAACGCCTTAAAGGCTGCTACTATTGAAACCGGAGCTGAGATTATGGTTCCGCTTTTCATAAACCAGGGAGAAAGGATAAGAGTAGATACACGAGACAGATCATACTACGAAAGATGTAAATAAAACAAATGAAAAACTTCACCCTGATATTGTTCTCTGCACTGCTACTTGCTTGTGGAGGGCCAGTTTCCGACAAGCTGCCTGCTCCTGAACTTATAGACAAGTCTATTGCAGGTGGAGAGTTTAAAGAAGCCTCACGGTTTATCAGGCTTTATCTTACAAGTGACTCACTATCTGCTACAGAGCGGTACGAACTCAACTTTAAGCTGGAGAAAATGGAGAGAATCCGCAAGGATTTTGATGTCGACGACACTACCGTAATATCATACATCAAAAAGTATTATCCGGAAGTGACAAAAGAGGAGATTGCAGGTTGGGAGAGTACAAATGCTTTGGAAAACCTCACAATAGACGGGACAAAAAAATATTTTCATTCTGCAGGAAGAAACCTTTTCAGAATTGACACTGTTGCCAGAAAGCACTTCGACAACATGAACGGCGGTCAGAGCGACAGCCTCAGCAACCTACTCACATGGTATGTTCCGTCAGTTGTCAAGAGCGGCAAGACAGGCAAGTCGCCATATGTACAACCTGTAAAAATGAAAATACGTTACACCCTTACTGTCAAACCTAATCAGGTTCCTGAAGGCGAAGTCGTAAGGGTATGGATGCCTTACCCAAGAACAGATACAAAGGCTCACTCAGACATTAAGCTGATTTCTACAACACAGCCGGAATACCTTATAGCACCGGACGGCTATGCACATAGAAGCATATACATGGAGGGTGTTGCACAGGCAGATTCATCCATTAAGTTTGGCTACGAACTTTCCTACACCTCTTATAACCAATACTTCAAATTCAAACCGGAAGAATTGGCACAATATGATGTAAACGACCAGCTATACAAGCAGTTCACATCTGAAAGTGCACCGCAGATTGTATTCAGCGAGAAGATAAAGAGCTTAACCAAAGAGGTTGTTGGTGAAGAGACCAACCCATACATCAAGGTTAAGAAGATATTTGAATATATAGATAAGAACTTCCCATGGGCAAGTGCACGTGAATATTCGACTATCGAAAACATACCGGAATATGTGCTTGCCAACAGGCATGGTGACTGCGGACAGGTTTCGTTGTTGTTTATTACAATGGCAAGGTGCGCCGGAGTTCCTGCAAAATGGCAGTCTGGCTGGATGATGCATCCGGGTAATGTAAACCTGCACGACTGGGCCGAAGTATATTACCAGGGCATAGGATGGATTCCTGTAGACCAGTCGTACGGACGGGTTAAAGGAGCAATAGCAGATGACGACTCATATTTCTTCTTCAGCAAAGGGCTGGATGCATACAGGTTGATAGTAAACGACGACATTTCGCGTTCATTCTATCCTGCAAAGATTCACCCGAGAAGCGAGACTGTTGACTTCCAGCGTGGAGAGGTTGAGTGGAGGGGAGAGAATCTCTATTTTGGAAGATGGAGATATAAGATGGAGGTAGAGTATTTGTAGCAGGCAAAATTTCTGCTGACTACAATTTTCTTATTATATTAAGACCATCGCGAAGAGGCAGTATAAAGTTCTCAACTCGGTGGTCTTCTTTTATTTTCTTATTGAACCTTAAAATTTCCTTAGTCTGTGCGTCTGCAGGTGTCGGTACCTGATAGACTTTACCGTTCCATAAAACATTGTCTGCCAGAATATATCCCCCGCTGTTCAGCAGGTCGAAAACCAGATCGTAGTAGAGACAGTACTCTCTTTTGTTGGCATCTATGAATATAAGGTCATACTTCTTTTGCAATGTTGGAACAATCTCCTTTGCGTCGCCAAAGTAGAGAGAGATTTTATCCGAGAGGCCGGCTCTTGAGATACCCTCTCTTATAAGTTGCTCATGCTTGTCATTTATCTCTATGGCATCGAGGTGACCGTCTTTGGCCAGGCCAAACGCAAGACATATTGCAGAATAACCTGTAAATGTTCCTATCTCAAGAATATTCCTTGCATTAATCATTCTTGCGACCATCTCAAGAAGCCGCCCCTGTTGCGGACCCGAAAGCATTCTCGCATGGTTGGTCCTGATATTGGTCTCACTATCAATCCAGAGAAGTGCCTCGTTAAGGTCAGAAGAGTACGCTTCTATGTATTTATCATGATCATCAGTCATATTGTCTGTTATATTCATCTGTATATTAATGTATAAAGCTTCTCCGATGCAAGTATTTCATTGGCAACGTCATGGAGCTGCTTCGATGTTATCAGCTCTATCCTGGACCTGATCGAATCAATAGATTCCACCATGTTATATACTAAAAGAGACTTTCCCATTACCAGACATTGCGACTCTGCATTATCCACAGAGATTGCCAGCTGTCCGAGAAGTTGTTTCTTTGATGCCCTTAATTGATATATTGTCAGCTCCTTTTCCATAAGAAGGGAAAGCTCTTTGTATACCAAATCTATACATCGGTCCACATTACTCTTGTCGGTTCCGAAGTATATAGTAAAAAGACCGGTGTCCTCGTATGGAGTATAGGTGGCATCTACATTGTATGCAAGTCCGTACTTTTCGCGAAGTACCATGTTAAGTCTGGAATTCACAGCCGGCCCCCCCAGAATATTTGTAAGGAGAGAGAGTATCAACCTCTCCTCCTGATATAGGGTATATGCACCGGTGCCTATTACGCAATGCGCCTGATGCGTTTTTTTAGATATAATCTTAATCCGCTCCCTATTATTACCCAACTCCAAAGTAGTCAACTCCTTTTTCACCTTTTCATGTTTGTCTCTCTCAGCTTTGAAAAAAGTATTTATCAACTTCATCCCTTTATCGAAAGTTACATCACCCACAATGGAAAAGCTCATATTGTCGGTTGTGTAATGCTTGTTTACAAAGTTCCGTATATCACCTGAACAAATCCGTTTAATGCTTGAGGGTGTTCCCAGTATTGGTTTTGCAAGTGGATGGCTGTCAAAAAGATGCTCGTCAAAATCATCGAAGATCAACTCTGAGGGGGTGTCTTTGTATGACGAAATCTCTTCAAGTATAACCTCTCTCTCTTTTACAAGTTCCTTATCTGGAAACAATGAGTTAAAGGCAAGGTCGGCAAGCAGTTCAACTGCTTTGGGCAGGTCCTCCTTGAGTACAGTTGCGTGAATTACAGTCTCCTCTTTTGTTGTATATGCGTTAAGCTCACCTCCCAGTTTTTCAAGAAAATTGTTTATTCGCAAGGCACTACGATGGGTCGTACCTTTAAAAAGCATGTGCTCTGTAAAGTGAGCGATTCCGTTTAGAGAAGGATCCTCGTCCCTTGTGCCGGTTTTTACACTCAGGGCACAATAGGCAACGGGTGATGATATATGTCTGAACGCATATTTGATACCGGAATCCAGCTGCAATGTTTTAATATCCATTTATTAACGTTGATACGGGAGTGAAATTTTCTTGATGTCTTCCTTTGTGAAACCTGCCTGGAGTCTGGAACCTATTTTGTGTTTCCTGAAAAAGTATAGCTCATGATTCTCTGCCCCTATCAGGAGTTTGTAGCAATAACCTCCTTTAGGATCTCCTTCCGGTGAAATTACCAGTCCTACAATAGTCTGCGGAACCGGTTCGTTGAGGGCTGCCTCAATCTCATCACTGGTAACGCATCTGGCTCGGTCCCTGAATGTCCACTTTATCTCATCCTCTTTTGTTGGAAAGCCTATATCGCTGCTGTTGAACAGAATTGGCTTACCCTTGATCTCTGAAAGATTCTCGCCGTATGATGACTCTCCGGTGAAAGCTCGGAGGATTCCCTTCTGTACCTTATAGATGTAGTTCTGCATTATGCTTATGTAAGCCGGGACAAACGGAAGAATTTCACCCGAATCGTCATCTTTTGCCTGCAATGGGAGCGAAATTATCTCTGCACTGTAAAAGAGTCCTCTTTTGAATTCCGGCCCACCCTTAATAAGAGTAAGGAACTCTAGCCTTGGTTCATACTCGTTGCCGAAAATACCGTCAGTTCTAAGCAAAAAGAAAAATGATGTGTCCTCTTTTATCTTTTCGTACTCCTGCGCGGTACAGAATTCGTAAGGCGATACTTTCCATCCTTTTATTACAGCGTCCCTTATTGACATATCCAACAGTCCTGTACCCGGGATTACTACCTTTGTGATTTTAAGTCCGAAGTTGTTGAAATTGTTTCTGGCATCTTTTATGATTTTCTGGGCCGATATATTTGTGACAAGGAAAAGTGAAATAAGCAACAGGTATGTTTGTCTCATATAAGATTGTTTTATAGATGCAAAATTAGATAAAAATTTGTACTTTTGCCCGGTATGGAAAGATTTATTGTATCAGCAAGAAAGTATCGGCCGAATAGTTTTGAAAACCTTATTGGTCAGGAAAATATCGCCAAAACCCTTAAAAATTCCATACTCCGTAACCAGTTAGCTCATGCTTATCTGTTTTGTGGCCCGAGAGGTGTCGGTAAGACAACAAGTGCAAGGATTTTTGCCAGGACCATAAACTGCCTCAATCCGACAGATAACATGGAGTCATGCGGGGTATGCGAATCCTGCCTCTCGTTTGCAGAGGGCAGGTCATACTCCATCCACGAGCTTGATGCTGCCTCTAACAACTCTGTGGAAGATATCCGTCAGCTTAATGAGTTGGTGAGAATACCTCCGCAGATTGGCAAGTACAGCGTTTACATAATTGATGAGGTTCATATGCTCTCGCAGTCGGCTTTCAATGCATTCCTTAAAACGCTTGAGGAGCCGCCGGCTCATGCAATATTCATTCTTGCAACAACAGAAAAACACAAGATTCTCCCTACAATTCTTTCAAGGTGCCAGACTTATGATTTCAACAGGATCTCTGTTGAGGACATTGTCAGGAACTTAACCGATATATCTGCCAAGGAGAGTGTGAAGATAGATCTTGAAGCATTGCATATAATTGCTCAGAAAGCAGACGGAGCAATGAGAGACGCTCTCACTCTATTTGACCAGACAGTTGCCTTCTGCGGAGAGAACGTCACCTACGAACAGGTGATATCTACTTTAAATGTTCTTGATTACGAGTATTATATCAGGTTAACCAACCATTTCCTGAATGCGGCACATTCTGATGTCCTGCTTATTTTCGACGAAATTTTGTCTAAAGGATTCAATGCCCTTCACTTTATAGGTGGTCTGAGTACCCACTTCCGCAATCTTCTTGTCTGCAAGGACAGGAACACTGCAAGACTTCTGGAACTTGCGCCGTCAATTATCGAGCGATACCGTGAGCAGGCAGAGAGGTGTTCACTTAACTTCCTTTATGATGCCCTTAACATAACATCTGCCTGTGAGGGAGGCTATAAGGCGAGCGGTCACCCTAGGCTGCATATAGAATTTGCTTTGTTTAAACTTTGCCGGATAAATTCGCCTGAATGGGTGAGCGGCGAGATTAAACAGAGTGTTGCTGCAAAAGTAGCTGTACAACCTGCTGCATCGACTTTACAGCTTTCCGTACCATCTTCATCAACAACTGTATCCCCAACTGTATCAGATGTTGTTGTACCTGTTAAAGAGGTCACGGCCCCTTCTGCTCCAAAAGCCTCTACACTCAAGGCTACCACAACATCTATAAAGGATTTGATGAAAGCAGCCGAGGATGGCATAAGTGCAAAGGTCGACTTCACCCCTAAGGCTGTTGGGGAAGAGAGTTTCGACAAAGAGAAGCTTGAACAGGTATGGGTTAAGATGGCTGACTCAGAGAAAGCCCTGCCGAGGCTGGCGACAACATTGTGTGAGTCGCTTCCTGAAATTGGTGAAAATAATGAGATTCACTTCTACGTGAGCAACGAGTTGCAGAGGAACTGGATACAGCAGAAGTGTCAGACCAGATTGCTGGAATTCTTAAAGATAAATCTTAACAATAAGCTGGTCAAACTTCTTATTGAAGTTGTTCCTGATGGAAAAAAAGAGAATAAACTGTACATGCCGGAAGAAAAGGCAAAGTTTTTGCTAGAAAACTATCCTGAGTTGAGAGAGCTTCAGAAGGACCTTAAACTGGAGTTAAAATAGAGTGTTTACTGTAAAAGATATAACATGCGATTACATTGTAGCAATTTGGTAAAAAAATATGGTGTCCGAACCGTAGTGAAAAATGTCTCGATTGAGGTTGAACAGGGAGAGATTGTAGGGTTGCTGGGGCCCAACGGTGCCGGAAAGACTACCAGTTTCTACATGATAACCGGTCTGATAAAACCAAATGCAGGGAGGATTTTCCTTGATGATGAAGAGATTACAGATTTACCGATGTACAAAAGGGCACAAAAGGGGTTGGGATACCTTGCCCAGGAGGCTTCAGTTTTCAGAAAGCTTAGCGTAGAGGACAACTTAATGGCTGTAATGGAACTCTCAACATTGACAAAAAAAGAGAGGAACGACAGACTTGAGGTTTTGCTTGATGAATTCGGCCTTAATCCTGTTAGAAAGAGTTACGGTATTCAATTGTCGGGCGGTGAACGCAGAAGGTGCGAGATTGCAAGGGCACTGGCAATAGATCCTAAATTCATTCTACTTGATGAGCCTTTTGCGGGTGTTGACCCCATAGCAGTAGAAGATATTCAGCATATAATAGCCAACCTTAAAACAAAAAACATCGGGATCATAATTACTGACCACAATGTCCATGAAACTCTGGCTATTACCGACAGAGCATATCTGCTTTATGAGGGAAGTATTCTGGAAAGCGGAACAGCTGAGGTTCTGGCTAACAATCCTGAGGTGAGGAGAAAGTATCTGGGTGAGAACTTCGAATTACGTAAAGCGGTTCTAAAGGGCAAAAAAAAGAATGCCGACATCAGTTCTCAAACAGACAGTAAAACTCAAAAACCTAAAACTATGAATGAAAAAGGGTCTGTTACTGTTATAGATACCGATGCCGACATGCTTAATTATGGTGATCAGGCCAGTGACCTGGAAAAAGGCAATTAGTTCTTAACCGGTGTCGGAGGAACTGTTTGCTTTTCTTTTTCTGTCATTTGCTTATTTTTCTCAATCATTTTCCTCTGATTGTCTTTCATTTGTCCCTCTTTATCCATCATCTGCCTTTGTTTGCTCATTAGCATAACTCTACCTTCTTGCTGCATTTTATTATCGCCGCCTTTGATCATCATCATGTTACCTCCTCTACGCATCATCTTGTCACCGCCTCTGCGCATCATCTTGTCACCCCCTCTATGCATCATTCCCTTCTCTTGCATCAGGTCAAATTTTACTCGTTGCTCATCTGTAAGAATTGATCTTACTTTATTCTTGTGTGTTGCTGTTACCTTCATTTTCTGGTTCTGGAGATCGGTAATCTCGTCAATTTTTGCATAGACACTCTTCAAATTAGGTTTTTCAACTTGCTCCAGTGTCTTAAGTTGTGCTCTCTTTTCGTTAAGCTGATTATCTATCTGAATCATCTCCTTCTGAAGGTTCAGCTTGAACTCAGCCATCTGTTTCTGCTGTTCAGGAGTAAACTGAGGAGCAAGATGGGCAGGGTTTGCCTTCATCATTCCCTCTCTTTTAATCACGATCTCTTTCTTTTGTTCCTGGGCCGATAATGTTAACACAAAAGCCAACATAACCAGCATGCTAAATAACTTTTTCATCTTTTTGCTATTTATATGGTTGTTTGCAGATAAGACCATTCTGGGAACAAAAGGTTTAATATTAGACAAAGAATGTATACCTTTGCGAATTATTTTTGAGTTATCATTCAATAATTAAAATCATAAATATGGCAGAAAAATTATTTGCTGAGTTTCCGCCTATTTCCACTTCACAATGGGAAGAGGTGATCACAAAGGACTTAAAAGGAGCTGATTACGACAAAAAACTCGTATGGAAAACTCAGGAGGGAATAGCAGTTCGCCCTTATTATCGTGCAGAGGATCTTACAAAATTAAAGCATCTATCGAGTGCCCCGGGTGAGTTTCCCTATGTAAGGGGGAATAAGGGATCGAACCGCTGGCTTGTACGTCAGGGTTACTGTGCATGGGAGAGTTTCGAGAAAGCCAACGCTCAGGCTGTTGACGGATTAAAGAAGGGTGTCGATTCGGCAGGTTTCTGCATCGACGGCAAAAAGGCAATATCTGTAGCGGAAATGGCGACACTTCTAAAAGGAATTGACTTGTCAAAGACTGAGGTGAACTTCGAGGGTTGCTCTTGTGCAACTCCTGAAATCATAAAGTCATTTATCACATATGCTGCATCAACCGGAGCAAAGGTCGAGGAGGTTTATGCTTCCTTCGATTTTGATCCGCTCAGAACCCTTACAACAACTGGCAACTTCTGCTGTCCCGATTATCTTGCAAAGTTGAGAAGCTGTGTTGAGCTTGTTGCAGGATATCCAAGAATACGTGTTATTGGTGTTGAGGGCTACGCATTCAACGATGCCGGTTCCACCAGTGTTCAGGAACTTGGTTTTGCTCTGGCAATGGGTAGTGAATATATGAACATAATGACAGAGATGGGCTTTGCTCCGGAAGAGGCTGCAAGGAGAATCAAATTCACATTTGCTGTAGGTGCAAACTATTTTATGGAGATTGCAAAGTTCCGTGCTGCCAGAATGCTTTGGGCAAATATCACAAAAGAGTACGGTGCTGCTAAGGAGTGTACACAGAAGATGAAGATTCATGCTGTAACAAGCCAGTGGAACCAGACTGTATATGACTCATACGTGAACATGCTTCGCGACACAACCGAGGCCATGAGTGCCGCCATTGGCGGAGTGGACTCTCTTGAGGTGCTTCCTTTTGACTATCAGTACCGTGAACCGGGTGAATTCAGCAACCGCGTTGCCAGAAATGTTCAGATTATACTCAAAGAGGAGTCTCATTTCGACAAGGTTACAGACCCTGCTGCAGGTTCTTATTATGTAGAGACACTAACTGCTTCAATTGCAGAAGAGTCATGGAAGCTATTTAAGGGTGTCGAGGACAAAGGTGGTTACAGAGAGGCTTTCATAGCCGGTTTTGTTCAGGCAGAGGTAAAAGCATCATCTGCAAAGAGAGACCTTAATATTGCCACCCGCAGGGAGGTGATTCTTGGAACAAATCAGTATCCCAACTTTGGCGAAAATGCAGACAAAGATGTGACTCTTGATGTTGTTACCCGTGGTGCCAATGTTGAGAAAAGCAAGAACCCGATTGCCGAACCACTTGAAAAATATCGTGGTGCACAGGCATTTGAGGCACTTCGCTTTGCTACCGAACTGAGTGGAAAGAATCCTAAGGCATTCATGCTTACATTCGGCAACCTTGCTTTCTGCAGGGCACGCGCACAGTTCGCCTGCAACTTCTTTGCCGTTGCCGGTATGGAGGTTACAGATAACACTCGTTTCTCAACAGTTGAGGAGGGGGTTAAGGCAGCTTTGGAAGCCAAGGCAGATATAATTGTTGCCTGTTCTTCTGACGATGAATATGCAGAATCTGTTCCTCAGATAAAGGAACTTGTTGGAAACAAAGCTATTATTGTGGTTGCCGGCGAACCTGCCTGCAAAGATGAGCTTATTGCTAAAGGCATAAACAACTTTATCAGTGTAAAGAGCAATGTTCTTGAAACTCTTAAAGCGTATCAAACTCAATTGGGAATCAAGTAGTATAAAAAATATCAAAATATGCGTCCAAAATTTTCTGAACTAAAATATACCGGAGGTGCCACTGCAACTCAAGAGCAGTCGGCGTGGATGACTCCGGAACAGATCGCACTCAAAGGGGTCTATAGTGCCTCAGATCTTGAAGGTCTTGAGCATCTTAACTATGCAGCCGGTATCGCTCCGTTCCTTCGTGGACCTTACAGCACCATGTATGTAATGAACCCATGGACAGTACGTCAGTATGCCGGATTCTCAACAGCAGAGGAGTCGAATGCTTTCTACAGAAGAAACCTTGCCGCAGGGCAGAAGGGTCTTTCTGTTGCTTTTGACCTTGCAACACACCGCGGATACGATGCCGACCACCCTCGCGTGGTAGGTGACGTAGGTAAGGCAGGCGTAAGTATCTGCAGTGTTGAGGACATGAAGGTTCTCTTCGATCAGATTCCTCTTAACAAGATGTCTGTTTCCATGACTATGAATGGTGCGGTTTTGCCGATTCTTGCATTCTATATTGTTGCAGGTCTTGAGCAGGGTGCCAAGCTTGAAGAGATGGCTGGTACAATCCAGAATGACATTCTTAAGGAGTTCATGGTTAGAAACACATACATCTATCCTCCTGAATTCTCAATGAGAATAATTGGCGACATCTTCTCGTACACATCAAGGAAAATGCCTAAGTTCAACTCGATATCAATTTCGGGTTACCATATGCAGGAGGCTGGTGCCACTTGTGACATTGAGATGGCTTACACTCTTGCCGACGGTCTTGAATACCTGAGGACAGGTATTGCTGCCGGAATGGATGTAGATCAGTTTGCTCCTCGCCTGTCGTTCTTCTGGGCCATAGGGATGAACCACTTTATGGAGATAGCAAAGATGCGTGCCGCTCGTATGATCTGGGCAAAGCTGGTTAATCAGTTCAATCCTAAGAACCCTAAATCGTTGTCATTGAGAACTCACTCTCAGACTTCCGGCTGGTCGCTTACAGAACAGGATCCTTACAACAACGTAGCAAGGACATGTGTTGAGGCTATGGCTGCTGCTCTCGGGCACACACAGTCGCTCCATACAAATGCTCTTGACGAGGCTATTGCGCTTCCTACCGATTTCTCTGCCCGTATTGCAAGAAACACTCAGATTTACATTCAGGAGGAGACTAACATCACCAAATCACTTGACCCTTGGGCCGGTTCTTATTATGTTGAGAAGCTGACCGGTGAGATTGCGGAGAGAGCATGGGGACACATAGAGGAGGTAGAGAAGCTTGGTGGTATGGCAAAGGCTATTGAGACAGGAATTCCTAAACTGAGAATCGAAGAGGCTGCTGCCCGTAAGCAGGCCAGAATTGACTCAGGTATAGATACTATCGTGGGTATAAACAAGTATCGTCTTGAGAAGGAAGATCCTATGGAGATTCTTGATATTGACAATACTATGGTTCGTGAATCACAGATCAACAGGCTTAAGGAGCTCCGTGCAAACAGAGATGATGCCAAGGTTAAGGCAGCCCTTGAAGCAATAACTTATGCAGCAAAAACAAAAACCGGAAACCTTCTGGAGCTTGCAATAGATGCAGCAAGGGTGCGTGCCACTCTTGGTGAGATCTCTGACGCATGCGAAGAGGTTGCAGGTAGATATAAAGCAATTATCCGTATGAACACAGGTGTTTACTCAAGTGAGGTTAAAAACGACAGTGACTTTGAACATGCTAAGAGACTTGTCGTTGAATTTGCTAAAAAGGATGGTCGTCAGCCTCGTATTATGATTGCCAAACTTGGACAGGACGGTCATGACCGTGGTGCCAAGGTTGTTGCAACAGGTTATGCCGATTGTGGATTTGACGTTGATATGGGTCCACTTTTCCAGACTCCGGAAGAGGCTGCAAAACAGGCTGTTGAAAACGACGTTCATGTTGTTGGAGTATCCTCTCTTGCTGCCGGTCACAAAACTTTGGTTCCTCAGATAGTAAACGAGCTTAAGAAGCTTGGTCGCGAAGACATTATGGTTATTGTAGGCGGGGTGATTCCTGCACAGGACTATGATGCTCTTTATAAAGCCGGTGCTGCTGCTATCTTTGGCCCCGGTACATCGGTGTCAAAAGCATCCATCAAGCTAATGGAGCTGTTGCTTCAGAAGTTTGATTAACTATTATAATCTGTAAAATAGCTGCTCAATCACGGGCAGCTATTTTTACATTTATTCAGTAATTGTCGCTATATTGTTTTGACGATAATTTTGAGCTTATGATTAAAAAAGATGTTGCCATACTCATACCTGTTTACAAAGACAGTCTGGACCTTCTGGAACGTGTCAGCCTGAACCGTTGTTTCTCCTTATGGGGCAAGAGTCACCACATTTTCTTTATAAAACCGGAGAGTCTGAACATAGACAACATTTGTTCCGAATTTTACCCGTCTGAGGCGATTTCTTTTGCCGACAACTATTTTACCGATCTGGCTGCTTACAACCGTCTTATGTTCTCTGCCGGATTTTATGAACGTTTTCTGGACTATAAATACATATTCATTTATCAGACCGACGGTTACGCTTTCAGGGATGAGCTTGATGAATGGTGTGCAAAAGATTACGACTACATTGGTGCCCCATGGGTTCCCAAAGATTCATACACACGTCTGTATAACAGGGCATTCGTCTCTGTTCGCAAGGCCATGAACAAGTTCATTGGTAAACCAGACAGGTCGCAGCAGTATTATGAAGTTGGGAACGGAGGTGTCTGCCTGAGAAAGACAGAGGTGTTTCACAAAATTGCCACAACCGACACAGCCAACATTGAGAGGTATATCTCTAACCTTGGTAAAAGCTCTATGTACAACGAGGATATTTACTGGAGCCTTGCCCCTAAACCTGAGGTAAGCAATCAAATTCTGTCCGGCAAAACATTTCAACTTGCAAAACCAGACTACAAAGAGGCTCTGCGCTTCTCATTCGACATGAACCCTTCGGTATGTTACCGACTGAATAATAATCAATTGCCATTCTGCTGCCACAGTTTCTCCAAACCACGGTTCTGGAAGTTCTGGCAGCAACATATCAGCCCTATGCTTTCATGGCCAAATGGTCATAATCAAGCAGTTAGCAATAATTTACCGAGCTCTTAACTATTTAATAATCAGCACTTGGCCATGAAAGCATAGGGCTGACCACCACCACCACAGTATGAAAGTAACAGGATTCACATTCATCAAGAACGCCATCAAGTTCGACTACCCTATAATTGAGTCGATCAACTCCATCCTGCCCATCTGCGACGAGTTCGTGATTGCCGTGGGTAAATCAGACGATGACACCCTCAAACTTATAGAGGGGATCAAAAGCGACAAGATCAGAATCATACATACTGTCTGGGACGAAAGTAAAAGAGAGGGCGGCGTGGTGCTGGCTGCTGAAACGGACAAGGCATTTGCTGCAATAAAGGATGATACCGACTGGGCCTTCTACATTCAGGGCGACGAGGTTATTCACGAAAAGTATCTTGATACAATTTATGAAAACATGGTCAGGTATAAAGACGACAAGAAGGTGGACGGTCTTCTGTTCAAGTACCTGCATTTCTTTGGTTCATACGACTATGTGGGACGCAGCTCACAGTGGTACAAGCATGAGATAAGGGTTGTACGGTATGACAAGTCGGTCTACTCATACCGCGATGCTCAGGGTTTCCGCAAAGGAGACAACAAAAAGCTTGTTGTAAAACCGATAGATGCTTATGTTTACCATTACGGTTGGGTAAAGGACCCAAGGACAATGAAGTGCAAACAGCTTAACGCTATCAAATACTATCGCGACGACGAATGGATAGACAAGAATATCGCAAAAGGTGATGAGTTTGACTACTCAAACATAGATTGCCTTTTACCATTCGACGGGACCCACCCCCAGGTTATGACCGAGCGCATAAAATCGAGGAACTGGAAGTTTGATCACGATATCTCGAGAAACAAAATCAGATTGAAAGAGAGGTTCAAGGGCTTTATGAAAAAGTACCTTGGTTGGAATCTGGACTACCAGAACTACATTCTACGATAGAAATCCAGATCCTGAAAATCGTAGCTGAAGTCTGTCAATGGTGAGATGGCTTTCATCTTTATGCCTGAGGCTTTGCCGTCAAAGTCAAGTTCAAATTTTACAAAGGCATCTGCATCAAAGCTTCTGTCGGTCCACTTTACAATGAATGTGTCGCCGCCATAGTAAAGCATCTCTCCGTTTAATTTTGGCGATCTTTTTGAAGCAAACCAAAGCTTGCCATCTTTAAGTGAAATCGATATCTCCCCGAACCAGTTGTCGGCATATGTTCCTGTGAATGCGTTTATGTCGGCAGGTTTTACCCCAGCTGCCTTTAGCCCCTCTACCCTCTTCCATATTGCTCCGGTAACATCTCCTGCCTGGGCCTCGCTCTGCTTGACCCTGTCGTAGTTCTCCTTTACCCTGTCAATTTTATCCACACCCAGATAGCTGTCCTTTATTGTATTTGTTATTGCAGTAAAAGCTGCTCCAACCTGTTGGTTTGTGAAGACAATTATGCCCAGTTTGATATCTGGCAAGAGTGTTACCTGAGTAACCACCCCTGTGAGCCCTCCTGTGTGTGTAACCTGTTTTAGTCCGTTTACATCGCTCAGCCCCCACCCTAGTCCGTAACTGCTGAAGTTTGTCTTGTAAGTAGTTTTGCCGGTAACCGGTATAATTGTCTGAGGGGTCCACATCTCGTTATGAACACCCTCAGAAAAAATTCTCTTTGAAAGATCAGCCCCATACTTGCCATTGTTCATCTGCATAATGGCCCATTTGCTCATATCAGACACACTGCTGTAAATACCTCCTGCCGAATTTGCCATATCATTCAGACTCATAGGAACAGCCTGAACCTTTCCCTCCATCTCCACATGGGCATCAATAATGTTTGTCTTATCCATTAACCTGCCAAAGCTACCGGCACTTCTGTTCATACCAAGTGGATTCATTATTCTGGTCTCTACAAACTCTTCCCAACTGACTCCCGATGCCCGGGCAACAACCTCTCCTGCAATTATGTATAACAGATTGTCGTAGTCATACTTTGTCCTGAAGCCAGAAACTGGTTTTAGAAATCTGATATTATGAATAATGTCCTTTAGCTTGAAGTCTGAAGAGTCTGGCCAGACCATAAGGTCACCGGCGCCAAGACCCAAACCGCTTCTATGTGTCAAAAGGTCCTTGATTGTAAATTCTTCTGTAACATATGCATTATACATCCTGAATTCAGGAATGTAATCAATCACCCTGTCGTTCCACTTCAGTTTTCCTTCGTCAACCAGAATACCCAGCGCAGCAGAAGTGAATGCCTTGCTGTTTGATGCAATTGCAAACAAAGTGTTTTCATCTGTCTTCTGCATGGTCACAAGCGACCTCACACCATATCCCTTGGAATGTATCACCTTGCCGTCTTTGACAACAGCAACCGCTATTCCGGGAACATTGAATGTTGCCATGGTTCTCTCGACGAGTTTGTCGATTTCGGTTGATGTTATCTGTTGGGCAAAAGAGTTGAAAGAGAATAAAATAAGTATGAGCGCAGTAAGAAAAAGTCTCTTGACAAAAAAAATGGTTTTCATCTATAGGTAATATTAAGTTAAATAATATTAAATTGTTGGTCGTGTAACTATTGGCTGTGCAAGTTACACAAAAAAACTTTTTACATTTGTCGTAAACATGGTGTTATGGATATTTTTCTTATTATTTCCGGTTTGTTTTTAATCCTTGTTGGTATAGTGGGTTGCTTTCTTCCTGTTGTTCCCGGACCACCAATAAGCTTTTTTGGATTGCTCCTGATTCATATTACAGATAAAATTGACCTTCCCCCGTCACTTCTGTGGACAATGGGTATAATTACTGTAGTCGTTACTATACTTGACTATATTGTGCCAATTTGGGGTACTAAAAGATTCGGAGGAACAAAAAGAGGAGTTACCGGTGCAACAATCGGTGTAATTGTAGGACTCTTCATAGGACCATGGGGAATAATAATCGGACCTTTTGTCGGAGCTGTATTGGGAGAGATGTCGGGAGGCCGCAACAGCAACGATGCCTTCAGAGCCGGAATAGGCTCATTCATAGGATTTTTGCTTGGCACGGGACTTAAGCTGATGGCATCATTCGTAATGGCTTTCTATTTTTTCAAATACACATTAGCAATTATATTTTTATGGAACCAGTAATAAGCATAAGGAACCTCAATAAATCGTACGGCACAAAGCATGTACTCAAAGATATTTCGATTGATATCCTTCCGGGGCAGGTAATCGGTTATATCGGCCCTAACGGGGCAGGTAAGAGTACGACTGTAAAAATAATCTGCGGATTACTGCAGGACTTTAAAGGAGAGGTGACAGTCAAGGGAATTGATATAAGGAAAGATCCCGTAGGGGTAAAATCAATTATCGGGTATGTGCCCGAACTGGCCGAACTTTATGATGTCCTTACTCCTGCTGAATTTCTGAACCTGATGGGGTCGCTTTATAATATGCCCAAAACTCTGGTTGACGAAAGAATGGACACAATGCTTGATGCCTTTGGACTAAAGGGCAACAAGGATCAATCGATGGAGACATTCAGCAAGGGGATGAAACAGAAGGTTCTGATAATATCGGGGCTCATCCATAATCCTGACATTATAATTCTTGACGAACCATTGAGTGGTCTGGATGCCAATAGCGTGATCATGATTAAAGAGTTGATTGAAAAACTGGCAAAGAGCGGCAAAACAATTTTCTACTGCAGTCACATGATGGATATTGTAGAGAAGGTGAGTGACAGGATCATACTCATAGACGACGGGCGGATAATTGCCGATGGCTCATTTGAGGAGTTGAAGCGCAATCAGGGAGAGGGTGCATCACTGGAGAAGATATTTGCAAACCTTACCTCCAACGGAGAGATGCACGAGGCTAGCGGCAAATTAATGCAAATGTTTGAAAAAGAGCAGTAGACAATGGGCATTTTAGATAAGATCTTATTATACATAGCGCTGTCACCTACTTTCCTCTATAGAAGACTTGGGGTGAACATGTCGCACCTGAGAGCCATACTCACTGCAAAACTAACGATGGATAACCGCAGGGTGAATTCGATCAACCAGAAGCGGACCAAAGGGGACGGGAAAGAAAAAAGGAAATCAAGCGTATTCCTGTTCTTTGGTTCATTCTTAATGGGATTGATGTTTTTGTACAGCTTCTTTATAGCTCCCGGAATGACTATGCAGCTTACTTTGTTTTTCTCTATGTACATAGTTGTATTATCACTATTCCTGATCACAGATTTTACAACTGTACTGATAGATGTAAGAGACAACCAGATAATACTGCCAAAACCTGTAAACGACTCAACATTCGTTACTGCCCGTCTGATACACATAGGCATACGGTTAAGTATGATTGCTATACCTCTTGTATTGCCCTCTTTGATAGCCTTTGTAATAATGCACCCTTTTGCAGCTCTCCTGCCCTTTCTGTTGATGGTACTTATATCATCAGTTGTAAGTATACTTTTGATAAATGCTGTCTATCTGGTAATACTCAAGATTACCACTCCAGAAAAGTTTCAGTCCATAATAAGTTATATACAGATAGCCTTTGCAATAGTGATTTATGGATCATATCAGCTGGTGCCCAGACTGGGTTTAAAAGCCAATCTTGGTGCCGTGCAATTGGATCAGCTTACATGGCCCATGTTCTTCCCTCCATACTGGTTCGCTAAATCCTGCGAGAACTTATCAGTTCTGAATTTCGGCGGAGGTTCATCTCTCTATATTTTACTCTCATTATTTTCTCCTGTAGTATCGGTTTATCTGGTGGTCAAATATTTCGCCCCCTCTTTCAACAGTAAGCTGGGTCTTATAAATGCTTCTGCTGTTGAGTCATCATCTGTTAAAGAAGGCGCAACAAAGGGACTTAAAACCGGGAAGAAATTTTCTATATCTGAAAGGCTTGCCGATATTTTTACTTCAGAAGGAGGAGAGAGGGCCGGTTTCATGTTTACATGGAAAATGATGAGACGCAGTAGGGAGTTTAAAATGAAGGTCTACCCCTCTATCGGCTATACATTAGTGATGGTTGTCTTGTTTTTCTTCAACAGCAAAGCATCGCTGGGCGATATTGCTGAGATGACATCTAAAGGGAAACTGATGATTATCATGTCAATTTATTTTTTCAGCTTTGTTTTGATAAATGCCATAAACAGGTTGCCTTACTCCGACAAATACAAGGCAGCATGGGTCTTCATGACAACACCCATCGACAGGCCGGGGGTATTAATCAGCGGTTCCGTAAAAGCAGCAATCCTTGTCTTTTATCTGCCCCTTGCTCTATTAATAATAATATCCGGAACATCTATTGCCGGTTATCAGTTGTTGCCAAACATAATTCTGGGGTGTGCCAATATTCTGACAATATCGTCGCTTATAGCATTTATAAACTTGAGGAAATTACCTTTCAGCGAATCGGATAGTAATGACAGACAAGGGAAAAACACACTAAAGGTTTTGTCTAACCTTGTTATAACAATCTTTCTGGGATATGCCCATTATCTGGTCTTTGATTACATCTGGAAAATTGTAATGTTTGCGCTTCTCGCATCGATATTACCATTGCTTATTTTTTATTCCATTAAGAAACTCAAATGGAGCGAGATCAAGTAATTGGCTTAGCGCGATAGCCTGCCAGGGCATTGCAAAGGATGCATTTGGGCTCCCACTACGTGAGTGGAGCGGCAAAAAACAAGTAGTGCCCCCTGCATCTGGTATGCGTTGGCAAACTCAAGGGGGCACCTTTGTTTTTTAGCGGAACGAACGAATAGTGGGTAAATGCGGTTGCATGCCCTGGCAGGCTATCGCGCTAAGCCAAGAAGCGGATATGATGCTTACTTGATCTGAAGGAAAGCTTTGCCAAGGTAATCTACAATGTCACCGGCAATTAATGAGATTTCGCCGTTCTCTGCAGCAGCAAGGTCGCCGGCCAATCCATGAATATATACACCTATCAGAGCTGCCTGGCAAGGGGTGTAATCCTGGGCAAGCAGACCCATAATTATGCCGGTAAGAACATCGCCCGCTCCGGCAGTTGCCATGCCCGGGTTACCTGTAGTATTGAAAAAGACCTCCCCTTCCGGAGTTGTTATACAGGTGTGAGCCCCTTTAAGCACAACAATAGTTTTGTATTTTTTCGAAAAATCCAATTGGAGCCTCAACCTGCTGTAAGAGTCATTGCTCTTGCCTGCAAGACGCTCAAACTCTTTTGGATGCGGCGTCAATATTGAATTTACCGGAAGCAGTTTAAGAAGTTTTTTACTCCCGGACATTATATTCAAAGCATCGGCGTCCAGAACCATTTTTGAAGGCTTTGACTCAAGAAGGGTCCTTAGCGCCTCCTCCGATTGTTTGTCGGCACCAATGCCAGGACCTATACCAATAGCTGTATAATTTTCTGATGCGGGGGGCCGCGTAAAGATGAAATCCGAAGGATCTGCGCTGCACATGGACTCAGGAACCGACGATTGCAGAACCTCGCAGCCAAGGCGTGGAATATGAGTGGTCAACAGACCGGCACCAGCACGCAGGCAAGCTCCTGAAGCCAGTACCGCGGCCCCCATTTTCCCATAAGAACCAGCAATCAGAAGTGCGTGTCCGTAAATACCCTTGTGCGAAAACTTATCTCTTTTCCTAATTAGTCCACCAAAAAATTCATCATTCAAATAATTATATGGTGTAGGAATCTGTTGAATTGCCTCTGGATGCAATCCGATTGGCAGTATTTCCCATTTGCCGGTCAATTGGCCATGTTCAGGGAAAAAGAGACTCAGTTTGGGTAGCTGAAATGTTAGTGTATGATCTGCCTTAACCACCTTTGAAAGGTCATTATGAGAGTTGTCCTCCCCAAAAAGGCCACTTGGCATATCTATCGATATGACTTTGGCCCCGGATGAATTTATCTTAGATACAATAATTTCAGAAATTCCATCAAGTTGTCTGTTTAATCCTGAACCGAAAAGTCCGTCAATTACAACAGAATCGGATGAAATTTCCGGTATCAATTCCGGAGTATCTATAACAAAAAGCCTGGCTTTTCCCTGTTTCTTGAGACGCCGTCTGTTTATTTCTATGGATTTTCTGACACTATCCTCTTTGCAGAGAAGATATACATCGCATTCATAATCGTACTCTGAGATAATACGTGCAACAGCAAGTGCATCTCCCCCATTGTCGCCGGGACCGGCAAAGAAAACAAGCTTTTTTTCTCTGGGCACATTAAGAACCATCCATCTCACAATCTGTAATGAAGCCCTCTCCATCAGGTCAATAGGAGTAATGGGTTCATTTTTTATTGTGAACTGGTCAATTTCGGATATCTGCTTAACTGTAAAAATTTTCATATCCGAAATTACACATTTTTTTCTGATTATATTTGCACAATTATCAAAATCAAATGACACAATTTTATAATAAGAAAAACGCTGATATATTCGAGCATTTCAAAGTGATGCAAGATACCGGATTATCATCAGACGAGGCAAAGAGAAGAGTTGAGGAGTATGGCTACAATCAATTGGAGGCTAAGTCAAAGAAAACTTTTGCAAGCATGTTTTTTGCTCAGTTCAAGAGCTTTATGATAGTGATCCTGCTTATTGCAGCAGTAGTTTCCGGCATAACCGGAATACTTGATGGTGAAGGGTTGCTTGACACCTTTGTAATTTTAGGTATCCTTATTCTTAACGCATTGATAGGTGCAATTCAGGAAATTAAGGCACAATCTTCACTTGATGCATTAAAAAACCTTACGGCGCCGGTTACAAAAGTCTTCCGTAACGGTTCCGTAAAAGAGATACCAACAAAGGAGCTTGTTCCTGGTGACATTGTAATTCTTGAGACCGGAGATGTTGTACCGGCAGACATACGTCTCTTTGAATCGATGAACCTTCAGATACAGGAGTCGGCCATGACTGGCGAATCGGTTCCTGTTGACAAGAATACGGACACACTTGAGGGTGACAATCTTGCTCTGGGCGACCGTACAAACATGGCATTTGCAAGTGGAATGGTTACCTACGGCCGCGGCAGAGGTGTGGTTGTAAGTACCGGCATGCAGACAGAGGTAGGAAAGATTGCCAACATGATACAACAGGCCGACGATACTGAGACCCCAATGAAAAAAAGGCTGGAGGAGCTTGGAAAGGTATTGGGTATTGCTGCTCTTGTAATATGTGGTGTGATATTTCTTGTCGGCATACTATATGGCAACTCTGTACTTAGCATGTTCATGACCGCCGTCAGCCTTGCAGTTGCTGCAATACCAGAGGGGCTGCCAGCCATCTCAACTGTAGTTATGGCCATTGGTGTACAGCGTCTGGTAAAGAGAAATGCTATAATACGTACGTTGCCTTCAGTTGAAACTCTGGGTAGTGCAACCGTTATATGTTCCGACAAAACCGGAACCCTTACACAAAACAAGATGACTGTTGTTGAGGCATATACAAATCATACCACTAAGAAATTTGATGCTGCTTCACAAGACATCACTCTTAATGAGGAGGAAAAGAGATTGCTCTCAATTGCTGTTATTTGTACCGATGCTCACCTTCGCATACTTAAGGATGGCACTCATAAAACAGTCGGCGACCCAACTGAGACGGCTTTGCTTGATGTTGGATTGAAGTTCGGTATTGACAAGAACCTTATTGAAAAGAGTTTCAGCAGAGTAGCGGAAATTCCTTTTGACTCTGACAGGAAAAGGATGACAACCGTAAATAAGAAGAGTGAAGAGGCAGGTATTACTGTCAATGTCAAAGGGGGACTCGATGAGGTTTTGAGTGTATGCAGCAGAATCCTTGAAAAAGGAGAGGTAAGAGAGCTGACACTTGACGATATCAAAAAGATAACCAGTGTGAACGAAAGGATGGCCGGTTCTGCGCTGCGCGTACTGGCAATGGCCTATAAGGAGCTTACAACTTTGCCCGATAAGATTGATATTGACACTCTTGAAAACGAGTTGATTTTTGCAGGTCTTACTGGTATGATAGACCCCGCCAGACCGGAAGTGATAGAGGCAGTTGCAAGGTGCAGTGCAGCAGGAATTCGCCCTGTAATGATTACTGGCGACCATAAAATCACTGCAATGGCAATAGCTCGTGAAATAGGTATATTCAAAGAGGGTGACGAAGCGATTACAGGTAGCGAACTTGAGCTTATAAGTGATAGTGACCTTTTCAAGAATGTCAAAAGGTTCTCTGTCTATGCGCGGGTTGCACCTGAACACAAGGTACGTATTGTTAAAGCCTGGCAAAAGCACAATGAGGTTGTGGCAATGACCGGCGACGGTGTGAATGACGCTCCTGCTCTCAAACAGGCCGATATTGGCGCTGCCATGGGTATTGTTGGTACCGACGTTGCAAAGGATGCCTCGGACATGGTTCTTACCGATGACAATTTTGCCACTATAGTATCTGCGGTTGAGGAGGGAAGAAGAATTTACGACAACATCCTTAAAGCCATACAGTTCCTGCTTTCAACAAATGTAGGTGAGATATTCCTTTTACTTGTTGCATCTGTCTTGAACTGGGGTACTCCATTGCTTCCAATTCACATTCTTTGGGTGAACCTCGTTACGGATAGTCTCCCTGCGCTGGCACTTAGTGTAGATCCGGCCGAGAAGGATATTATGAACCGTAAACCCCGTAATTCCAAAAACGGATTTATGACCAAAGGGATGATCTGGCGGACCATATACCAGGGAATCATGCTTGGAGCAATTCCGCTGGTGGCCTATCGTATTGGCCTGAGGGATGGTGGAGAGAGTCTGGGTCAGACAATGGCATTTACATCTTTGGTTTTTGCTCAGCTGATGCATGTGCGTAACCTGCATTCAAATACATTATCGACCTTTAGGATTAGTCCGATGAGAAACAAACCTCTCATTGGTGCAATCTTCATTTCTGCGGCCCTTATGCTTATGGTATTGCTCGTTACCCCTATCCGCGAAGCCTTCCGTCTTTCTGTAATGGATGGCAACCATTGGTGGCTGGTTATTGGCATGTCTGCAATTCCAATTGCAGTTGTTGAGATTTTCAAACTTTTCAAAATAAATGGCACAAAAGAGGAGGCTTAAAAAGCGCATTTTCGGTTTCAACCGGAACATCTTTTTTACAGGATTATCCAGTTTCCTTACAGATACATCTGTCAAGATGGTCTATTCGGTCATGCCTATGTTTCTTTTGTCAATTGGTGCTTCAAAGACGAGCCTCTCGCTGATAGAAGGCATTGCCGAGAGTACAGCCTCATTAGTAAAATCTTTGTCGGGTTTCTGGAGCGACAAGATTGGGAAAAACAAACCTTTCATGCTAATCGGGTATGGAGTATCTGCATTGATAATGCCCTTATATACATTTGTCGCCTCCCCTATGCAGGTGCTCTATCTGCGCTTTGTAGAACGGGTTGGCAAGGGTATCCGTACCGCACCAAGGGATAGTCTTATTGCCGGCTCTGTAACAAACGGAGAGACAGGAAAAAGCTTTGGGTTGCAAAAGGCGATGGACAACAGTGGAGCAATTGCAGGTCCGCTTATTGCGTTTGCCATGCTGTCGGTATTTGTAGATAACTACCGTCTTATTTTTCTTCTCGCAGGCATCCCGGCCTTTCTGGGAATATTTGTAATTCTCTTTGGAATTAAGGAGGCGAAAAGGAGTCAGGAGAGTCTGTTCAAGAAGTTCCATTTCAATGATTTCCCTAAAAGGTATTATATCTTTCTTATAATCGTCTTCATTTTTACTTTAGGAAATTCAACCGATGCCCTTCTATTGGTTAAAGCAAATGAAATTGGAGTGAAAGTGGCATTTATACCATTGGTCTATCTTGTAACCAGCATCGTATCGGTTTTACTTGCCATACCAATAGGAACACTCTCGGACAAAATTGGAAGGGAGAAGATACTTGTTGCCGGATACCTCATTTATGCCATTGTATATTATGGTTTTGGAATAACAAACAGCGTCGGTGCAATAGTTGCTCTGTTTGCTCTATATGGCCTCTATTCTGCCGCAACTGACGGCATCCAGAAGGCATTTGTTTCAGATATGATTGACAAGAACAAGCAGGGTACCGGATTGGGAATCTACAATGCATTACTTGGAATAACCCTTTTGCCTGCCAGTATTATCGCAGGATTGCTATACGACAATATCAACTCACAAGTTCCATTCTATTTTGGTGCCGCAACTGCATTCATATCGGCGATACTGATGTTGTTCTTTATGTACTCCGGGCATCAGACAACACCACAAAAAGATAAATAAAAGAAAGATTTTTTCTTGTCGGATAAATATTATTACATACATTTGTTTCGTAATTTTACGAAATGAATAAAACAGCCATCCCAAAGAAATATTACACTCCTGATCAGGAGAAAATTTCTCTTTACGCCAAAGCTATATCACATCCGGCAAGAGTATTTATCATGGACTACCTCGCCAAAAACACCGAGAGGTGTTGCTATAGTGGTGATATGGCAGAAAACCTGCCCATTGCTCGCTCTACACTTTCTGAGCACCTAAAGGAGTTAAAGAAGGCAGGACTAATACAAGGAGAGATAAACCCTCCTTATATTAAATACTGTATCAATCGTGCAAATTGGGAGGAGGCAAAACTTATGTTTAAAGAATTTTTTAACAGATAAAATAATGAATATTAAGATTCTGGGCACAGGTTGCCCTAAATGCAAGACACTTGAAAAAATGACCCGCGAGGTTGTAGAAAAAAACGGGTTCGATGCCACTATTTCAAAAGTAGAGGATATAATGGAGATAATGAAGTACAATGTTATGTCTACACCTGCCCTTGTGGTAAATGAAAAGGTTGAAATTAAAGGAAGAATTCCTTCTGAAGAGGAGATCAGACAAGTATTGAGTAAATATTAAACAATAAATATATTATGAAACGTTCAATTATTCTAAGTTTTACCCTCTTAATGGTAATGTTCACATTCTATGCCAACGCGCAGGATAGTAACACAAAAGTTGAAGTCTATTACTTTCACCTTACAGCAAGGTGTGTAACCTGCCAGACAGTAGAATCGGAAGCAAAAGCCGACATTCAAAGTCTTTATGGCGGAAAGGTTAGTTTTCAGTCAATCAACCTCGACGACGCTTCAAGCAAGGAGATTGCAGAAAAGCTAAAGGTTCCCGGACAGGCTCTGTTGATTGTAAAAGGCAAACAAATCCAGAACATAACCAACGAAGGTTTTATGTATGCCCGCAAAGATCCTGCAAAGTTCAAAGCGGTTATAAAAGAGAAGGTTGATGCCCTTCTAAAATAATTTAAGGTGGACATATTAACTAACCTATTAGATAACAGCACAATGCCGTGGATATCGGCATTGATGCTGGGTTTGATGACAGCTATCAGTCCATGCCCGTTAGCCACAAATATTACTGCAATCGGCTTTATAAGCAAGGATCTCGACAACCGGAACAGGGTCTTTTTAAATGGCCTGTTCTACACACTTGGACGCGCAATCACATATACGTCAATTGCCTTGGTTCTCTATTTTGGTGCCGACCAGTTTAAGTTTTCAGGATTTTTCCAGCAGTATGGTGAGAAAATATTAGGTCCCCTACTAATAATCATAGGTTTTTTCATGCTGGACTTCATAAAAATCAACTTCCCCGGAATGAGTGGAATGTCATCCAGAATGGAGAAAAAAACAAGATGGGGCTATTTCGATGCAATTCTCCTGGGGATGTTGTTCGCACTAGCTTTCTGCCCTTACAGCGGTGTTTTGTACTTCGGCATGCTTGTACCGATGACAATCAGCAGTGCATCCGGTCTGTACCTTCCTCTTATTTTTGCCATAGCAACAGGAATTCCCGTTATAATTGTCTCATGGTTACTTGCATATACTCTTTCCGGAATCGGGGGATTTTATAACAAGGTTAAATCATTCGAAAAATGGTTCCGCAGGGTCATTGCCGTCTTGTTTATTCTCGTAGGTATCTACTACATCTTCCGCGTCTATTAACCAATTAGCACATTAACCCATTATCACATTAGCAAATTAGCACATTAGCAAATTACCCCATGGATTGGAAAAAAATATTTAAAATTATACTCGGCATAGCCATCTGGTACGTATTGTATCATTATCTGCAATTTTTTGCTGATTTGATTATAGATAAGATTCTCGGATTAGAGAAGGGATTACACTTTACAGAATCATTGAGATTCTTCATATTTGAGGTTCCGAAGGTATTGATGTTGTTGATTCTGATTGTTTTCTTTGTTGGAATCATACGTACATACTTCACACCTGAGAAAACCAGAAAAGTACTTGAGGGCAAATCGTTGTTTACCGGAAACGTATTAGCCGCATTATTAGGCATAGTTACTCCTTTCTGCTCATGTTCCGCAATTCCTCTTTTTCTTGGCTTTGTACAAGCAGGAGTGCCATTAGGGGTGACATTCTCCTTTTTGATTTCTGCACCTATGATAAATGAGGTTGCCGTAATTCTGCTGTTTGGACTTTTCGGTTGGAAAGTGGCTCTTATATATGTGCTGACAGGCTTAGTGATTGCCATTATTTCGGGCTTTGTTATAGGCAAATTGAAACTTGAAAAGCAAGTAGAAGGTTGGGTTTATCAGATCAATGGCGAGAATGGTGAAAGTGTAGAAGAAAAAATAACATTTGGCCAACGTATCGAGCTTGGCATAACAGCTGTCAAGGAGATAGTCGGCAAAGTGTGGATATATATTGTTCTTGGTATTGCCGTAGGGGCAGCAGCTCATGGATATGTTCCTGAAAGTTTCATGACAAACCTTATGGGTAAATCTACCTGGTATTCAGTTCCACTCTCCGTTTTGATTGGTGTACCGCTCTATTCCAACGCCGCAGGTATAATACCAATAGTCAGCGTATTTATCGAAAAGGGAGTTCCACTTGGCACTGCGCTGGCCTTTATGATGTCCGTTATCGGACTCTCTCTTCCCGAACTGATAATTCTTAAGAAAGTGCTAAAGCTCCCGTTGATACTGACCTTTGTTGGTATAGTTGCAACAGGGATAATGATTGTGGGATTCTTGTTCAACACGATTTTCTAACAAGCGGAATATTCTAATAAACACTATATCTGACAATGGATAATAAAACTACTCCGGAAAAAAACACCTGCCTTTGCGGAGGGGCAGATTATGTGGTTCTTGCATGCTCAGGAGCCTGCGACTTGGGACAGATTACAGATCTTGTTGCCAGAAAATTACGTGACAATGGCGTAAGAAAAATGAATTGTCTGGCCGTTGTAGGTGCCGGAATTGGTGAATCAACTGCTCAACTGAAAAAGAACAATATCCTGATGCTGGATGGTTGTCCTGTAGATTGCGGAAAGAAAATACTGGATAATGCCGGTTTCACAGATTATAAATATGTGCGCATCTCTGATTTTGGCTATAAAAAGGGACAGACACTTGTAAATGATGATGTAATCAAACATGTATATGACAAAGTCGAGGTTATCTATTAAGTTCAGGCAGGTTCTCTCCTGGCTGTTTATTGTAGGCTCAGTTTTGCTTTTGGTTTCTCTGTTCGCCTTTAAAGACAAACTGACCGGTTTCTCTTCTAAACTCATGCTGGCTCAGGCAGATCCGCAAACAATAAATACTGAAGCACGCCGTATAGACTCTGCATACAATTACAGTAAAAACGGTCTGCCCTATCAGTTTACATTTCTAGAATTTGGCGCCAAGGGTTGCTCTGCATGTAAAAGGATGGAGGGAGTGATGGAGGAGATAAAAACTGCATACACCAATCGTGTCAATGTGAACTTCATCAATGTCCGTCTGCCGGAAAACCAGAAGATAATGGAGTATTTTGGCGTTGTAGTAATTCCAACTCAGGTATTGCTTGACAAGGATGGAAAGGAGTATTTCAGACACAGTGGGTTTTTTGCTGCCGAAGATTTAACAAAACATTTCTGAAATACCCCATTTAATTAATTAAAAATATTGGTTCATTTCTGCGAAAGTGTAACTTAATTCTCTCTCCATCTCAAGTATCTTTTTTATACTTTCGAAATATATTGAAGTTTCGAGTATATAATCCAGAATTGTGATTTCACCTTTGTCTAATGCTTTTTTGAGTAATATCGAATTATCAAGTGAAAGCAAACTGAGCCTGTAATCTGTAACAGTTTTCGTTAATCCAATAGCTTTGGAGTGTAAAATCTTAAGCTGATTATAAAATTGCAACTTATTATCAGCTACAATACTCTCTATTGCAATTATATTTGTCTTTGCGTATTTCACTGTGTTTTTATTCTCCCACAGTGGAATTGACAGCCCAAGTGTAACTCCTTGATATTTTTGTCCTACAACTTTTTCGCTCATATAGCCAACCTTAATTTTTGGCAAACTCATCGCTCTATTCAGGCTCATTTGTTGCTGGTTCATTAAAATTTCTTTTTTTAACCAACTAAGAATAGGATTGTTCAGCTCTGCCTGTAAGTACCACTGTTCAAAATTTTCAGATATTTTCGGCATCAAAGCCTCTTTCTCTGTAAAATCTATATATACTCCCCCATTTAAACGAGTAAGTTCGGACAATAATGCTTTACGCTCAATCATCAAAGATTCCAATTCTTTGACAATACTAAGTAAATTTAATTGTGATTTGTTGTATTCCAGAACACTTATCTCTCCAATATCAAATTTTGCTTTATATGAGTTTGCAATGCTTTGTGCGTTGTCAAATCTTTTTGACAACTCAGATGCTAAGGCATTGAAATAAACCAAGCCATAACAAACCCGGCGAGATTCTAAGATTACATTTTTTCTTTGCTTCTGATATTCAAGTTCAACTCGTTCATTTTTAATATTTGAAATTTGATTTTTATAAGCATACGCTGTTGGAAAGTCAAAGGTCTGACTAATGCTAAAGTCGGTACGATTACCAATAACGGCAGGGTTTCCCCACATATAGTTGAATGTGACCTCGGGATCTTGAAGATAAATACCTGTTTTATTCCCTATCTTTTCTGCCTCAACACTTTTTCGTAATGCCGAAAGTGTTGTATTATTCTTTTCTATTTGCGATACCACACTTTCGACTGAATTCTGAGCCAATAGCGTAGCAGGGACAAACCAAAGAAAAATAAATATCTTAATTATTTTATCCATTTTTAATCATTTTGTTTGATTTTCAATATCCCTCTTTTATGTAAGCTGGAGTATACGATAGGAACTATATAAATATTCAGAAGTGTTGACGTTAACAGCCCTCCTAAAATTACTTTAGCCATTGGACTTTGTATCTCATTGCCAGACAAATCACCTCTGATAGCCAATGGAATAAGTGCCAAAGCTGCAGTTAAAGCGGTCATTAATATTGCATTCAGTCTGTCTGACGATCCATTGACCACTGTATCGTGAAGCGAGGTACCATGAGAGTGCAACCTTTGATAATTTGAGATCAAAAGTATCCCGTTTCGAGTCGCTATACCAAAAAGTGTGATGAATCCGATTATTGCCGGAATACTAAGTATGCCGGAAGTGAAATAGATTGAAAATATACCTCCAATAAGAGCTAATGGTAGGTTCAATATTACTACTCCTGCTAATTTGAAATCTTTAAATTCCTGATATAATATTAAGAAAATTATAAAGATTGCCAGAATAGAGGTTATTAATAAAGTTTTAGAAGCACTCGCTTCACTTTCAAATTGACCACCATACTCCACACGATAACCTTCAGGAAGTAGAATTTTGTCAGATACCTGCTTTTGTATTTCCTCTACAACACTCTTTATATCACGACCAGAGACATTTGCAGACACAACAACTTTTCGTTGAACATTTTCCCTGCTAATTGAACTTGGTCCAGAAACAGAAACGATTTCGGCAACTTGTTCCAACGGGACCTTTTTTCCATCATATGTATCGATCAATGCAGAACGTATTCCTTCTATAGACTCAGTATAATCTTTGTTCAATCGTAAAACCAGATCGAACCTTCTTTGACCCTCATATACATCGGACAATTTTTCGCTACCAAACGATATATTGACAAACTCGTTGAAATCCTCAATGCTAATGCCATATTGAGCCAGAATATCGCGGTTTGCGCGAATTTGAATTTGTGGAATTTCGACTTGTTGGTCCACATTGACGTCAACCAGACCTTCAATTCCCGCAACAGAGCTTTTTATTTCATTTCCAATAGAGAACATCTTGCTTAGGTCTGTCCCGAAAATTTTTATGGCTATGTTTGCCCTGGTCCCTGATATCATATGGTCAATCCTATGCCCCAGTGGTTGTCCTACTGTTGCAGCAATGCCCGGTATACCGGCAATCTTTTTTCTTACATCTGTCATAAACTCATCTCGTGTCCGTTCCTTTAGTGTGAAATTGACATCAACCTCGGCACTATTCACAGTTTGAGAGTGCTCGTCAAGTTCACCTCGCCCTGTCCTTCGAGCAGTGCTTACGACTTCTGAAATTGACAGTAATTCTGTTTCTACCAGATTGCCCAATCTGTTACTCTCTTCCAGCGATGTACCCGGCTTACAAACTACAGATAAGGTTAGCGACCCTTCGTTAAATTCCGGCAAAAAACTACGCCCCATTGTAGAAAACAAGATAAGAGATATCCCAAATAGCCCGATTGTAGTAAATAGAACTAATCGTTTATGATTTAAAGCGAGCTCAAGCGATCTCTTGTAATATAATGTAAGTTTACTAATGAGCCATTTGTCTTTCTCGTTTTTTTCGAGGTACTTTTCATCGGAGAGCATAATCTTGCACAATAATGGCGTAAGAGTCATCGATACAACCATTGATATGAACAACGAGACAATAAACGCAATACCCAAAGGGATAAGCATGCGTCCCTCCATACCTGAAAGAAAGAACAGAGGGATAAATGCCACAATAATTATGAGAGTAGCATTCACTACAGATGCCAACATCTCCTTTGAGGCTTCGAAAACAACATGAAATGCCGACTGACGTTTGTCATTGGGTTTTAGTCTGTTTTGACGAAGCCGTTTATAGGCATTCTCTACATTTATTATTGCATCATCAACCAATAATCCTATTGAAATTGCCATCCCTCCTAAACTCATTGTATTGATATTCAGTCCGAATATTTTCATTACAATTATTGCCCCTAATAATGATATAGGTATAGCAATCAATGAAATAAGAGTCGTTCTAAAACTTCCTAAAAACAGGAACAGTACAATAATAACGAAAAGAGCTCCCTCTAAAAGTGAATTTTGTACATTGTTTACAGAGGTTTCAATAAAATCTGCCTGACGGAATATTTTTGTGTCAAGCTTAACATCGGGAGGCAATGTTTTTTGAAGATTTGAGAGGTTAGCTTCTATGCGTTTTGTCAAATCGACCGTGTTTGAATTAGGTTGCTTTGATACAGAAAGAATTACTGCTGGTTTGGCATTTTTTGATGCATAGCCCATTTTTATTCCACTGCCAATGAGGACTTCTGCAATATCCCTTACCAGTACAGGTTTACCATTGTTCGATTTTATATATGAGCTTCCTAGTGCCTCTACATCTGAAGTTCTTGCAATACCCCGGACAGCATATTCATTTCCATATTGTCGAAACGCACCTCCTGTGGAATTTTGACTTATTCCTGTACAAACCTCTGTCAGTTCCTTCATTGAGACATTGAAATAGCCCATTTTCTGAGGATCTGCAAGAATCTGGTATTGTTTATAGTCTCCCCCAATAATTGTTACCTGCGATACTCCGCCTGTTGCCAATAACAGTGGTTTTACGTTCCAGTCGGCAATAGTTCGTAAATCCATCATACTAGTACTGTCCGACTGTATCCCAATGAAGAACATCTCTCCCATAATGCTCGACTGAGGTGCAAGAGTTGGTTGGCCGACTCCCAATGGCATTTGAGCAGTAACTGTTATAAGCTTTTCACTAACAATTTGCCTGGCTTTGAATATGTCTGTTCCCCAGTCAAATTCTACCCATACAAAAGAGAATCCTTGTGATGAATTAGACCTCACCCTGCGTACATCTGTTGCACCATTCATGGCTGTCTCTATTGGAAATGTCACCAGATTTTCGACTTCTTCAGACGCCATTCCATGAGCATCAGTCATAATAACGACTGTGGGTGCCGTCAGATCGGGAAATACATCCACATCCATATTTCCGGCTGTTCTCAGTCCGACAACAACCAGTACCACCGAACAAAGCAAAATAAGATATTTGTTGTTCAATGAGAATTTTATAATATTATTTAACATGTGTGTGTAGTTTAATGAACATGACCGGAATGAGCATCAAGGGTACCTGTTGCCTGAGCAAGTTTGACCATAATTGCGCCTTTACTGATTATACGTTCGTTTTGAGCGATCCCACTTAGAATCTCCGTTCTTAAACCATCAGTTGCACCAGTCTTAACTTCTCTTTTCTCAAAAAGTTCTGGTGTAATCTGAACATAAACAAAGAATATTCCTTGCTCTTCAAGTAAAGCTTCACACGGGATTGTCAATGCCTGGGAGTTAGTCATGGTTTTTAAATAGACTTCAACAAATCCTCCAGGGATGAAACTTCCTTTATTGTCTATTTGCAGATTAACAGGTATAAGATAATTATCGTTGTTTGTAGCTTTTCCAAATGATAACAGTTTTCCGTTTAATTCTCCTAAAGTATATGTTTTATTATCCCAAAGGGTACGGATGTTAGCTGAAATAATAGAACCCAGAATCGTTGTATATTTTTGTTGTAGTTCCGCGCTTATAATCAACGTTTTATTCTGCGATATTGTAAAAACAGGCTGTCCGGCTTCTACAAATGAGCCATTTTTTACAAATATCTGCTTTATAAACCCACTAATTGGACATGAAACTTTCTGACCTGATGTGCTGAAGTTCTTATTAAGATTTTCGTAGACCACTCTTGCGTTATCAAATATGTTTCTGGCGTTAAGCAACTCTTTTTCCGACATTATTTTATCCTTAGCAAGTTCCTTTACCCGTTCGTAGTCAGATTTTGCTTTTTCATAGTTGTTTTTTGCTTCGGCGTATTGTACTGATATGTTGTTATTGGTTAGGCCATTGTCCGAAATTGTAAATAAAACATTTCCCATAGATACATTTTTTCCTTCCAATATATTATTGGCAGCGAAAATTACTGTACCATTAGCTTTTGCTGATACTATTATTTCGTCACCCTGAGCCGATTGTATTCTGGCAGTTGTTTTAATTACTTGTCCGAATGGTTCAACTTTGGGGAGTTCCGATGCAAAATCCAACTTCCAGGTCTGTTCCTTGGTAAAAACAGTAGTGTTGGTTTTTGACTTGACTGCTTTCTTAGCTGCCTCATTGGCCTCTTGTTCTGTAGAATATACAGTTATTTCTGATGTCTGTAGTACAAGAACACCTTTTTCTGTCTTAATTTCGAAAACAATATTTCCTGAACCTTCTGTCTGAGGTGTCAGATCGAAACTATAAATCCCCTTCCTGGTCGGTTTGTCTAATGTTTGTGATATTACTTTTCCATTGACATTTAAACTGACTGTCATGATGCCGGTTTCCAATGCCTTGAATGATGGTAAGTGTGAGAAATGTGACAATAAGTTTGACGCTTTACCTGTCACAAAGGGGTCAGCTTCTGCATAAAGCTCGAAATTATCACTATATGCTGTTATTTGAATTTTAGGCTTTTCCTGGTTCTCTGTTTTTACTGTATTACTATTACAACCAATTAGAAAGAATGTAATAATAGTAATAAAAAATATACTATTTTTCATCGAAAATTATGTTTGAATTTTTATAATATGGGGCACCTGAATACATATCGACATTATCGAATATATTCATTAGTTATATAATTCAAACAACAGGGGGAGCCCGTAATCCTTTAGAATTGTTAATCAGATAAGAATGAGCAGAGTGTATAAGAGGCGGTAGCGGAATATCTGAACTATCCAATAAATTTTGCAAATCTGATTTATAGTCATGCCAAATTGCTTGATATGCACGAAAATCTTTATATACACATTTTGATTCCAGACACTTACACTCTTGTTTAAACAGGTTTGATGGAATAACTATAACCTCCTTTAAAATACAGTAATCATGTTCATCTTTGTTATCGCTGTCATGATTGTGTCCTTTTACCGGATGGTTATCATTTTCACACTCTTCATGTGAATGAAAACCAACAATATCAATTTTGTATTTTTGATGGTGATGTGGAACAACTACATGGGCAAATAACAGAATATTGGCCAACAAGATTAAAAATATTGCAGTTGCTCTTTTTATCATCCGAAGATTTTTTCAAAGATAAAAAAATTTTATTAATTGCAATTTATGTCGTATGTTTGCGTCATTAAACACAGCGCAATAAAACTGCAAAATATCACTAATAAATATTTCTAAATTGCACCTTCCAAAACGATGATAAAGAGAGAGATTTTCAACAAAGAACTTCAGGATCTAGCGATGTTCGCAAAAGCGATGTCCCATCCTGCAAGGCTGGCAATACTTCAATATCTGGCTGAAACAAAAACTTGTATCTCAGGTGATATTTCTGATTTTCTGCCTCTAAGCCGCAGTACCGTCTCTCAGCATCTGAGCGAATTAAAAAAGATGGGGTTGATAATTGGCGAGATAGAAGGGCTCAAGATCAACTACTGTCTGAATCAGGATATTATAAATAAGAACAAGCAGATGCTTTACTCGTTTTTTGACAAAATTGAACCGACCGATATTGTTTGCGATTGTAAGTAGTAAGCTTTAAGAAATCAATAATATGTAATAAACAAGTAATGAGATGAAAATCCTGATATTATGCACAGGCAACAGTTGCCGAAGCCAGATGGCACATGGGTTCCTTCAATCATTTGACAAAAACATAACTGTATGTTCTGCCGGAACACAGCCTGCACCACAGGTAAACCAGACAGCAGTTAAAGTTATGAAAGAAGCCGGTATAGACATAAGCGGCCACACCCCAAAAATGGTTGATCAGTACTTAATGGATGAATGGGATTATGTTATAACTGTTTGCGATGACGCAAAAGAAACCTGTCCCGCCTTTTTTGGCAAAGTAAAGCACCGTCTTCATATAGGTTTTGAGGACCCTTCACATAAGACAGGTACCCCGGAATTTATTTTGAGCGAATTCCACAGAATCAGAGACGAAATTAAAGAGAGATTTTATAAATTTTACATAGAACAGATTAAAAGAAACGCATGAAAACAAACGATTTAAAATTTATTGTAAAGGAAAAGTACGGACAGATAGCTAAAAACAGCACATCTCAAAACAAATCATCATGCTGTGGCACTTCGGGATGCTGTGGCGAACTGGAAATTAGTATGATCGGCGACGATTACACTAATCTGGAGGGATACAATCCCGATGCCGACTTAGGACTAGGTTGTGGCATACCAACTCAATTTGCAGCAATCAACAAGGGAGACAGCGTTCTCGATCTGGGAAGCGGGGCAGGAAACGATTGTTTTGTAGCACGCTCAATAGTTGGCGATACCGGCAAAGTAACCGGTCTGGACTTTACAGAAGAGATGGTTGCCAGAGCAAAAGAAAACAACAAAAAACTTGGCTTTACCAATGTTGAATTTGTCCAGGGCGACATTGAAGATATGCCCATGCCCGACAGTCAGTTCGATGTAGTTGTCTCAAACTGCGTATTAAACTTAGTTCCAGATAAATCCAAAGCATTTAAACAGATAATGAGGGTCTTGAAACCAAACGGCCATTTTTGTGTTTCAGACGTGGTAATTAAGGGGGAGCTTCCGGAAAAACTACGTCAGGATGCAGAGATGTATGTGGGATGTGTAGCAGGAGCCATAGATATGGAGCAATACCTTGCAATAATTGCTGAACAAGGCTTCAAAAACATTACCGTTCACAAACAAAACGTTATAAACATTCCTGAAGAGGTACTAGGGACTACAGGAATATACAGCATTACAGTTTCCGGCTCAAAACTTTAATAATTAAGAGATGCAAAGCATCATTAGATTAACTGACGGAATCGAGTATATTTATCCGAGAGATGCCTTTCCCATTTTGGAGGGAGGAAGTGCCATTCTACTGGATATCCGGACAGACTATGAGTTTTCGTACAAAAGGTTTGATGTACAGCAAACTATTTTCATACCATTCGATGAATTTGACATCTCTCAAATAGAACAATACAAAGGACAATTTATAATTATTGCAGACAGCTTTGGACTGGAGTCAAAAAAACTATATCCTCTGTTAAAAATCAGAGATTTTAAAGTTGCCTGTCTGGCCTGCGGGATTCATGACTGGGAGCGAGACGGCATGCCGGTAATAGTATCTAAGGATTTTCAACTGTCCGGATCGTGCCGGTGTCAGCTTCAGCCAAGAATTTTGTTAAATAAAAGAACCAAAACCGATAATTCTAAACTTTAAACATTAATAAAATGCCTTCACAAAAAAAACTTAAGTTTCTGGACAGATACCTAACCTTGTGGATTTTCCTTGCAATGTTTGCAGGAGTGCTTATGGGATGGGCGAGCCCCGGAATAGCAGATTTCTGGAACAGCTTATCGAGTGGTACCACAAACATACCCATAGCCATTGGTTTGATTGTTATGATGTATCCACCACTTGCAAAAGTAAAGTACGAAGAGTTGGGCGATGTGTTCAAAAACACAAAGATCCTTGGATTGTCTCTGGTACAGAACTGGATAATAGGACCTATCCTGATGTTCTTTCTTGCAATAATTTTCCTGCAGTTCAATATAGACTATATGTACGGAGTTATTCTGATAGGACTTGCAAGATGTATTGCCATGGTAATAGTATGGAACGACCTTGCAAAGGGCGACACTCAGTATGCAGCCGGACTGGTGGCATTCAACTCTCTTTTTCAGGTTCTTCTATTTTCGGTCTATGCATACGTATTCATAGCGATACTGCCGGGTTGGTTCGGACTTCCGGTAAATGACTCAGTTTCTCAAATAACAATAGGGACAATAGCAAAAAGTGTATTCATATACCTTGGAATACCAATGGTTGCAGGTTTCCTGACAAGATTTATTCTTATACGTGTTAAAAACAAAGAGTGGTACCAGACAAAGTTTGTACCCAAAATAAGCCCTCTCACACTAATTGCACTGCTGTTTACAATTGTAGTAATGTTTTCTCTTAAAGGCGAGTACATAGTAAAGATACCTCTCGATGTAATAAGAATTGCAATCCCGCTAGTTATATATTTTCTGTTTATGTTTGTTGTCTCTTTCTATATGAGCAAGAGAGCCGGAGCCAGTTATGAACAATCCACAACGCTTTCATTTACAGCAGCCAGTAATAACTTTGAACTAGCCATAGCAGTAGCAATTGCAATTTTTGGAATCAATTCCGGCGAAGCATTTGCTGCAGTAATCGGTCCCCTTGTTGAGGTACCGGTAATGATAGGACTGGTTAATGTAGCATTCTGGTTTAAAAAGAAATATTTCCAGCCCTATGCTTTCATGGCCAAACGCTGATAATCAACAATTTAGTCATTATTCACATTAAGCGCAATTACCTGAATTCCAGACATATGCCATGAAAGCATAGGGCTAAAGAGAAAAATATTCAAAACAACCCCTATCTGCCATAGTTACATAAAAGACAGGGGTTTTCTTTTTGTTGTCCATTACGATATTCGAAGATAGTTTACCCTTAAGTGTAATCTCATTAATCTGCTTTCCTCTTTTTGTCAGTACCACAATTGTTCCCTTTCCATGCCTGGTTACATAAAGGTTGCCCTTGCGGTCACAACGCATTCCGTCCATTCCAAAGTCCTTAAACGAATAGAAAAGTCGCTTGTTCTCGAGCAAACCATCTCTCTTAATATCGTATACCCAAATTTTCCTCTGAATTGACTCATTTACATAGAGCCTTCTACCGTCTGGACTTACCTCAACGCCATTTGTTGTCCCCATATTTGCCTCAAGTAAAATCACATCGCCTTTGCTGTTAATCATCCACAAGTTGCCTGTTGAGTCCTTCCAGTTAGGGTCGCTCGCATAGAGAAACTCAGTGATTGGAGAAATGGCGATGTCGTTTGGCTGGTTCATCTTTGGATTGTGTGCAAAAACAGAGACAGACCTGTCTTTTGGATCAACTTTTAAAATATTGTGTTTTGTATAATCTGCAATATACATATATCCGGCCTTGTCAAAACGGATGCCGTTACCTACTGAACCCTCAGGTAACACAACATAGATAGAGGCCTCCCCTGCCGGAGTGACAATTCCTATGGTACCCTGCCGGTCAAAATTAACCGCATAAAGATTTCCATGTGAATCAATCGCCGGACCCTCAATTCCCTTAGTGAAGCTCCACTCTTTCAAGAGGTCTTTTACAATAACATTCTGAGCATTAATGGTGCCCGCAAGCATTAAACCAATACCAATAAGAGCTGTTTTCATATTTTTGCTAATTAGACTATACAAATTTATCCATATTTTGACAACTCCAACATACAAAATAATATGGAGTATTTTTAAATATACTTTATTTTAACCTTCTTGAGAAATGTGGTTTCGAGCAGTATTTTAAGTCGTCGTATAAGGTTCCTGCGAATCTCCATCTCCACAGGCAGCGAGGGATCGTAGTGAGCCTCATTTATTCTTGTACCCATCAGAATATCTATTACATCGCTCTTGAGAATAAGCTTTAGTATATCTCCCGCCGGCGAACTGTCAGGGTCCTCCCCCTCAACATAGTTCTGAATGAGGTCTGCCAGATGCCCCAGAGTGAGGATTCCCTCAGTTACAAGCTGTGCTCCTTCCATCCTGGCTGTCGAAGGCAGGTTGGTTTTAAACTGCTGTCCGCCATCTCCAGTTATCTTTCTGTTTAACTCTCTGGCAATAATCATTGCCGTTGTCCCTCCACATATTATCTTCTCTCCCTTATACTTGTCAAATATGTCAGCCATATCGGGATCACTAGCTGCCTCAAATGGAGGTCCTGTGCAGATAAGAAGATTTCTGGGAGCCCTGAGATAGACAACACCACATGTAATATCGTCCTTTGCTTCAAAAAGATCGTTATGAAGAGCTTTCTGCATTACAACTTTTGAGAGTTCACGCGCAGAGATGTCGGGGTGTTTCTTTACAAATTCTATAAGAAACGTTATGAGCTGCGGACGCTCCCACCCCAGTGGCATTCCTTTGGACCCAAGCCCCGACTGGGTCACACCATCGCTTACGAAAATGAGTCTGTCCCCTTTGAAAAGCATCAGATGAGAATCAAGCAATGTCCTTTCGCCCTGTTTTGTCTGCAACTTTACCAATTTCTTACGTGGCTCAATATGGGCAGACTCCCTCAATAGAATGAAGTCTGGGTTGTCAAACTCCACTATATGCGTCTCACCGCAAGAGTCGATATCTACCACAGAGCAGGTTGCATAACTTATATTATTCAACTGATCTTTGGGAAGAGTATCCATTATGCTTATAAGGGATTCTACCAAAGGCTGATGCTGCAGTCTGTAGTTTAAAGCCATTGATGCAGTAAGGCTACTGAGTACATTAGCCTTGATTCCGCTTCCCAGACCATCGGACAAAACAGCAACAAACCTCTCCTCATCCTTGAGTTTTGACGAGATAAAGGTGTCACCACCTACAATCTGACCCTTCTTGAACTGCTGACTGTAAGCGATTTCTATAAAGAATTTTTCATTATCATCGGCAATTTCCATTTCATATACTATTTTTTATCCTGGTCAATTACCGTATTAAGCACACTCTCTGTAAAAGAGGCACTTTCGCCCAGAATGTAGGCAATCCTCTGTACCGATTCTGCGTTTTGCTTTATCACCTCACGAATCTTTTCTGAGATTATCTCCTTCATAAGATGTGAATCATCCATGTTCTGAATTATCCCGCAGACAAGTTTGTTTGGTCTTATGCTTATTATGGAGAGCTTTAAATTACGCTTATCCTCCCTTATGTCAAATTCGCTTGTCTCCTCTCCACTTGCCAGAACTGCTGCAAAGTACTTGTGAAACGACACTATCTTTCTGAGATCTGCCCCCGCCAGACCACCCAGAGCATCAGATATCATTGTTATCTCTTCACCTCCAAAATCTATAAACTTAGAATTAGTATCTACTATCCGCAGGTTTTCGTCTACCAGCACAACACCGTATGGCATCTTCCTGAGAAGAACCGAAGCCTGGTTTTGAGCCTCCTTCCTCATTTGCGAAATGCACATCTCTCTCTCTGCCTTTCCGTCCAGCAACGCAACCGCATATTCACGACAGTTATCATAACCGCAACCTGAGCAATTGAGCTCATCTGCCTTTGTCCGTTTTCCCATAGAATCAAGAACCTCCTGTATCTCAGTTTCGCTGTAAACACAGTTGATTTTATAAGGAACTTTATATCGGTCATTAGAAATGTCGATATCCCTTTCCGGGAGCGAAACGGCCAGTCCGGAACGTTTGAATATGTCAAAATCCCTTAAAAGTTTGTTCCTTTTGCTTGCCACCCCTTGAGTATCTGATGTGGCCGGACCTTTTATGCAGCCTCCGTCGCATGCCATGAGTTCTACAAACGTCTTCTGTTGAGGGTTCCAATCCGAAAGCTCTCCACAGACCTCCATCACCGCTTTCATTCCCGAAAAGCACATATAGTTTGCATCTACTGGCTCTATATCCTTGCACATTGTGCTTATCATTCCGCTATCTACCGGAAAGAGCCCTGCTCTCTGAGAGGCTCCTATAACAAAATTCTCTGGAAGAGTAACTTTCTCCATATCTGCAAAATATATCCCTTCAATCTCCATCAGTTTACGAAACTCATTAAATGTGAGAACCGCATCTATCTCCCCGTCATAAAGGTCACTCTCCTGCTTCTTGGCAATACAAGGGCCTATGAAAACAAGCTTATGATTTGAGTAACCGCTTTTCCTGAGTACCCTGGAATGGGCAATCATTGGTGAGACAATGGGAGCCAGATACTTTTCGTGCTCCGGAAAGTAGATCTTTATATAGTTGACAACCGATGGGCAACATGTGGCTATCACCTTGGGATTCTTTGTACTGTGCAGATAATCATTTGTGCTTTGGGCCACAATATCGGCCCCTATTGCTGTTTCTGAAACTCCTGAAAAACCAAGGCAGTAAAATGCCTTAAGCAGGTTAAGAAGAGTCACGTTTTCAAAATCCGCGATAAATGACGGGGCCAGACAGGCTATCATCGGTTCCCCTGCCCCCGCCCACTCCTGCACTAAATCAATCTCCTCGCGGTATCTCTTTGCCCCGGCCGGACAGGCATTAATGCACTTTCCGCAATAGACGCATGTGTTGCTTATTACTGAGGCGCTGAAATCCTCTACCTTAATTGACTTTACGGGGCAAACCTTAATGCACTTGTAGCAATCCTGACAATTAATCTTCTCCGTGTAAATTACAAGATCACGTTTCATGATTATGTTTATTTAGAAATGCAAAGGTAGCCATTATTGTTATACGGGTGGTATACGGGGACGCACATTGTGTGATTCTCTACTTGGCTGGGTGCGGGAGCTTGAGAAACGTGTTCCGGATTTACCCACATTCAAGTCAACACCCTATTCTGCCAAAGCCTTTGGCAGTTATCAGACAATCAGTCTATTGCATATTTGCTTGACTTACAGACCTTTTCGCAAGTATTTGCAAATCACGCATATGCTACTCCCTCTGGCAGAGACTCTGCCAGAGGGAGTAGCACTTCATTGGAAATGAGAGCTATACATATTCGTCTACTAGTCAATTATTTACCAATCGCTTTGCCAAAGGGGTTAGTAGATATCTAATATGCAGCTGATTATAAAAACATGTGGAGGCAAATCTTGCCGACACATACCTTCTTGAGCCCTTTGAAGCAATTTTCAGCCCTATGCTTTCATGGCCAAACGCTGATATTCAATGATTTAGCAAATTTTCACAATAGGTGTAATAACCTGTAATACAAAGACATGCCATGAAAGCATAGGGCTGGACTACTTGGTTATGATATACTTGCTAGGAAGATTTGGGTACCCGCTAAGCGGGTAATTCTACAGGAAAAATTTTATAAATGGTGCATATTGTGTGAGAAACCCAGTCAGGGTGAGGGAGTGTGAGAGACTTGTTGAGAGGATTTGGGCACCCACTTAAGGAGCGGAGTGTAAAGAAAAATAAGAGCGGAAATTGGCAGCTAATCTACATAAGCATAATCTCAATTTCAGCCTTTATTTTTTAACGAAGCGACTGCCTAGTGGGTAAATCCGGAACACGTTTCTCAGACTCCCTCACCCTGACCGGGGAAAAGTCACACAACAGCACATTTGTAAAAAAATTTGGAACTGACGTATACAATAAATATATTTGCAACCACTTTAGACAAATGAACAGAGAGAATATCATACAAATTCATTCAGGCAGAACATCTTCTGCTTCTCTTTCTGTCATGTCAGCATCAATGATGATGATGATGATGCGAATGCATCGTCAGATGCATCAATAAAATCCGGGCCTGAATCAGGTCCATTGGGCGAGGTCTCATAAAGTTTCATAACACATTTTCCAATCAATTTAAACATTATTAAAATGAATTATACTCATTTTGACACCTTACAGGTGCATGCCGGTCATACACCGGACCCTGCCAACGGCTCTTGTGTTACGCCAATACACCAGACAGCCTCATTCGTTTTCAACAGCGTAGAACACGGCGCAAGACTCTTCGCACTAGAAGAGGCCGGCCACATTTACACACGCCTTTCAAACCCCACTACCGATGTCTTCGAAAAGCGAATCGCAGCATTGGAAGGGGGAACAGCAGCAGTCGCCACATCATCGGGACATGCTTCTCAATTCATTATCATTCAAAATCTTGCAGAAAGCGGGGACAATGTTGTATCTTCCTCTTCGCTTTATGGAGGTACCTACAATCAGTTCAAGATAAGCTTTAAAAAGCTAGGCATAGAGTTTCGGTTTGCAAAAAAGGGCTCTGTAGAGGAATACGCAAAACTTATTGATGAGCGTACAAAGGCCGTCTATATTGAATCAATAGGTAATTCCGATTTCTATATTCCAGACTTCGAAGGTATCGCACAACTATGCAGAAAACATAGGATACCCCTTATTATCGACAACACATTCGGAGCAGCAGGATATCTTTTCAAACCAGTGGAATGGGGAGCAAATATAATATCACATTCGGCAACCAAATGGATAGGCGGCCACGGCAGCAGCATAGCCGGAGTACTTGTGGACTGTGGAAACTTCGACTGGAACTCCGGAAAGTTTCCTCGTTTTACCGAACCTTCGGAATCGTATCACGGGCTTAAGTTCTGGGAATCATTCGGTGCAGGTTCACCTTCGGGTAACATTGCATTTGCAATAAAGGCAAGAGTAGAAGGTTTGCGTGACTGGGGATGTACCATAAGTCCGTTCAACTCATTTTTACTATTACAAGGCGTTGAAACACTTTCGCTTAGAATGGACAGGATCATGAGCAATGCCCTTGAACTTGCAGAGTGGCTAAACTCCCATCCAAAGGTAGAATCTGTAAACTATCCCGGCTTGAAGGATAATCCCAACCATGAAGCGGCAAAACGCTACCTTAAGAGAGGCTTTGGCGGGGTGCTCTCATTCTGCCTTAAGGGTGACAGGCAGCAGACAGCAGATTTTGTAAATTCTCTCTCCCTCATAACACACCTTGTTAACGTAGGTGATAACAAAACCCTTATCAGCCACTCAGCTTCTACAACACATGCACAACTAAATACCGCTGCGCTGGAAGCCGCCGGGTTAAAGACAAATATGCTCAGAATCTCAGTTGGGATAGAGCACATAGACGATATTAAGACAGATTTGGAAGGATCACTTAAGAGAATCTGATTTATGAAGAGTGCAATTTTTGAATACAAAAGCCCGTTTCTCCTGGAATGCGGACAGAGCCTGGAAAACCTTGAGATATTCTATCATTATACCGACAATATATCGGAGGGAAAAGAGGTTATCTGGGTATGCCATGCTCTCACTGCAAATTCAAATCCGCTTGAGTGGTGGAGCGACCTGGTTGGCGAAGGAAAACTTTTTGACACAAGGAGATATACTGTAATTTGCGCAAATGTATTGGGTTCGTGTTATGGCAGCAGTGGCCCGGCAAGTTTTAAAGACTCCGGGGACCGATATCTTCTTTCATTTCCTGAAGTGACGGTACGCGATACTGTAAGGGCACACAATCTCCTCAGGGAACATCTTGGCATAAAGAACATCGACCTTATACTGGGCGGTTCAATCGGAGGATTTCAGGCACTGGAGTGGGGAATAATTTACCCTGATGTAGTAAAGAACATTGTTCTGATAGCTTGCAATGCAAGGGTGTCTCCATGGGGTACTGCATTTAATGAATCGCAACGCCTGGCTCTTTTTGCCGACAGTTCGTTTGAGGAGCAAAAAGATATACATGGAGGGAAGGCCGGACTTGCAGCAGCCAGATCTATTGCATTACTCTCATACAGATCTGTACATGGTTATGGACTTACTCAGAAAGAGAGTGACGATGACACTATCTTCGCACAAAGAGCATGCAGTTATCAGCAGTATCAAGGCAAGAAGCTGGTAGACAGATTTGATGCATATTCATACTATACCCTCACCAAATCAATAGACAGCCATAATGTGGGCAGAGGAAGAGGTGGAGTTGAAGAGGCTCTTAAGAAAGTCATTGCCAACACGTTAATCATAGGAATAGACAGCGATCTGCTTTTCCCGATAGAAGAACAAAAATATTTACATTCAAAAATTGAGGGGTCGGGTTTCGAACAGATATCTTCTGAATTCGGACATGACGGATTTCTTCTGGAGTGGGAGAGAATTGAGACAGCAATAAAAAAACATATAAAATTTTTAAACTGATATGCAGATACTTAAATTTGGCGGAAGCTCAGTAGCCGACGCCTCCAACATATTCAACGTAGTAAAAATAGTCAAAGAGAGCGTAAGGAAGGACCGTACGATTGTTGTATCATCTGCAATAGGCGGATGTACCGACACTCTTATTGAGATAGGACGTCGCGCCTCTGTGCAGGACGACAGCTACAGGAAACTGATTGACAGTCTGGAAAAGCGACACCTGACAATAATCAACGAACTGATTCCTATTGATTTCCAGCCATCAATTGACCTTAAGGTAAAGAACCTTTTTAATCAACTCAGAGATGTCTGCAAAGGGGTATATTACCTTAAAGAACTGAGTAACTTTTCATTAGATTTAATAATGAGCTTTGGGGAGATAATATCCACCAAAATAATAAGTGTGAAGTTTGTATCAATCGGAATCAACAACCTTTGGATAGATGCCCGGGAGCTCATAAGGACAGACCTGGTAAACTCACAAAATATTGTGGACATGGAGACAACATGTGCAAACGTCCGGAAACTTATAGACAGTCAAAAGTCAAGGCTATACATTATCCCCGGTTTTATTGCAAGCGATTCGGCAAAACGGACAACAACACTTGGCAGAGGCGGGTCAGATTATACAGCATCACTGCTTGCAGTTGCAACAGAGGCACGTGTACTTGAGATCTGGAGTGACGTAAACGGCATGATGACTGCCGACCCAAGAGTTGTGCCGGAGGCAAGGACAATTGACCATATCTCATATAAAGAGGCTCTGGAGCTGTCGCACTTTGGGGCAAAAGTTGTCTACCCCCCAACAATACAACCTGTGGTAAGCAAGGGAATACCGATAGTGGTAAAAAACACCTTTGCGCCTAAAGATGCAGGAACCGTAATAGAAAAATGCCCTCCCGAAAGTCATGGTAAGATAAAGGGAATTTCATGCAGCAACAAGATAGCGCTTCTGTCGATGGAGGGAAGCGGAATGGTAGGTGTACCGGGATACTCAAGCAGATTGTTCGATGCTCTTACAAAAGCCGCAATCAATATAATTCTTATAACACAGGCATCGTCGGTTCATACAATGTGTGTTGCAATAGACGAGTCCGACTCAGAAAAGGCAAAGCAGGCAGCAGACGACGCATTCGCCTATGAGATAAGCCTGAGCAGAGTCAACCCATTAAAAGTGGAAAAGGGCTTTTCTATTATCACTTTGGTTGGTGATGACATGAAAAACCAGTCAGGTACAAGCGGGAAGATGTTCAACGCACTGGGTAGGGCCGGAATAAACATAAGGGCAATAGCACAAGGTTCATCGGAAAAGAATATCTCGACAGTAGTAAACCAGGAAGATTCTGATGAGTCTATAAGGGTGATTCACAAAGAGTTCTTTGGCGAGAGTGTCAAAAGAATAAATCTCTTTATTGCAGGATACGGAAACGTTGCAAAGGCACTTATCTCCATAATTGAGTCTCAATCGGAATACATCTCAAAAGCATATCGTCGCGACATCTGCATTGCCGGCATATGCAACAGTAAGAAAATGGTTTTCAACAGGGGTGGAATTGCACCTGAATCAATCGCGGAATTACTTAAAAACGGGAAAGATGCCGGTATATACAAATTCTGTGAAATCAGCCACGAAATGGGTCTGGTTAATTCTGTTTTTGTAGATTGTACAGCTCATCAGAGTGTGGCTTCTACATATCAGGAAATGCTTTCAAATAACATCTCGGTGGTTACATGTAATAAAATTGCTCACTCCTCATCTTTTGACAATTACAAATCACTTAAGGAGAGCGAACAAAATTCTGATGCTTCTTTTTTTTACGAAACAACAGTGGGAGCGGCCCTGCCTGTAATTTCCACAATAAGGCAAATGATTCAAGGAGGCGACAAGATTGTATCAATCGAAGCTATTCTCTCCGGCACACTTAACTATATCCTAAGCAATTACGACGGTTCCGACAGTTTCTCCAATCTTATAAAGAAAGCCAAGGCGCTTGGTTATACCGAACCCGATCCAAGACAGGACCTTTCGGGTACAGACGTGTTGAGGAAAACCATGATTCTTTGCAGAGAAATTGGTTATGAAACAGAGGCTTCGGATGTGAGCATTGCTCCTCTCGACGACAATGAAGAGAAAATTTCCAAAGCTTTTAAAGAGTCGAGTGCTAAGGGTGAAAGGCTTAAGTACGTTGCTTCAATAAGGAATGGAGTTTGTCGCATTGGTCTTGAATCGATAAATTCATTGAATCCTCTTTATGAGGTTTCAGGGACTGACAATGCTGTGATAATAACCAGCAGTGACTACTCTTCTCCTCTGAAAATAGTGGGAGCAGGTGCCGGATCGAGGCAAACTGCCACAGGATTATTTAACGAAATTTTAAAAATAAAAGGGTAAATTTTGTAACTTCGCAGAAAATTCCCCCAAATGAACACATATACCGAGAATGAAGTTAAAACCTTAGAGTGGAACGAACACATCCGACGCCGACCTGGAATGTATATAGGCAAGCTTGGAGATGGCTCATCGCCTGACGATGGCATTTACGTTCTCCTTAAGGAGGTTATGGACAACTCGGTAGATGAGTTTGCAATGGGTTACGGAAAGTCTATTGTAATATCCATACAGGAGAGAGTGGTCTCTGTAAGGGACTATGGACGTGGAATTCCGCTCGGCAGCCTTGTTGATGCCGCCAGCAGAATGAATACAGGTGCAAAATATGACGACAAGGCATTCAAGAAATCGGTTGGGCTGAACGGTGTTGGTATCAAGGCTGTAAATGCCCTTTCCGTATCCTTCAACATTCAGTCTTTCAGAGAAGGTGAGAGCCACTTTGCACGGTTCAGCCGGGGCGAGCTCATTGAGGAGGGAAGAGTTCTGAGCAATGAGAAAAACGGCACCATGGTAACCTTTATTGCGGACGAAGAGCTCTTTGGCGACTATACTTTCAACTACGAGTTTATCGAGAGTATGCTCAGAAACTACTCTTATCTGAATACCGGTCTCACAATAAAGCTCGACGGAAAGGAGTTCATATCAAAAAACGGTCTGCTTGACCTGCTGAATGAATCTCTCACAAAAGAACCACTCTACACACCTATTCACCTCAAGGGTGACGACATTGAGATAGCAATTACTCATGGGAATGACTATGGCGAGGGTATATCATCGTTTGTTAACGGCCAGTATACAACCCAGGGCGGAACCCACCTATCTGCATTCAGAGAGGCAATAGCAAAGACAATCAAAGATTTTTACAAGAGGGACTTCGACCCAAGCGATATTCGTCAGTCTATGATAGCCGCTGTAAGCATAAAGGTTCAGGAACCTGTTTTTGAATCACAGACAAAGACAAAGCTTGGTTCCAAAGAGATGTCGGCGGGTGGCATAAGCGTCAGGAACTTCATAGGTGACTTTCTAAAGGCACATCTCGACAACTTTCTTCATCGTCATCCGGATATTGCAGACGCTATCCTTAGAAAGATATTCGACTCAGAAAAAGAGAGAAAGGCAATATCTGGCATACAGAAGCTTGCACGCGAGAGGGCGAAGAAGGCAAACCTCCACAACAAAAAGCTCAGGGATTGCCGCGTTCACTACAACGAAAAACATGACCGTTCACAGGAGAGTATGCTCTTCATTACTGAGGGTGATTCTGCAAGCGGTTCAATAACAAAGAGCAGAGACGTTGCTGTACAGGCAGTGTTCAGTCTCAAGGGGAAACCTTTGAACACATACGGGCTCACAAAAAAGATAATTTACGAAAACGAGGAGTTCAACCTTTTGCAGGCAGCTCTCAACATAGAGGAAGATCTTGAAAACCTCCGCTACAATCAGATAATAATTGCAACAGATGCCGATGTTGACGGGATGCACATACGCCTTCTGCTCATGACATTCTTCCTGCAGTTCTTCCCAGATCTTATAAGGCAGGGCCATCTTTATATACTTCAGACCCCACTCTTCAGGGTTAGGAACAAAAAGGAGACCTTATACTGCTACTCCTCTGATGAACGCGACCGGGCAATCAAAAAGCTTGGAACCAATCCTGAAATTACCCGATTCAAAGGTCTTGGAGAGATCTCTCCCGATGAATTTAAGTTTTTCATTGGTGAGAGTATCCGTCTTGACAAGGTGCGCCTTGGGAACGACGACAACATCCCGGAACTTCTGGAGTTCTATATGGGCAAGAATACACCCGACAGGCAGCACTTTATAAGGTCGAACCTCAGATCTTACCTTGTACTGGAAGAAGCTATCTAAAGCATTTATTTACAAACAGCATAATACTAGGATTCAGCAAAATACTCCTTCTCAGGGTTGGTCAGAATGTCCTGTACTATTTTAGTCACCGACCTGAAATCAATTTTCCCTGAACTCATCATCGGGAACTCCCTTATCACTATGAAGTGTTTTGGCAGGGCGATATTTGGTAACTCATCTCCCATTTTCCTGAGTATTTCTGCTTTGTTAACCTCAATGGTTACAGTTGCGATTATAGATGACCCTCTCAATTCGTCTGTCACGTCCACTACACAACACGAAACTCCCATAGGCAGGTGTTTCTCCAATGTGTTTTCCACCTTTACCAGAGAGACCATCTCTCCACCAATCTTGACAAATCTTTTGAAACGTCCTGCATGCCACAGATAGTTATCTTCATCCATGTAACCCATGTCACCGGTATTGTACCAACCATCGGCCAGAGCATCTGCAGTAAGCTCAGGATCGTCATAATAACCCTTCATAACAGAGTCTCCCTTAACCAATACTTTGCCCACTTCTCTTGTCTTGCACTCCTCCCCTGTCTCAAAATTCTCTACCCTGACAGTAACACCAGGAATGACTCTCCCGGTACTTCCCGGTCTGTTGAATTCATGAGAGTTTACAGATATCACCGGTGATGTTTCAGTGGCTCCATAACCCTCCAGCAGAGTGACACCATGTTTTTTCATGTACCCCTCACGTAATGCATCAGGACATTTGTCTGCCCCTGATACCATTATCCGCAGAGTCTTAAAGTCTCCCGGTTCCGACTTATGGAGGTATCCCCAGAAGAAGCTTGGTGTACCTACCATTATTGTTGGTTTTTCCTCACGAGCTATATTGCAGACTGTCTGAAAATCGAGAGGATTAGCATAGGTGACCATAGTCATGCCTTTGTATAAGGCTACCCAAAGATTTACTGTAAGACCAAACACATGGAAAAACACAAGGTTTGCAAGTAAGACATCCTTGTCACTGATATTGACATAATCCCCGAAATTTTCAATGTTAGATGCAATGTTTCTATGAGTAAGCTGAACCGCTTTCGGATCCTTTTCACTACCGCTTGTAAATAAAATTGCAGCGGTGTCATTTTCATCGCCCTTATGAATACAATTGAAAATCATGTTTACAGGGAGCATCGATTTTGCCGCAGCAATAAGTTTATCTCCGGTTGAGACGCCCTTCATAATATCTTCAATCATAATCATACCATCCAGAACCGGGCATTTGATTTTTTCCAGTAACGCCCTTGATGTGATTATTGTCGTGAACTTACATTTATTCTGAGCATACCTGGCATTTACCTCCGCTCCTGTGGAGTAATTAATCATAACAGGAATCCTTCCACTCATCAATGCTGCCACTGTAGCAAGTGCGCAACCTGCAGATGTAGGGATCATTATACCAATGAATCCTGTGTCATATTTTTTGAATTTTGAGCTGAGGATGAGAGAACCAATTAAAGCTTTGGAATAGGTGACTCTCTTGTCTGTTGTTTTGTCAATAATTGCAAACTTTTTGGCATTTTTCTTTGCCATCCGTACAAATTGCTGATGTAGTAACATAAAGGTAGGTTTTAGTTAAAGCTGTTTTACGGGGCTAATATAATAATTTATTTTTTACAAATGCAAAAATGAGTGTAAATATACGTTTATACCTTTATTATGTCTTATAGAGCATTTCAATTGACTCAGATACTCTAATAGTAATAATAGTGTAATTATAAACTAGGATCTATTGCTTAAACATATCTAATCTTAGAATTAAATTGTCTAATTTTAAACACTATTTATTGTGAAAATTCTATGAATAAAATGAAGCTCTCCTTACTCAAACCCACTCTACTCGTTCTCTTACTTTTTCCCGTATTGTTTTCCCTGTCTTGCAAGAACAACAGGATTAATCAGTTTGATCAATTGAACAGTTCATCGCGGGAATTGGGTCAGAAAGAATCTCCGGCTAAGGCAGTTGTCAATAAGCCAGAGATACTCACCGATACTGCAAGAACATGCGATACAGCAAGCTCAGATGAAGAAAAAAGAACATCAGTTGCAAGATCTGTAAGCGGAAAAATTTACCTGAAAGTAACAAGGGTTATAGATGGTGACACCTTCGTTATCCTCAATAATGATGGTTCGGATGAAAAAATAAGGCTGACAGGTGTAAACGCTCCGGAGTCCAGAAACACAGGTAAAAAGAAAAAGGAGGAGTTTGGAATTGAATCAAAGGCATTTCTGTCCAAATTTCTGACCGGCAAAATGGTAAGGCTGGAGTTTGATGTGCAAAAAACGGACAGATACGGACGCACACTTGCTTATGTATACCTGGAAGATGGTACATTTCTTAATGAATACCTCGTAAAAGAGGGTTATGCCCAGGTTGCAACCTTTCCGCCAAATGTAAAGTACAAGGATACCTTTATTGCCGCCCAGAGGTATGCCCGCGAAAATAAAACGGGTCTCTGGAAATAGAGAACACAATACTCTGCCAAAGCTTTTAGCAGTTATCAGACAATCAGATCATTTCGCAAGTATTTGTAAATCACGCATATGCTACCCCCTCTGGCAGAGACTCTGATTGCCATTTTCACATGTTTTCGCTGGACATAAGGGGAACTTCAACAAAGTGAGATATTCCTTCCTCACTGTAGCAGGCAGCTTACCATAGTTTTTAAGAAAGGACCTGTTCATGGCCCGTACACTGCCAAAACCCGATATCATTGCAATATCTGCCAATGGCAGGATTCCCGGTGCCTGAAGAAGGCTTTTTGCATGCTCTGCTCTCAGATTATTAATATAGTCGGTGAATCTGCATCTCTTCACTCCACTTATATACCTGGACAGATAGGTTCTGTTGGTTCCTATCTCCTTCGCAAGCATTGCAATAGTGAAACCAGGGTTAAGATAAAGCTTTTTTGTTTCTATTGCATTTTCAGTTTTTTTACAAACGTCTGAAATTTTAGTATAGCTGTGTTCTTTAATTTCTTCCTCAAGAAGACCCGACAGGTAGAGGAGTTTCTTTATGATCTTTATTGCAGCACCAAACCTAATCATTCTGAAGCTTAAGTTTTTGCTCCTTACACCAGTCTGCAGGAGTATAGCCCAGATAATACCTGAAAGCAATAGAGAAGGTTGCCATTGAACCAAAACCCGACATGTTGCTTAAATCCTGAATACTAAGCTTTAAATTGGAATAGTACAGCCTCTTGGTCTCTTCTATTCTGTAATAATTCACAAACTGATTGAAATTCTGATTGTGTTTGTCATTAATTATTCTGGATAAATAGGTTTTGTTTGAATATAGATACATTGCCACCTCTCTTATCTTGAGGTCGGCCCGCAGATATGGTTTCTCTTTTTCGAAATAGGTTAAAAGCCTTTCATACAACTCTTCTGCCTTCATATTTTCCGATATCTGCCTGTTAATCTTATGTCTATCCATTAAAATAGAGGAGCCGGGGTCATTAAGAGAATTGTCGCCTGTAGTACCGGGATAATTGAACGGGTACGTCGTTCTGAAAAAAAGGAAGACATTGATAATGGTAAATAATGACAGTAATTCAATAACATAAATATATCTGACATTTATATACATGAACAGTAGCAGCAGTATTGAAGCTATGGTCAGAGCAAGAAATATGAATATATCATTCTTGTGACATATAAGTGAGTGATTATCATCATCTGAAATACAACACAATCTTCTATAAAACTTGTAAGTAAGGAAACTACTATATATTATGAAAACAGATGTGGCCACTAAAAGATATATATTATCTATCTGCTTGTGTGAAGTTATTGTTTTTACCGAGACAAACTGGGTTAATATATTTGCAACCATAAGGATTGACAAAGTAACAAGATATACTTTAACCGAATAGTCTACAGAATTTATACTGGTAGAACAGTAATACTGAACAGGCAGGGCTATCAACATCATAAATAGCACTTTAGATATATTTGCCTGATAATAGTCAAACTCCGGAAATGAATCATGAGCCAGTAGTCTGACAATGAATGTTAATGATATTGCCAAAAAACCATAAGAGGTAGCATAGACTAATCTCCTCTCCCTCGGTAACATATTTTTCTTCAAGTAGAGAAGAAAAAACAGATAGATCGAAAACAAAAAATAGATAATTCCATAAAGAAACTCAATCCTTGACTGAATTTCAACAAAGTTCACCAACTCGCTCATACATTAGTCATTAAGTTTTTCAAATGTAACAACAAATATCAAACCTAACAAACTAATTCATTATAGGCTAATAATTTATCTAATCGTAAGAATTTATTTCCAATTTAAGAAAAAATCGCACCAAATTACCGCTTCATCTCATCGAACCCCTTACCGTAAACACCCATAACGTTTCCCACAGAAAGAAACGCCTCCTTGTCCACCTCACGTACAACCCGGAACACATAGTTAGATTCCGTACGTCTTACAATTACCATAAGAACCTTGCCCTCCTGTTTAGTGAACCAGCCCTGGGCATTAATGACCGTCACCCCACGGCCGATGGCTGTGATTTTGTCGGCAACCTCTTCGTACTTTTTGGAAAATATGAAAATCTGTATTGACTGCCTTGCTCCCGAGAGAACAAGGTCCACCGTGTAGCTTGTAACCGTAATGAGCATGTAACCATAAATGATTACGGCTATTCTCAGACCAAGCGACTCATCGGAAGGAATAATTATTGAACTGGCAATTATTATTATATCAATTAGCAGAATGATCCTGCCGGGCGACACATTTCTGTATTTGTTAACTATAAGAGCTACAATGTCTGTACCACCTGAGCTGCCACCCTGAGTGAATGTTGTTGCAATTCCTACCCCGGCACAGGCTCCGCCCATTATGGCACTTAAAAGTTTGCCGTTACCTATAGCAATGTCGTTAATAAGTTCTTGCGGCACCAGACCCGGTATTATATCCAGAAAAACAGTTATAATGATAATTGCATAGAATGTCTTTACCCCAAAAGCCTTGCCCAGTATTTTGAGCCCTATGCCCAAAAGCACAGCATTGATAAGGAAGAATGAGTAACTTACAGGAAACCCTGTAGAGTAAAAAATTATTGCAGAGATACCTGTTACCCCACCCCCTACCAGTCCGTTGGGAATAAGAAACACAGACCAGCCGATTGCATACAGAAGGAGCCCGAACGTTATAATAACGTACTCCTTTACACCATTTAAGATTCCTTTTGTTTTTTTGTCCATTCTATTTTCCCCGCTTTAAATTGATCGAATCCCTGACCATAGACACTCATCACAGTGGTTACCGACATAAATGCATTCCGGTCTATCTCCCTTACGATATTGCTGATTTCTGCCATCTGGCTCTTTCTAAGCACAATTACAAGAACTTTGCTGTCGGTCTGTGAATACCAGCCAGTAGAAGAGATTGCCGTAACCCCACGCCCAAGCTCCTTTGTAACCCTGTCGGCAATTTCAGCATATTTGTTGGAGAAGACCATAATCTGAACAGATTGTTTGTTTCCGGTAAGGATCAGGTCTATCACATATGAGAATGACACCATTACAATGTAACCGTAAATTACATCGGACAGCTCCTTACCAGGGATAAAGAAGACAGAACCTATGATAACCAGGTCGCAATAGAGAAAAACCCTGCCGGGCGATGTCTCTCTGTATTTCGCAATTATAAGAGCAACAATATCTGTCCCTCCGGTGCTGCCACCCTGAAGGAAAATCGCACCTATTCCGACACCACTCAGAGTCCCCCCCAGTACTGCATTTATAAGTTTATCTTCAATATCTGATGTCCAGGGTATAAGCGGAAGGAACTTGAACATTAAAGCCGTTACTGCAATACAGTATATTGTTTTGAATCCGAATCCTCTGCCCAGAAAAAGGAAGGCTATACCAAGCAATATGGCATTCATAAGGAGATACGAGTAGAAAACCTCAATGCCTGTTGAATATTGTATTACAGAGGCAAGACCGCTCACGCCTCCACCTGCTATCTCGTGTGGAATCAGAAATGCCGTCCAGCTGAAAACATAAATGAAAAGTCCGAAAGTCATAATCGTATATGACTTTAAGTTTCTGAATATAGAAATGTCCATATTGCTTTTTTTACAAATATAGTTCCGATTTGGAGAAGATGACTGCGCTTCCTTTTATTAAAACCCTACCCTCACCCATTATACAGCTGATAACCCCTCCCCTTTTGGAAAGCTGCCTTGCAGTGAGCGAATCCTTCTTAAGCCTTTTTGCCCAGTAAGGGGCAAGGGTGCAGTGTGCCGAACCGGTTACAGGATCTTCGTGAATTGTAGCCTGCGGGGTGAAGTATCTCGAAACAAAATCGCGCTCCTTGCCCGGAGCAGTTACAATAACTCCGCCCGGGTCGATGTTTATTTCGTCAAAGACCGACCTTTCTATCTCTATCATCTCAATCTCCTCCTGTTTGGCATATACAAGCAGATAGTCCCTAGCTTTATATATCTCCAGTGGTTTGATGTTGAGACTGTCATAAATCTCTTCCGGAAGCGGCGATTTTATTGCCTCTCTCAGCGGGAAATCCATAGAAATCATATCCCCCTCTTTTTTGACAACTATCTGACCGGAAGCAGTATTGAACAGTATCTCTTCTCCTTTATACTTGTACCAGGTAAAAAGAACATGTGCCGATGCAAGAGTTGCATGGCCGCAAAGATCCATCTCCATGTCGGGAGTGAACCATCGGAGAGAATAATTATTACCATCAGGAAGTATGAACGCAGTTTCCGGAACATAGTTCTCCTGGGCAATTTTCCTTAAAACAGAATCGGGGAGTTTCTCCTCCAGCATAACAACCACAGCAGGATTTCCGGAAAAGATCCTGTCTGTAAAAGCATCAACTTGAAAAGATTGCAAAACCATCAGCAAACAATATTAATAATCTTATTAGGAACAACTATTATTTTTTTGATTGTACCCTCTGCAAGGTATCGGGCAGTATTCTCATCTGCAAGAACCGCCTCTTCTATCTCTTTTACAGAGAGTCCTATAGCAAGGGTAAGTTTAAACCTCAACTTGCCGTTGAATGATACAGGGTACTCAAATGAATTTTCGACAGTATGAGCCTCAACATATTCGGGGAATTTTGCAAATGATATACTCTCTTTGTTACCAAGCATCTTCCACAACTCCTCGCAAATGTGAGGAGCAAACGGCGACAAGAGTATTGTCATAGGTTCCAGAATCTCTCTTTTTGTGCAGCCGACTTCGTAAAGATCGTTTGTTGCAATCATAAAGGCGCTTACACTTGTGTTGAAAGAGAAGCTTTCGATATCTTCCTGAATTTTTTTGATGAGTTTGTGAAGGATTTTAAGCTCTTTAGCTGTTGCCTTCTCTTCCGATACGGCAAATGCCTCCTTCTGTATGAACAACCTCCAGAACCTTTTGAGAAACCGGTGCACACCGTCAATTCCGTTTGTATCCCAAGGTTTTGACTGTTCAAGGGGACCAAGGAACATCTCGTACATTCTGAGTGTGTCTGCACCATAGTTTGTGCATATAATATCTGGGTTTACCACATTGAACATAGACTTGCTCATCTTCTCAACTGCCCACCCGCAAACATACTCTCCATTTTCCAGAATGAACTCTGCGTTCTCGTACTCAGGCATCCATGCTTTGAACGCAGCAATGTCCAGTTTGTCGTTGCTTACAATATTTACATCTACATGTATCTCCGTTGTTTCGTATTTATCCTTAAGCCCAAGAGAGACAAATGTATTGCCACCTTTAACCCTGTATACGAAGTTTGAACGTCCCTGAATCATACCTTGATTGATAAGCTTTTTGAACGGCTCAGGTTCACAAACATAACCAAGGTCGAACAGGAACTTGTTCCAGAATCGCGAATATATGAGGTGACCTGTTGCATGCTCAGTACCACCTATGTATAAGTCAACATTTCTCCAGTAATTGTTTGCCTCTTTGCCAACCAGCTCATTAGAGTTAGAAGGGTCCATATATCTCAGGTAGTATGCGCTGCTGCCTGCGAAACCGGGCATTGTACTCTTTTCCAGCGGGTAACCTTCAAATGTCCAGTTCTCTGCACGAGCCAACGGCGGCTCTCCACTCTCTGTAGGCAGGAACTTGTCAACCTCAGGAAGCTCAAGTGGAAGGTTTTTCAGTTCCAGCGGCATTGCCGTTCCATCTTTGTAATATATTGGAAAAGGTTCTCCCCAGTAACGCTGACGAGAGAAGATAGCATCTCTCAGGCGGTAGTTTATCTTTTTCTTTCCTATTCCAAGCTTCTCAACCTCATTTATGGCAGCCGGTATTGCCTGTTTTACGGTCATTCCGTCAAGGAAACCCGAGTTGCACATAATTCCCTCCTTGGCATCGAAACTTGCCTCAGAAACATCGCATCCCTCAATAAGAGGAATGACCGGGAGGTTGAATTGTCTTGCAAAAGTATAGTCCCTGCTGTCATGCGCCGGGACTGCCATTATTGCCCCTGTTCCGTAGCCGGCAAGAACATATTCAGATATCCACACAGGAATATTTTGCAATGTGAATGGATTTATTGCGTAGCTTCCTGTAAAGACACCTGTTGCCTTTTTGGTCTCTGCTATTCTCTCCCTCTCTGTCTTCTTTTTTGCATTCACCAGATACTCATCTACAGCATTTTTTTGTTCAGCTGTAGTAAGCTTCTCTACCCATTCACTTTCAGGAGCAAGAACCATGAATGTAGCTCCGAACACTGTATCTGCCCTGGTAGTGAATATCTCCAGATCATATTGTTGTTGACCATTTGAAACCTTGAATATCATCTCTGCTCCCTCCGATCGGCCAATCCAGTTGCGCTGCATCTCCTTTAGCGAGTCGCTCCACTCCACCTTATCCAGATCGTTAAGAAGTCTCTCGGCATATGCCGACACCCTCAACTGCCACTGCCTCATTTTCCGCTGCTCCACAGGATAGCCTCCCCTTACCGAGAGTCCCTCTTTCACCTCATCGTTTGCAAGTACGGTTCCCAGAGCTGCGCACCAGTTAACCGATGTCTCTCCCAGATATGCAACCCTGTATTGCATCAGAATTGACGATTTCTCAGCCTCGCTGTATGAGTTCCACTGCGCAGATGTGAATACATCCACCTCTCCTCTTGCTGCGTTTACCTCACTGTTGCCCTCCTTTTCAAAAATTGAAACAAGCTCATAAATTGGCCGGGCTTTCTGACTCTTTTTATTGTACCAATGAGAGAACATCTCAAGAAATGCCCATTGAGTCCATTTGTAGTAGGCAGGATCACATGTCCTTACCTCGCGTGACCAGTCATATGAAAATCCGATTCTGTCTAACTGTTCGCGGTAACGGAGAATATTTTTTTCTGTTGTAGTGGCAGGGTGCTGACCGGTCTGAATGGCATATTGTTCTGCCGGCAGACCGAATGCATCGTATCCCATAGGGTGAAGAACGTTAAAGCCCTTTAGCCTTTTGTACCTGCTGTAAATGTCGCTTGCAATATAGCCGAGAGGATGTCCAACGTGAAGACCCGCTCCGGATGGATAGGGAAACATATCCAGAACGTAGAACTTAGGTTTGGAACTATCTGTTTTTACTTTAAATGTTTTGTTTTCAGACCAATATCGGTGCCAATTCTGTTCGATTTCAAGAAAATTATACTCCATTTCACGTCAATTATTTCAGACGGCAAATGTAGTAATTTTTCTATCTCTTTAGCTTAAATTCTATGGGTACAGAAATTTTGACTCTTACAGGAACTCCACCTTTGATTCCCGGCTTCCACCTTGGTGAAGCCTTAACCACTTTTACTGCCTCAGCATCAAGTGCATCGTCTACCGATTTAACAACTTCGACAGAGCTCACTTCGCCGCTTTTCTCAACAATGAACTCCACGATAACCCGCCCCTGAATACCTGAGTTCATTGCGGATTGAGGGTACTTAATATAGTCGTAAACCCATTTGTCCAGAAACTGCCTCTGGTCGCCACGTAAAAATGAAGGTGCCTGATCAACATCGTAAGTAGAGTAAACTCTTCCCGAACTATCCTTTCCGGCAGAAGAAGGGACTTGCTTGTCTTCTGCAAATGCTGTTCTCGGAAGCGACCTTGTCTGGTTTGCCGCGCTCTTTGCCAGTTCGAACACATATCTCGAAATTGAGGCCATGCTTTTATAGTCGAGACTCTCGGGTAAATCACGCGGAGTATGGTAATCACGGTGAATTCCTGTTGTTAGAAGCGCAACCGGAATACCCTTTTTACTGAAATTCTGATGATCCGATGCAAAGTAATCGGTTGCAATTATCTTTGGAGATATCATTGCCGGCAAATCCGACACATCCTTAAGCATTGTGGAGAGTTCTACTCCAGGTAGAACAGTATAAACTCTTGGGTAGTTTTCTCCTCCCGATTTGCCCACCATATCGAGATTTATCATCAGATTTATATTTTCGGCATAGCTGAATGCTCTGTTTGTAAAGTACCATGAGCCAACAAGTCCCTGCTCCTCAGCACCAAATGCTGCAATGATTACCGACCTCCTGAAGTTGAACGATTCTCTTTTTATATCTTTGGCAACCTCCATAAGTATACTCACTCCGGAAGCATTGTCGTCTGCTCCTTTGTAAATCTGGAGAGATTCCTTTCCGTTAATTTGCATCTTGTTGTAACCCAGATGATCGTAGTGGGCACCTATGAGCACGTACTCGTTTTTAAGAACAGGATCATACCCCTCAATTATTGCCACAACGTTTTTTGAATAGAGAGTATCACCCTTGTCCGACACAAACGAGAAGTCCTGTCCAGTCCTGTTATAAAGAGTAGTAATGTCGGACTCCTTCAAGACCCTTGTAATGTAATTATATGCAATCTCCTCCCCTTTATGCCCTGAATATCTGCCCATTAGTGAATCGGCAGCAAGAGCATATACATGCTTCTTCAGTTGCAACTCAACATCGGTTTGTGAGAATAGCTCTGCGGAAAATGAAAGTATGAGAGCTGCCGCTATGAATATTCTTTTCAGTATCATTTTCTTACAGGTATAATCTCCAGCCAGTAACCATCAGGATCGTTTATAAAATAGATTCCCATCTTGTTGTTTTCGTAACAGATGCAGCCCATCTCCTTGTGTTTGTTGTATGCTGCCTCATAATCATCTGTCCTGAAAGCCAGATGGAACTCATTATCACCCAGATTATATGGTCTGTCCCAGTCTCTGAGCCATGTAAGTTCAAGCTGATGTTCCGATGAACCGTCGGAAAGAAATACAATAATGAAAGAACCATCTTCGGGAGTGATCCTTCTTATTTCCGAAAGGCCGAGAGCTGCATGGTAAAACTCCATGCTTCTCTCCAGCTCCTTTACGTTAATGTTGTTGTGTGCAAATCTGAATTTAGGCATTTGTAGATGTATTGGATTATCTGATAAAGTGCGGCATCTCTTCCGGCAACACAATCGAAAACTCGACTAGTCCCATCAATTCGCCATTCCGGTACCAAGGGGTCTGATGAATCATCTTCTTTACACCTTTTTTTTCTATGGTGTAGGTATTGGACTTTCCACTTTCCAGCATATCCAGAATCATTTTCCACGACTTCTCTCCGTGGCACTCCTTCAGATTTTTCCCGATAAGGTCGCCGTAGTTTTCAAAAGTTTTACGTGCCTTTTCGTTTTGATATACAACATTTGCCTCTTTGTCGCATACAGTTACCGCACATGATAACTCGTCTGCCCATCTGAGCTCTGTCATTTTTCAAAAATTACTGCTTGTAGAAAGGCATTTTAACAACCTTTGCCTTTAGCAGTTTTTCACGTACCTTAATGAAAATCTCGCTATCTGTCTTGCTATAGGCAGCAGCTACATACGCCATCCCTACAGGTTTTTTTATTGCCGGACCCATTGTTCCAGATGTAACGATACCAATTTCTGTGCCAGATGCATCACAAACAGAATAGCCATGTCTTGGAATACCCTTGTCTACAAGTTCAAAACCAACCAGTTTCTTTTTAGGTCCTTCGGTTTTAAGCTTTAGCATGTAATCCTTGTCTATGAAGTCACCCTTTGCCTCACTGAATTTTGTTATCCATCCCAGACCTGCCTCAATTGGAGAGGTTGTGTCGTCTATGTCATTCCCATAAAGACAGAACCCCATCTCCAGACGAAGTGTGTCCCTTGCACCAAGACCGATAGCCCTGATATCAAACTCCTTACCGGCTTCAAAAACTGCCTTCCAAAGTTTATCGGCATCCTCGTTAGCAACATAAATCTCGCATCCGCCTGAACCGGTGTAACCTGTTGTTGAGAAGATTACGTTTGGAATTCCTGCGCAGGTAAGCTTTTTGAAAGTATAGTACTCCATATCTGTAACATTCTGGTCACAGATTTTCTGCATTGCCTTTAGTGCCAGAGGGCCCTGAACAGCAAGCTGGGCAATCTCATCAGAAGCATTGTAAAGCTCCCTACCCGGTGTAATATTGAACTTTGGTGCTATCGCTGCAATGTGAGCATAATCTTTGTCCACATTGGATGCATTTACAACAAGCAGATATGTAACTGAATCTATGCAATATACAAGAAGGTCATCTACAATGCCACCTTTGCCGTTAGGGAAACATGAGTACTGAACTTTGCCGGGTGTAAGTACCGACACATCATTTGAAGTGACATACTGAAGGAAAGCAAGAGCATTGGGGCCCTTGACCCAAATTTCGCCCATATGTGAAACGTCGAATACACCAACCTTAGTTCTGACGTGATTGTGCTCCTCATTAATCCCGAAATATTCTACCGGCATGTTGTATCCGGCAAAAGGTACCATTTTAGCTCCTAACGCAATGTGTTTTTCTGTAAATGCAGTGGTTTTCATTATTTTTTTAATATAGTTTATTTAACATGTAATCTTTGATTGGTGTCGTATACCCAGATATCTTCAGGTGCGAAATCAGTATCCATTATCTTGAGCATCTCCTTTGTAGCCTCCTCCTGTGTCATGAAAGATGCAGCAGAAACCAGTTTGTAACCGTTTTTGAATTCTATGAGTTTTGGTTTGTAGCCGTTCTTTGAAAGGTAAAGAAACATCTTTTCTGAATTCAGAGGATCCTTGAAACTCCCGACAATAACATAGAAGCGGTCATTATAATCTGCTTTTGGAATTGCTGTTGCATTATTTTTGACACTAATGGCTGGTTGTACAGCACTATTGGTTTTATTAATAACTTTACCTGCAGCCTCTTTCACATCTTTGGTAATCTCTTTGACATCACCGGCAACGGCTGCCCCGGCACCCCTGACCATCTCTCTCACCTGCTGCGAAAGTGCAGCTGTGTCGGCAGATGCCTTTGCTATTGAGTCAATTTGCAACCTTAGAAGAGAATCCTTTATTCTCTGCTCCTCAATAAATAGATTGGCACTTTTTTTTGCTTCAATCTCTCTTGAGGTTGGCATCCCCAATTGAAACCTTACCCAGTCGCATCCTGAAAGGAAAAAAGAGAAAAAAACCAGTAGAATAACCAAATTTGACTTTCTCATAATATACTAAACATTAGGAAATTTGTACTTTCACAAAAATAGCTAATTTAGCAGAAAGATAAAAATAAAAGTATATTTGATAAATGATACAATACATGTCCTTTCTTTCCCAGCTCCTGTTTATGAGTCTTTTTCCAGTTCAGGAGGATACTCTCAAACTTATATTTATTGGTGACATAATGCAGCATCAGGCACAACTTGATGCTGCGCTAGTTAAAGGATCAGGAAAAAAAGGGACCCCGGTATATGACTACTCCTCATACTTTACACAACTGAAGGACCGCTTCCATGAGGCCGACCTCACAATTGCAAACATGGAGACAACCTTTGCAGGTCCTCCATATTCCGGATACCCCAACTTCAACTCTCCGCACTCTCTTCTGACAGCATCGTCAGAAAGCGGGATAGACATATTCCTTGCTGCAAACAACCACACATGCGACAAAGGAAGAAGGGGCCTCTCGGGAACAATAAATCTGTACGACAGCCTTGGAATCATGTATACAGGCATTTACCGCAACCCGGAGGAGGAAGTGGCTAACAATCCGCTCATTGTGAATGTTAAAGGTTTTAAGATCGCTTTCCTCAACTACACTTACGGAACAAACGGCATCCCCATACCTGCTCCCTTTGTGGTTAAGCTTCTGGACACATCGGCAATAAAAACCGATCTGGCAAAGGCCAAGGCTCTTAATCCCGATTTCATTATTGTATGTCCCCATTGGGGCGAGGAGTACAAGCTTGTCCATTCTCCATTACAAGAGAGGATGGAGAGTTTCATATACGCAAACGGTGCCGACCTCATAATTGGTTCGCACCCACATGTAGTTCAGGATTATAACATCATATTGACAGACAGCACCACAATTGAGCATATAACCATCTACTCTTTGGGTAATGCTATTTCAAACATGACGGCGCCAAATACAAGAGTTGGAATGATGGCAGGAATCATGCTATGCAAGGGAGAAAATGGTTCAAAGCGCATACTGGAACCAAAAATTGAATATATTTGGACATCGAGACCAAAGATGTTTGAAAGAAATTTCTCGATTATACCAATACAAGACAAAGGAAAATATTTACGACAGAAAAGATGACTGAAAGGATAATAGTACTGGAAGAGATAGACCCTGTGGACATATACGGGGTGAATAATAAGCTGATTGACCTTTTGAGCAGCTTTTTTCCAAAGATGAAGATAGTTGCAAGAGGGTCAGAGATATTCTTACGAGGCAGCATAAGTGACATTAAAAAGTTTGAAGAAAAACTGAATATTCTCATAGATGTGAGAAGTAGAAAAAGCAGACTTAACGAAGATGATATAAACTCTCTGTTTGACGGCTCGCCAGTTGGCGACCAGAGTGTTTCGGACGATAGGGACATAATTGTATACGGAACCGAGGGCAAAATTATAAGGGCACGTACCAAAAACCAGAAGAGGCTGCTTGACAGCTATTACGACAACGACCTGATATTTGCCATAGGGCCGGCCGGTACAGGAAAGACATACACTGCAATCGCCCTTGCAGTTAGGGCACTGAAGAATCGCGAGGTGAAAAAACTTATTCTCACACGGCCGGCCGTAGAAGCCGGAGAGAGGCTGGGATTTCTCCCGGGTGACCTTCGTGAAAAGCTGGACCCATACCTTCAACCCCTTTATGATGCACTAAGGGACATGCTGCCGGCCAAGAAGTTGCAGGATCTTATGGAGGAGGGGGTTATTCAGATAGCTCCACTTGCTTACATGAGGGGACGCACTCTGGATAGTGCCTTTGTGATTCTGGACGAGGCTCAGAATACGACACTTGGGCAACTTAAGATGTTCCTGACAAGGATGGGCTGCAATGCCAAATTCATTGTCACCGGCGACGCAACTCAGATTGACCTTCCAAAGAGGTCAGACTCCGGCTTGTTGAAGGGGGTGGAACTTTGCAGCAAAATCAAGGGTGTGAGTGTTATAAATTTTGGCAAGGAAGATATTGTAAGGCATGCCCTTGTCACCAAAATTGTGAATGCATTCGAGAAGCACGAAGAGAAAGAAGTCACTATGGATTTTTAATACATCTCACAGAAAAGCCATAGCTCATAGTATAGTCGTACATGAAAAGGTCGTCGTTATATTTGCTCATGTATAGATAACCGGCATTTGTTGTTGAAATTTCTGTAGAACTCCACAAGAGACCATAGTCTCCCATAGTATCGAAAATGCCACTGGATCTATGGAAACCACCTGGAAGGAATGTAAATCCGCTGCTGTTAGTTGCTCCGGAATTAGGAGTTGCCCAATGACCGGTACCTTCTTCCTTAAGTTTACCTCCTGCCACACTCAGCCCTCCCAAAAAAGTGGACAGAGTTGTCCATTCGGCATCAGTAGGCACATGCCAGCCAACCGGACATATATTACGGCTATCGTTCACAGCATACCATGTATATAAACGGCCATAAGAAGTAACATTTGCCTCGTTGCCACCATAGGCCCATTGGTATTTCGGACTACTTTCACCGGATATATCTAATGTTGCAGGAGTCGTTGTTCCTATCAGATCATTATTACGGTACCTGGTAGTCTTAAGATTGCTTCCCATCCATGTCTGGGTCCCAATTGTAACTACCGTGTATATATTGCCGTCAACATCTGTAACAGATTCATCCAATAGTTCCTGATAAATATACTCCCTGTCAATATAACCCACCAAAGGTCTGTACCAGTCGGGGTAGCTTATGCCTCCGGAAGTTGCCCACTCGCTGAAATGAGAATATGCATCTATTATCGAACTCTCTTCAGATGGGTATTCAAAAGGTTCAGGAATCAATAGCCCCCACATCATGCCATCTGAGTTCTTGAACATGTCACCCGGGTAAAGAGTATACCCATTGGCAAGCGAAGCATCAAACTTAGTAGTTCCCTGATATGTAGGAAGATGAATCTCTCTGCCTCTCTCATTGGCAACAATAAACATGTTAAATGAAGCCATGGTTATATTAGCTTGCAAAACGGGAGCAGTAAACCTCATACTTATTTGATTGTCAGTAGTGACAACATTTGTTCCACTCACGGTATTAAGATATCCCGAGTATGAAACAATATCTCTTGTATTGTTGAACAAAGGCAAAACAGCCAACAATACCCCATTCTCTGTTCCGTTAGAACCAACAGCAAATGGAGTCGTTCCGACTAAAACCTGTCCAGTAACAGATGCAACATTAGAAGCGGCAACATTATCTAACTGAAATGCTGCTGCCAGATTATGTTTGCAGCCCGCAGCCAGCAAATTATAATCAAGATTGAGCTTGGTAATTAAATTTGAAGAATTGGTAAAAAAGGTAACTTTAAAGCCCAGAACCATATCATTCACATCGTAGTCTCCCTTTACTGGCCATAAATCTTCAAATATGTATGTTCCCCATGTGCTGGCAGAGGGGAAGTATGATGCAAAGGCAACGCTTGCATCGTTATCATCAACATCACAGTCATTGAAAACTCCATCTCCGTCATTATCAACTAAAGGAACATTAGCTGAAATATATGACGCATTGGAAATTATTTGCGGAGAACCGGCAGGTGTAGATGATAAAAAGTTGATATTTAATGTAGAGCCTGTAACAGCCACAACCTGCATGATTTTTGTTCCGTCAGGCAAGATCTGCTGTACATATATAGATTGAAGGGCCGTTGGCAAAGTCAGCTTTACATTAAATGCCATATCGGGTTTTGCCGCTCCACTGGCAATTAAAGTACCATCACTCAGCTGAGAGCTGTTGAATATCCTTATGACTCGAATAGTATTATCACTTATACCGGATATTGAGTTGACCCTAATTGTGCAGTTCAGTTCTTTTACCATCTTCCAGTCGAAGTTCTTAGGGATGGTATTTATTGAAGATTCCAGAGGATTCTGTACAGGGTCCAGATGGGTGCAACCTAGAGTCATTACAACTATAAAAAGACAGGTCGCTAAAAGAGCAAAAATGATTTTAGCCTTTTTCATGACATATATTTTTGATGCCCTGCATTTTAAACAGGATAAATCGCGCGATTATAATAAATATTTTTAAAAAAAACAAATTTTTAAAAAAATATTTAAGCAATCACTCCACCGAGATCTCCGGTAGCCACGCCATTTTTGATTGTCCAGACACCATTTACCAGAATATGTTCTATTCCGGCGGAAAACTGGTGAGGTTCTGCAAATGTTGCCCTGTCTATAATTGTATCTGGGTTAAACACAACTATATCTGCCTGATATCCTACAGTAAGCAAACCTCTGTCCTTGAGTTTAAGCCTCGATGCCGGAAGTGATGTACACTTCTGGATACCTTTTGACAGATCCATAAGTTTTTCGTCTCTGCAGTATTTTCCGAGAAATCTTGGAAACGATCCGTAAGCCCTTGGATGAGGCATGTTTTCCGACAACCTGCCTATTGGTGAAGATGCCCCTGCATCTGTGATAGGCATTCCCAGAGGATGTGAGAGAAACAGCTTTACATTCTCTTCTCTCATTGCAAACCCAATCATGTCTACACTTACCCGCTCTTCTATAAGCAATTTGCGAATAAATGGCCATGGTTCCAGCCCTGTCAGCTTACAGCACTCCTCTATGTTTAGGCCGATAAATCTCTTGTTTTCAGCCACCCTGGCCGATGTAACCACAACATTCTGCGCACCTCCCAGCCTTTTGATTCTTGCAACTGCATATTCTCCAATTGCCTTGGCAGAAGCCTCATTGTTGAGTCTTGCAATTATCTCATCTGTAGTTCCCTGACGCTCCTGCAGAGGAATGAATACAGACAATCCTGTAGAGAATGCTATGTATGGGTATCTGTCAAATGCTATGTCGAGCCCCTCTCTGGCAGCAGTTTCAATCTGCTTTATCAAAAGCGGTGCCTTGTGCCAGTTGTTTGCATTCTGGGCCTTTAAATGAGATATCTGGAGCCTTACCCCTGCTGCCTTTGCCATTGATATAGATTCGGCAACCGCCTCCTCTACCCTGTCGTCCTCGTTTCTCATATGTATGGCAAACAATCCGTCATACTTTGCCACAACCTTGAGAAGTTCGATTATCTCCTCGCTGGTAGCATAAGAACCCGGTGTATACTCAAGCCCGCATGTCATCCCTACCGCTCCACTCTCCATCTCTGCTTCCAGAAGCGACTTCATCTCCTTCATATGTGCCGCGGTTGCCGGAACATTATTGTCTCCTACCACAACCTGCCTCAGTGTGCCCTGACCTACATAGCTCCTTACATTAAACCCAGCTTTCTGCTTTTTTATATCATTGTAGTAATCTTCAATACTGTTCCACTTTCCCTTTGGAAAAGAGCTGTCGCCGCAATTGCCGCTGATGTCTGTGGTGATTCCCTGATATATCTTGCTGTCGCCGAGTGGTGAGATGAATATATTGTCGTCGGTATGTGAATGTATATCAATAAATCCCGGCGATATTGCATTTCCTTTTGCGTCGATTATCCTGTCGGCGCTGTCGCCAATAGATCCTATTGCAGCTATTCTCCCATCCTTGATGCCGATTGCCCCCTTAATGGGTGCCTTTCCATCACCGGCATAAATCAACCCGTTTGATATTATTGTATCGAACCGGTTGTTCACACTTAGTTTTTTTGAGTCATAAAAGCCAAGGCTTAAAGCAGCACCTGCAACCAGTGAACTCTTTAGAAAGCCGCGTCTGGAGATTAAGTTTGCCATAGTAAATTATTTATTGAGCTATTTGACGATATTTATTCTGCTTGTCTGAAAAACTTTGAACTTGTCACCATCGGCATATACTAGATATGCCTGCACATCGTCGTATTGGGCAAGAAATAATTTAGCCTTATCCAGCCCTACAACCATAAAAAATGTAGCCAGAGCGTCTGCTGTCATTGCATCCTCTGCTATAACAGTTGCACTTAGCAAATTGTGACGGACAGGATAGCCTGTCTTAGGGTCTATCGTATGTGAGAACTTCTCCCCCCCCTCTTCGTAGAACTTCCTGTAGTTCCCCGATGTTGCCAGCCCTTTGTCTGTCAATGACAATACAACCTGCAAGTCATCACCTTGTATCATGTTACCTTCTACTGGTTTATCAATACCTATTGTCCACTCCTTTCCTTTGGAGTTGACCCCTTTGCAGAAAATCTCTCCTCCAATTTCTATCAGATAGTTCATGATACCCAACTTGTCAAACTCCTTTGCAATAACATCGGCAGTGTAACCTTGTGCTATTGCATTGGCGTTGAGAGTAAGCCTCTTGTCGCTTTTCACCAATACTCCTTCCTCTATATTCACTTTGTCCATTCCTACATATGGAAGTATGCTGTCTATCATTGTCTGTGTCACGCGTTCTTTGTTCTTGAAACCAAAGCCCCAGATATCAAAAAGCGGTGCTCCCGAAATGTCAAAGGCTCCGTTGCTTATCTGGTATATCTCCTTGGATCTGTTGAAAACATTAATAAACAGAGAATCAATAACGACACTGTCGCCTCTGTTCAGTCTGGATATAATTGAGCTGTCGTTATAGACAGAAAGTGAGTTGTCTACATTCAGAAGAATCTCATTTACAAAACTGTCCAGCGAATCTTTTATATCGGGTGAGTATGTGATATGATATGTGGTTCCCTGGGTGAATCCCTCGATATTTCTATAGGCGGCGTTCCTTGAACAACCACTGGTTATTAATGTCAGGAGAAAAATTGAAGTGAAAATAAAATGTGTTGTTTTGCAATATTTCATGACGCTGGTATAATTTGGCACAAATTTAGTATAAAAAACATATCTTTGTATGTTAAAAATGAACTCTAAATATAATATGAGACAATTCGCCAAACTGTTCTTTCCGATAATTATTTTAAGTATTCTCGTCGGAACTTCTTGTAAAAAAAGTGAAACCGACACAACAGTCGTGTATATGACCGGAAATCTTACATTCAATCTTCCGGACTTCATAATTGCTTCAAGCGTAATTGAGCTCAATGCCTCCGGAATAACAGAACCAACAACAGGAATCACATATAAGTGGTCAATCCCCGGATTCAGCGTTGACTCGGTAAAAACTCAGATTGCTATGGTAAACGCCCCTTCTGTAGTTGGAAACTATGTAGTTACTATTACCGCTTCTCATCCCGACTACTCTTCAAAATCGGTTTCAAGGTCAACCATTGTCATTAATCCTGCTTCATCAGCCAGTTTTTCCGGGGTGGTTAACGGGCCGAATTTCATTACAGATTCAAGGGACGGACAAAAATACTACTACAGTACCGCTGGCGGTCTTGACTGGTTCACCTCAAACCTTAACTGGGCAGGTGCAGGCAAAACATACAGGGAGACTGCTGCCCTTTCATACATTTACGGTCGCCTCTACTCATGGACAGAGGCCACAGGTGGAATTTCTGCCAATACTCTTGGCGGCGGGCCAAAAGGCGTCTGCCCTACCGGTTGGTCGGTCCCTACAGAAAAGGATTGGGAGAGTCTGGCTAAGGCACTTAACGGTAACACCGATATCTCTTTTGACAGTACATGGCCAAACCTTGGGGGCAAGGTTACAGTGGACGCAAAGCTTAACTCCGGAAATATCTGGAAGTACAGCCCTAACAACTTAAAAAACAATATGTTCCTATGGAACGCTCTCCCTGCTGGAAATGCTTCGGAGAATTTCACAAGGTATTCAAACATAAATCTATACGGATTCTGGTGGTCATCAACTGAAAAGGATGCTACCAACGGACTATACAGGTACATCTACTTCGACAGTCCGGATTTCCCTTACAATTTTGCTAACAAGAGCTATTTCGGAGCATCGGTAAGGTGTGTCCGCAAGGTTCAATAAATCTTAACCCACAAAATTTTTTATTATGAAATTATCAAAAGGTATCATTACACTGCTAGTAATTCTGGGAGCGTTCGTTCTTCTCTTCTTTTGGGCCATGGGTGGTTACAACAAAATGGTTTCTCAGGAGGAAGGAGTTACCTCTGCCTGGTCGCAGGTAGAAAACGTATATCAAAGAAGGGCCGATCTTATTCCGAACCTTGTTGCAACCGTTAAGGGTTATGCTGCTCACGAGCAGGAGACTCTTGAAGGAGTTGTGAATGCAAGGGCCAAGGCTACTCAGACAACAATTGACCCAACAAAAATGACTCAGGCTAGTCTCGATAAGTTCCAGGCGGCTCAGGGCGAGCTTAGTTCTGCTCTTAGCAGGCTGATGGTTGTTGTAGAAAAATATCCCGATCTTAAGGCTAACCAGAACTTCCTTGAGCTTCAGGCTCAGCTGGAGGGCACAGAAAACAGAATCACCGTTGAGAGACAGAAGTACAACGACGTTGCAAAGTCTTACAACACTCTCATCCGTCAGTTTCCTAAAAACGTAATAGCAGGTCTGTTTGGTTTCGAAAGAAAGGTTTACTTCGAGGCTAAAGAGGGTGCAGAGAATGCTCCTAAGGTTGAATTTTAACCGTGGGAACAGATACATTTCTCTCAAAAGCAGATCAGTCGCTTATTGTTAAGTCTATTGAATCTGCGGAGCTCAACACGTCCGGCGAGATTAGGGTTCACATAGAATCCTCATGCAATGCCGATCCTGTTGAGAGGGCCGTCTACATATTCAACAAGCTCAAGATGTTCAAAACTAAGGACCGTAACGGGGTCCTTATTTACATTGCCTATAAGTCAAGAAAGTTTTCAATAATCGGCGACTCGGGAATCAACTCCAAGGTGCCGGCAAACTTCTGGGACGAAATAAAGGAGAAGCTGTTGAACTCTTTTATCTCTGGCGACATCGTGACCGGTCTGACCACCGCTATCGAAATGTCCGGAGAGAAGCTGAAAGAATTTTTTCCATACGCTAAAGACGACATAAATGAACAGAGCAATGAGATCTCGTTTGGTAAATAGAGCACATGCCGCGGGCAACAAAACTTTTGCTTTGGCAGGCAGAAAGCTCTCTGTTGCCTGTCTGCTCCTTATGTTTATATTTATTTCCTCTACTGTGCTCTCCGCTCAGGTTCCGGCAAGACCCTCTCCACCAAAACTGGTGAATGACCTTGCAGGAATTTTTTCGTCGGAAGATGTTATCTACCTTGAAAAAAAGCTTGTCGATTTTGCTAACAAAACTTCAAACCAGATAGCAGTTGTGACCCTTAAATCTCTTGAGGGGATGGACAAGTCGCAGATGGCATATTCGATTGGCGAACAATGGAAGGTTGGCCAGGAAAAGTTTGACAACGGTGTGGTAATTCTTATTAAACCCAAGGTCGGAAGCGAGAGAGGAGAAGTCTTTATAGCCACCGGTTACGGTCTTGAGGGTGCACTGCCCGATGCAATATGTAAACGTATTGTTGAGAACGAGATGATCCCGGAGTTCCGGTCAGATAACTACCTCGGCGGTGTAGATAAAGCTTTGGCGGTTATCATGCCGATTGCTGCTGGCGAGATAAGCTCGGCTGAATACGCCAAGAAAACCGCAGGCTCAGGAGCATTCGGCTCGATTGGCCTGATAATCTTCATAATCGTAATCTTCATATTAATGGTCTCCAAGAAAGGAGGTTCCTCAAACATTGGTGGAGGCGGCAAAAAAGGACCAAGCGCTCTTGAGCTGCTTCTTTTAGGCTCACTTCTGACAGGTGGAAGAGGACACTCAGGAGGATTCGGCGGTGGTGGCTTTGGTGGTGGCGGAGGAGGCTTCGGCGGCTTTGGCGGCGGCGGTTTCGGCGGCGGCGGAGCAGGCGGCAGCTGGTAGCCGGCCAGGTACTAGACAGCCTGCTACAAGACAGCCTGCTACAAGACAGGTCAGGTACTAGACAGGCCAGGTACTAGACAGGCCAGGTACTAGACAGCCTGCTACAAGACAGATCAGGTACTAGACAGCTATGCACCAGATACCACATTACAGCAATTCTAAGTAATTATTTAATAATCAAATAAATAATAAGGCCAGACAAAATTTGTCTGGCCTTATTATTTACATATCTCTATCTCTATATACCCATCTCTACACATTTCTCGAATTACTACTACTGTTAACAACATGGCGGAGGGAGCATGGCGAAAGATTTTTCGTGTCACGATAAGTGGTATTAATCTTATATTCAGGCCAGTAATAAATTATACAGATCAAATGTGTTTGGATAACATGTTTATTTATAGCAATATACCACTTATTGTGCCACGAATAAACGTATGTAAGAAGGTATGTATATGCAAGATTTGTCTCCTTATGGTTTTATATTCAACTGAAGATCTGGTATTTGCTAACTTCTTTGGCAGAGCAGTTAGTAAGCAATTTATTAACAGACGAATGCATATACCTCTCATTTACAGCGAAGTGCTAACCCCTCTGGCAAAGACTCTGCCAGAGGTGTTAGCAGATGTATGATTTACAGGTATTTATTAAATGGTCTGAATATCAGATAAATATAAAGATGACTGATTATCTGATAACTGCTAAATGCTTTGGCAGAGCAGTTAGCAAAAGATTGAATAACAGACGAATGAATATACCTCTCATTTCCAATGAAGTGCTAAGACCTCTGGCAGAGTTTTCTGGCAGCAGAGTGTTAAAAGCGTAGGTGCACCACCACAATCTCCGAGACTGTGCCGATTCTGTATTTCGGGCCCCAGAGGCCGAGGCCGGATGAGACGTAGTAGTGGGTGTTGCCTTTTTTCTTGTAACCGTATGGCAATTCGAACATCCAGCTGACGATGTAGTTGCCGGGCCAGAACTGTCCGTTGTGGGTATGTCCCGACAGTTGTAGGTCTATGCCGTTCTGCTGGGCATCGGCAAGGTTGAATGGTTGATGGTCGAGCAATATCTTTGGAATGTCGGCATCGAGTCCCTTTACAAGATCGGCAAGAGCAGCCCGATGATGGTTTGTCTTATCGTCACGGCCGATGATGTAGAGAGTGCTATCCGCAACAAGAGCCGATGAGTCCTTCAGAAAGTGAATGCCGGCCGATTCCAGGTATTTGTAGATTTCCTCCTTGTGACCACCGTAAAATTCGTGATTGCCTGTAATTGCATAAACGCCATGGGTGGCTTTGATCTCAGCAAGCACCTCTGCCATCTTCTCATTAACCAGAGGAGCAAGATTCATGTCGGCAATATCGCCGGCAAGCAGTACAAGGTCGGGGTTCTGGTTATTTATAAGGGCTACATATCTCTCTAAGTTCTTGCGATTTATGTAGGAACTTAGGTGAATGTCGCTGGCCATGACTATTGTCAACTCTTTGGTTGGCATCTCTCCTGGAGACTTTTCGTTGGTCGACTGTCCCGAAATATGTTGTGGCTTGGCAAGAGTGATGTCGAGTGTGGTGACTACCGGGTTATTGAACTTGTGGCTGCCAAAAGCCAGAAGGGTAGAGACAAAAACAACTCCGGTCACTGCCAGAGTAAGCTTTACAATAGCATAATGGTCCTTTATGAAAAGGGGCAGGAAGTGGAGAAAATGGTTCGCGATCCTGACGATGTCTATTGTAAATACATAGAAAAAGAGGTAGATGACGGCTATTAGCCATGTGAAGCCCACAGCGGAAAGTACGGAGGAGAATCCCTCAGGAAGAGTGTCACCAAGAAACATCCTTGCAAAGAAGGAGGCCATAGAGAGTGCAAAAATAAGTGTGTAACCAATCTTAAGCCACAGGCCGGTTGGCAATGATTGCCATCCTCTTACAAAAACATAGGTGGTCACTCCCATGACCACCGAAAGAGCTACTAGAAAAAACAGGTATTTCATTACATAAGTTTCTTGAAGAAGTCGTTGCCTTTGTCGTCCACAAGGATGAAGGCAGGGAAGTTTTCGACTTCGATCTTCCAGATAGCCTCCATGCCTAGTTCGGGATATTCAAGCACCTCGACCTTCTTTATGCTGTCCTGAGCAAGTATTGCTGCAGGGCCGCCAATGCTTCCGAGATAGAACCCGCCATACTTCTGACATGCATCGGTAACCTGCTGGCTCCTGTTTCCTTTGGCTATCATTATCATGCTCCCGCCATTGCTCTGGAAAAGATCTACATAGGAGTCCATACGGCCCGCAGTTGTAGGTCCGAATGACCCACTTGGCATACCGGCCGGGGTTTTGGCAGGTCCTGCATAGTAGATAGGATGATCCTTAAGATACTGAGGCAGACCCTCACCTGCGTCAAGACGCTCCTTGAGTTTTGCATGGGCAACATCTCTGCCAACCACAATCGTACCGTTAAGCAGAAGGAAAGTAGATACCGGATACTTCGAAAGATCGGCCAAAACCTCCTTCATAGGACGATTCATATCAATTTTAATCCCTCCGGCATGTGCGGCATTGCCTGTTCTCAACTTCTCAGGAACCAGCCTGATTGGGTTTGAATCAAGAGTCTCCAGCCAGATTCCCTCCTTATTGATCTTTGCCTTTATATTTCTGTCGGCACTGCAAGAGACACCCATACCAACAGGGCAAGATGCGCCGTGCCTTGGCAGACGTATAACCCTGATATCGTGAGCAAAGTACTTGCCACCGAACTGTGCCCCTATTCCAAGAGCATATGCAGCCTTAAGCAGCTTAGCCTCAATCTCAAGATCTCTGAAAGCATGTCCCTCCTGTCCACCGGTTTTTGGCAGTTCGTCAAGATATTTTGCAGAGGCGAGCTTTACGTTCTTCATACACATCTCAGCAGATGTACCGCCAATCACAAATGCAATATGATATGGGGGACAGGCGGCCGTTCCAAGGGTCTTCATCTTCTCAATCAGAAACTTCTCTAGCGAAACAGGGTTTAGCAGAGCCTTGGTCTCCTGGAAGAGGTAGCTCTTATTAGCAGATCCGCCCCCTTTGGCAACAAACAGAAACTTGTACTCATTACCATTTGTAGCATAAATATCAATTTGAGCAGGAAGATTGTTCTCGGAGTTCTTCTCTTTGTACATATCCAGTGCAATGGTCTGAGAGTAGCGCAGGTTATCCTGAGTGTAAGTATCGAACACCCCATGCGAAAGAGCCTCCTCATCGCCGCCGCCTGTCCACACACTCTGCCCCTTCTTGCCCACAATTGTAGCAGTACCAGTATCCTGACAAAAAGGCAAAACCCCTTTTGAAGAGATATCGGCATTCAACAACATTGTAAGAGCCACTGCCCTGTCGTTAACGCTCGCCTCGGGGTCACTCAGAATCTTTGCAACCTGCTCATTATGTTCCGGACGAAGCATGAATGCAATATCGTGAAAAGCCTGTTTTGCCAGCAACCTCAAACCCTCCGGATCTACCTTAAGTATCTCCTGTCCATCCATCTGAGTTGCAGAAACATATTCTTTTGTGAGCAGGTGGTACTCTGTCTTATCTTTCCCCAAAGGGAACATTTCATGAAACTTAAATTCCATATCTAATTTGTCAAAATTTATATCACGTTTATTATGTGCCGGCATTATCTGCTGGCGTCTTAATAACAATCATTTAGTGGATAGAGTTCTCCATAAGGAAAGATTTCATGAACTCATTAATGTCGCCATCCAGAACTCCCTGAGTATCTGAGGTTTCATATCCTGTCCGTAAATCCTTAACCATCTTATACGGGTGGAGCACATAACTCCTTATCTGCGAACCCCACTCAATCTTCATTTTGGTACCCTCAAGTTCGGCAGCCTTCTCTCTCCTCTTTCTCAGTTCCAGCTCATAAAGATGCGATTTCAGTATCCTAAGTGCATTCTGACGGTTATCAAGCTGAGAGCGCGATTCGGTATTCTCCACACAAATACCGGTAGGAAGATGCCTCACCCTCACCCCTGTCTCCACCTTGTTCACATTCTGCCCCCCTGCTCCACCGGAACGGAAAGTATCCCACTCAATATCGCCCGCATTTATCTCAATTTCAATAGTATCGTCTACTGCTGGATATACAAAGACAGAGGAGAATGTGGTCTGACGCTTCCCCTGCGAGTTGAACGGAGAGATTCTCACTAGCCTGTGCACACCATTTTCTGTTTTAAGGTAGCCATACGCATAATCACCCTCAAACTCAATTGTAACAGACTTGATTCCTGCCTCTTCGCCCTCAAGCAGGTCGTAGATATGCACCTTATAGCCATTTCTCTCACCCCAGCGGACATACATCCTCATAAGCATAGACGACCAGTCGTTGCTCTCTGTACCACCTGCACCTGAGTTGATTTTGAGTATGGCCCCGAGGTTATCACCCTCACTGCCAAGCATATTTCTGATTTCCAGCGCATCCAGAATAGAGACAAGCTCCTTGTAGTGGACCTCAAGCTCCTTTTCCAGAGAGCTGTCCTCCTTTGAGAAGTCAATCAAAACCTCAAGGTCACCCATAGATTTTTCAATCTCCGAGAATCCCTTTACCCAATACCTTGTAGCTGAAATCTTTTTAAGAAACACCTCTGCCCCCTTAGGATCGTTCCAGAAGTCCGGGGCTTGGGTCCTTGCTTCACTCTCTTTTAGTTCTTCGATTTTACTATCGATGTCAAAGAGACCTCCCCAACGTTAGTGCACGCTGCTGGATCTCTTTCAATTGCTCCAGATTAATCATTTTTATTCAGTTTTTGAACTGTAAAGTTAGCCAATAATTTTGTTAACAGCCTGCAAAATTTTGTCGTATTCGAAACCCCGCGAAAGAGCAAACCTTATAAGCTTGAATTTGCGGCTCTCCTGTTCCTCTCCCGGCTTAAGGCTCCTTGCCTTTGTCTCCAGAATCCTGAGCAGAGTGTTCCTTTCGCTGTCTACATCTAGTTGTGAAAAAGCATAACTTATTGCCTCCTCAGAAACTCTCCTGTTTTTAAGTGCAAAAGCAATTTTGCGGACACCCCAGCCACTCAGTCGCGACTTATCCCTAACAAAAGCCAGGGCAAACCGCTCCTCGCTAAGAAAATCGTCGGCCTTAAGCTTGATAATGATAGCATTGGCCTCAGCAGGAGATAGTTCATAACGCTTCAGTTTCAAGCGGATATCGTGCTCACAATACTCACGCGCAGAACACATCCTCTGCATAGACGAGAGTGCACCGGACACCGGGTTCGGGCTTTTTTTGTTGTTAAGATAACCTTCCATAAATCTGAGTTCAAAAATAGTCAATAATTTGCATGTTGAATTATCGCACATTCTTTTTACCTTTATTTTTCAATTCTTAACGTATAAAATTCAGATGACAACTAAAGGGAAGGTGGTGATTATTGGTGCCGGTATAGGTGGTATTGCCACGGCTGCGTTTTTGGCAAAACAGGGTTTTAATGTAGAGGTATATGAGAAAAATGCGAACCCGGGGGGACGTTGCAGTCAAATGGTACAGGAGGGGCACCGGTTCGATCTGGGAGCAACCATACTGTTGATGCCGTCGCTATACAGAGAGGTATTCGCAGCATTGGGCCTCGATATGGACAAAGAGCTCGAAACCACCTCACTCGAACCTGTCTACAAGATCTTTTACGGCGACGGCAGCGATTTCCCATACACCCGCATCGAGGAACAGATGAAGGCACAGCTGGAGGCAATTGAACCTGGCAGCTATCTGCAGTACAAAAAGTATGTAAAAGAGGGATACGATTTCTTCAACCGCTCTATGAATGGACTGCTAAACAGAAATTTCGACAATATCTTCCAGTTTATAAACTTTAAAAACCTACTTCTGCTTATCCGCCTGAAAACCTGGATACGCCATACCGATTATGTAAAACGATTCTTCAAGGACGACCGTCTCCAAAAGGCATTCTCTTTCCAGAACATATATGTGGGTCAGAACCCATTCCGTCAGCCTGCATTTTTCTCCATGCTCTCAAGTGCAGAGGTAATTGAGGGAGCCCTGTTCCCAAAAGGGGGAATGCACAGGATTGTGGAAACTCTGCTAAGGACAGCAATAGATAACGGTGCTAAATTTTATTACAAGAAAGAGGTCGAGAGGATTGTCACTGAGGGAAATAGAGTAACAGGAATACAATTGAAACACGGAAAGAGAGTAGAAGCAGACTATGTGATTGCCAACGCCGACCTTCCTTATGTGTACAACGAGCTGCTTCCCGACAGTACCGAAGCAAACAGGCTCAAGAAAAAGGAGTACTCCTGTTCTGCAATGGTGTTTCACTGGGGTGTAGACAAAATCTATCCTCAGCTTGAGCACCACAGCATTTTCCTGAACGAACCATACAAAGAGGGAATGAGAATAATCTTCGACGAAAAATCATTGTCGGCAAATCCAAGTTTCTACGTACATGCGCCAACTCGCACCGATGCAACAGCAGCGCCTGAAAATGAGGATACAATGTCGGTGATAATACCAATTGGACATGTAGATAAAAAGCACAATCAAGACTGGCAGAGTCTTAAAAAATCGGCCCGCGAGTCTGTAATCCGTCGTCTTAAAGAGGCAGGACTAACCGATATAGAAGAGCATATAAAGTTCGAGATATGTTACCTGCCAACAACCTGGGAGAGTTTCTGCAATGTCACACATGGTTCTGTTTTTGGCAGTCTGAGCCATACAATTTTCCAGATGGGCTATTTTCGTCCGCATAATCGCCACAACAAATATAAAAACCTCTATTTTGCAGGAGGAAGCACCCACCCGGGCAATGGCGTCCCACTTGTGCTTCTGTCGGCCAAACTGACAAGCGAACGAATCTTAAAGGCAACAAAAAAATAAGCCCCATGGAAACATCTTCACAAACAGACAAACAACTCTATACCGATATCTTCAACAGCATCGACTTTGAAAAGATAATCGACCACCCAAATATACTTATTGCTGCAAACTTCTGGGAAGATGAGAGATACCGTGCCGCAAAGGTGTGTTACAGGTTTATGCGATATATTGACGATTTGGTTGACAACTACAAATCTGAACACATTACCATAGATGCGGGCGAGAAAACAAGGCTTGAGGCCGAAGTGAGCCGATGGATAAAAAGTGTAATGACGGCAACTGACTTTGTTCAGGCGAGTGATGAAATGAGAGAACTTGTTGAAACCGTCCAGAAGTTCCACATACCTGTCTGGCCACTGGAGGCATTTGCCAAATCTATGATTTACGACATTTACAACGACGGGTTCGCCTCACTTCAGGCATTTAAGGATTATGCAGCAGGGGCATCAGTTGCGCCGGCAGCCATTTTTGTACATCTGTGTGGTCTCAAAAAAGTGAATGGCGAATATCAGGCTCCAGACTTTGATGTAAGGAACGCAGCTGAATCATGTGCCATTTTCAGCTATCTTGTACATATAATCCGCGATTTTGTTAAGGATCACACCCACAATCTCAACTACTTTCCCAACGACCTGATGGTCAAAAACAACCTCGACCGACAGAATCTTTTGCAAATGGCACAAGGGGCCCCAATCACCTACGGCTTCAGATGCATGATAGCCGAACTCTACAACGAAGCAGATAGGTACAGGGTAAAAACGTTAGAGATAATCCGTGAGATAAAACCACTTGTAGAGCCCCGCAACGAACTCAGTCTCGAAATTATCTTTGCCCTCTACACCATGGTCTTCGACCGCATAGACATAAAACACGGAACCTTTACAACCGCAGAACTCAACCCCACAGCAGCAGAGATAAAGCAACAGGTGTGGGATGTGATTAAAAAATTTGTTGCCTCAACCAGATTGCCATAAAGTGATCGTAAACTATGTAACCGTCCTTTGTTTTGTAAACCAGCTCTTTATTAATTAAATTTTTGAGTGCACTATTCACGCTGCTTGCTGCTTTGAGTTTATATCCGGTAATGAACTCCCCGGAATTGATCTCCTTAACACATTTTGATTTGGCAATAGCCTTGAGCAGCCTGGCATTACTCAATGGGTAAGCAGTCAGCAGATTCTCGTATGTGTAAGTAGATTCTGCAACAACCTCATCAATTGCGTAATTCACCAATTGGTTATCAATTTGTTGGTTGTATCCGTAAAGCCGGTTGAGCAGAACCTGTATATACCAGGTATGACCGCCGAACTCATCGTATAGGTAATCAAATGTCTGCTTATCAAAATTTCGACCCTGTTGTACAAAAAAGTCTGATGCAAATTGATAATACTCCGTTTTATCAATGCTGTCAATGGATAACAATTGCGTACTTTGATAGAATGGACGTTTCGCAGAAAGGAACATCTCCTGCATTACATGTTGCTTGCTTCCAGCAAAAATGAAGTTGATATTTGGAATAAACTGGATATATGATCGGAGAAGTGCTTCGATGCCTTTTTCCGGATAACCGGCTATTTGTTGAAACTCATCAATGGCAATGTAACATCTTTTATCTGAAGATTGCAGGTATTCGAAAACCTCTTTTAATGTTTTCTCTTCAGACAATGGTGCTATATCTATTGTGAATTTTGGATTTCCTGTTAGCTCATCAAAGGTAAAAACTGGCCGGCAACTCTTTATAAACTGGCTTACTCTGCCAATTGCTTTTTGTGGAGTTGTATCCAGACAGCCAAGTACTGTGTTTGCAAAAAGTCGGATAAAATCACTTAAGTTTTGTGTTGGATAGATATCTAAATATATTGTTACTATATCTGGTTGTTGCTCTTGAAGTTTGTAAAATACATTTTTTATAAGTCCTGTTTTACCCATACGACGAGGAGCGGTCAATGTAATGTTTCTACCGTTATGTAGAGCTTTTAACATTGTTTCTGTCTCCTGAGCACGGTCGCAGAAAAACTGCGGACTGAAATATCCTGAAATCAGGAATGGGTTATTTGGTTTCATTTTAATGTCTTTTATTCGTTACATATTTTACGTTACGCGTTTTACGTTACACAAATTACGCAATAAGAATTTTAATAACCAAATAATGTTAGACATTGGACCGTTTTTTGAGAGCTTGTGTATTAGCAATTTATCATAAGAATAATACAAAATCTACATAACATTATGAAACTCTCCTCAATTTGTAATAGCTTGATAATATTGGTTTTATTATCTTTTAATACTCTCTCTGCACAAAACAGAAAGCCTATAAACATAGATGTGATTAAAGCGATAGGAAACGAAAAGATGGAATATTTAAGCACTTATGCTAAGGATATTCTGTATATACCGCTTGAAACAAAAAAAGAGTCTTTAATAAAAGAGATTATTAAGATTGTAGTAGAGAAAAACAAAATCTTCATTCTTTCGGATGGTAAATCAATCTTAATTTTTGATATAAAAGGTAATTTTATAGGTAAGGTTAATAGGAATGGTAGGGGGCCTCAGGAGTATACCAATATTGTGTCTTTTTTGGTAGACCCGGTATCCGAAAATATTTGCATTCTATCTTCTCAGGGAGTCTTTGAATATGATATTAAAGGGAATTTTATTTATAAAATAGACAAGATTCCGGAAGCAACACCGATCAATAGTTTTTTAAAAGTTAAAGATGGAGTATTCTTGGTTAATTGGTCGAAACTCAAAGATACTAAAGGGATGACACCTTTATTATCATCAAATTCAATATTGTATAAAGATGGTAAACACCAAAACTTATATACATATTCACAAAAGGCAACAAATGTTACAAAAGGCCTTAGTGGACCATTAATGCTGGTTTTTCAAGGACATCAATACAGTTTATATAAGTACGGTGAGAGCATCAGAGCAGAAAGAGCCAATAATGATACGATCGTAACTATTGATTCAAAATTTAGAATTACCCCTGAATACATTTTCAATTTTGGTAAATATGGGTTTAAACCGGGAGATGACACGTATGAGAAGATGATTTTGGATGACGAGAAAATAATCACAAAATCTCCGCCTGTTTATGAAACTGCCAACGACCTTTTCCTGAATTTTACTTTTAGGGGACTTACTCCGGAACCCTTTGAAACCTCGTACCAAATTTCCGATAATAAAACTCATATAGTGAAACATACAGAAGTTAAGGCCATATACAATAAAAAAAGCAAAGAGCTAAGACTCCTTAAAAGACCTTACAAAGAGAAAAGCGGCCTGGTCGAAAATATTCAATATGGCCCTGAGTTTTGGCCTAAAAGCATCAATTCTAAAAATGAGTTAATATCTTTCATATCAGCTTCTAAATTGATGAATTATTGTTCAGAAAAAAAGGGAGATAAAAGTAAGGTTGATGCTATTGCATCAAAACTCAATGAAGAAGACAACCCGGTTGTGGTAATTGTAATTCCAAAGTAAACAAAAGTTTAGCAATATTTAAATTTCAGCTTCACCAACACCAATACCGGGTTATCGGTCTCCTTCAAACCATCGGCTATCTTTTTGAACTTCGCTGATACCTTATGAGTCTGGGCATGCTCAATAAATTCTGAGGCATTTATAAAGGATACCATATACTCATCTTCACTTATATAATTTGGCCAAAACGCAGGACCTCCCTCAAAATCCTCTATAAACCCCTTTTGATAATCCTCCGGCTGGTCTATAAGACGGAAACTTCCGTCTCTTTTATCGTATAAAGCACAAGAAAATGGAAAAAGCATTACAGAGTCCTTTCCTCCTCTCCTTATCATTTTCATTGGCTTGTGAGCCAGTGTACGTAAATTCAAGTTGAAAAAGATATGATTGTTACTCTCTAGTATCTGACCATACTGGTTAATAAGTTTACTTCTTTCATTACAACTCCTTATATTATCAGCGGTGATCTTGTATTTCCCGTAATTTATTCTATAAATTGTATCTATGTTCGCATATTCTTTATCATGTGACATTATGAATTCGTCGTTCCCTGTTACAACTTTTCCAAGACTTTTATTACTAAATATCAAAGTGTTATCCAATCCTTTTACCCTTCCTTTTCTATTCTTGGCAATCTCAATTTCAGTTTTAGGATAATTCCATAATAACTTAGTTTTTGCAGAGGAGTCAATTATTATGGCAGAATATTTATTTTGATATTTGGAACTCGGCGTGGTAATTAACAGATAATGACTATCGTCTAATTTTTTTAGATCACCATATCCAATCGGAAATACTTCATTTTTAATGGGGATGGATTTTATGAATTTGCCATCGAAAGTGTATTCTATAATATAATGAATTGTCAATATTATTATATTATTCTTATAGATGTCCATTCTATTTATTGATGTATACTCTTCCGGCCCTCGTCCTTTTCTGCTTAGTGTGTTATAAAATTTCCCTTTCCTGTCGAATACCTTTAGTATCCCTGAGTAATTCTTAAATGGGTTAAGTACAAAAAATCCATTTGAATAATAAACCCAGAAATCTCCAACCAGAGAAGAGTCGGTTGTCTCAAGGGGGATATATTCGACACTGTCGGCTATTTCGCTGATATTTAGCAAATATCCTTTGCCAATATTGTCAGCTATGTTAATGGTTGAATATTTTTTATTAGAAATGTCTGAAGAGGAACAAGCATTAAGCAATAAAATTGCCACCAAAGCGAATGTTTTTATGCTGCAATATTTCATTTTTAAATTTTTTAGTAAAAACCTCATTGATAAATTATTTATTGCTTTTCAGTTTCACCCGCACCAATACCGGATTATCGGTCTCCTTTAGTTTTGAAGCTATTTGTTTGAATTTATCGGAGACTTTGTTGCTCTCTGCATGTGCAATAAACTCATGGGCAGGGATATAGGAGATCATATAATTATCTGCACTGATGTATTTTGGCCAGATTGCAGGGCCGCCCTCCAAATCCTCGACAAAACCAAGATGGTTTATTTCCGGCTGGTCAAGGAAAAGGAACTCTCCGGTTTTCTTGTTGAATATTGAACATGAGTGTGGGTATATATATATTTTCCCCCTTGCGGTTAGTTTTCTTGCCGGTTTATCTGTGAGAGAGCCAACATGAAACTGCATAAAAAGGTAACTATTGCTTTCAAAGACACCTAAAAATCTGGATAAGAATGGAGAATTAGGCTCTCTAGCGCTTTCGTCAACAGTTTTATACTTTCCGTAGTTTATAATAAATGCAGTATCTATCGAAAGGTTCTTATTTATACTGAGCACATATTCATTGTTGCCATTTATTAATCTTACGCTGCCATCGTACTTAAATATGTCGGGGTCAATAATAGAAAAAGATCTTGACAATGTTTGAACAAAATCTACCTCCTCCTGAGGATAATTCAATTTCATAATGACCCTGGATGTGCTATCCATAATGAATGCTGAATAAACCGATTGTTTATTAATAGCAGATGTCATGATATAAAAATTTCCCAGTTTTTTAAAGGAGAACAAAAATATCCCTTTTGAATCATTTCCTTCTTGGAAAGTTATTCGTCTTACAAAATGGCCATCCTTTGTGTATTCTAAAATTTTACAATATCCTTTAACACAGATATTTCCTGTAGATACTTCTATGTCGACATCCCAAAATTGTTCATATTCCTGGGGCCCCCTGCCTTTCCTGTTGATAGTATTTATATATGCCCCTCGCTTATCAAATATTTTAATACATGCACTTTTTTGCGATATATATATAATTCCATTCTCGTAAAATATCTTATCAGCAACAAGACGTTCTACCAATGATTCCTTTGAGGTTTCAAGTGGAATATACTCAATCGTATCTGCAATCTCAGAAAGGTTCACAAGGCGGCTCTTCCCCACGCCACCGGCAACATCAATAACTCTCAAATCCTTTACCTCTTTACCATTATTTGGTGAGCAGGAAGGTGACACAAATATTAATGTCAGAACAATAATACAACCTACGCTTTTCATCATCGATTAATTTATAATAAATGGAAATCTTGTATTATCAAATTTAACAAGAATAACGACAGATAATCCACAGAAAACTCTTGCAACGTTTTGTTGCGCTTTTTAATCCGATAACAAATTGGTTATCTGATGCTTCAAAAATTTCTGTTGCGTTTTGTTGCGCTGTTGCAAGTATAGGATAATTCTATTTCCTCAGCTTCACCAGCACCAACACCGGATTATCGGTCTCCTTCAAGCCATCGGCTATCTTTTTGAACTTCGCGGATACTTTATGAGTCTGGGCATGTTCAATAAATTCCGAGGCACTTATAAAGGATACCATATACTCATCTTCACTTATATAATTAGGCCAAAATGCAGGACCTCCCTCAAAATCCTCGATAAACCCCTTTTGATAATCCGCAGGCTGGTCTATTAGACGGAAATTTCCATCCCTTTTATCGTATAAAGCACAAGAAATAGGGAACATAAAATCATTTCCTGTTACCCTATTCTTCATTTTCATTGGTTTATGGGCCAAAGCCATCAAACCCAAACTCATAAACATGAAATCATTACTCTCCATGATATCATAACTCAAATTTATGAGTTTACTGTTTTTGTTGCTTGTGCCTATATTTTGAGCAGTATGTTGGTATTTCCCGTAATTAATCTTATAAATTGTATCAACATTTTCAAACTCTGTATCATGTGATATTATAAATTCATTAAAACCCGAAATAACTTTCCCAATTCCTTTATGTTTGAAAATCATGACACTAGCCAATCCTTTTGCTATTCCATCCTGATTTTTTGCCAATTCAATTTCTGACTCGGGATAATGGAATGACAGTATAATTTTTGCAGTGGAGTCAACTATAAAGGCAGAGTATTTATATTGACGTGTGGAGCTAAGACTGGGAGTCAAAAGATAATGATTATCGTCAAGTTTTTTGACTTCAGAATAGCCAAAAGGGGCCTCCTCCTTTACAAGAGATATGGTCCTAATAAATTCCCCATCAAAAGAGTACTCATTAAGCTTATTTATTGTCAATAAGATTATGTTATTGTTATATACGTCCATAGAATAAACAGATGTGTACTCCTGGGGGCCTCTTCCTTGTCTGTTCAGTGTGTTATAAAACTGACCTTTCCGGTCGAATATTTTGTATGTTCCCGAGGCGTTCCTTATTTGGGTAAGAACAAAAAAACCATTTGAATAGTAAACATCCCTTAAGGTTCCAAGTAACGAAGAGTCGGTTGTCTCTAGCGGTATATATTCGACACTATCGGCTATCTCGCTGATATTTAACAAATATCCCTTGCCAATATTGTCAGCTATGTTAATGGTAGAATAATTTTTATTAGAAATGTCTGATGAGGTACAGGCATTAAGCAATAAAATTGCCACCAAAGCGAATGTTTTTATGCTGCTATAATTCATATTTCGTATATTATTTATTAATAACTACTCACTTTGAAGGCAAGATCTTTACATGGGCAGTTCTCATATGCATCTTTTAGAATAGGATCCATGGTTGGAGAATAGTCTAAATAGAAGCTACTTCCTCCATTAATATTGCCATCTATAAAAAATGGACGATCGTAAAATAATATGTACTCGGATGCTATTACAGAGCATAGCTCACAACTAACACAATAATCATAATCAATTTCCCATATGTAACCACTTGAATTGATCATTGAATAAATAGGTGTTAATAAAAGGGTAACTAACGCAAGCACAAGTAATAACTTTCTCGCTTTTTTAAAATGAAAATTTTTCATAAAATTCAGATTTTTAATAATTATATAAAGAAAAATCAATTGAAAAGTTTTTCTCCTTCATTATACCTTCTTTCGTTTTAATTTTCTGTCGGATAATAAAAGAATAAAAGTCCTGAATAGATAGCACCAAATTTCACCCAACTTGCAGCTCCATTAAATTCCATAAAAATTTAAGGTTCTGCATTATAACAAGTTTCGCAATTAATACATATTTCAGCAATAATAACATATGTTTCCACTGACTTTGAAGATGCATACGAATTAAAGGCCACAAAGGAAAATGGTAGTAATACAAAAAGGGAATTTTGACACCATGATTTGACGAGCTGGAAAGAGACATTAACATTGATACTACAACAATAATACAACTTATACTTTTCATCATTGATTAATTTACAATAAATGGGAATCATGGCACATAAACATCCGAAGGTGCACTCCTAATTGTACCAAGCCCCTCCGGTTTTTCATTAAACCTTCCAAAATTCCATCTGATAAAGAATGAGAATATACGGCCAATAGTCTCTCTATTAGTTGTAATACGAAATTCGTCATTTCCTATGTTTGAATAAAGGAATCTTCTGCTGTTAAAGGGATCATTAATTGTTACTCCACAATAAAGTTTATTTTTAACTAATATCTGACTTAATTGAAGTGAGAGTATAGAATAGTATTTAACTGTTTTTGACTGAGCCGATTTTGCTTGAGGCCTTATGTCGAAATTTAATGTAAATGATGTAGTTTTTGTCAGAGTTCCATCAAGCGAAGCTCTGTTTGAAATGGAAAATAACGAGTTGTTTAATTTTTTTTCTGCGTCAAGGTAAACGTTTCGATTAACTGTGATATTTTCACTAATGGTTAACGACTTTATTTTATATCTAACACCTAGCTCTAATCCAAAATTGTGTCTGACACCTACATTTCCGTATGTTGTATAACTCTTTCCATCCTCGTAAAGTTCTGCCAATCTCTCTATTGCTCCTTTTGTGTACTTATACGATAATTCGCTGTTTAAATAGAGTCCGGCCATCTGTTTTCTTAGTTTTAAACTGATATTATGCAAAATTTCAGGTTTCAGGTTTGGATTACCCTGAAGAAGATTTTCGGGGTCACTTTTATCGATAAAGGGATTAAGTGTAGATAATCCCGGACGGGTAATAGAAATATCATATAAAAAATTGAATCTGTATTTCCTTCCGGAGAGATAGCTAAATGCTAACTGAGGTAAAATTTTCAATTTATTATAGTCAAGTTCTGAATCTATTCCATTATTATTAAACTCCCCTTTTATATTTTCATTATTTAAGTTTAGGTTGATGGTGGCGGCATATTGTTTTTCTACATATTGAATGTTAACCGATGCATTTAAGATATTGCTTTTATAATCAAGTCCTGATAAATCTGAGATATTTGAGTAAAAACGGTTTGTATAAGAGGCAAAGTACAATAATCTCACTTTGTTGTTGATCTTTTTTGAAGATGATCCGGAGATTGTATTCTCTTTAGAAGAGAGTGTTTCTTCAGTCAGATTATTGTTTAAATTTCTGATATTCTTTGTAAAAGTGTTATAAATACCATAATCGATTACCATTCCTAAACCTGAATAAGATATTTCGGCATTTAAACCTGGGTAGTTATTATATTTAAGTGAAGATCTATTGATAGTATAATTAATCTGCTGTTGGTTGCTATCGTATTTCCTGCTGAATATCTGATTATCTATCTCTTTATCCGATTTCTGTGCAGAAAGGGTTATATAAAATTTGTGTTTTTTGCTAATTTCGGCACCTAATCCAAAAATATAATTATGGGCTAAATTGTCACTCCAAGAGTAGGATGTGTCTCTTTGAATATAATTTTGGGTTTGTGACATATTCTCCTTTTCCGTATATGTTCTCAATTTTGGTGCATTTTCGTATGAAAGGCCATAATTAAAAGAGTAATATACATTTCCTATCTTGGAAGCAAAATCAGAACTCCCTCGATATCTGTTTGACGTATTTGCATTTAGTTGAATTTGAGACGCAAATCCATTGGGAATTTCTCTTGCAAGTTTTATATTTATAATATATTTATCTGTTTTGTTCTCACTGGTATTAGGCATTATTATCTCAATTTTACTCATAACATCTCCTCTGATAAAATTCATTGGATACTGCCGGCTACCACTTATAAGATCATTCTTTCCCCCGTTAATCTGTATTGTCGATATATTCTCGTCCAGATACTTGAACTTCCCGTCTTCAATTCTCTGCTGCATATGGGGAATTTTCTTCATTATTTCCGACATTTTCATCTTTCTTGCATCTGGGTCAAGACTTACATCATAAACAAGTTTATCTACTTCCTGGGTAATTAGTGATTTTTGTGCTACAATTTTTACTCCCTGTAAAACCTCGCCTGCTGATAATCCGATATTCCCAATTTTAGTAACTCCACCCTCAATAACATTAACATATAGCGAGTCTTCGGAATAACCCATTGCATAATATTTGAGAAGATACAATCCATGCTTTTTTACTAGAATGCTGTAACTTCCTTTATCATTAGAAGATATTGCAGTAACACAGTTTCTTTTTGAGTCGAAGACTCTCACCGTAACATATGGTATTCCTAACTCAGTCTCCTTTTCAATCACATTTCCCTGTAGTATAAATAGTCCCTTTTTCTCGCTCTCCTGAGAGAACATCTGAGTTAAAAAAAAACAACTTAGAAGTGATGACAAAATTATCGGTTTTAGATAGATCATAAGAATGGTAGATTGGGTGTATTATTATCAATATGGAAATATCCGCTGTACTGTTGCATAAGGCTCATATTTAACTGATGTTGCCTTAATATTCTTTCCGGCTATTTTATACTGATACATGCAAAATGCTTTTATCTTATTTATTCAAATATACTTAGAATAACAACAGATATAACTCAAAACGCTCTTGCAGCGTTTTGTTGCGCTTTTTCATCCGATAACAAATTAGTTATCTGATGCTTTCAAAATTTGTGCAGCGTTTTGTTGCGCTTAATCGCGGTGGTTATGATCTTTTGAAAAGATACTGAAGGTGATTTTAGGGTCGTAAGGAAGGCCCTCAATTGCAAGAATTTTTCCCTTTATTCTTGTTTTCATAGATCTCACACTAGATTGTGAATTACTGAGCAACTCCGAGATCTCTTTTGAACTGAACTTTAGGTCGAATAAAATTAAAACAATTATTTCCATATCGGATAAAGTTGTCAGATATTTCACATTTGGATTGGTAGAAACAAAATTATCACTATGTGCTAATACAGATAAATTGTCCTTCGAAAGCGATCGGATATTGTTGAGAGTGTCATTCATATCATCTGACAACTCACTAGAAAACTTTCTGCTTCGGTTGGCGTGTTTGTTAACATCATCAACTAATTTCGGAAGAGCTCCCACAGATGTTTCGCGAAGCTGACTTATGAAATTGCTCCTTTTTAGTTCGTCTTCCAGAATTTCAATCTTTTTCTTATAATCTTCTCGTGCGAATTGAGCTGCTTTAATTTTCTTTCTTAGGAATAGGGTCGCTAAAGAGAAGCTTAATACCAATATAAAAACTGTTATCCATAGCCTGTTATTTTCCCTTTCTACTTTTGCCTCCATATCAGCTCTCTTTCTTATCCACGATTTCGGAACTGTCACTTTGTCTTTGTCCATTTTAGCGCGATAAGAGAGGAAAGAACGAATGTATTTTTGGTTGTACTCAAAAGCGGATTTATAATCTCCTACTAAGGAATAGGTATTGGCTAGTAATCCGTAATTTGGATGCAGACTGTTCTCAGTTGAGTCTTCAGTAAATTTCAGGGCAAGCTTGGCGTAAAATAATGCACTATCGAAATTATTTATAATTATGTATTTTGAGGCGATTTTACTATAGAGATTGACCTCATTAGATTTACCGCTCAGTGTCTTACTCCTGATCTCCAACATTTTTTTTAGACACTCAATTGATTTATTCTGCTCATTTTGGAATGAATAATAATTCTGAAATATATCGAAAAGGTCATATTTTATATTTGGTGCTAGTGTGTCTGGATTACCAAAGGAGTTAAGAAGAGCAAGAGCCATTTCTTTTTTATTTTGAATATATACTTCAGATAGTTCAAGTTTAGCTCTCTGAACCTCTTTATGACAATTTAATTTTATATTAAGATTTATACTTTTTATAAAATACTCTTCCGGAATTTTAACTGTTCTTTCAACTGTCTTTACTCTTGGATCAATAAGAATGATATCTGATGATGTGTTTAATAAGTACGCTTTACCCAGACAAGTGTAAATCTGGCTCTTAAAGTCGTTGTCCTCAATGTTGTATTTATAAAAGATTCTTTCTGCCTCTTTTAGGTCGTAACACAAATAAGAGTCGCGTAAGTTTACTTCATTAATCAAAAGACCCTTGTAAAGAATAGATCTACAAGTATTTCTGTAGTCTTTCCTTTTTTTGTACCAATCTACGGCAACCGAAATAACTGAGTCATCCTTTTCGGTTATATCTGCTTTGTTTCTTGCAATCGTTAATAAAAGCGAGTAGTACGCCCTGTTTTTCTTAGACAAATCCTGCGAACTAAGAGTTGCAAGACTATCCAGGATCTCTTCCGGCTTTTCGTACAATATCTTATCCCATGCTTGCAGCTTATCGTAAATCTTACCCTGCTCACCCTTGAATGATGAGCATGACAGTAGCAGGCATGAAATGATTATAGCCGGGATTTTTTGCATGATAGACAAAAGTAGTAAATATCAGTGAAATTCTTTGACGCGATCTTGCTACAATTAAAATATTTAAGAAGGTAGTTTTTATGCAATTTCAAAGTTGAACCTCTGTAATTTCAAAGTTGGATCTCTGTAATTTCATAGTTGCGGGTTGCATGCTCTGGCAAAGCTTTTAGTAGTTATCTGATAATCTGCGAGTTGTATATTTGATTGATTTTCAGACCATTTTTTAAGTGTTTGAGAATCATGCATATGCTAACCCCTTTGGCAGAGACTCTGCCAAAGGGGTTAGCACTTCGCTGGAAATGAGAAAGATCCGCATTCGTCTTTTAATCAATTATTTACTAACAGCTCTGCCAAAGCTGTTAGTAAATGCCTAATCTGCAGCTGAATATAAAACCATGTGGAGGCAAATCTTGCCGACACATACCTTCTTGAACACTGCAAAAAAACTGATCTGCTAGTTGTTTTAAGAATCTCAGGTTTAGTAATTATACCAGTCTGAATATAAGATTAATACCACTTATCGTGCCACGCTAAATCCCTTGCGGCGGAGTTTTGCCGTCCTGAAACCGCCAGATTGGTAAGAAGAAAATTATTCCGATTATTGAGAAGACCAACCCTCCCATTGTTCCAACTGCAAAAGCAAACCAGAAGACCTCATTCTTGCCGTCGAACAGGAATGGTATGAGCCCGAGTACGGTTGAGAGGATTGTGAGCATGATAGGGATTATTTTGTGGTTGTAGGCCTTTATGAAGTCGGAGAGTGACGATCGTCTTCCATGTTGGTATTTCCTTTGGATGTTGTACTGGTTTATGATGTATATTCCGGCATTAACCGAGATTCCGCTAAGCATTATGAGTGCCGCCAGTCCCCCCTGGTCGAATGTAAATTCCGTAAAGTAGAATGTGAGAAACAGACCTATGAACGATATTGGAATCAGTAGTATTATTATAAGTGGCTGCACTATGGATTCAAAAAGGATGGCGCAGATAAGGTAAATTATTGCAATAATTATGAACAGCACCCAGAAGTATGTTGCGTTGTCGAAAAACCAGCCGGGGTTACCGGAGCCGGCCTTGAAACCCAATGGCAGCACCTCTTTGTTCAAGCGTTCCACCTCTCTTTTGTTCACTCTGCTTGAGAGTTCATACGGACCAATAAAATCATATGCGACAGTAAGACTGTACTGCTGGTTCTTCTTGTATATGTCGTTTCCTGTCTGCCTCATCTCTATGTTTCCAATTTCAGAAAAGATAACCTGCCGCCCACCCATGTTAAGATGTTCGTTTTTAAGGTGCCACACATCCAGGTCGTTTTTCCGCGAAGAGACAACCTCCATTCTCATAGACTCATTTCCATCGAAGTAACCAGGTACAGAAGACGAAACAAGCAGGCTGCTCAATGCATTATAGGCATCTGACGGGTTTATCTTCATCTGGGCCATCTTTTCCATATCGTAATCTATGAAGTACTCATTTCTCGCCATCAGCTCTCCCCATCCTGCCTGTCCGAAGACCCCAGGTCCGCTTACCCGTTGGTTCTGCTCGAGAGAAGTGATTGCCTCCCGACAATACTTGTAAAGAAGGTCGTAGTTGTAACCTGTCAGTTCAATTCTATTGGATTTGTTGGAGTAAGAACCTACATTGTTATTGAAATTCTCATCGTTGATACCATTTACACTCCAGTTGGCCCCGCCAAAATCAATAGCCTTTGATATAACCTCGCTCTTGAGCATTGCAGGAAAGCTTCCGTACTCAAACTCCTTTTTGAAAGTTACCTCAATAGATGCGCTGCTGTATGACGACACCCTGGTGTTAAATCTCTCTATCTGGGGAAACTGCGACAGATAATTCTCCATATAGACAACAATCTCGTTTAGCTGCTGGACAGTGCATCCTGCCGGCATTGAGGCACTAATTGAGAGTATGTTCCTGCTCGGTTCCCTGTTGCCTAAACCCCTGCCCCTCATGTTTTTCAGGAATAGTCTGAGAGAGCCGCCAAGACTCTTCTCTACAATATCTTTAAGGTTGTTCTGATAGAACGGGCTTCCAATTGTCTTGTTATATACCACGGCCATCTTTCTGGTCTCCTCCTCTCCCTTTATTTTCTCGTCCATCTTGTTTGGCAGCAGATTAACCGGCAGACCAAAACCAAGAACAAGCAGAAGAATGAATATCCATTTGTGTTTTTTTCCAAAAGTTGCATATTTTCTGTAGAGAATATTAAATCTGATCACCCGTCTCCTTGCTTTTATGCTTTGTCTCTTCCGTAATCCTCCAACCGGAAATGTGTCTATGAGAGCAGGAACAAAGATGAGGGCAATAGCCAGCGAAACTGCAAGGTTAATTATAAGAACTGCAGAGAAGTCGATAAGATTCTTCTTGGTCTCTTCCGGCAGAAAGAACACTACGGCAAGTGCCCCCATTGTGGTAAGCAGGGCCGCCAGTATGGCAATGAATGCCTTACGGTCGCGGTAATAGCCATAGTGAGAGATCATTATGATGCTGGTATCTATTATAATACCAAGCGATACTGTTATACCGGCAAGAGAGTATATGTGAATCTCAAGGTCGAGCAGATAGTAGAAAATGAATGCAATAAAGATATTAGCAGCAAGGGTGACAGCAATAACGGTAAGATATCGGATGCTTCTGCTTACTATAAATACAAACAGAAGCAGTATGATTACAGAAAAAAGTGTCCTGCGGAGAATCTTGTTGAGTTCACTTTTCAGCTCGATAGAGGAGTCGAATGAAATTATCGCTGCAAATTTGTCCGGAAAGCTCTTGCTCAACTGAGCCATCTTCTCCTTAACCTCTTTACAGAGCTCCAGAGTGTTGACGCTCTTTTCCGGATATATACCTATCATAATGGTATTCAGACCATTTATTCTATAGTACGATTCCGGGGATTTCTCCTTGTATGTTATCTTAGTGATATTATCGAGCCTGATTATCCTGCCATTGGAATTTCTTACAGGTATGTTTGCCAGAGAGGAGCCGCCTGTCTCTGTTGTGAGCATTATTGTGTTCCCGTCCACACTGCCTACAATATCTGATTTTCCAATATAGGCCGTTATTGCGGATGTTATGTCACTGGGAGAGATTCCAAGTTTTGCAATCTCGTCCGGTTCGAAGGAAACCTCTATATACTTGGGAGATGCCCCCGTAAGAGAAACACTCTGTATCCCTTTTATGAGAGATATCTCTTTGATTATATAGTCATCGGCATATTGCTCTATCTGATTTGTAGGCAGAGCAGCGTTTAGTGTGTATGTGAGTATTTGTCTTTGATTTCCCCCGCCTGACGCTGAGACAGAGATGTAGGGGTAACTCACGTTTGGAGGGAGCTTTGGATAAACGCGCCTTATGAGCGAAGCTAACTCAAAACGGACAGCATCTATGTTTGCTTTGGACTTAAGTTTGATAGTAATTGACCCTCCGCCCTTCCGCGACACCGACCTAACTTCGCCAACTCCGGAAACAGATGAGATAACACCCTCAAGCTTGGATGTGACCTCCGCCTCTACGACTCTTGCCGAAGCACCGGGCCAGGAAAAGTTTACCGACATGTTCTTCTCCCTTATTGTAGGATAATACTGGATGTTGAGCAGGGGCATTATGCCTGCACCCATTACAACCAGAACAACAAATACCAGAATTACTGAGAATGGTGGGAGCCTCATTTGCCTCGGTTTTTATAAATATTATAATAGAAGACTGGGATAAAGAATATGCTGACTATAGTTCCGACAACCATTCCGCCAATAAGGGCAAGCGAAAGCGGAAACTGAAGGTCGGAGCCCATGTCGCCCCTTACAAGGAATGGAGCAATGGCCAATATAGTGGTTAGACTGGTCATTATGATTGGCTTGAGCCTTCTTGACCCTCCTGTGAAAACTGCCCTCAATGTTGAGTAACCCTCCTTTCTCAGACGGTTTATTGTGTCTACCTTAAGTATAGAGTCGTTGATGATTATACCGCACATAACCACAAGCCCTATCATAGACATCAGATTGATACCAGCCCCGAAAATCCACAAAAGCAACAGTGCCCCGAATATATCAACTACAATTTCTGACAGGATTATGAGTGGTTGTATAAGTGACTCAAACTGTGCAGCAAGGATAAAAAAGAGCAGGAGAAACGCTACAACAAGAATCACTAAGAGCTCACCTATCATTTCACGGTTTGAGAAGTAGCTACCGGCAAATGTAACATCAAAGGTCTCATCACTATCCGACAACTCATCAATAGCGGTCATGACTTCCTTAACCTTTTTGTCCGGAACCTTCAGGTTAAGCGGATAAAAATCGCCTTCGGTTCCTGAGATTATGCTTTTAAGATCCCTCACCCTGCGCTCCTTGAGAACCACCGATAGAGGAACGTCTGCACCATCTGAATTTCTTATCGTAAGAGAGAGCAGGTCTTTAGCAAGATCTCCCTCATCGCCCACTATTACCGGCACAGAGTAGGTTCCATGGTTAACCGAATAAAGAGTGTTCTCCTTAGTAGCGCTGCGCAGAGCATTGAAAACAGCATTGTAACTGAGCTTGTATAGTGATAGCATCTCCGGATTTACAACAAACAATATCTGCTCCTGCCACAATACCGGTTCAATGTATTGCCCCGGCAGTTTTTTGGTTATCTGCTCCAGAAAACGGTTCAGTTTGTCCGGTTCCGGGGCACCACCCTTCTTGTTCATGATTTTTACAACAAGATTGTACTCCTTGTCCGAAAATATGACATTGAAGATATTGTCTGCCGATGTAAATCTGAATGTTGCATCGGGATATTTTGCAATGATTGCATCTGAGATACTCTTCTCTATCGCGGGCAGATCTGATGGCTTGTTTGCCTTTATATAGACCATTGCCTCGGACTGGGTAAGATCTGGAGTATGTGACAGCAGGAACTGCTGGATTCCTACAAATGCACTCTTATGGGCGATCCTCTCTTTTGCTGCTGCAACTACAACAGCGGTCCTCAGTTCACTCTCCTCTACTGTGAGAGGGAGGTTCCAGTCTATGTTCAAAGTAACGTCGTCGTGGGTCACCGGCGGGAGCTTAGACTTGTCTATTACCCTGTACAGAAGATATGTAGCAGGGATGGTTGCAATAAAGAGCAGCCAGACCAGCCTCTGATGACGGAACACCCACACAAGCCCCTTTTCATAAAGAGCAACAACGTCTACAGGCTGCAGTTTTGCAAGCAACCTGTTGGGTTTTGGTTCTCCCTTACGCTTGTATAAAAGATAGTAGTATACGGGAATGACAATAACAGACACAATAAGCGATGAGAAGAGGCCAATGGTTACTGCCATTGCCTGGTCATAGAAGAGGGCTCCTGCTATTCCGCTCAGAAAGATAAGTGGAATAAAAACGGAGCATGTGGTTAACACAGAGCTGAGCATTGGAGCAAAAACCTCGCCAACACCCTTAACCACAGCCTCTTTCAAATGATGCCCCCGGTCTCTCAATTGCGTTATATTGTCAATGACAATTATAGAATTGTCCACCATCATACCTACACCCAGTATAAGACCCGAGAGTGATATTATATTTATTGATATGTGGGCGATAAAGAAGAACAACAGTGATACAATAAGCGAGAGTGGTATTGTTATGGCTATAAGCAGAGGCGACCTGAGGTCTTTCATGAAAAGAAAGAGTACAAGGCAGGCCAGTATTGCTCCTAGTATAAGGTTGTTTCCAAGGTTGGAAATTGAGTAGTCCAGAAGCTGTGTCTGGTCACGTGTAATCTTGAAGTCGACGTCAGGATAATCCTTTGCAAAGTTCTCCATTAGTGTGTTTATGGCCTTTTTGAGGTCGGCCATTTTTGCATCGGACTGCTTAATTACGGCAAGTGAGACTGAACTTTTGTCGTCCGAAATCACTACGCCTTTGTTCCTTTTCGGCTGCTCCTTTACAGATGCCAGGTCTTTGAATTTGTATACCCTGCCGTCAATATTGAGGTTTATGTTCTCTATATCTTCCTTTGTGCTTATCTCCGATATAAACCTGATATCCCAACGGTAATGTCCATCTTTTATGGAGAGGTTGCCCAGCTTAAGGTTATTGCCTTTGATTGCCGACTCAAGTGCGCTTTCGGTTATACCGAGCGATCTCATCTTGTCTGTGTATGGCAACACAAGAAGCTCGGGGAGCGACAGCCCGCTTACATCTACCAGGGCAACCTCCGGTATCTGTTCAATTCGCTTGGATATAACATCAGATACAAATCTGCCAAGTTCGAGAAACTTCTCCCGCCCCTGCAGTTTGGCCGTTATATTTATGAAGAAGGCCGGAATATCTGTAGCGCTTGCCTTTATGACCTTTGGCCGCTCCATTTCCCGCGGCATACCCGAAATTGCCCTGTCTATCCGTTCGTTTACATCTACAAAAATAAAGTCTATATCTGCCCCCTCTTGAAACTCCATGAAGATGTTTCCTGAGTTGTTGTTAGATTCACATGTAAGCTCCTTTAGGTTGCCAATCTGCATCAACTGGCTCTTAAGGGGCTTTATTACAGATGCATCCACTTCTCTGGCGGAGTATCCGGGCGCATTGAGTTGAATGGTTATCTGCGGGATGTCTACCTCCGGCATGAGCGATACGGGCAGCAGACCAATGGCAACACTGCCAAGGACAATAACCGCAATGATTGACATTGTTACCGCTATCGGTCTCTCTATAAGTTTGCCAATCATAATATTATCTCTTTTTTATCTCTACTTTTGAATCATTGGCAAGGTTTAGGTTGCCCGATATTATTATTATATCCCCTACACTGAGATCTGCGTTTTTATCTGCATTTGCTACTACTATATGCGACTCACTGTTTGATGCCTCTACCTTTACATAGGTCCACATGGCTTTTCCTGTTGCCTTGTCCAACCTGAATAGCACATCAAAGTTGTCTCTCATTACAACTGCCCCTTTTGGCACCACTAGCTTATCTCTTAATGTGTTCTCCACAATAGCCTTAACGTTCATCCCCTCTATTAGTCTGCCGGAACTGTTTGTCACCTTGGCCAGAATCTTCACCTGCCCGTTGTCGTCTATAAGAGGGTTTATCTGTGTCACTACGCCTGTGTAGTTCCTCTCCTGCTCAGAATATGAGTAGATCCTTACAATGCTGCCAACCTTTATAAACGGCATTTCAGACTCAAGAAGCGAGAAGTCCACTTCGAACTGTGAATCATCTATAAGGGTGCAGAACACACCCGATGACTGTTCGTATGGTTTGGCTGTTAGGTTTGCCACCTTGCCGCTGAATGGGGCCTTTAGTGTTGTGTTTGTAAGATCTTCCTCTGCTTGTCTCAGGTCGCTTACAGACGACAGGTAGCCGGAACGGATCTTGATTATTTTCAATAGTTCCGGCGGCACTTTGGAGGTGTCCCTTCCATAGCCGTAACCTATAAGTGCGTCTGCAAAATCAAGCTCGGCCTTCTCCATCCTCTGCTTTGCCTGTGATAGCTTGTATAGTGGCTGCTTTGTGTCGAGGCTGGCCAGTGCCTGTCCTTTAACAACGCTTTCGCCGTTCCTTACATATACCTCTGCTATAACGCCAGATGAGAGAAAGTTGAGTTCACTCTTCTTTATTGCCCGCAGCTTACCGTTGCTAATGAGTTGTTTGTTAAAGTTCCGTTTTTGAAGGGTCATTGTGTCTACAAGGTTCTTTTCAGAGACAAAGTCGGCCTTAGCGGCTTCTCCCTCGGTGCCGGTGTTTCCCTTTTTCCCGGAGCAAGAGAGCATCACAAGGAGAGAAAGTGAGATTACAAAATATTTTCTCATTATAAACATATATTAATTGTCAATCATTTTATCGAATTCTGCAGATATCTTTTGGTTGTTGAGATAATCATAAAGGCTTATCTTTCTTATAGTAAAGTACGATTGCCAGTAACTGCTAAGGTCTGCAATGTATCGTTTTGCGGCATTGTCCTTTTCCGACTGGGCCGTATTGAGGTCAGTTACATTTATTGTACTGTTCTGGAAACGTTCAAGTGCAATATTATAGCGTAGCTGTGCAATGGAGTCGGCCTGTGCCGATGTGGAACACTGCATGCTCTGTTTGTTAAACTGCATAACCTTAATAAGTATGTCCTGTTTGTACTGCGAATAGGACTGCTCAACCTGGGTCTTTATAACCTCTTCCCTCGACTTTGCAAGCTTCACCTTTCCCTTTCCAAGACCCCAGTCGAGAATAGGAAGAGAGAGACTTAGCCCTACAACTTCCTGATCCATGGGGTTATTGTATGATTGGGCGAGGTTGTTCCCCTTTTGGGTAAGACCAAACTGGGCATTGAATTGTGCCTGAAGTCCCGCACCTGATTTTGCTCTTGCAACATCCTGTTCTGCGCTTATAATCCTTAGCTCGTTGTCTATGGTGTATGCCGAATTCTCCGATGCTTTTGCATAAACCTCATCAAAGTTAAGTTGAACGTCGGGCCCCTCTTTCGGTAAAATCAACTCCAGTTCTACATTCTCGTTGAACCCGAGATATGTCTGCAACTGCAACATGCTCAAATCCAGCGTCAGCCGATTGTCGCTGATAGCGAGTTTATCGTTGAAGAGCCTCAGTTTTAGCTGCAACAGGTCGCTGTTGGACATGGACCCTATCTGGTACCGCTCCTTCGCAATCTTTGAGGCCAGCTCGGTGGAGGCGTAGTTCTTCTCCGCCATTTCAAGAGCCATCTGTGCCGCCAACACATTAAAGAACAGCGATGTTACAGTAGTATTAATATCCTCAATATTAGCCAGGTATGTTCTTTTTGCACTCTCATACCTTTTTGGTTCTGTCACCTTCTCCCATTTCAGGCTGTTGTAAGCCATAATTGGCTGTGAATATGAGAAACTTACTGGTTGAGAGTTGTAGAGTAAGTTTTCTGTGGGGGAGAACTGGTCGAGCCGGTTAAGACTGGTAGTAATAGAAACCGACCCTCCGGTTGCAGCAATATTCTGATGTATATACAGAGAGAGGCTGTTCCTGAGGTTATTGTTCTTTATATAGTCAATCTCTCCGGTTGTACTGTTTTGAAGGGGCATAAGTGAGCGGTTATATTGACCAAGCGAAGCATTTAGGTTAAGTGAGGGTAGCAGCTGGGCCTTATACGAACGGAACTGCCAGTAGTCTGCCAGAAAGTTGTGTTTGGCCATCAATGCCGATGGTGACTGCTCCCTTGCTGTCTCAATGACCTCCTCAAGGGTCATTTTCAGATGCTGCTTCTGGGCACTCAGCGTGTTAGCTGAAATTATTAACGACAGAAAAAGTATGTACTTCTTTAACATTGCTGTATTATTTGATTTAATTACTTGTATTTTAATTACTTAAGATTCACTATTGCAATTATGGGGTTATCGTTCTCGTTGAGTTTCTCTGCTATCTTCATTATCTTGCCTGAGCATTTATTGTTCTTGACAAAATCAAGGAAATTGGTTGCTGAATAGACACTTAAAAGCTGGTTCCTGGATGTTGCTTCTATTGGTCGAAAAACCGGACCGTTTTCCAGATTATCCCTTAAGCCTATTTTTCCTTTTACCGGCTGATTCAACAGAGTCAGTTCTCCACTGTTTTTATCGAAAAGTGTTAATACATGTTTTCTTCCCTTATCCAAAGGCTCCGTTGCCACTCCTCTGAAATTAAACCCTAAAATGAGATAGTCTTCTGTTTCAATCATTTTTCCTAAATAAGTGATAATATTACTATCATCTGTAATATCAGAACCATTTCCTTCAGGCTTTTTGAACTTACCGTAATTAAATATGAAAGGCTTTTCCAACTTCATTCCGGCATCAATTGAAAATATGGTATCCAACTGGAGATCTGTGTATGAGATTCTTATATTTTTGCCAAATTTTGTCAAAATGGGTGCATTAATAACAAAGCGAATGTTTGCTCTATTCAATTGTAATTCTGGATTGGGAACCTTCATTTTTATGTTTGAAAGGGAATCATACATTATTACAGAATATTCACTTACACTATCTAACTTAAAAACAGAAGCCAGATACAAATTATCAGCCATTTTTATTGTTCCAACAGTATAGTGATCTTTTAAATCCGGCATCTTTGTTATGGAAACACAATTCCCATGCATATCGTACTCGTACAATATTCCCGACATTTGTGGAATAATAGTTATGTTACCATTTTTGGGGATAACCTGAAAATCAATAATGTTGAGATACTCTTCCGGACCACGGCCACAACGGTTTATTGTTCTGACATACTTTCCTGTTGAGTCAAACATTTTAATTGACTTTTCATTGTCTCTTACATAAATGTGTCCGGCCTCATATAAAAAGGTGTACATATTACCAACCAAAGAGCTGTCTGTGGTTTCAAGAGGTACATAGCGAATCTCCTTCGCAATTTCGCTCAGATCAACAATTCTGCCCTTGCCGACAACTCCCGCAACGTCTATGACTCTTATATCTTTGTCACTCTTCTTTTCTGAGCAAGAGGTCAAGACAATTATGCAGACTGATAACAAAGTAATAATCAATAGTGTGATACCCTTTTTCATACATAGATTATTTTAGTTTGACTATAGCAATTATGGGGTTGTCGTTCTCGTTGAGCTTCTGCGCAAGCTCTCTGATTTTATCCGAACAATTATTATTCTTTACAAAATCGATGAATCTGCCTGCTGCGTATGTACATAAGAATTCATTATTGGTCGATGTTGTTGTTGGCATGAAAACAGGACCGTTTTCCAGATCTTCTCTAAAGCCAAATTTTCCTTTTACTGGCTGATTCATCAGAGTGAGTTCTCCGCTATTCTTGTTGTAAATTGCAGCTACGGTATTATTTTTATTTCCTCTTCCGAAAGGCTCTGTTGCCAGCCCTCTCAAATCAAACCTTAGTAATAGATAATCTTCTGATTCAAACGGCGTACTTATAAAGCTGATAATTTTACTGCTTTTGGGAATATCCGTTACTTTACCAGCAGGTTTATTGAACTTGCCATAATTAAACCCGAAAAGCTTTTCTAACTTCATTCCGGGACCTATCGAAAATATGGTATCCAATGGGATATCGGTGTATATGATTCTTATATTACTGCCAAACTGATACAACCATGGTACTGTGACAATACAAACGTCTTTGGAACGCACTCCTTTTATATTCAATTTTATCTCCGGATTAGGAATTCTCATTTTTATGTTAGAAAGTGAATCATAAATAATAACAGAGTATTCACCTGTCTCAGTCATTTTAAAAACAGCAGACAGATATGTATTGTCATCCATTTTTATACATCTTAAATTACGGTAATCTTTTAAATAAGGGAAATTTGTTTTGGAAACAAAATTACCAAACATATCATATTCGTTCAACGCTCCTAACTCTGATGAAATAATAGTTACATTACCATTTTTTGGGATAACATGAAAATCATACATTGACGTGTATTCTTCCGGACCTCGACCATATCGGTCAATTTTACTGACATACTTTCCTGTGGAATCAAATACTTTGATTGATCTTGCATTATAATCACACATATATATATGTCCGTTTTCATAAAAAATTGAATTGATGTCGCCTAACAGAGAGCTGTCTGTTGTTTCAAGCGGTATGTACTTAATCTCCTTTGCAATTTCGCTCAGATCCACAATCCTGCCCTTGCCAATAGCTCCGGCAATATCTATGATTCTAATATCTTTGTCACTCTTCTTTTCTGAACAAGAGGCTAAGACAATGATACAGACTGATAAAAGCGCTATTTTATAAAGGATTATCAGATTTTTCATACAGCGATTATTTCAGTTTTACCAATGCAACCACGGGGTTGTCATTCTCGTTTAATCTGGCAGCAAGTTCTTTTATCTTACTTGAACAGTCATTGTTTTCTGCAAATTCCATGAAAGCAACAGCTGTATGTGCTGTTACGAGATACTCTTGTTTAGATACTGTTTTTGGCCAGAATTCCGGGCCTCCTTCAATATCATCTTTAAAGCCCTGCTTCCCTTTTATTGGTTGGTTCATGAGGGTCAGGTCACCTGTCTTTTTGTTAAAAAGGGCGTAGGAATTAGTCTGCAAACGTGTGTTTTGTCTGCCATTTTCGTCAGTGTATTGTTTCTCAATAGGATCATGAGCAAGTGCCCTGAGATGAAGCCAGATAAAGAGAGAATTTTCTGACTCCATAAGAGACCCTATCCAGTTGACAATTTTAGCAGAAGGAGTAAACATCTCTTTTCTATTTGCCAATGTGACTTTATATGGCCCGTAGTTAATATTATAAGCGGTATCAATCTTCATGTTATTATCTATTGTCCGGATTTCATTTGGATATGAGCAGATAATTCTTGTCTGGTCACCAAACTTTGTGAAACTTGGCTTTTCTATCCCAACCCAGCCCGTTTGCGACACGATATCTGTAATTGCATCATAATCGACTTTTGGAGAGGCAACCATATATTTAATATTTGATAATGTGTCAAACACAACAGCACAATATTTATAAAACACGTCCTTGGAACTTAACGATGCTATGTATGTATTCTCTTTCATTTTTAATATATGGCTCATCGAATTTAAACAACTGTCAACCACAGGAACCTGAATTTTTCGCACAAAATGACCGGTAGGCGTATATTCATAGAGCTTTGAATCCTGAGATAGTAATAATAGATTCCCATTATCAGGATCAATTTGCAGCATATAAATAGGCATTAACGAAGCATACTCCTCCGGTCCTCTGCCGCTTCTGTCTATTGTCCGGATAAACTTACCAGTATCGTCAAAGACACTAATCGCCGTTGAACTATGAACGATGTAAATCAATCCATTTTCATAAAAAACAGAATTGATGTTGCCAACCAAAGCTGTGTCATTGGTTTCAAGTGCAACATAACGGATATCCTTTGCAATTTCGCTCAGAGGGATAATCCTGCCTTTGCCAAGTGCTCCGGCTATGTCGATGTTTTTTAACTCCCGGGCGCTCTTTTTTTCTTTACATGAAGAAATGGCGATAAGGGATAGAGATAATAAAAGAACAATAAATGGGGTAATTATATTTTTTCTCATGACAAGTATAATTTTGTTCTAAAATTAATGATTATTTTGCTATTACAACTATCGGATTGTCGGTGTCTTTCAGGTTTTTGACAATTTTTGCCAGTTTTTCCGAAACTTTGTGCGAATTGGCATATTCGATAAGTGAGGCAGCTGTAATTACCATCACCATGCTATTGTCGTATGAAACATAGGTTGGCCAGAACGGAGGGCCATCCATAAGATTTTCGCGGAACCCGAGAACTCCCTTTTCTGTCTGGTTGAGGAATGAAAACTTACCGTTTCCCTTGTTGAAGATTGCATATGAGTCGTTAAGGGCATAGGTTCCATCTCCACCAGCCCGGGCTTTTTCATAAGGTTCATGTGCATAGTCCCTCAAAGCAACCTGCATCAAGAGAAAACCATCGGTCTCCATCATTTTAAACCTGCCGATGAGTGATACATGTTCCCCTTTTGCAGCATCAATTAAGGACCTGTCCATAGAGTAATTCCTAAACTTGCCAAAATTGAATATATATGGCGTATCTACTAGTAAATCGGACCCAATTGAGAGAACAGAGTCATTACTATCATATACAACCCTTATTTTATCTTTGAATCTATATAAAAAGGGTTTATCGGGATTGCTGATTATCTTTTCATCGGACTCACCCTTTACCATAGTTATGGAACCATCTTTATTTCGTAATGCCATATCCAGTTTTAACTCTTTAAAAGTCTGGTAAGGGGGAAGTTTTGGTATCGGAAAAAAGAGTTTAACCTTGCCCAGAGAGTCGTAAACAACTGCTGAGGATTCGGGTTTATCCTTGTATGATTGTATCATTGATACATACGAATTATCATCAAGCCAAAGAGGAGAGTCAATGCTGAATCTTTGATTTTCAGGAGTAGCGAATTTTCCGATGAATTTTCCGGTACTGTCATATTTGAAAACACATCGGGTGGTGCTAAGAGAATTTATAATAAGATTTCCTGTCTGAGGTGATACATAAACTACTTCCGGGAAGAGATACTCCTGGGGACCTCTTCCTCTTCTGTCAAAATTTCTCAGGAATTTCCCCTCATTGTCAAATATCTTAAGAATAGATGTCTGGTCAGTAATATAAATCCTGCCTTTTTCGTAAAGAACCCTCACTCTCCCGCCTACAAGTGAATATTCAGCTGTTTCGAGAGGTATATAGCGGATATCCTCAGCGACCTCTGAGATATCAATTATTCGCCCCCCTCCCACGCTGCCGGCGACATCAATAATTTTTAAGGATTTTTCATTTTTTTGCTCAGAACATGAGGTCGAAAAAAGGACAATCAGAAGTAATATCTGACTAAATAAACCTTTGATAAGTTGTTTCATCTTGTTATACATTTAATGATAATAAATGTACTTATAATAACGCTAAAAAGTGCTACCGAAACACCTTGCAGCGTTTTGTTGCGCTTTTTGAGCTCTTAACCACATCTCTATTAAAGCATTGCAAAATTTTTGTTGCGTTTTGTTGCGCTCCGCGAACGGGAAAACACCGTTTTTATCACTCAATTATTTCAGCTTTACCATCACCAAAACCGGATTATCTGTCTCTTTTAGATTTTCTGCAATCTTCCTTAACTTTTCAGAGACCTTGGCTTTTGCGGCATGTGCAATTAAATCCATGGCTGTTATACAAGATACCATATACCCGTCTTCGCTTATATACAATGGCCAGATTGCAGGGCCACCTTCCAGATCGTCGACAAATCCCAACTGATCAAATTCCGGCTGGTCAACTAAGGTGAACTCTCCCGTTTTCTTGTTAAACAACGAGCATGAAATTGGGTCACTATACGTTTTTCCGTCTGCTCCTACTTCACCTCCCTTTAGCATCACCCTTGGCTTGTGTGCCAATGATCCAAGATGAAACTTCATGAACAGGTAATTGTCGCTTTCAAAAATGGTTGCAAATCTGTGCACAAATGGCATATTGCCATCGGACCTCATTCCCAGACTGGTGCTCCTGATGTTATACTTACCGTAATTTAAAATATAGGATGTATCGACATTCAAATTTTTATCGACCCCAAGTATAAATTCACTATTTCCGTTAACTATTCTTACCCTGTCTTTGAATTTAAAAGTATACGGATCTGCAAATGCATATAGTCTCGACATTTTTTTCACAAACTCTTTCTCCTCTTCAGGGTATTTTATCTTGAGTATTACTTTTGAAGTGCTGTCGATTGCCACTGCTGAGTAACCTGAATCCGTTGCGAATCTGGCTGATGAGCGTAAAATATACAGATTATCATCTAGTTTCAAGGATGAGCTATACGAATACCCTTCAAGATCACTTTTTCCTGCAGATTCAATATATCTGACAAATTGGCCATCCCGTTTATATTCAACTATTTTATTAAAAGAATTAATACACATCTTATCTGACTTGTTATCAATTTGCAGATTGCCTGACGATTCATATTCCTGTGGACCACGGCCATATCTGTTAAATACCTTTAAAAAATGCCCTTTGTCATCAAAGATCTTTATCTCTCCATACCTTTGGATAAAATACAATGTACCCTCTTCAAAAAGAATACGTTGGTTCGGGAGCCCCAGAATAGATTCATCTGTGGTCTCCAATGGGATATACTGAATTTCACCGGCAATCTCCGACAGGTTTACAACTCTACCGCTGCCAACACTCCCGGCAACGTCAATGAATCTTACATCTCCGGCAGTTTTTTGCTCAGAACATGAGGTTGAAAAAAGGAGAGTCAGAACAATCAGAAGTAATATCTGACTAAATAAACCTTTGATAAGTTGTTTCATCTTGCTATACATTTACTGATAATAAATGTACCTATTATTGCGCTAAAAGGTACCGCTGAAATACCTTGCAACGTTTTGTTGCGCTTTTTGAGTCTTTAATCACATCTCTATTAAAGCGTTGCAAAATTTTTGTTGCGTTTTGTTGCGCTCGAAATTGGTTAATACGTGGGAAACTTCAAGGCAAGGAAGTTTTTAAGTTTCCGGTGTTGAAGAGGCTTCAAAGAGCTCAAGAAGGTATGTGCCGGCAAGATTTGCCTCCACATGGTTTTATATTTAGCTGCAAATTAGGTATTTACTAACAGCTCTGGCAGAGCTGTTAGTAAATGATAGATTAGCAGACGAATATGCATGCCTCTCATTTTCAATCAAGTGCTACACACTCTGGCAGAGACTCTGCCAGAGTGTGTAGCACTTGATTGATTTACAAATACTTAAAAAAAGATCTGAAAATCAAGCAAATACGCAATAAGCTAATTATCTGATAATTACTGACGGTTTATCCTATAATTCTGACATACTTGGCTGAGTTGTTTGTAAAAAACATACCAAGAGGTTGAAATGTGGGGAGTATTATTATGCAGCACAAACATTATGTTTGTATTGCATAAAAACATGCAATTTAGGCGGAACGTGATACTCTGCCGGAGATTGCTCTGGTAATCTCCCCTATCCACAGCACCACTGATGTTCCTGCGATTATCAGCAGCCAGTCGCGGAGGGTTATTGGTTCTGTCCGGAAGACTTCGCCGCCGAACTGAACAATAAGGAACTGACCCACTACAATCAGCAGGGAAACGACTACAAAGCCGGGCGACTTTGAAATCCCTCTGAATGCTGAACCACCAACGCCGTAGGTCTTTGCGTTGAACATGTTCCAGAACTGGAGCATTACAAAAATGGTGAAGAAGAGTGATAGATTGTATCTCGATATATCTCCGTTAGCGTCTGTGAAGTAGTAGAGCAGGCCAAACAATGCCCCAACAAACATGATTCCTGTAAGCAGTATGTTCCGCCTCATGGATGGGGTGATAATGAAATCAGCAGAGCTTCTTGGCTTGTTCTGCATCACCTTGTTGTTTGGTGGAAGTGAGGCCAGCGCCCCTGCGGCAAATGTGTCCATTATAAGGTTGACCCAGAGCATTTGCGTAACAGTTAGCGGAAGTTCGTGACCGAATATGGAGCCGATAAAGACTACAATGAGAGCGGTCACGTTTATTGTAAGCTGGAACAGAATGAACCTTTGGATATTCTGGTAGAGCGACCTTCCCCACATTACTGCAGTGGCGATGCTGTTGAATGAGTCGTCCAGCAGGGTAATGTCGCTGGCCTCCTTGGCAACAGAGGTGCCTGAGCCCATAGAAAGCCCAACGTGGGCGTGGTTGAGGGCAGGGGCGTCATTTGTACCGTCACCCGTAACTGCAACAACTGCACCAGTCTTCTGTAACAGCTGCACCAGGCGCTGCTTGTCCGATGGTCTTGCCCTGCACATGATCTTTAGAACAAGAACCCTCTTTAGAGCCTCCTCGTCGGAAAGATTCTCAAAGTCAACACCGGTTATGACAGCATCGTCGCCGTCTGCGTCGCTTAATATCCCTATTTTCCTGCCAATCTCCTTAGCCGTGCCCGGAGTGTCACCAGTTACAATTTTCACCTGTATTCCTGCATTAAGGCACCTTGCAACAGCATCCGGCACATCTTCCCTCACCGGGTCAGAAATTGCAACCACACCAAGATATGTAAGCCCCTCCTTAGCCATATCCTCAACTGAGTGACCAAGCAAATCATCCGGTATAACTTTATATGCAAAACCCAGTGTCCTCATTGCCTGATTCTGATACTTCAGAAGCAACTCATGGATTCCCTCAGGAGCCTCCTTGCACTTGGCAATGACAATCTCAGGAGCACCTTTCACATATAGAATTTTCCTGTTCAGTCCAGAAGATTCGACAAGGGTTGCCATGAATTTTCTCTCGGTGGAGAATGTAAGCTGGTCAATAATAGTCATCTCTTCCCTTATCTGCAGGTAGTTTATGTCCTGACCATGCAACCATAGCAGCAGCGCCGCCTCTGTCGGGTTTCCGAGCGTCTTTATCTTGCCCTCAGCAGAAAAATCGAGAAACGCAGTTGAGTTTATTGAAATACTCTCCTTAACAAGAGTGCCCTGTTCATTATCGGTTAGAATCTGCTCGCCCGAATCGAGATTCTGCTTATCAAGACCGCTGAAATTCGTTGCGGAAACCCGCATCTGGTTCTGTGTGAGCGTACCTGTCTTGTCTGTGCAGATTACGGTTGTTGCACCCATGGTCTCGGTGGCATGCATCTTTCGCACTAGGTTGTTTGTCTGAAGCATCCTGCGCATACTCATAGCGAGGCTAAGTGTCACAGACATAGGGAGCCCCTCCGGAACTGCCACAACTATAAGCGTTACAGCAACCATGAAATACTGAAGAATCCTTCCGGCCAGGTCTAAAGATACCCACGAAGCTGAATCAAGAGGGTCGACTCCAAATAGATATCCCGACAATGATATGGTTACTGTGGTGAGAATTCCAAACAGAACCCACTTAGCCCAGCTACCATCACTTACAGATTTTGGAAGCTCAACTCTGCTGCCCATAATTTCAAACCCATCATAGAGAATTGGCATCCAAACTTTTACTACTGCTACAACTGCTCCAAGGATAACTGCTCCAAGCAGGCCAAGCTGCCCTAGTGAGAAGCTTGCATCTCCAAATAATATGTTCTTGACAAACAGAGTTGAGAATGTGAGAACTGCAAGCAGGAACCCGACAAATCCGACAAACTTTGCCAGTCCGGCAAGCTGCCTGTTCAGAGGTGTCTCCTCCTGTTTTGCCTCAGTAGATTTGGTGGCCACCTTGCCGAACTCGGTTGAGTCGCCTACCGCAAAAATCCTGTATATGCAGTGTCCCTCTACAATTGTTGTCCCTCTGAGTATATGATTTGTGGGGTATGTGCTCTCATGGTCGAAAAACTCAGGGTTGGTGCTCTTTTCAATCACGGGTTCGCCTGTGAGTGTAGATTCGTTAACAGAAAGTGATATTGCCTCAAGAAGTTCTCCGTCTGCCGGCACCTCCTCACCTGTATCCAGAAGTACAATATCGCCCTTTACTACATCTCTCTTAGGAATTTCGCTTATGTTTCCATCTCTGATGACCTTAACGGATGTCTCGTCATTCACCTGATTGAGAATGTCGAACTTCTTGTTTGCATCCATTTCAAACCAGAATGCAACTCCTGTTGCAAGGAAAATTGCGCAGAAAATGCCTATTGTCTCTATGAATTCTTTGTGAATAAAGGAGATTCCCAACGAGAGGAAGGCTGCAATTAAAAGAACCCTTATTATAGGGTCCTCGAATTTTTCTATAAACAGCTTCCAGAGCGGTTCTTTTTTTGGCGGAGTTAGAATGTTTGCTCCGTTCTTTGCTCTGCTCTCTGAAACTTGTTTTGCCGAAAGGCCCTGATAGTGTGTTCTCTTTTCCAAGTTATGTAATTTGAGATTTTACTTTTATTTGTTTTTGCCGCTGAGCATACCACAGGCGGCAAGTATGTCCTCCCCGCGGGAAGACCTTAGTGTCGTTAGGATTCCTGCTTTGTTGAGTCTGGCCTGGAATAGTTCAATTATTGCCTCTTGCGAGGGGCTAAGCGGAAAGTCTGGTATCTTGTGAAACCTTATGAGATTTACCCTGCACTCCAGGTTCTTCAGCATTCTTATAAGTCCGTCGGCGTGTCTCTTGTCGTCGTTCCAGCCATTGAACATTATGTACTCGAAGCTCACCCTTCTCTGCCCGGTAAAGTCATAATCTCTTATAAGTTCTACCGTATCTGATATTGGATAGGCCTTCTGCATAGGTATCTGCTCGTTACGTTCCTCGTCAAAAGGGTTGTGCAGCGATATTGCCAGATGGCACTTGCTGTTTTCCAGAAACTCCTTTAATTCAGGATAGATACCTATCGAAGAAACTGTTATCCTTCTCGGGCTCCATGCAAAACCCCAGTCCGATGTGAGTATGTCTATACTCTTGGTAACCTCCCTCATGTTGTCGAGCGGCTCTCCCATTCCCATGAAGACGATATTTGTAAGGCTGTCGCTCTCTTCGATATTTATAAACTGCGATATTATCTCTCCGGCTGTGAGCTGTCCCTTGAAGCCCATGCGTCCGGTCATGCAGAACTTGCACCCCATCTTGCAACCGGCTTGCGAAGAGATGCAGAGTGTTGCTCTGTCTTCATCTGGAATCATCACTGCCTCTATAGGTGTTCCGCAAATTGAGGGGAAAAGGTATTTTTTTGTTCCGTCAGAAGAAATTTGTGTATCGATAGCGGTAAATCCTCCAACCTCGTACTCTTCTGAAAGTCTCTCTCTGGTTTGTCTGGAAAGGTTGGTCATCAAGGCTATATCTGATGCCTTTTTTTTGTATAACCAGTCTGCAAGTTGCTTTGCTGTAAAGCTCGGAAGAAACAGACTCTCTGTGATTTCCTTAAGTTCGGCAAGACTCTTGCCAAGTAACCATTTTTTCATTCGGCAAATGTACGGAAAATTAAAAATCATTTGTTATTTTTGCATGAATTTAAAACACAAACATTATGGCAAAGGAGAGTGCAGAAGTAAAAAAGGGTTCTGAAACAAGTCCCGAGAAGTTGAAGGCTTTACAGGCCACTTTAGACAAAATTGAGAAGGATTACGGGAAAGGAACTGTAATGAGGATGGGTGAACAGCCAAAATGGGAGGTATCAACCATTGGGTCGGGCTCTATTGGCCTCGACCACGCTTTGGGAATAGGCGGATATCCCAGAGGTAGAGTTATTGAGATATACGGACCGGAATCGAGCGGTAAAACCACACTGGCCATTCATGCTGTTGCAGAGGCCCAGAAGCTTGGCGGTCTTGCTGCAATAATTGATGCCGAACACGCATTTGACAGGACATATGCCAAGAAACTTGGCGTGAATGTAGATACACTGCTTATTTCACAGCCGGATAACGGCGAGCAGGCACTGGAGATTACAGATCATCTTATCCGCTCGGGTGCAATTGACATTATTGTAATTGACTCAGTTGCTGCCCTTACACCTAAGGCTGAGATTGAGGGAGAGATGGGTGATTCCAAGATGGGTCTTCAGGCTCGTCTTATGAGCCAGGCTCTCAGAAAACTAACTGCAAACATAAGCAAGACAAACACCTGCTGTATATTCATAAACCAGCTTCGTGACAAAATAGGAGTTATGTTTGGGAATCCTGAAACCACTACCGGTGGTAACGCTCTTAAGTTTTATGCTTCTGTTAGGGTAGACGTGCGCAAGATTACTCAGATCAAGGATGGCGAAGATGCCACTGGAAACAGGGTTCGTGCTAAGGTTGTCAAGAACAAGATGGCTCCGCCTTTCAGAAAAGCAGAGTTTGACATTGTCTTTGGCGAGGGTATCTCAAAAATGGGAGAGATTGTAGACCTTGGCGTGGAGTTTGAAATTATCAAGAAAAGCGGCTCATGGTTCAGCTATGGCGATTCCAAGCTTGGTCAGGGCAGAGATGCTGTAAAACAGATTATTATGGACAATCCTGCCTTAATGGAAGAGATAGAGTTAAAAATCAGGGAAAAACTGAAAGAAAGCAGAGATTAATGGAAACAGTATTAAGCGGCATCCGTTCTACGGGGCACCTGCACCTTGGAAACTATTTTGGTGCCCTCAGAAACTACATAAAGATGCAGGATGAGTACAACTGCTTCTTCTTTATTGCAGATTTGCACTCACTCACTACACATCCTCACCCTGCTGATTTTCATGCAGGTGTAAAGACCATACTTTGCGAGTACCTGGCCTCCGGGCTGGATCCTCAAAAGTCTGCAATCTTCGTACAGAGCGATGTTCCTGAGGTTTCTGAGCTTTATGTGCTTCTCAACATGATTGCATACAAGGGAGAGCTTGAGAGAACAGCATCGTTCAAGGAGAAGGTTCGCAAGCAGGAGGACAACGTAAATGCCGGGCTCCTCACCTACCCTGTCCTAATGGCGGCAGACATCCTTATCCACAGGGCCCACAAGGTTCCGGTTGGCAAGGATCAGGAGCAGCATCTGGAGATGGCGAGGGTTCTTGCAAGAAGGTTCAACAATATGTATGGGGCCGATATTTTTCCGGAACCGCAGGCATTCAACTTCGGAAGCGACCTTGTGAAGGTTCCCGGGCTGGATGGTAGCGGCAAGATGGGCAAGAGCGAAGGGAACGGAGTATATCTTATTGATGATGAAAAGACTATCCATAAGAAGGTAATGAGGGCAGTCACAGATTCGGGCCCTACTGAACCAAACAGCAAGATGCCTGATTCCATTGAGAATATCTTCACTCTTTTAAAGATTGTCTCTACGCCGGATACCGTTGCTCACTTTACAGAAGCATACAACAACTGTTCTATCAGGTACGGTGACCTCAAGAAGCAGCTTGCAGCAGATATCTGCAAACACACTCTTCCAATACGGGAAAGGATAGAAGAGATTTACAACGACGAAGCTTACCTCCACAATGTAGCCAAAAGAGGTAGGGAACTTGCCCGCGAGAGTGCCAGCGCGACACTCAAAGAGGTGAGGGCCGTTGTAGGGTTCAAGAGCTTCTGAAAAATGAATGATTAGTAAGACCACAATAGACAAAATTCTTGATGCAGCTCAGATTGTTGATGTTATCAGCGATTTTGTGACTCTTAAGAGAAGGGGGGCAAACTTTACAGCTTGCTGCCCTTTCCATAATGAGAAGACACCATCATTCTCTGTATCACCTTCAAGAGGCATATACAAGTGTTTCGGTTGCGGAAAGGCAGGCAATGTCGTAAACTTCGTAATGGAGCATGAACAGCTCTCCTATGTAGATTCTCTTAAGTTCCTCGGGAAGAAATACGGAATAGAGGTCGCCGACAAGGAGGAGAGTGCACAGGATGTAGAGAACAGGCTCAGGGGCGAAAGTCTGCTGATTGTGTCGCAGTATGCACAGGACTTCTTCACAAACGCCTTATGGAACTCCCAGAAGGGTCAGGCAATTGGTCTGAGCTACTTTAAAGAGAGGGGCTTCACCGACGAGACAATAAAGAAATTCATGCTCGGATGGTCGCCTGAGAGTCGTGACGGTGGCATGTGTGCCGCAGCATTGAGGGCGGGCTACAAAAAGGAGTTTCTGGTTGCCACAGGTTTGGGAATCGAGAGAGAGTCCACAGCTGATATTGCTGACAGGTTTTACGAGAGGGTCATGTTTCCCATTCACTCAATTTCCGGCAGGGTCATCGGTTTTGGCGGTAGGACACTAAGGGCAGACAAGAGTGTTGCCAAATACATAAACTCTCCGGAAAGCGAGATATACTATAAGAGCAAGTCGCTCTACGGTATTTTCTTTGCAAAATCTGCAATATCAAAATATCAGAAGTGCTATCTGGTTGAGGGTTACACAGATGTTATCTCCATGCATCAGGCCGGGGTCGAGAATGTTGTCGCCTCGAGCGGGACATCTCTCACAACCGACCAGATAAGGATGATAAAACGCTTTGCTCCGCAGGTTACAGTTTTGTATGACGGTGATGCTGCAGGTATAAAGGCCTCTATAAGAGGTATTGACATGTTACTCGAAGAGGGTTTGCAGGTTAAGGTGGTTCTATTTCCGGATGGCGAGGACCCCGATTCCTACGCAAGAAAACACTCTCCGGACCAGTTGAAGGAGTTCCTCACCAATGCCGAGCAGGATTTCATCGCCTTCAAGACCCAGCTTCTGGCTGCGGAGACAAAAAGGGACCCGATAAAAAGGGCTCAGCTTATTTCTGAGGTGGTGGCTAGCATTGCTGTTATTCCGGATGCCATAAGCAGGACCGTCTATATTGAAGATTGCAGCCAAAGACTGAGGATTGACGAGAGTATTCTGGCCGACGAGGTTAAGAAGATGAGGAAGAAGAGGCAATATGGTGCCTACTCTGCAGATACATCTTTTGATACTGAGCCCGGAGTTCCAAGATACTTTCCTCCGCTTGAAACGGGTGAAAGGGTTCCTGAATTTGTCACCAACACATATTGCGAAGCTGCCGAGAAGGAGCTGCTCTACTATCTTATTAAGTTTGGCGAACATGCACTTTACGGTAAGGATGAGGGTGAAGACACCACTATTAAGGTTTCTCAGTTTATACTGACAGAACTTCAGAACGATGATCTTGAACTTCAGAATCTGGTGTATAAGAGCATCTTCGATGAATATTTCCAGATCCGCGAGATTGGTCAGGCAGAAATTCAGAAGCATTTCCTCAACCACAGGAACCAGGAGTATGTAAACGTGGTATTAAGCCTGCTTCATCAGGAACACAGTCTCACTATAAAACAGTTTATAAAAGCCGTTATACCGGAAGAGAACGTTCTCTCTACAGTCGTTCCCAAGTCTATTCTTGTCTACAAGGCAAAAATCACTGCTATAGCATATAAGAATCTTTGTGAAAAACTCACCACAGTTCAGGGAGTCAACGACAAAGAGCAACAGGACAATATTTTAAAACAACTGCAGATATTAATGCATATACGCAACTCGTTTGCTAAAGAGCTTCACAGGTTGACGATCTGACATTTTTCTTATCTTTGCGGTCTAAAAATTTCGAAAAAATGGAAAAGAACTACAAAAGGCATCTCGTTACTGCAGCTCTTCCTTATGCAAACGGAGCTGTGCATATCGGTCATCTGGCGGGGGTTTACATACCTGCCGATATCTATGTGAGGTACCTCCGAATGCGCGGGCAGGATGTGAAGTTTATCTGTGGTTCTGACGAACATGGCGTTCCAATTACTATAAAGGCAAAACAGCAAGGTCTTACTCCTCAGGAGGTTGTGGACAAATATCATATGATTATCAAGGACTCTTTCGAAAGACTGGGTATTAGCTTTGATATCTACTCCCGGACAAGTTCCAAAATTCACCATAAGACAGCATCGGAATTCTTTAGAAAACTATATCTGGATGGCAAATTCATTGAGAAGGAGAGCGAACAGTATTACGACGAGGAGGCTAAGCAGTTTCTTGCCGACCGGTACATCGTTGGTACCTGCCCTAAGTGCGGGGCCGAGAATGCATACGGCGACCAGTGCGAAAAGTGCGGAAGCACCCTCAGCCCTACCGAGCTGATAAACCCACGCTCTGCCCTTAGCGGTAACACTCCAATAATGAAGAAGACATCTCACTGGTACCTGCCTCTTGATCAGTATGAGGAGTGGCTCAGGGAGTGGATTCTTGAGGGTCACAAGGAGTGGAAAAGCAATGTCTACGGACAGTGCAAGTCGTGGCTGGATGGTGGTCTGCAGCCCAGAGCTGTTAGTCGTGACCTTGACTGGGGTGTTCCTGTTCCGGTTGAGGGTGCAGAGGGCAAGGTTCTCTATGTTTGGTTCGACGCTCCTATAGGATACATTTCCAACACAATAGAGCTTCTTCCCAATGATTGGGAGAAGTGGTGGAAGAGTGACGACACCAAGATGGTTCACTTCATTGGAAAAGATAACATCGTTTTCCACTGCATTGTTTTTCCTGCTATGCTTAAAGCTTATGGCGACGGATATATCTTGCCTGAGAATGTTCCTGCAAATGAGTTCCTTAACCTTGAGGGCAATAAGATTTCCACCTCCCGGAACTGGGCGGTGTGGCTGCACGAATATCTTGAGGAGTTTCCGGGTCAGGAGGATGTGCTTCGTTATGTTCTCTGCGCCAATGCTCCTGAGACCAAGGACAACGATTTTACATGGAAGGACTTTCAGACAAGAAACAACAGCGAACTGGTTGCTATATTTGGCAACTTCGTAAACAGGGCTGTTGTTCTTACACATAAATACTTTGCAGGAGAGGTTCCTGCCGACATCAAGAGCGAACCCATAGACAGGGAGGTTCTTGACCAGATACCGGTAATTAAAGCCGCAATTGAGGAGAGTCTTGAGACTTTCCGGTTCCGTGAGGCACTCAAAGAGGCAATGAACCTTGCCCGTCTCGGCAACAAGTACCTTACTGAGACTGAACCCTGGAAAATAGCAAAGACCGATATGGAGCGGGTAGCAAGCATAATGAACGTATCTCTTCAGATATGCGCCAACCTGGCCATTGCCTTTGAGCCGTTCCTGCCTCACACTACTCACAAACTGGCCTATATGCTTAACATGAAGAGCCGTAACTGGGAAGACTTTGGCTGCGACATCATTCTTCAACCTGGTCACATAATTAATGAGGCAAGGCTCCTGTTCGACAAAATCGAGGACTCTGCCGTGGAGGCTCAGGTTGCCAAACTTGAAGCGACCCGTTCGCAGAACGAAACTGCCTTGGCCCCTGCTTCAGAAATTGAAGCCACATACTCTCAACCTTCAATTGTACCTCAAAAAGAGGAGTGCACATACGACGAGTTCATGAAGATGGATATCCGCACTGCAACTGTTCTTGAGGCCGAGAGGGTTCCGAAGACCGATAAACTTCTCAAGTTGACTATTGATACCGGAATTGATATCAGGACTATTGTTTCGGGTATTGCAGAATATTACTCTCCGGAGGTGATGGTAGGTAAAAAGATATGTATTCTTGCCAACCTTGCCCCTAGAAAGATTAAGGGAATAGAGTCGAAGGGAATGATTCTTATGGCAAAGGAGGAGTCCGGAAATATGCGGATTGTCACACCAGAAGAGTCAATTGCAAACGGGGCTACTATAAGCTAGCTGACGGGCAATTGCTATAACTGTTTGAGCAGCTCTCTGTCGTCACTGCTGTAAAGGAGCCACTCCCAGAACGGCTGGATCTGGTCTTTGAATACAACCGTTAGGACAATAATTACCACAATTGCCGACAGTATAGAGAATGTCAGGATTGTTCTTTTGGCCGACTTGCTTAGTGGTTCTTTTATTTTTTTTGCTTTTATTCTTGGCACCTTAACCTTCGATTCCTTGTCGGGCTGAGGCTGGTACAACTTGTTGGTCTCCTTGTAGCTTAGTAACTCTATGCGCCCCGGCTTGTTCAGAAGCTTTACATTTATCGGTTCCAGCCCGTATGCTTCTGGATATATGAAGAGATCCTTGTCGGCAACAAAGAAATAGTCCCTTTGGTCAGTTGCCCTCATAGTACCAAAATCAGGAATCTTTACACTCTTTTTAATATTAAGTTCATTGATGAACTCTTTCATGAATATCTGGATTCTCTCTTTTGCGGTTTTAAAATCTGTGTTCTTCTCCGCTGCATAGGAATTTTCCAGAAGTTCGTCGTTCCAGGCTTCGCTTGTTCTGAAGAGAACTCGCCTGAAAGGGGGGTGAATCACAAGTGCCCTGTCTGAGAAGACCGATGGAGCCAGTTCTGCAATAAAACTGCCCATTCCCGGCAGGGAAACTCTGTCGTGAGTGAGTAAAAGCTCTCTTAAAAGTTTGGAAAGAGTGATTAAATCCATAATTTATCGCTGGGTTGAAGCGCAAAGTTAAAAAATCTATTCAAAAGATTTGCAGTTTTATAATTTTCCGATTACATTTGCACTCCCAAGACGGGAAAAATTCCTTGTTAGCTCAGTTGGTTAGAGCACCTGACTGTTAATCAGGGGGTCCTAGGTTCAAGTCCTAGACAAGGAGCATCAAAACTGTAAAACCGCATCTATTTTTTAGTTGCGGTTTTTTTTGTTCACATCCTACACATCTTACACATCCTAAAATTTGCAGCGCAAAAAACTCCCTTGAAGTTTTTTGCAAGTTTCAGATATCTAGGCATATAAATTATTTTTTGATAAAAACTAAACGAGTTGATTTTTATAAGCAGCTGTAAAATAACTATATATGAAAAACTTCAATGGAGTTCTTTTGGAGTTTCCCACATGGTTAAGTATTACATAGTCAGTATGTAAGAAGATTTTTTGTCTTTTTAGTTTACAATAGTTCAAACTATGATAAAAACAGGACAGTCAAAGTAACATTGCTTTAGTCTATTTGGAAAAACATCATTGACGCAGTAAACAACGCTGGTATATATCACATATTCAAACACATGTGCATTATGCTGATTATCAGACGATTTTTAAAATATCTGTAAATCATACATATGCTACTGCCTCTGGCAGAGACTCTGCCAGAGGTAGTAGCAGTTCATTGAAAATTAGAAGCATACATATTTATCTGCTAATCAGAGATCTGCTGACTACTTTGGCAGAGTATCTAGTAGATGCCTGATATGCAATTGAATATGAAATTCACGTGGAGGTAAATCTTGCCTAAACATACTTTCCTGAGTTATTTTAAAAGATTTTGTATCCCGATGAGCATATGTGCGAAACTTCAAGAGAGAATCCAACAAAACCTGTACATCTTTGTTAAATACAAATCAATCAAAAAGATTTAACAATGTCTATTCTAAACGAAAATTACATATTGTACAATGGTGTCGAAATTCCAAAAATTGGTTTTGGCACTTGGCAGATTCCTAATGAACAAGCCTTCAGGTCGGTTACAGATGCATTAAGAGCCGGTTACCGGCACATCGACACTGCTCTTGCATACAACAACGAAGAGGGTGTTGGCAGAGCTATAAGAGAGTCTGGTCTCAGGAGAGAGGAGGTATTTATAACAAGCAAGCTGCCTGCGGAAATCAAAGGGTACGACAACACGATGGAGGCATTTGAGAGAACTGTTAAAAATCTCGGGACATATCCCGACCTGTATCTGATTCATGCTCCTTGGCCATGGGCCGATAAGGGAGGTGATTATAATGCTCAGAATGTGCAATCATGGAAGGCATTTGAGAAGTTGTACAACGATGGAAGGATAAGGGCAATAGGAGTATCGAACTTTAGCCCTGCCAACATACAGGCTCTGCTGGATAATTGTCATATTGTACCTATGGCAAACCAGATTGCTTTTCACGTCGGCCGGACTCAGGAGGAGTATTTAGATTTCTGCAACAAGCATCATATTCTTGTGGAGGCATATTCTCCGTTGGCAACCGGGCGGGCACTTGGCGACAAACATCTTAAAGGAATTGCACAATCTTATGGCGTCTCTGTTGCTCAGCTTCTTATACGTTTCGCATTGCTAAGAGGAACACTTCCACTACCAAAAACTACTACGTTTGAGCGGATGGTTGAGAACACTCAAATAGAAAAATTCAGTATCTCCACCAGTGATATGGAGATACTGAATTCAATAAAATCGGAATACAGGTAATTAATTTTCTTTGTTTGTAACTCTTATTTGTACTTCTCTATAAGATCGCCAACAACCTTTTCTGTAAGCTCATGGTTTTCCAAAGAAGGGAAACCTTCCCAACGGATAATTCCGTTAGGGTCTATGAGTATGCAATGAGGTATGCCCTTTACTTCCAGAATTCCAGAAGTTGTTCCTTTTGTATCTATTGCACTTGAGTATTCTATCAATGGCTCTTTAAATGCAAGCACCTTCTCAGCCGGCTCCTTTGAAATGCCAATAACTACAAGCTTTCCTGCAAATTTTTTCTGAAAACTGTTCAGTTCCGGAATGGCCTTTCTGCAAGGTCCGCACCAAGTTGCCCAAAAGTCGATCAATACAAACTTTCCTGCAGTTTCCGGTTTTGCCGACAACCATTGTTCAACCACCAATTCAGGTGCTTTTTCATTTAGAAAGGATTTTGCCCACAGTTTTTTCTCCCCATTGGATTCTTGTGCGTATATGCCCGAGATAGAAAAACAGAGCACTAGTAACAGTAATAATTTTTTCATGTAAATTGTTTTTTAATAGTAAAATTGGGGCACAAATTCTGAGCCATAATCAGAAAAAATAATATAAACTATGTGGAATTTCTCACTAATATTGTATTATAATACAGATGACATTGGAAAGGGATAGTTTTTTTGATAAAGCATACTTGCAATATTTTCCCAAAGTGCAGCATTTCGCCTACAGTTATCTGAACGATAACGAAGGTGCAAACAGTGTTGCGCAGGAGGTGTTCATGTCGGTATGGGAAGATAAAGACAAGTTCTCTCAAGCGCAGGATATCCTTGGTTATTTAATTGTGTTAACAAGAAACAGATGTTTGAATATATTAAGAAGAAGGGTCATTGAAGAAAAGTTTAAAAGCAACAGATCAAAGCAGCTATTGGATCAGATTAACTATCAGGCACTATCCAATAATATTGTATCTAACATCCTTGAAAAGGAGGTTAGCACCATAGTGACAAGCACTTTAAACAAAATGCCTGACAAGGTAAAAGCTACATTTCTGCTGAGCAGGTCGGGCAACCTGAAACAACATGAGATAGCCAGATTGCAAGGAGTCGCTCTCAGAACAGTAGAGAGCAGATTGAAAAAAGCAGTTACCATTCTTAAAAAATCTTTAAAGGATTATCTGTCAATTGCCTTACTCATGTCTATAATCAACAGTTTAATAAAGAGTTAATGAAAGAAACCGAAATGGAAGATATTATATTAATAAAAGTTATCAGAGGAGAGGCATCGGAGGAGGAGTGCTCCAGAGTATTAGAATGGATGAACGAGTCCGATGACAACAGCAGATACTTTTCGGAGCTGAAGGTTTTCTGGACACTTTCTACAATGCCTGTAAGTAAAGAAGATGAGGAAACTCTTCTGAGGAAGACAATTCCGGTATCGAAAAAAGTGTTATTAAATAGCTTATCCTTCCGGCAGTTTGCCTTTGCATCAGCAGCGGTGATTATTGTTTTGTTAGTAGTCAACCTTTTTGTCTCAGCCGGTTTTTTCAGTTCCAGGAACCTAGTTACTGGTGACAATATACAATTGGCAGAGGGTGTCAATATGCGTACGATGTATGTTGAAAAAGGGGTGAAAGGTAAGGTAATTCTGCCTGACGGCTCTGTTGTGTTGCTTAATTCAGGTTCAACCATAAAATATCCGGATAAATTCACTGACTCGGCAAGAGAGGTTGAATTGTCGGGAGAGGGTTATTTCGATGTTGTAAAAGATTCACTTAATCCCATGATTGTTACTACTGTCAAGGGTGTAAAAGTGAAGGTTCTGGGGACTAGGTTCCTCTTAAAATCGTATGACAACGACAGTGAAACAAAGGCCATTCTTTATAGCGGCAAAATCAACCTGACAGCAGAAGCGGGGAAAAACAGAGAAGAGCAATCGATCCTTATGAATCCGAATGATTGTGTTGTCGTTCCTGCTGAGGGAGAACTTCTTGTTACAAAAACAGGGAAAGAGGGGAATGACGACGCCTGGATGAGGGGAGAACTTATTTTTACCAACACGCCTATGCCGGAGGTTTTGAAAATTCTGGAAAGGTGGTATGGAAAGACATTTGTGGTCAACAACAAGTCACTTAATGGCTTTGATCTGAACGCCTCGTTCAAGAATGAATCGTTAATACAGATTCTGGGAATTATTGAATTTTGTACAAGTGTGAAATACAAAATTGATGAGGACAAAGTAATTTTCTATTAAAAAAATGTGGTTTTGTACATACATGTTTGTATTTAATGAAACCACAATTAAAACTTATATGAACAACAGAATTATGTCAAATTGGAGAATAGTGGTAACCATATTCTCTTTTTTGTTTTTGATGGCTCCTTCCGGAGCATTCGCACAAAAAATCTCATTGAGCTACAAAGATGTTCCCTTAAAGGTAGTCTTGAACAAGATCAGTGAGGTTACAAATTACAAGTTTGTCTACACTAGTAAGCTGGATGTAGACAAAATAATAGTATCCGCCAACTTTAAAGAGGTTGATGCAAACAAGGTGATGTCTGAACTTTTTTCTTCAAACAACATCTCTTATTCTATCAAGGGGAAACAGGTTGCACTGGCCCCATTAAAGGTAGCAGGAGAGAATCAGTCTCCTTCAGATGAAAAACAGAAGCCTGGAAAAGATGAAAAAGAAATCATTACTGTTCAGGGGATTGTAACAGATGGCACAGGACTCGGGTTACCCGGAGCAAGTGTAAAGTCGTCTACAAGCAATAAATTCGCTGTTACTGGTCTGGACGGGAAATATTCAATCAATATTTTCCCCGACGATATCCTTATTTTCTACTCTCTGGGGATGAAGGAAGAGAAAGTATCTGTAAACAGCAGAAGCGTTTTAAATATAATGCTCGAAGCAGACGTTGTAAAACTTGCAGATGTTATTGTAACAGGATATCAGACACTCTCAAAAGAGCGCTCAACAGGGTCATATTCAACAATATCATCAGAAACATTAAGTAACAAGCTTCAACCATCTTTTCGCAGTATGCTTGAGGGGCAGTCTGCCGGTGTAGCTGTTTCGAATGATGGCAAAATTGTTATCAGGGGCCGCTCCACAATTTCCGGAGTTGCTACTCCTCTGATTGTTGTAGATGGCTATCCGTTAATTGGCAATGGTCTAGATCTGGAATCGGTCAATCCCGATAATATTGAAAACATTACCATTCTAAAGGACGCAGTTGCAGCTTCGATTTACGGAGCAAGGGCTTCGAATGGTGTTATTGTAATTACAACCAAGAAAGCGCAGTCGGGAAATTTTTCAGCTTCTTACAGAGGAATCTATGGTGTAACTCAAAAGCTGAAAGTTTCAAGTCTGAATCTTGCTCCTGTAAGTGATTATATTGATGCCGAAATAGATATTTTCAATACCGATCCTGCTTCAGACAATAGTTCGTATAACAACTGGAACAAGCTGACCGGTGTACGATATCTCCTTCTTGCAAAAAGTCAGTCATGGATAAGTGCGACTGAGGCCGACAACCAAATAGCAAATCTTAGAAAAAATGATGCTTTGGGAGAGATCGAAAAGTATATGCTTCGCTCCGAAAAATCTCAACAGCATAGTGTTAATATTACAGGTGGCACAGATAAGAACCTATTTAACGGGTCACTAAAACTATCTAAAGAAGAAGGAAATCTTGATTATAATTCTAACTCAAGATTTATTGTAGATGTAAACAACCTTTGGAAGCCTGTAAAGTGGTTCTCTTTCCGCTTTATTACAAATATGAATTATGCAAAGAGCAATTCAACTGGAGAGACATATAATTCATTTCGGATTGACCCATACACAGATCTTTATACAGATTCCGGAGAATTAATATATTCAAATCCTGCCGGGCAAAGGAGAATTCCTGAGTACAGTAAGTATGCTCTTATGAAATCAATGCTTTACCACCCTGCCGAGGATCTCTCTACAATGTACAGTACTACTGATAACCTTCAGGTTAGAATAGGTGGTGATGTAACCTTTAAGATGAGCGATGTGTTTAACATTACTGCCGGAGGAGCCTGGGTAAAGGGGATGAACACAAATACAACAATAAAGCTTGGAGAATCTTATGTTATGAGATCGTCTTATAATGATGGTGCTTCAAGAACCAGTGCTGTCAAGAGATATATTCCCGATGGAGGAAGACGTGATGAGTCACGAGGCAGTATGGAGTCGTGGGTAATGAGGGCTCAGATGAACTTTAAAAAGTCTTTAAATGGCAATATGCACAGGTTAAACGCAATGCTGGGGACCGAAATCAGCAAAGACACATACGAAACTGTAACATTGCCTACCTACCTTGGATATAACCCAAGATCGGCCAGTGTCAATACCGGTTTTGATCCCTATGAATACAATAAAAACACCAACAATATAAAGGGTGATATGTTGTTTCAGAAAGCTCCTGCCAATCTTGGCAGTTTAAGTTATGGTGGTTCATATAGTGTAAGAGATAGCAGGTTTGCCGGCTGGTATGCTAACGGATCATACGAGTTAATGGATAAATATATCATTAGTGGTAGTGCAAGACTTGACCTTACAAATTTTTTCGGGACAGATCCTAAATACAGATACAAACCAACCTGGTCTGTAGGAGGAACCTATAAGTTATCTGACGAGGAGTTCTTCAAACCTTTTCAAAAATGGATCAACAGACTAAACTTAAGGGCTTCATACGGTGTTAACGGAAATATTTCACTAAGTCACTTTCCATATATGGTTCTAGGTGTGGGTTCTTTCAATCTCAATACAAACGGCATATCTTATGGAATCTCAAGCTTTCCGAATAATCAGCTGAGATGGGAAAGAACAGGTACATCGAATTTTGGCGTAGATATATCTGCTTTTAACGACAGGGTAAGAGTTGTGTTTGATTACTATTCTAAAAAGAGTACCGATTTGATAGCTTCTGATTTAATTGACTATACCAGGGGCACTAACACCTTGAACCAGAATATCGGTTCTGTTGTTAACCGCGGAACAGAACTTACAATTTCAGGAGAAATATTAAATGGTGATGATTTTAAATGGAGCTCAACTTTGATATGGAGTAACAATAATAATGAGCTTTTAACCTATAACGGAAATCTTGCCCATATTTTAAACTATGCATCATCTAGCGGTGCCTTGGTACCAGGCTATCCAATGTATGGGATGTGGGGACTCAGGTATGCCAAGCTAAGCAGCACTGGTGACCCTTTGTATTATAATGCCGCCGGTGATATCATAAGTAGCGGAAACTTACAGCCCGGGGATGCAAAATATATAGGATCTTCTACACCAACTGATGATATTAGCTTTTCAAACAGTTTTTCATATAAAAACTTTGACCTGACATTCATGTTTGTCTCAAAACTTGGTGGATATTTCAGAACAGATCTTTTTAATGGCTCATCTATAAACAACAGATATGTAGGAGAAAGGTGGAAAAATCCCGGAGATGAAAACACTACAATATATCCAAAACTGGTTCCGGGAGGTATTGAACAGTGGTATACTCCTTATGCCGATATTTTTGTTGCAAGCTCAAATTTTCTGAAATTAAGAGAACTAATGCTTTCATATAATGTGCCTTCTAAAATAACAAAGGTGGCCGGACTCTCTGGTTTAAAGCTTTATGCACAGGGGAGAAATCTGTTCTATATAACATCCAAAGGTGTGGATGTAGATCCTGAAGGGATAAATGCCAGACCTCAGGTTTTCTTTGGAATATCTGTTAACCTTTAAAATCCAACAAGATGAAAAAACATATCTATATTTTATTTTTCACAATTACTGTTCTATTTTCGGCTTGTACCAAATTTCTTGATGTAAAGCCTGCAGGTAAACTTATCCCCGAGAAGGGTGATGTTGCCTCTTTTGCGAACCTACTTAACAATGATTATACTTTGACCGGTGGATTTTCCAATAATAATAGTGGTTGCCGGCTTAATTATCTTACAGATGATGTTGAGATGTCCAATAACCAGGCTACATATTTCTGGATAAGCTCATTTCCTAATATTGACTCATACTTTGCCCATATTTTTAAAACACCTTATGATAATCCAAACACGGCGGATTTATACACCTGGTGGATGGATTTTTACCGCTCAATTGAGTTTCTTAATGTCTGTATAGACGGCGTTAACAGTGTAAGGACAGAAAAGGAGGAACAGTTAGCAAATGAGACAATTGCTCAGGCTAAGGTTGCAAGGGCATACCTGTTTTTCAATCTTGGTCTGATATATGGACCTGTATATGATCCTAAGGGAACAAACAACTTCAGGACAATACCTATGAGAACCCAGAGTGACGTAATGGCCCCTATGGAAGATCTTTCTACAAATGGTGAGATATTCAATCAGGTACTTAAAGATATTCACTCGTCGCTTCGAGTTATTCCGGAAGTAACAGGCACCCCGGCAAAATTCGGGAAGGTAGCCACACTGGCTTTCCTGGCTCACTATCACCTATTCACGCAGAAGTACGACAGTGTAGCTCTATATGCAAATCAGGCACTCACTTTAGCTGCTACACAGAATGGCGGAATTGACAATCTGTTTTATGACTATAACAAAATCACATGGGCAGATGCGGGTGTTGCCACTGACCCTAATAAAAAGAATGCAAGCACATTAAATACCAGTCAGGGTTCTGTTCCGTTGACTGCAAACTATCACCGCGAAATGCTCCTCTATCGCAAATGTTCCACTCCTCCAGGTGCATCGTATGCCTACCCTTCAGCCGGATTTTTGAATCTGTTTAATGCTGCGCAGGATCTTAGACGTGATTTTTTCTTTTTTGAATATAATGGTTATAAAACTATTCAATCGGGAGTTACTTATGATGATGGAAGGAAGGTTCTCAATTATCAGAGCAAGATGGCCAGAACATCTGGTTTCAGCTATCCTGAGCTTCTGTTGATACGAGCCGAGGGTCGCGCAAGGACAAACGATCTTGCCGGTGCGATTGCAGACCTTAACCTACTTAGAAAATTCAGAATGAAACCGGGTTTCACCCCATTCTCATCCACCATTCAGGATGCTGTAATTGAAGAGGTTCTAAATGAACGTCGTCGCGAACTTCCTGTTGGTTCTCAAAAGAGATTCCTGGATTTGAAGAGACTTGTTCTTGAAAAGGGAAAACCTTGGGCAAAAGAGTCAATCACTCATATTGTCAATGGCACGCCTTATTCTGCAAATGTGAATTCCGACTATTTCAGAATGCCAATTCAGAACGATGTAATATTAAGGAATCCTCATTGGGGACTTGAAACAGAGAAGAGACCTTGGTCCAGTTCTAAGTAAGCAAGAATTCTTAAGCTTCTAACAAGAGACCGACAAAAATCACTTTTTGTCGGTCTCTTTTGTTCTGGCGCAATAAGTGGTATGTCGCTATAAATAACCATGTTAACCAAATATATTTGATTTGTTTAAATTAATACTGCTCTGAATATAAGATTAATACCACTTATCGTGCCACGCAAAATCTTCAAAGAAGCAGTTTCTCCTTCAACAGTTTGTATCCGGTTGTGCTTGCGCGTACACTAGTGCCGTTTTTCAGATAGACATTGTAGCTCTCCTTACCGAACAGCTCCACTCTGGTTATCTTTTCTGTGTTCACTATGCATGAGCGATGAATGCGGACAAATGACAGAGGGAGGTGCATCTCGAAGTACTTCATTGTCTGCTCTTTTATATACTTTCCCTTGTCTGTAAACAGCATTACATAATCGCCATAAGCCTGAAGGTATAGCAGTTCTTCCAGACGAACGATATGAATCTGTACTCCCTCCTTTACCGAAATTCTGTCAATAACCTCTCCCCTCTCCGGTTCAATACTCTCCTTTCTGCAATTTTCCTCAATCTGCTGCATTTGTAACCGATCCTTTACCGAATGGTACCATTGGTTAAGAACTATGAGGCACAGAAGGCCGTAAACAAAGCATAACGGGAATATTGCGACCGCCACCTCCGGTTCGTCTGTCTCCAGAATCATAATAACTGCAAATGTACCTGTAATGCAGATAAGCTGCACTACCACCGCAATCAGGCCCCTTAGAACAAATGTGGGGATATAATCGATAATAAACCAGTACGAATATCCCGCAAGTGACAACAAAAAAACATAAGATACGGATGCAACAAGTGTGTTTATAACATTAAGGTTCCCGTACAAAGTCAAAAGCAACCAGAGAACAGCTGCGGCAAGAATTGCCAGAGCTGTCCCGGTTGTCTTTTTGATAAACGACTCTGTTAATGGATGTGGACTCATTATCAGCTCTTGATTTCCAGTCCGCCGAATGTTACGCTTCCACGTATTACAAGTCTGTGTTCTGTGTCAGAATTTTCCCTCATCCTGTAACGCTTATCTTCGCTTCCTCCGGCCATATGCTGTACATTTACGTCAACTGTCCAATTACCGGGCACATAAATCTCTACACCTCCGAAAGTACACTCAAGATCTATAAATGTCCTCTCTGCCTCCAATACAGTGTGTCGCAAGTCCAGGATGGTTCCGCCAAATGTATTTTGAATTTTTGCCCCTTTGAACACAGGATCAAGCACAATCTGTTTTACTGACCCAAATGTACATGTTGAGTTCACAAACCCCTTATCTGTAGTGTATGTGGTCTCCTGTGTAAATCGGTCCCTTCTGTATGGGAATTTGTCGGGGCGAAAAAGTTTGACAAGAAGCAGGACACCTACCAGAACAAAAACCAGAGGCCAGTATGTACCCAGCCATTCAGGACCTACCCCTATAAGGCGTGGTATAAGGAAAAAGGAGCCTACTCCAATAAGTATGAGGCCACCGGATGACTGTCCTTTAGACAAAGAGACAAGCCCTATTACTATCAGCAGCATCTGCCATGATATAAATATCCGCAGAAGATAGGGTTCGACGAATCCAAGGTTCTTTCCCAGGAAAAGGAATCCTGCCATTATAAATATTGCAGCAACTACCACTACATTAAGTCTGCCGTGAAGGGGGCTGCTCCCTTTGTTGATTACATGCATAATAAATTTTTGTTTTTGTTATATGCCGCAAAAGTATTTTGTATTTAAGGGCAAGGCAACAGAAATCTGTCGTATTCCTGCCGGAAATCTGTAAGAAACCGCATTTTCCCGACGAAACCGGAAACTTCTACTCTCCCTTGACCGTCAACATTAGTATGTTTTTACCATTTTCATATTTATATCCTACACTTTTGCATCTGCTCTTTATGAGCCTCAACCCTATGTCATCGTCTGCCACTCCCTCTTCCATCGGATTGAGAGGAGCACCTGTACTAGCACACACAAACTCCAGAGTGCCGTCCTTTTCGGAATAAGAGAGGCTTAAATCTATATCAGAAAAATCTGTTTGCAGACATAATACCTCTTCTGTTATAAGTGCCAGATAATCACTCTCTTTCTTAGATAACATGTGTTTCTCGCAGAATGTCTCAACCTCCCCCTGAAGTGCATATAAATCGTAATCTTTGCTGGATATGTGGTGAGTAAGGCTGCGTATGCGGTGGATGAAGGCTTTGGTCCTCTCCTTTTGCGGGCTATCGAAAATCTGTTCAGGTGTGCCTTCTTCGTATATTATTCCCTGGTCCATATAGAATACACGACTGGAGATATTACGGGCAAATTCCATTTCGTGGGTTACAATTACCATGGTCATTCCCTCTCTTACAAGCCTGCGGATAACAGAGAGCACCTCACTTACCATTGTGGGGTCAAGTGCAGATGTAGGTTCGTCAAACAGCAGGATTTCCGGCTCCATTGCCATACAACGTGCAATGGCCACTCTCTGCTTCTGCCCTCCGGATAGTTCGTCGGGGAAACTATAGGCCTTTTCTGCAAGTCCTACAAGTTTTAACAGCTCGAATGCCTTTTTAGAGGTCTCATCACGCCCTTTTTTCAATAACTTAACGGGACCTATTGTAAGGTTTTCCAGAATTGTCAGATGCGAGTACAGGTTAAAGGATTGAAAAACCATTCCCATCTTCTGCCTGATTTTAGGGACATCTGATTTTTTATCCAGTAAAGGTATACCGTCTATTAATATCTCTCCTCCGGTTGGTGTTTCAAGAAGGTTCAGGCAACGCAGGAACGTGCTTTTTCCTGTGCCCGACGGGCCGATTATAGAAATTACCTCACCTTTTTTTATGTCCGTACTAATATCTTTCAGAACGACAAGGTCTCCAAAATGTTTAGAAAGGTTTCTTATGCTTATCATTGGTTTACCTCCTCAGCTCTTTTCATTTTTTTTCTTTTGGGATCGACCGATATCTCCACATAATCCAATGCCCATGTAAGTAGCCAGGCTATAGCCAGATATATGACTGCTGCCATAATAAGAGGGAAAAAGGCGTCGAATGTACGGCTGCGAATAATGTCACTTGCCTTTGTAAGATCCTGTACAGCAATGTACCCCACTATAGATGTCATCTTTACCAGCGATACAAACTCTCCTTTGTAAACCGGCAATACGTGCCTCAAAGCCTGAGGCATGATTATATAAACAAATGTCTGGACCTTTGTGAAACCTCCTGCAATTCCTGCCTCCTTCTGTCCATTGTCTACACTATCTATTGATGTTCTGAACATTTCTGACACATAGGCCGCAAAGTTGAGTCCGAATGCGAAAATCGCTACCAATACAGGATTTATGTTTACCGATGCAAAGACAATGTAGTAAATTATCATTAACAGTACCAGTACAGGTGTTCCTCTTAAGATTGATATGTATAGCTTTGCAAACGAAGACAAAGCTCTTTTCTTTGACATTCGCATAAAGCAGACAAACCCTCCAAGGATGGTGCCTACCAATGCAGCAAAGATTGAGATGAAAACTGTAATCTTCAACCCTTCAATAATAAGCAGATATCTCTGCTCTCTAATGATATTGTTATAAAAGCTGTTTGATATTTTTTTCCAGAACGACAATCTGGAGATAGTTTTCTGTTCGCCAGCAAATTTTGCCATGCTCTTTTTAGGTACAACCACAGCTGTTTTAAAATCGGCATAACTATCAGAAAAATCAATCTGTTCTGCCCTCTCCTTACTTATTGAAATTCCGTCAGTAATCATATCGGCCTTTCCTGCTGCAAGTGCAGCTATAAGCGAAGGAAATTCCATCGTTATGATTTCCAGATTATAGTTCCTGCGCTCTGCAAACAATCTTATCATCTCAATGTCAAACCCCACATAAGAACCATTCATGAATGCAACATAGGGAAGATCCTCCACCGACACAGCAACTACGAGCTTTTTATCTGACGATGGATTGTTGAATGGAGGCATAACAGCCTTTTCCGGGTCTTCCACGAGCCATCTCTTACGCATAGCGTCATAGGTTCCATCTGCCCGTATCTCCTTAAGGAAGCCATTGAATTCGTCCCTGAGGGCATGATTCTTTTTGTTAAACCCAACTCCTAACGGAGTGTCAAGTGCGTCGTCGCATAAAATTGCCAGTTCATTGTTTCTTTTCAGAAGTATCCGGGCAGTTATTAAATCCAACATAGCAGCGTCGGTCTTTCCGGTTGATACCGACAAAATGAGATCCGCGGTACTTTCAAATCTGCTGACAGATGCCTTTGGATATTTTTTTGTAAGAAAGGCGTCATGAACGGTACCTGAAAAGATTCCGATTTTTTTTTCTGCAAGATCATCAAGTTTGGTAAGCTTGCCTGCCGAATAACCGGCAATATTGTTTTTCTTCGCAATTACACTTACACCTGACTCATAGTAGGGATCCGAAAAATCAATCTGTTTTTTGCGCTCTTCGGAAATCATGAGAGAACAGGTTACCATATCTATCTTATTTGTTGACAGAGAGGCCAGCATGCTCCCAAACGGAAGGTCAACCGGTACAAACTCTCTGGCAATATAAACAGCGAAACGTTTGGACTGCTCTATATCGAAACCTGAAAGATTTCCTGCGCTTGTAATTGTAAATGGAAGTCCAAGGTCGCTGACGATACCCACTTTAAGGGTGCCATTGGTTTTCACGCTTTTTATTTCCGGAATTTCAGCTATTTCAGACGTACTCTTATCCATCCATCTTTTAATCATCAGGTCATAAATGCCATTGGCTTTAATCTCCTTCAAAAATGAATTGAATTTTTCACGAAGCTCATCATTGTCCTTGTTGAAACCTGCACCTATGGGTACAGAAAACACATTTGCTGCCAATACATCCAGCTCTTTATTTGTACTTAAAATATCTTTTAACCCCGAATGGTCGAAAAATGCAGCATCGGCCTTGCCTGAATTAATTGCCAGGAGCAAGTCGGAAATGCTCTGGTACTGCATTATTGATGCATCGGGATAATTCTTTGTAGCATAAGTATCGTGAACTGATCCCTGCAATACTCCTATGCGCTTGTTTTTGATATCTTCAATTGACGAGAGGTTTAGTCCTTCTGCCTTTTCTTCCGATACCCCGTCAGTTTTGACAATAGCCGCAAGACCGCTCAGATAGTAGCTTTTTGAGAATAGGACGCTTTTTGCCCTCTCCTCTGTTATGGAGAGACCGGCACCAATCATATCTACCTTTCCGGAAATTAATGCAGAGAGCATTGCCCCGAACTCCATATTTGTTATTTCAAGTCGTTTGCCAAGTTTTTTGGCAACATAAGAGGCAAATTCAATATCGAATCCCACAATATTCCTGTTGCCGTCCACAAATGACATGGGCTCTGTAACAGAAGCTGTACCAAAGCGTAAAACACCATTCTCTCCTGCAAGCTCAATCACCGGCATAGCTGCCGGTTCTCCCTTTGCCGGGAACCAGCGTTTACTCATATCATCATATGTTCCGTTTGCCTTTAGCTCTTCCAGAACTTCGTCTATCTTGTTTTTAAGCTCAACATCATTAAGTTGTACCGCAAAACCATAATTATCGCCCACCAGCATCTCCTCAAGTACTGCCAGTCCCTCATTCTTACCAGCAATATTCAGCAGAACCGGTTTGTCATATACTGCGGCAATAGCCTTACCTCCCTTTACTGCAAGGGCGCAATCAAGAACGCTGTTGTAATATTCCAGTTTTGCATCGGGAAATCTTTGTAATACAAACTGGTCGGCAGCAGTTCCGGTGGGAACAGCAAATGTCTTTCCTCCTTCGAGCATAGAAAGGGCAGTGATTCGTACATTTTTATCGCTGCAACCAAACATCGTGAGGATTACAGAAATAACGAGACAATGCAAATATGCCTTCATCATTTTAATGCCAGGTCCTTATCTGGGTATATGGAAAAAATTGATGTAAATCCGGAAATATCAAAAATTTCCTGAATTCCCGGTTGAAGACTGCAAAGTCTTAACTCGCCTTTACTGGCCATCATTTTTTTCTGGACAATAAGAAATACCCTTAGTCCGGAGCTGCTTATATAGTTCAGTCCGGAGCAATCGAGGATTATCCTGTTTATTCCGCTTGCGACAACCTCCATTACAGCCTTTTCAAATTCGTTTGCATTTGTAGTGTCTACTCTGCCCTCCACACCGATAATTGAGTAATCGCTTGAAATTACAACGTTTACATTCATGATTAGATATTTTTAGTAAGAATTAAATTATTTCTGTTATCCATTCGTTTATAATGGACACTATCCATTATCTTCTTTATCAGAAAGATTCCCAATCCTCCAATGGGTCTCTCCTCTGCAGGCAAAGATATGTCAGGATCCTTTTTCTGAGTGGGGTCATACTCTTGTCCGTCATCAGTAATAATAATTGTAAGCAGGCTTCCTGTTTTGTTAATGTTTATCTCTATAGTGTGACTTCCATCATCCTCAAATCCATATGATATGGTATTGGTCAAAGCCTCCTCCATAACCAGGTTCAGTGAGAAAACAAGCGGAACAGGTAAACCCCACTCTTCGCCAAGCTCTTCAATAAACTGAGCAACCTTGGTCAACTCCTCTATTTTATTATTGACCAGTAAAACTTTATCCATTGTAAACAATTGTCATCATAGTGATATCATCCGATTGAGCAAAACCATTTACATGAGCAGATATACCCTCTTCCATTTTATGAATCAGTTCACGCGGAGGAGCTGTCACGTTCCTACCAATTATGTCCATTATGGTTCCATCTCCAAAAAGCTCATTTTCACAGTTTTCAGCTTCACTTACTCCGTCTGTGTAAAGGAAAATCTTGTCTCCCGGTTCAAGTTGGATAGAGGACTCGCCATAATCAAAATCTTCAAAAAGCCCCACAGGAATGAATTTGGTCTTTTCAAACATGACAGCCTCTTTGTTCTTTTTGATAATCACAGGAGGATTATGGCCTGCATTTGTATATTTAAGTTCTCCGTTTGAGAGGTCCAGAACTCCAAGGAAGAAGGTGACAAACATACTTGATTCATTATTGAGCGATATAGACTTGTTAAGTGTGCCAACAATGACAGATGGAGAGAACTCCTTGTCTGATATCGAGCGTACAAGTGTACGTGTCACAGCCATGAACAGTGACGCCGGAACTCCCTTGCCCGAAACATCGCCAATGGCAAAGCAAAACTTATTTCCGTCTATTACAAAAAAGTCATACAGGTCGCCTCCGACCTCCTTTGCCGATTTCAGCACAGCAAATACATCTATCTGCGGAAGATCAGGAAAAGGCGGGAAAATATGGGGGATCATGGACATCTGGATCTCCTTGGCAATACGCAGTTCGCTCTCAATCTTTTCTTTTGCTGTAGTGGTATCTTTGAGGGTGACAATATAATCTCCCAGCTCCTTTTGCATGTAAGAGAACGAGTTATATAGCTCTTTCATTTCATCCTCTGTCTTTATTTCCGGCAGATGTACGTTGAAATTGCCGGCAGCTATCAATCTTGCTGATTCGGCAAAATGTTTGAGTGGCGATGTTAGGTTGTTGACAATCTTGTAGATGACAAATGAAAGCATGGAGAGACCCACCAGAATAAGTATAAGCAGAATGATATTGATCTTGTGCAAAGATGCAAACATCTCGTCATCGGGATAAATCACCCCTATCGACCAATGGCTCGATGGCAATGCCGCATAGTTTATCCATAATTTCCCGGCTTTCCATTTACTTATGAAACCTGCCGACTCAAAATTGCTTTTCCCTTGAATCATGTTCCGTCCCGTCTCTCTCATTGCAGGCTGGTTGTTCTCCTTAGCAATGGTGAAAATAGTCTGGTTCATCACGTAATCCTTGTTGGGGTGCGTTATGATAACACCGTTACGCGACAAAAGAAAGGCATAACCGGTATTCAGAATTTTAACCTGTGACATTATTTCCGTGAGCCATTCGAGAGAAATATCCACCGTGACTATACCTGAAAATGTTCTTTTTCCATCTTTGTAAGTATAAAAAGGGACAGAATAGGTTGTCATAAGCACATTGCCGCCTCCCTCATCGAAGTATGGCTCCGACCAGTAAGGAGCATTTGTCATCTTTGGTATCTGGTACCAGTCCATGTAGAAGTATTCATAATTCTTGTCGCCCAGAACAATTGAATGAATTGTATCTCCCTGTCTGCATACATAGGGAGCGAAATACATACCCTGCTCCGGAAAATAATCAGGTTCATAAGCTATAATTGATCCGTATACATTCTTGTTGATGCTCAGCATAGATTTTAAGAACGGAATAAGTGAGTCCTTGCTCAGGAATGCCGATTCAAGCATTTTTGCAACAATTTCTGGAATTTTTTCTGCCGGAGTCAAAACCTGTTCAATACGGTTTACAGTGTTGTTTGCCAGGAAAATGGCATTTTCTCTTGTTGTTTCCCTTATTGTATTGCGGGTGAAATAGTAATAGACAGAAAATGTCACTAGAAAAAGAGCAATGCAGAATAACAATACATTACGGATTATATGGCGTGAAAGTGTGGTTTTTTTCATAAAATCATATTGTTAAATGTATATTACCTGTCCAGAGGTTTATAAAACTCAGCAAAGGTGTTCTTCGACTTACTCTTTGTGCTGTTATCCAGAATTCCTGCTGCTTTAAGAAAATCTGACTCCAGTAGTTCACCTCTTTTTGCTCCCTTATCTGATGTCATAATCATCTCCAGCACTTTATCCAACATCCACTCCTGATGCACCCTATTTGCGGGTATATGTGCTTGTTTCATTCTCTCAAGTACCATATCTATTGCAATTGCCTTGTTAGCGGCTGCATAATCCCACCCTTTAAGGGTTGCCTGAAGAAACTTCAGAAGCTCAGGTTTTCTTTTCTCATATGTAGATTTAAGACAGTACAGACCATCCTCAGGCACATCATATCCATAATCTGCTACAGGAAAGACATTCAGCTCGTCTTCGTTTACTCCGCAATTTATTATGTTATTGTATTCATTGTAAGACATTACAGTCATAGCATCTATTCCGTCCATCATAAAGAGATTTACCGTAGATAAGATGGGGACCCACTCCACATTGTAATTTTTCTCTTTCATAAGTGCCTTGGGAACTTCGTCAAATCCGCTTTTCCAAATGCCTATTTTCTTTCCATCTAACTTGTCGAGCTTGTCAATTCCACTGGATTTTTTTGTAACAAAAAGAATTGCAGAGTGTTGCGAAATCTGGGCAATGTTTACAATATCCAGCCCCTGATTTTTTGCCGACATACCCGTAATGAGAAAAAGCGAGATTAGGTCTGCCTTACCTGTAGAAAGAAGAGCTGTCGCCTGAATGTTTGCAGATGGATGGATAATCTCCACCTCTATTCCGGCCTCTTTATAAAATCCCTTCTCCTGGGCCACATAGTATCCGGCAAATTGAGCCTGTGGCAACCATTGCGGAGCGAAGGTTATTTTAGGAAGTTGTGCATGAACATAAGTTAGGGGAAACAGGAGAAAAAGCAGAATGACCGCTTTGAATGTGAAAGTTTTCATCGTTATTGGTTTAAATGTCTGTTTATGACTGTCCCGTTGTCAAAAATACACAATTTTTATTAACTTTATTGCTCTATCTCTCTTTGAAATATATTTAAACATGAAAAAATTCTCAAAAGGCTTTCTGTTTCTAATGTTATGCGCATGCATGATAGTACTTTTCACACAATGTGACAAAACAGCGAATGACAAGTACCCTTATCAGTTGAAGTTTTTGACTGAAAATTACAAACCCTTGAATTATACTGAAAATTCCACAGTTACCGGATTAGCTCCGGACCTGCTCAGGGAAATATGCAGCAGGCTGAAAATACCTTTTGACGTAAATGTCCTGCCTTGGAACGAAGCTTATACACAAGCCGGAAATACAGACAATGCAGTTCTTTTTTCTACTGTCCTGAACTCCGACAGAAAGGATATCTTTAAATGGGCGGGGCCTTTCGCATCAATTGATTGGTTCTTTTATGCCAGACCTCAGGCTCAGATTAAGCTGAACTCACTAGATGACGCAAAGAGTGTAGGAAAGATAGGTGTCATTGAAGATTATTCAATAGAACAATATCTTACACATGAGGGATTTACTAATCTGGTATACTGCAAAGACAATATTGAGGCTTTTGACAAGCTTCTGAAAGGGGAGATAGATCTCTTCCCTTCCGATAAAATTACCGCAGAGGCTGCTTTGAAGCAGTTAAATAAATCGTACTTTAGCGTAACTCAAAAACTTACTATCCGTACGGACCTTATATACTTTGCATTCAACAAAAAGGTTCCTGACGCTATTGTGGCTGATTTCCAGAGAGAGATTGACCGTCTCAAGGAAGATGGCACTTTAAGGACGCTTTCCCAAAAATACCTGAACTCCTCTGACTTTCCCGGTACCATTCAAATCTATACAGAACAATATCCTCCTCTCTCTTTCCGGAACAGTTCCGGCGAGATTACAGGTTTCGGAACAGATATCGTAAGTGAAATCATGAAGCGCAACAACCTTTTTATCGACATCAGACTATCTTCATGGAGCAATGGTTACGAACTTGCCTTGAATAATCCCAATGTCTGTCTGTTTACAATAGACCGCACAGACATAAGGAGTAATCTCTTTCAATGGGTTGGGCCAATAGGAACAAATACTACATATTTCTATACAAAGGCAGGTTCAGGAATTACTATCTCCTCTATTACTCAGGCAAAGGCTTTGACTAAAGTAGGGACAGTAAATTCTTGGTTTTCTGACCAATATCTAAGAAGCTTAGGCTTCACGAACCTGGTTTCATTCAGCGATCCTTCTGTGATGGCAGAGAAATTAATGCGTGGTGAGGTTGATGCATTTGTATGTTCAGGCGTAACTTTTCCAGATATTCTGGGCGGCCTTGGATATCAGTATAATCAGGTTGTTCCTGCTTTTTCTCTTATGTCATCGGATTATTATATAGCATTTTCAAAAAACACCCCTGCCTCAATAGTCAATAAATGGCAGACTACTCTTGGTTTGCTTAAAAGTGACGGAACCTACGATGCCATTTACAATAAATGGTTCAATTTATAATTTTTTCATAAAATCTTATTTAGGAATATTTTTTGCTAAGTAAGATAATTGATGACAAGAGAGAAAAAACAATCGGCAAATTTAGAATATGTAATTCATATTCTTTTCTGGCTAGTATTTATATTAGCACCTCTTTTCCTTCGGGAGGGTCCCGCTCCTCCCCGGTTTGGCAATATGGCATTTCCGGCTCATCATCCGGTAATGCATAGTCCGCTTCTTACACTAATCCCTGTTCTGATAATTTACTTCTACCTAAACTATTTGCTTTTTTCTAAGTGGTACAGGAAGAGGCAGTACATGAAATTTGTTCTCTGGAACATTATCACTGTAGTGGGTTTTCTTAGTCTAAGGTCTGTTTTGGAATTCTGGATATGGCAATCAGGCACCAGAAATTTATTTTTTGATTTTCTGCTTTTTCTGTTCATGTTTTTGTTGAGTTCAAGCATAACAATTTTCAAAATACAGAATATTACAGCCAGACATTTAAGAGAGAGCGAGATATCCTTTCTGAGAAACCAGATAAATCCACACTTCATATTCAACGTTATGAATATGATTGTTGCCTTTTCCAGAAAGTATCCTGAGAGGGTGGAGACTGCAGTAAATACATTGTCCGACATTCTGAGATACATGCTTTACGATACACAGGACAAGAGCAAGGTGAGTCATGAAATCATGGTTATTGAACAATACCTCTCGCTGCAAAGGCTCCGTTTTGACAACGAGGTAGAAATAAAGATATCCTTTATGCAATCAGATAAAGATATTTTGGTAGAACCCATGTTGCTGATACCTATTATTGAAAATGCCTTCAAACATGGGACATCCATGGTTTCATCACCGGTTATAGATATATCTCTAAACACTCAGAACGGAATTCTGACAGCGATTGTGAGGAATAAGTACTCTTTGCATGATACCTCTTCTCTCTCTACATATTCCGGACTGGGCCTTGCCAATATAAGAAGACGGCTGGAACTGCTGTACCCCGGTAAACATGAGTTTGAGGAAAAGAGAGTGGATGACGGATGGTTTATTGTTACGTTAAAAATTGATTGCAGATGATACAATGTGTTGCCCTTGACGATGAAAAATATGCACTGGAACTACTTTGCGACAATATAAGACAGTTCCCGGAACTGGAACTTGTAAATTATGGACGTAACCCAGGAGAGATGCTCGATTATATGGAACATCATTCTGTAGACCTGCTGTTCACCGACATTCAGATGCCAATGCTCAATGGGTTACAACTTATCGAGAAAATGGAAGAACCCCCGATGGTTATTGTTGTCTCTGCTCATCCGGACTATGCCGTTGAAGGATTTACTCACAATGTTCTGGACTATGTCCTTAAACCGATTAAAGTCAAGCGGTTCAGACAGGCAGTAGAGAAAGCCCGGCTCTTTTATTCAATGTCACGGTTAGAAAATCATATGCCCGACTCTCATATAATGTTGAAATGCGAATACCGTAACATAAAACTTAAAGAGTCCGATATAATTTACATAGAGGGGCTTAAAGATTACGTAAAGGTTTTTACGTCTTTTCAGTCGAAACCCATTGTTACAAAGCATACAATAAAGTCAATCGGAGAGATTCTCAGTCTTCCTGAGATTGTACGGATAAACAAGTCAAATATTGTGAATATGAATTATCTGAAGGAATTTCAGAAAGGGTGCGTCTATTTGCATGGAAACACCTGCCTTCCTTTAAGCAATAGTTTCAAGGAGAATTACATCAGGTTCCTTGGCATTGGTTAGGGTTTGAGCACCCTTACAAACAGTGTGTCAGAGTTGATCGCAGTAAAAATGCCAAAACCGTTTGTAACGTTTGCATGTATCTCGGTGAGAGATTGAGAGCTGTTGCTGTTGTTGCTGTACAACAGTGCATATTCAGGCTGAATCTTATTTACAATAACCCTGTGCCGTCCATAGTACTGAAATGTCATGGAGTTGATCTTGCAACTGTCTGCCTGTGTAGGTTCAGAACGGAAACTCATAGATGGTCTGTCATCCTCTTCGTCTTCTTCATATATTGCTACCGGAGATGTCTCCATGTTCTGAACTACAATAAGATAGTAGCTCCTTTCGCTATTCTCCCATGTTATAAGGATGTCAGAATGTCTGCCCGGCATACCTCCCGGTTCACCTCCAATCTCTCCCGGCTGGCTCACTGTTACCGATGTCGGAGTTGCTTTTACCTTTTGTGGCTTTCCTGGAACAGTTGTAGTTGCATCCACAACCTCTCCGTTATATGGGAAGGTTACATTATAGGTCTCCCCTGTTTTTACCTGAAGCAATTCGTTTTTATACTTGCCCTCTCCCATGGAAGACATAACGAATATCTTCCCCGTACTCTTCTCTGTTATCTGAATAGAAAGTTTATCTATATCCATGTCGGAAAAGGTCGCACTGCCAGAGAACGGTATAAGTTTGGAAATTTTCACAACAGGTATATGGTCTGCAAACAGATAGGCTTCCACAACAGCCTTATCCTGAAAGTCTGCAACTTCTGTCTTCTGGCACGACACCAGAATTACAACGGATGTAACTATGATCAACAGTTTATGAAGTCTTCGCATGATGTTTTAAAATTTAATGGTTAGGGATAGATTCGGTGTAATTCCAAGATAGCTGACACCACTCTCAAGTATCGTATGGTCCACAATCTGGAATTGCTTTGAACTAATGTTGTTCCTGTTATAAAGGTTAAATATGGAAAAGCTGACTGAGTTCTGCTGCCCCGAACCTCCGAACATGTTGAAACGGAAAGATGCTGATATGTCGAACCTGTGATAGGCAGGAAGTCGGAATGTGTTTTTGTCGCTAACAGAGAAATAGTCGGCAATTGTTCCGTCTAGCAGCTCCATTGAATATGCCCCCAGAGGGGCAGTATATGGTCTGCCAGACGCATATATCCATGAGGCAGAAAAGTCGAAGTTCCCTACTTTATAAATCCCGACAACTTTAAATTCATGTGTCACATCCTGATTTGCATAGAAATATTTATTGGATTGTGCCGGAAACCTGTTTTTGGCTTCTGCTATTGTGTAGCTTGCCCAACCGTTAAAATTGCCGGCCTTTTTCTGGGCCAGGAACTCTACTCCTGTTGCATAGCCGTTTCCTGTAAAAAACTGTTCCGACACCTTGGTATCAGAGTCTGGCCTTGAATTAAACCTGGTTGTATACTCTGTCACATTGTGATTCAGTTTGTAATATGCCTCAATGCTAAACAGATAGTCGGGCAGGTCGTAATTGAATCCCAGATTGAAATGTGTCGAAGAGCTTACCGGAATGTCATTACCATCTGAGAGTATCCAGAAATCCTTGTTGCCCGACATAACATCCTCTCTGACAACCCTGTTTGCAAACTGTGAATAATAGCCTGTAGCCAGATTCATGCTCAGCTTTTGCGAAAATTTGTAACTGGCAGATAATCTGGGCTCCAAATAAAGCTTGCCCGTCTCACTATAATAATTGACCCTCAAACCCGGGGTAACAGTGATATTGTTGTCTGCAAATGAAATTTTGTCTTGAAGATAGAGACCTGCAAGAACTGAACGTGCCGATTTGTCCAGAATTTTAGTTGTATCGTTCTGTGAATAGCTGTATGCTATATCGTAATATGTTCCGAACACACCGGCTTCTAGTATGTTTCTGTCGTTAAAGCTGTACTTCCAATCACTCTTTATGCTATAGTCTATCAGGTTGTTTTCTTCAAGAATACCGTTTTTTAGGTTACCCTTTCCGTTTTCTCCGGAAAAGGTGATTGACCTTCTCTGGTCGCGGGTGCTGTAGAAGTTTGAATAGCCCAGCAGCAGGTTGGAGGTGAGCTTTTCGTTCCATTTCCTTGCCCATCGTCCGCTCCCTCCTATATTTCCATACTCAGTATAGTCTGAATTGTCCATTTTGATTGTCATACCCGACTCCTCCCCTCCAGGAAAGCCCCCTTTTGGCATGCCGAATCTTGGGCTGTTGTCGAGGTAATCTGTCCCGTTAAGGAAACTCATAGATATTATATCCTTATCTGTTGGCTTTATGGTAACCTTGCCGTTTATGTCGTAAAAATATGAGTTTGCCTGGGCCGTACGTCCACCGAATTTTGGCAGCGAGCTTACTGTTGTTGAACTATTCTGGTCGGATATCTTTTTATAGAGATACCCCTGATAGGAGCGCCTGTAGGCAAAAAGAGAGGTTATTTTGTCGCCAATTGGTATTTCGGCACAAGCGTTAAAGCTTAACAGGCTAACCTCTGCCCCCACGCTCAATTTTTTGGTGTTTCCGTCCTTTCCGGTAATCTCTGTGACACTTGAAAGCCTGCCGCCGAATTTTGATTCAAAGCCCCCCTTGTATAGCTGCACATCCTTTATTGCGTTAGAATTGAACGCACTGTAGAATCCGTAAAGGTGGTCCACATGATATACTGTAAATCCGTCGTAAACAATCAGGTTCTGGTCGGGTGTACCTCCCCTGACGTACATGCCCGAAGAGCCTTCATTTGAAGCACTTACTCCGGGCATGAGCTGAAATCCCCTCATAATGTCTTTCTCTCCTACGTTAGGCAGAACCTTTAATGCAACGGGTGCCATCTTTATTTTGTGTTCCGATGTGGACTGCTGGAGTGCCTTATCGTTTTTCCTCCCATAAATAAATACTTCGGCAATCTCCTGCTTCTGTGGCTCAATCTCTATTGTAAGGGGGTTGTTCCGGCTTTCGGGAACCAGCTCTATCTGCTTTGTCTCATATCCAAGATAAGAGACAACTATTACAGAAGTATCACTTGGAACATTTTCCAAAGCAAAATGTCCATTGGCATCTGTAGATACACCCTGAGTAGTACCTTGGATATATACAGATGCAAAAGGTATTCTCTCTCCGTTTGTCTTGTCGAAAATCTCTCCTGATAGGAGAAAGTTCCTTTTTAAAGGTTCCATCTTGCTTCTGTTCTCTATGTGCTCCGTCTCGACATTCTGAGTTGATAGATGTTTATTCTGCTGCAGAAGAACAAGATGAGCCGAATCTTTAGCTATATAGATATAACCATCTTTCCCTACAAGAGTTACCATGTCCCAGGCACTTCTCATCACTTTAAGTGTCCCACCCACTGTCTTCTCTTCATATCGGTTGAATGCTGTCTTGTATCTGCCAATATGGATTGAATCATATACAAAACGTATCTTAAGGTCCTTGCCTATTCCTGTAAGTATATCATCCAGATTGCCCCTGTAATCTCTGGATAACCTCAGGTTTTCCACCGACTGGGCTCTGGCTAGCAACGGTGCAGCCATTGCAAGAAAAAGCAATAATGTAAATCTTCGCATACAATTGTGAGTTTAGTGCATCACAAATGTATCCAACGGCAGTTCGACGTGCAATTAATGTAGACCAAACAGGTAAAAGTGTAGACGAAAAAGTGGTCAGCGTTATTTACTCCCTTGGTTGAAGTTGTATTGTTTGATTAACTCTTTTAGTTTCTCCTCAGGAAGTATGACATTGAAGTTGCCCCAGAAGTCTCTGTCATAAATGAATGTAGTTTCTGAAAAGATATCGCGGGTTGATATTCTCTCTTCATTAGTGAAACGCCTGACTTCCTGCGTTTCTGTGTTACAGTTTACCATCTCGAACCAGACATGTAACAACGAGCTGAACAACCGTCCCTTCTTTCTCACCTTGAAGTCAAGGTCGCCCCTTATATGATTGATGTAGTAAATGCCATTCCATGGTTTGTAAGTAACCTCATAAACAACCTTTTCTGCTGCGACTTCAAAGTTTTTGCTTTTTCTTACAATAAGATCATCAGACATTTTCCTTACATAGGCCGGGTTTATCTCGAAATGTATCTTTAAAAGTGAGTAGTTTTCTGCATCTATGTATAGTTCCCCGCAGTACAAAGGATCTGTAATAAGCTCATTTTGTGTAAACGAAATGACATATACCCTTCTGTCTTCAATTGTGGTAATATCTGTATGAGTATAGACATACTGTTGTGGATTCTCCTGCAAAAGGAAATCAGGCGGGTTTTTGACCAGATCTAGTAAAAGACATGAGCTTATGCTGGATTTGATTTTTGCAACAAGTGTGTCCTTATCGTCAGGATTTACTATCCGACGCATTTTGAGCATCTTCACCTGTTCGCTGCTGGCACTGCTCACATATCCGGTTTTGTAAATTTTGAACACTGCTTCACTTAATGTCATACTGCTTTTATATTCGACCCCTTCTCGGTAAAATGCAGACAGATAGACAGGATCATGCGAATAATTCTGGTTCCTCCTCAGCATCATCTCCCTTATTGTCCGAACAGGGTCTACGACTCTTACAACTATCTCCTGTAATGGTATCACCTTCTGGTCCATATAAAAGTTTATATTTCCTTCTGAAAGAAGTACCGCCCCTATCTCTCTGGTAATGTATCCTATGTGAGAGAATCTTATGTTGGAGGTCAAAAGTGAATCCGGCAGAGTAAGTTTAAATGCTCCGTTCTGGTTTGTTATCGTACCATATGGGTGATTGCTCACGCTGATAGTACCATAAATAATTGGTTCTCCGGACATACGGTCTATGAGGGTTCCCTCCAGAGAGAAGAATTTCTGCTCTTCCGGAATTTTCACATCTGCTTGAACCGGCATCACCTCATCAGGCACATATAGCAAAATATGATTGCCCATGATTCTTATTTTCAGCTTGTCATTGCCGGTTATTTTATGCACAGCTTCCTGTAAACTATACTCTCCTGCAGGAATTCTGGCACTCTTATCGTTTTCTATAAGCTGACTGTCATATATGAAAAGGTACCCCGATTCCCCCGATACACGGTTAAGCAGTTCGTAAATGCTTCCCTTGCTTTTAGGCATTTTAATTTTTATATCCTGTCCATTCTGATTTTCCGCAGGCATACTAACCGATACAGACATCATAATGAACAGAATAAGACAATTAAAAAGGTATCCTGTTCTTTTTATCATAATTATTCATGAATACGTATAGTGTCCTGCTCCTGAGAAAACTTCAGATTCAGGGCGATACATATCAGCTGAGCCATGGAGTCTGCCGAATTATTTGAAAACGTTGCAGTTAGCAAGCGCTCCTCCAGTGCAGGTGAGATTTCCATCTGTACTCCTGTGATATTACGGTTAATAACACGTATTACATCTGACAGCCTCTCATCTTTGAAGTGCATTCGCTCAGAATAGCGTGAAAACTGCTCCAGATCCTGTGTGTCAATTTTATGAAGGCGGTCCGACTGGATAACCACGGTCTCTCCCGCTGTTATTTTTGTACTTTGTCCGTCACTCTTCAATGTCACCTTTACCACTCCTGTATTTACCGATAGTGAAGGGTATGCACCCCCGCTGCTTTTTACATTGAACGATGTTCCAAGCACCTCAATTTTCATAAGGCCGGTCTCTATTATGAATGGAGCATCGGGTTTTTTACTTACCTCAAAAAAAGCATCTCCTTTAAGAGAAACCAATCTCTTGTTCTTTTCAAAATGTTCAGGATATGACAAGGTTGAATTTCCGGCCAGATAGACTACTGTGCCATCTTCAAGGGTACTTACATAGGTGGAGTTCTCATCACTGTTATACATTGAGAGTAGCTCAGGGCGAGATGTGTTTACGCCATTTATGATGAACAGGGTTGCTGTTACGAGGATTGCCAGACTTGCCGCCCATTTTAAAGCAGCATTCCGGAATATGGGTTGCGTTGCCACCTCTGTCTCCTTAAGCAACCCATCCTGTTCCAGTCTTGAATGAAGCCGGTTCCAGGCCCTATCTGTCTTATTGTTATCTTTTAATGTCATAATACACTTGTATGATATTCTATTTCTTTTCTTAATGTTTTGAGGGCCTTGCTTATTTCTGCCTCAACTGTTTTAACGGAGAGTGAGAGAATATCTGCTATCTCCATATATTTTTTGTTTTCGAAACGATGCATTTTGAAAATCTGCTGACGACGCTCGGGCATCCTTTCCATTGTCTTGTTTATCACGCTCTCCAGCTCTATGTACTCCATACTCTCCTGCGGATCCATTCCGTCAACCTCTACATCCGGCGATTGCAGGCTTTCCCTGTAGTTATTATCTAGTCTCTTTCTTTCGCAATATTGAAGGGAACGGTTCCTGACTGCTGAATAGAGATAAGCTTTAAGAGAACGAAGTATTTGCAGGTTTGCGCGGTCCCTCCACAAAACATAAAACAGATCCTGTAGAATCTCCTCCGACACATCCATCCTTCCGGTTATGCTAACCGAGTAAAAGACAAGGGGGGAGTAGTACTTCCGAAAAATCTCTTCGAATGTCTTTATATCCCCCTCTCGTACCTTTTTTATCAGCAACAGATCGTTTAGCATATTGTTGTCTTAATGAATACTCATTTCAAATATACAAAAAGTGGCTGATTTATCTATTTTTCTTCTTTTTTAAGTCTGCCGATTGCCGATTCCAGTGACTCGTCAGGCTCAATAATATTGTAGTCTTCCCAGAAATCCTTGTCAAAGAAATTGATTACATTGTCGGAAAGTGACTGGTTGTTGCTGAATGCAAATCTGTGCGGTATTTTGTTTATTACGTCTGTTTTTCCTCCTGTGATTACGGTTTCCGATACAATTGTATAGTTTGTAGAGAACAGCCTCCTCTTCCAGTCGCATTTAAAGCGAACTTCACTTCTTATGTAATTCAGGTGGGTTAATCCATCTCTCTGTTTGTATGTAACCAGGAATGAAATCTCCTCCGGTTTGAATCGCATGCTGAATGGTTTTCTCTTGAGGATTGCCTGTATTGCCTTGTTGCGGTCGTCCATGCTAAGACTGAATTCTGTACGTGAAACAGCCAGATTTTGTTTGTCTATGTATAGCTTTCCATAATAAAGTGCATAAGGAAGTACTACTTGTGGCTTGAAACTTACTACATAGTTGGGACGCTCGTCAATCACAACCGATTGCTCCATATAAAACTTGTAGTTTGAGAGGGTTTCCATGCTTAGGATAAGGTCGGGATTCTTGACAATATCTACAAATATCGATAGGTTAGGACCACCAAGAAGCTTGACCATAAGTGTATCATCAAGTTTTGGGCTAACAAGTTTGCGTCCTTTGTTTATCTGGAGCATATCCTTTTCAACACCCTCTGTGTAGGGGCTTTTGTAAATATCTACCACAGCTTCTGATACGGTTATATAACTTCTTCTCTTCCTTACTGTCTCACGATAAAAGCCGGAAAGCAAATCGGTTGTTGAACTGTAATTCGTTTCAATCTTACTTATTGCCTCCTCTACCAAAGCACGAGGATCCAGCGAATAGACAGTTATTTCATCTAGAAGGTTTGCCTTTGGTGAAAGATAGATTGTTATTTCCTTAATATTTTCTCCTTTAACAGGAAGTATAAATGTAGAGTAACCGAGATGAGATACTTCAATTGATTTTGCATTCAGTGAGTCTTTAATTTTTACTGAAAATTCGCCATTGATATTGGCAATTGTACCAATATTTGTTCCATGAACCGAAATATTTGCATATGCCAGACTCTTCTGGGTTACCTTGTCTTTTACAACTCCTCTTACAGCAAAGTAGTCCTTATTGCTTTGCGCCCAAAGTTGAGATCCACCGGAAATTAAAAGGAGAATCAAAAGTAACCTGGTGGTTTGTTTGACTATTGTTTTCATATCTGTGTAATTTAAAAAATTAGTAATGTTTGCTTGTACCATTAAGATCGTCCAGAGATGAAATACCCTATTAAAAGAGTAATTTTTTATTCTTGTTTTTATTTGTATATTTACGCTCAATAATTTTCACATACAGGCTATATATGAATGTATCAATTTAATAAGACCAGAGGGTTAAGATAAAAGCTTGACTTCTTGGCCTTTTTTTATGGCCTGCCCACAACAGTTAATAAGGTAGTTTAATTTCACAATTTAAATATTTTTGGATGAAACCTATTACTGAACTAATCAAGGATCTTGCCGACCTACATGGCCGGGACAGACATAGTCTGCTGCCGATTCTTCAAGGAGTCGTTGAGCAGGAAAAATATCTGTCTGAGTACTCAATGATTGAGATTGCCCGTGAACTTGACCTGCCGGCGACTGAAGTTTTCGGCACGGCCACTTTTTACTCTTTCCTGGAATACAAGAAAATGGGCAGATACATTATTCGTATCTGCAAAACCATAACTTGTTCCATGAAAGGGGAAAAGCAAATTCTGCTGGCAATCGAAGATATGTTGAAAATTAAAGTGGGAGAGACAACTCCCGACGGAAGTTTCTCTCTTCTACAGACCAATTGTCTTGGATTTTGCCACAAAGCTCCGGCTATGCTTATCAACAATGATGTTTACACAGAACTTACTCCCGAGAAGGTTCGTGAAATTCTAAGTGAGTATTTGAACAGAAAAAATGAAGGAGGGCAAAATGTCAACTAATTATCAACTTAAAAGAGCCGATTTCATTTTCAAGGATGAAAACGACTGGGAAGAGGTTCTGAAAAATAATATAAACAGACCACCTAATGAACTTATCAACGAACTTATAAGTTCAGAACTTAAAGGCAGAGGTGGAGCCGGTTTCCCGACCGGTCTCAAATGGAAGATTTCTGCCGAGGAGGTTAACGATGTAAAATATGTAATCTGCAATGCAGATGAGGGAGAACCCGGAACATTCAAGGACCGGGAGATCTTGTCCAAGGTTCCTTTCAAGGTATTGACAGCAATAGCTATCTGCGGGCACGTCATAGGTGCAAAAATAGGGTTCATCTACCTGAGAGGTGAGTATTTTTTCCTGCAGACGGAATTGAACAAAGCAATAAATGAGTTTGAATACTATTGCCGTGAAATCAAATTCGATTTCTCCATTAAGATATTTATGGGCAGTGGTGCATATATCTGTGGTGAGGAGACCGCCCTTTTCGAATCTATGGAGGGTAAAAGGGGTGAGCCAAGAAACAAACCGCCTTTCCCTTCTTCTTTCGGCTATATGGGCAAACCTACTGTAATAAACAATGTTGAGACACTCGCTCACACATACACCATTTTCAAATATGGGTCAAAAAGATTCTATGATCTTGGCGTTCAATATTCTCGTGGCTCCAAACTCTTTTCAGTTTCAGGTGACACACCAAAACCGGGTATTTATGAACTTGAACTGGGGATGAGTCTTGCCGATTTCGTAGATGAATTCGGTGATGATGACACTAAGGCAGTTCAGGTTGGGGGAGCTTCGGGCTTTCTTGTTCCACGTAAGAGATTTAATGAGACAAATATCGGTTTTCAAGGTAAACTGGTAGGAATTTCACTTCCTACAGGTGGGTCAATGATGCTATTCAACAGCTCCCGCTCTATGTTCAATGTACTGGATAACTATTTGAATTTCTTTGCGGAGGAATCCTGCGGACAGTGTACCCCTTGCCGGGTTGGTTGCCAGCAGTTGCTTCGTGGCATAAAAGCAGTGAAGCGCGGAGAAAAAAATGCACAGTATCTGGACAAAATGCTAAAACTGGCAGAAACTATGCAGTTTACGGCCAAATGCGGGTTGGGACAGTCTGTCGCCAACTCATTCTCGTCGATTGTTGAGAATTTCAGGGAAGAGATGATTTACTAATTCTGCTAAATTAATTGTTATGGGAAAGAAGATTAAAATTACAATCAACGGAGAAACAGTAGAGATTGTCAAAGGAACTTCAATACTGGAGGCTGCAAATCAGGCAGGAGTTATCATTCCTACTCTGTGTTATCATAAAGACTTGTGTGTTGCAGGTAACTGCAGGGTTTGTGTTGTTGAGATTGCAGGTCAGAAACGACTTGCCCCTGCTTGTGCTACCCCTTGTGACGAGGGAATGGATGTTCTCACCAATACACTTAAGGTGAGAAATTCCAGAAAACACATTATTGAGCTGCTGCTTTCTGAGCATAATGCAGATTGCACCAACTGTTACAAAAACGGCGGTTGTGAGTTGCAGAAACTTGCTTCGGAATATAAGATCATGAATCAGGACTTCATACACCTTGTTCCTTTCCGGAATTACACCATAGATATGTTTTCTCCGTCAATAATAAAAGACGACAGCAAGTGTATAAGGTGTCAGAGATGCGTGAGAACCTGTGCAGAACTGCAGGGTGTAAATGCTCTGACAATGTCATACAAGGGTGAACATGCCAAAATTACCACATTCTTCGAAAAAGCGATGAATGATGTTGTTTGCACAAATTGCGGTCAATGTATAAATCACTGTCCTACTGGTGCCCTTGTAGAGAAAAATTACATAGAGGAGGTATGGAACGCAATTTCTGACAAGTCAAAATATGTTGTCGTTCAGACTGCTCCTGCTGTTCGTGTGGGTCTGGGTGAGGAGCTTGGCTTCGAACCCGGTGCAAGGGTAACTGGCAAAATGGTGGCTGCCTTGAAGAGGCTGGGATTTGACGCCGTCATGGATACCGATTTCACTGCCGACCTTACAATTATGGAGGAGGGCACCGAATTGCTTACCCGCCTAAAAGGTGCACTAGTAGACAAGAATCCTGATATCAAGCTGCCTATGGCAACTTCCTGCTCTCCCGGATGGATTAAGTTTGTAGAACATATGTATCCTTCTCTTCTTGATCATCTGTCAAGTTGCAAGTCTCCTCAGCAGATGTTTGGGTCGCTTGTGAAGACATACTACGCCAAGGCACGGAACATTGACCCTGAAAAAATCGTCTCTGTTTCCATCATGCCTTGTACTGCAAAGAAATTTGAGGCGGCTCGTCCGGAGATGCATGACAGTGGCTATCGCGATGTAGATTATGTTCTTACAACGAGAGAACTTGCAATCATGATCAAACAGGCAGGTATCGATTTTATGAAGCTCAAGGATGCTCACTACGATCGTCTTATGGGAGAGTCAACCGGTGCAGGTGTTATTTTTGGGGCTACAGGCGGTGTTATGGAGGCTGCGCTTAGAACTGCTTACGAGCTGGTAACCGGACGTGAGGTGCCATTTGAGAATCTTAAAATTCTTCCTGTCAGGGGAATGGAGGGAGTTAAAGAGGCTTCAATCAAGATTGAAAACCCGCTTGAAAAATGGTCATTCCTGGATGGAGTCGAGCTTAATTGCGCCATTGCCCACGGTCTGGTCAATGCAAAAAAAGTAATGGATTCTATTGTGAACGGAACGTCACACTACCATTTCATTGAGTTTATGGCTTGCCCGGGAGGATGTCTTGGAGGAGGAGGTCAACCTATTCCAACCAATCCTGAAATCCGTGCTAAGCGTACTGCCGCAATTTATGCAGAAGATGAAGGCATGCCTATGAGGAAATCGCATCTGAATCCTGAAATCACAAAGATTTACAAAGATTTTCTGATTGCCCCACTCGGTGAAAAGTCGCATAAACTGCTCCATACGAAATACACCCCGCGCAAAAGATACTAACGGATCAAATGGAGCATAGTCTCCGCTTGTAGTGGTAAAAAACAAGTAGCGCCCCCTTTCTCTGATATGCATTAGCAAACTCAAGGGGGGCGCCTTTGTTTTTAGCATAACGAACATATAGTGGGTAAATGGGATCAAATTGAAATGTAGGTGGGGCTATAAATTATACGCGAAACCACAATCTTAACAAGAAAAACTCCCTTGAGATACTCCACCTACTTTTCTAATTGATCCGGTAAATGCGGTTGCGTGCCCTTGCAGGCTGTTACACTTTGACGCAGTTTGAGGTAACCTATTAATAATAAACTTCATGGAAAATGAATTTTTAAAAACTTTAGAAAATCTATTTTTACTTATCACATATTCAACAATATACCTCAAACTGCGTCAAAGTATACGGTGAAGCACCCAGCTGATGCATAAGTACACTAAAAATGCTCTCTAATGTACTTTCATGTTTGAAAATAATTTCATATATTTACAGGACAAAGTATTGCACTTGTGGCTTGAATGTGGGAGATAATATTTTGAGTTTTTCATTGAATTACCTTTTAAAATTGAATTGACACTAAGCAGGATTTATAAACAAAATCTTGTATAACTACTAAATATCACCACATTAAAAAACGAGCCAATGAATGCAAATCTAGAAAATCGAGTCGATACGAGAATTATCGACGAGATAATTTCCAAACACAAAGGTGATCCGGGTGAGCTGCTGACCATTATGGAAGAGGTGCAGGAAGCTAACGAGTACAAGTACCTGGATGATGTAAGTATGGATTATCTCTCCTCAAAAACGAATGTTCCACTCTCCAGAATCTACAGCGTGGCAACATTTTACTCTTTTTTCAATCTTAAACCGCAGGGCAAGCACACACTAATCGTATGCAGGGGAACTGCCTGTCATACAAAAGGATCCAAAATCTTATTGGATGATCTTACAACACTTCCAGGATGTAAAGAGGCTTTCGACCAAGGAGAGACCACTTTTACTACAGACGACATGCTAATCACAATAAAAACGGTTGCCTGCTTCGGCCAGTGCGCACTTGCACCCGTGGTTGCTGTCAACGGGGTGATATATAGCAATGTAACGTCAGAACAAATTAAGAAACTATTAGAAAACTTACAGGAGGACAATAAAGATGAAAATATCAGACTTAGCTAAGCTCAATGAGCTTAAGGAAAATGCTGCAAAAAAGATTCTTCCTGACAAGCCATATATAGCAATTGGAATGGGTACCTGCGGAATTGGCCGCGGTGCCGAATTATTATTCGACAACTTCGAACGGACAATAAAAGAGCGTAATCTCGATATCATACTAAAAAAGACAGGATGTTTCGGATTTTGCTCAGAAGAGCCGCTTGTAAACTTATATATACCCGGACACCCGCTTATCATAATGCATCAGGTATCTGAAAATGATGTTATTCCAATAATCACAGGCGTTTTAAAGGGAATCATGCCATACAGAAATGTTTTGTGCCGGATAGAGGAGTGGGATTTTATCACAGGTAAATTTGACTTTGGAAAAGGATTGACAGATTATCCTTTATGGAACGAAGTGCCGTTTTTCAAATGGCAGAAGAAGATAGTCCTGCGTAACTGCGGACTTATTGTTCCTGACGATATTGAAGAGTATGTAGCAGTCGGGGGTTATTCACCATTGTTCTCTGCTCTTCACAACATGACACCTCAATCTGTAATTGATGAAGTGAAAGCCTCCAAACTAAGAGGAAGGGGTGGCGCGGGCTTCCCTACAGGTTTTAAATGGGAACTGATGGCAAAGGTACAGGCCGATCAGAAATATATTATATGTAATGCAGACGAGGGTGACCCGGGTGCATTCATGAACAGGAACGAAATTGAAAGTGACCCTTTCATGCTTATAGAAGGGATGACTATTGGTGCATTCGCTATGGGTGCATCAAAAGGAGTTGTTTATATAAGAGCAGAATATCCACTGGCTGTCCGCAGGTTAAAGAGTGCAATATTGCAGGCAAAGGAATATGGTTTCCTCGGCGATAATATTTTAAATTCAGGCTTTAACTTTGACATAGATATAGTTGAAGGAGCAGGTGCTTTTGTTTGTGGTGAGGAGACTGCCCTTATACATAGCATTGAGGGTAAATCGGGACGTCCAACCCCACGCCCTCCGTATCCGGCAGAGAGAGGACTATACGGAAAACCCACAAACATCAACAACGTTGAGACATGGTGCAACATTCCGGTTGTAATTTCGAAAGGTGGCAACTGGTTCACAGAGACAGGAACAGACAAGAGTGCAGGAACAAAAGTGTTCTCACTTGTTGGTAAGGTAAAAAACACCGGACTTATAGAGTTGCCATTAGGTTCCACTCTTGAAACAATTGTATTCAAAATTGGAGAGGGAACAGGTTCCCAGAAACGTGTCAAAGCTGTACAGACAGGTGGCCCTTCAGGAGGTTGTATTCCGGTAGAATACCTAAGTACCCCTGTAGATTATGAGTCACTTAATTCGCTGGGTTCTATAATGGGTTCAGGGGGAATGGTTGTCATGGATCAGGATAACTGTATGGTGGACGTTGCCCGCTATTTTACAGAATTCTCGAATGGAGAATCATGCGGCAAATGTACCCCTTGCAGGGAGGGTCTGGCCCAAACTCTAAAAATCATCAATAAGTTCACAGAAGGCAAGGCAACTGTAGCCGACATACACACTCTTGAGGAACTGGGAAAAGTAATAAAAGCAACAGCCTTGTGCGGTTTGGGCCAGACGGCTCCAAATCCGGTACTTACCACCCTGAGATACTTCAGAGATGAGTACGACCATCACATGATTGAGAAAAAATGTGAGCCGGGAATCTGTCAGGATCTCTTCAGTGCACTTTGCGAGAACAGCTGTCCGCTTCACATGAACATTCCAAGATATCTGCAGCTGCTTAAAGAGGATAAGCTTGAAGACGCTTTTGAGTCTACACTAAGGGATAACCCACTTCCATCATCGATAGGCCGTATATGTCACTTCCACTGCCAGATGAAGTGCCGCAGAGAGAGTATAGATGCTCCAGTCTCTCAAGGAGATATCCATAGATACATCTCAGATACCGTATATAAAGATGGAAAGGCTCAGGCTGTTTACGATAAAATCAAAAAAGGAAAACTTCCGCAGACACATAAAAGGATTGCCATTATAGGTGCTGGTCCTGCTGGACTTACAGCTGCATATTACCTTGTAAGACTTGGACACGATGTTACTATTTTTGAGTCAGAACCGGAAGCCGGCGGTATCCTACGTTGGGGAATACCTAAATACAGGCTACCTATAGAGACACTGGATTTCGAAATTAAGTTTATAAAAGAGCTCGGTGTTCATTTCGTGTTTAACACCACAATAGGCAAAGATATAGCTTTCGCCGATCTTGAAAGAGATTACAATATTGTGATTGTTGGTATCGGGGCCCAAAGTGATATAGCATTAAGTGTTGCAGGAAACAAGCTTGACGGAGTACTTTCAGGTATGGATTTCCTCAAAGATGTTGCTAAGGAAAAACAATTGAACATAGGTAAACATGTTGTTGTTATTGGTGCCGGCAATGTAGCAATAGATGCTGCCCGCACTGCCCAGAGGTTTGGTGCCGAGGTTACTGTCGTTTACAGACGTTTGAAGTCAGATATGCCTGCAAACAAAGACGAGATCAAAGGAGCAGAAATGGAAGGAGTCAATTTCCTTTTCCTATGCAATCCAAAAGAGATTCTCGCAGACACAAGCGACAAGGTAAGAGGAATCGAACTTATGAAGATGGCTTCAGGCGACATAGACCTCTCTAACCGCCGCAAGCCTGTACCAACAGGAGAATCATTCATTCTACCTTGCGACACAGTTATTACAGCTGTAGGAGAAGAGGTTGATGCATCGTTCCTTAAAGAGTTTGGAATAAAGACAAACAGTAACGGGAACATCTCATCCGACCACTTTACATTCTCTACCTCCCATCCTAAAGTTTATGCAATAGGCGATGCAGTTACAGGGCCCGCAACAGCTGCCGAGGCAATGGGAATTGCCAAGAAAGCTGCCGAGGTTATTGATTTCAACCTTATGAATAAACGACGTTTCCATAAATTATTCCGGGGATTTGAATATAGCGACGAGGTTCCACTCAAACCAGAAGGGGGCAACCGTCACTATACAATCAAACGTCCGCTTGAAGAACGTATTGGCAACTTTAAAGAGATCAATCTTGGTTACTCAAAGGAACAGGCATATGCCGAAGCCTCAAGGTGTCTTCGTTGTGATGTCCGTGTAATCGTAAATACAGAGGAGGAATAATTATGGAAAACAAAAAAATAAATATAACAGTTGACGGTAAAGCCTATCAGGTAAAGGAGGGCAATACCATACTCGAAACCTGCAAGAAGATCGGTATAAATATACCTTCTCTTTGCTATCTCAAAGATGTATCTACAAATGCATCATGTGCAATATGCGTTGTTGAAGTTAAAGGCGCAAGGACACTTGTAAGGTCATGCGTAAGCAAAGCTACTGACGGAATGGAGATACGTACCCATTCTCCTGCCATCAACCAGGCTCGAATGACAAACCTCGAGTTGATTCTTGCAAATCACCCTAAGGATTGCCTTATCTGCGAAAGAAACGGGAATTGCGAACTTCAGGAACTTACTGCAACACTAGGCATCAAGGAGACCCCATACGGAAAGACAAAACCTGTAGAAAAGAATGATACTACATCATTGTCTCTCACCCGAATTCCCGAAAAATGCATTCTTTGCGGACGTTGTATTGCAGTTTGTGCAGACGTGCAGACTGTATACGCAATAGATTTTGCCGGCAGGGGTCTTAAGACAAAAGTGTCTACATATCGCGACAAAGGGTTGGGCAATGTAGCTTGTACAAACTGCGGGCAATGTGCTCTGGTATGTCCTACTGCAGCAATTATTGAACGTGATGAATCAAAAGAGGTCTTTGCAGAAATTTATAATCCCGACAAGGTGGTAATTGTCCAGACTGCTCCTGCAATAAGGGTAGGCATAGGAGAGGCTATGGGTATGGAACAAGGCGCATTGGTTACCGGGAAAATGGTATCGGCACTAAGGAAGCTTGGTTTTGACAAGGTTTTTGACACTCAGTTCACAGCCGACCTTACAATTATGGAGGAGGGTTTTGAGTTAATCAGCCGAATCAAGAACAACGGAACTTTACCGATGGTTACATCTTGTTCTCCTGGATGGATAAAATTCATAGAGCACTTCTTCCCTAAGTCTCTAAGCCATTTGTCCACATGCAAATCACCACAGCAGATGTTCGGTGCAGTAGCCAAGACATATTATGCAGAAAAACTTAATATCGATCCGCGAAAGATTGTGGTTGTCTCAATAATGCCTTGTACTGCCAAAAAATATGAGTGCAAAAGGCCTGAAATGAACTCCGCCTTTCATTACTGGAAGGATAAGATGAATCTTGCGGAAAAGGATAATTTCTTTGATGTGGATTATGTTTTGACAACTCGTGAACTTGCAAGGATGTTCAAACAGACAGGTGTAGATTTCAGACACATGCCTGAAGAAGATTTCGACCATCCTTTAGGTATTTCGACCGGAGCAGGAGTCATTTTTGCTGCCACAGGTGGTGTTATGGAAGCTGCTGTTAGAACAGCATATGAGGTTATCACAGGCAAACCTATGGAAAAGATTGAGTTGAATGTAGTAAGAGGGTTTGAAGGCATAAAAGAGGCCGAACTTGACCTTGACGGAACAAAAATTAAAGTAGCAGTTGCCCATACATTAAAAAATGCAAGGGTGCTACTTGAACAGATTGAGGAGGGAAAATCTCCGTATGCGTTCATCGAAGTCATGACTTGCCCCGGAGGATGCCTTGGTGGCGGAGGACAGGCAATTCCTACTACCTGGGAGATCCGTCAGAAGCGATCAGACTCGATTTACAAAGAGGACAATCTGAAGGCTATCAGAAAATCTCACGAAAACCCTGCAATAAAGGCACTCTACGATGAATTCCTTATTGAACCATTAGGACACAAATCTCATGAACTGCTCCATACCGATTATGTAGAACGAGGTATTTACTAGGTAAACTGCGCCTCAGTAAGTGATGGTTATCACTTACTGCGGCGCAGTCTTTAAGAAAAGCGCAAAACGAATCTGACACATTTTGGCATTTTCGTTTTGCGCTTTTTATAATTAATTTTTAACCCCTGTATCCTTTGCCCTGTCTGCCTTTACCGTTATTGGTTCCCGGCGCACTGCCGTTTGAAGTCTGGTTACACGAACCATCATTAGTTACAGCTCCCCTTTTCCCTTTCTGGGTATTTATGTTTTTACCCTGATTGTTTGTCTGACCGTTATTATGGTATTTGTATCTTTTACCTTTCTCAAAGCCTATAGCTATAATGTCTTTATAATCCTCCGATGAAAGAAGTAATGGAGTATAGATTCCCCCCAGAGCTGTGATTTGTCGGATTGCGGCTTTAAAATGGTTCTCTGAACCCTTTTCCAGATTTTCAATCACAATCTTTATGTTGGTGTTTGTAATGGTTTTAAGTACCTCTCTGTAATGAAAAATATTTGACTCCTCAAGGTTTGCCATTATTTTAACAGCTGCAAGAAGAGAGTCTCCTTTTACAATAAGTGAATCATACAAATGCTGAAGTTTTGGATCAGTGAACTTACCTGCGTCACCCACTGCAGAATAATCTATCTCATAATAGTCATATAGCCTTTCAATCGCCTTTAAGTGTGTAGACTCCGATTTGCCAATATTTTCAAAAATCTTGTTCTGAAACTTTGTGTAGAATATGGCATATACATCCCTTGCCAGTTTTTCATCCTCTCTTACAGCAAAAAGAAATTCAATCTCATCTGCCGTCAGATCGGCCGTAGAATCAAATGGAGCTGTAATAGCAGGTGCATTGAATGATGTTGCACCAGTACTTTTTACTTCAATTATCTCTCCTGTTGTGTTGGGAGTTATCAGATTGCTATCTGTAGCAGTCTGTTCTTTAGTGCATGAAAATGCAGCTAAAATCGAAATCAGGACAACCGTCCCTTTAATAAAATCTCTTTTCATAATAATTTTCTTTTTGTACATATCTTAACCGCTTTCCCGGGCATATACCCTACCATCAAAGAGTATTAAAATTCAATATGTACAAACAGTGTAGGTGTAAATGGAATTGATTCTGCATAAAGATTCTGAAATAAATTCTGAGTTCCTCCTCCTGCAAGAGGGAAAATATCCAGTGTTTTGATGTTTGGAGAGTTGAACAGATTTAAAACAGACACCCCTGTTTTAAACAGAACACGTCTGGATTTAAATGTATATGTTGCAGCCATATCCATCCTATTATATAATCCTTCATCTACATTTGAGAATCGTCCCGTTCCGTAAGATTCAGTAAAGCCTTCTCCATAAACGTATTCCGCAGATAAATAAAATGGGGAAAGGTTCCATAAGGCACCTATTTTCAATTCCAGTGGTGTGGTCCATATAGGTTTGTTACTCTCTGTCAGAAATTTTTCTTGAGAACTTACAATAGAAAATGAAGAAAAAATCTGACTTCCTCTTCTCTCCCATTTAGAAAAAAATTCAAGTCCCGTTATCAGTGACTCTCCGTTTACAATATAATTTCTGTTAGATCTGCGGTATATTCTGGAAAGGTTCGTGTTTTTCTTATTGTATCCCTCCAGAGTAAGCAGCCATGATTTGTCTGCATATGTTAAGTTTAAAACAGTGTGCATAGATTTTGTTACAGGGAATTCATTGTCCCCCAAAATTTTCCATACCAGCGAAGGTATCTTATCTTCATATATTACAGGCACTTTTCCAAGGAATTGATTATATGTTCCCCATGAAAAAGATGTTGAGAATTTTCCGGAGAGATTATATTTCAGCGACAACCTGGGTTGTATAAAGACCTTATTGGTAAATAGATCTGCCCTTGCGCCTAAAGTAATTGACAAATTATTCATAATCAATCTTTCCTGAAGATAGAAACCTTGTTTGGAAACTTCTCTTGTTACACCATCATTTATTGTTTTCATAACCTCCGCCTCAATGCCAATTTCCGATTCATCCATTCCTAATGCGGAAAATGTGTGAACGACAGATGCACCGGCTTCCGTAACAATGTTGTGGATGTTTATTGAGTCATAACGATTTCTGTTTAGATATAAAGCCTTTTCACTATCATTGTCAAGATTGGAATATTTAAGTGCTAATCTGGTTACTGAATTGTTTTTCCACACTTTATTGTACTCTGCACCTGCCGACAATTGTCTGTTTTTTTCGAAAGCACTCAGATTTAAGTCGTCTCCTGTAAGAGAGTATTCAAAATTATCTGAAGCACCATAAAGTGACAGAAAATAGTTGTCCTTCCGGGACGTCTCTCCCGATATCTTGAAGTTCGCGTCTCTGAAACTGTAATCCGGAGTGATGTAAAGAGTATTGTTTCTGGTAGCGTTTGAATTATCAGGCTGATTGGCGACTCTTTTCCCATAGGGATTCAATGTGTTGACATCATATAATCCGTAGTATGTCTGTCTGTATGCAGCAAGAATTGTTATGTTCTTCCCTGCGGGTACAGAGACAAAAGCATTAGCTGTGAGATTATTGATATTAAGTTTTATGCCATGCACCCCTCGTTTTCCGTCAATACTTGTGATATCTGCAATTGCTCCTGTCTGATTATCGTAAGCAGATCCATAGCCTCCTTTAAACAATCGTATCTCCTTTACCATATATGGATTTATTGAGCTTATCTGTTCGTTATATCCATTCATCGAAAAAAGTCTGTAGCCATCAAAAATAACAGAACTCTCTCCTGGTTTGCTTCCCCAGACAGTTAACCCGGCAGGTTCTCCTGTGGCTCTTATACCAGGCATCATTCTTAAAAGATTAAAAACTGAGTTATCTCCATTTCCCGGCAGATATTGAGCAATAAGGTGATTAATTCTTATAACTCCTGGTGCCTCGCCTGTCTGCATTGCCTGACCTGCTTCATATCCTTCAATCAAAACCTCCTTTAGATTAATGTTAACCGGCTTCATCTCAATATAGTTGAACTTCTCCGAAGTCGCTATGGTATCAAGTAACTTATATCCTAGATAATATACTGTAATGCTGACATTCATGGCATCTGTCCTGGGTATCCTGAAAAGGCCATTCTCATCTGAGAAATATACTCGTTTATTATACACAAAGCTGGCAAAAGGAAGTCTCTCACCGGTATCGGCATCCGAAACCATACCACTAACAAGAAAAAGATCTGGCATTCTGGAAATTACATATACATTATCTATAATAGTAAGCTTTAGAGGAAGGCTTTTTATAAGATGGTGTAAAGCATCTGCCCCATTAGAAAATGTTGAATCTATTGTAATTATGTACTTGTTCAGTTCGTTGTAACTAAATGAAAGCGAGATTTGTTCCTGTGATCTGATTCGATCAAGAATTGTACTTAGAGGGATTCCGGTGTACTTTAACTTCAACCTCTCTTCTGCCCCAAGAGATGAGACAATAAAAAGAAATGTCAGAACAATCAGAAGTCTGTGAACATTTTTCAGATTAAAGTTTTGACAATTTATATACATCTTTAGATCGTTCCAGTTTAATGCCGAAAGGGAGTGCAACAATTTCCAAAACAACTGACACATCACTCTCTTTTGAAAAATTACCGGAATAAAGGTAATCACTTAAATTTGAATACTCAATTTTCACATTATACTGCCTTGATATTTCTTCCAGCACATCAGATAATGGTGCCGATGAAAAATAAAACATATTGTCTCTCCATGATATAATTTTCACGACGTCATCTCTTTTCTCAAGAAAAAGAGTTCCATCCTTACTTTTGGTCACTCTGCTGTCTTTATCAAGTATTACTCTTCCTCCTGATATTACTTCCACTTTTCCTGTAATACAAGAGACAAAATAACTATCTCCTCTGGAAAGTACATTAAATTTCGTACCCAGTACTTTTACTGTTCCGTTTTTTGATTTCACTTCAAACTTTTCCCCTTTCTCAACTTCAAAATATACCTCGCCCTCCATTTTGACTGTTCTGGAAATGTTCCAGTACAATGGTTTGTATGAAATTTTACTCTCTGCATTTAGTGTAGCCGAAGAACCATCGGGCAGTAAAAAGTGTCGGTGCTCTCCACGGCTCGTTTCTATGGTCCTGATATATACAAAGGGTAGAAGAAGAATTAACACTATTGCTGCTACAGCTGCGTAATAGAATGTAAACTTCATATGTCTGCCTGTTCTCACAGACTTTGGTTCTTTTTGCAAAACCATCTCTTCGAAATGCTCTTTCCATATTTCCTCCTTGCTCCTGCTCCAGTTGGGCTCTATCTTGAAGTGTTTTTCCATAATATGCAATTTTGAAACCTAATTAATTTAAGAGCTTTCTTCTAAGTATTACTAGTGCTGCGGACATCCTCTTTTCAACCGCTTTGACGCTTATACCCATGATGTCGGCAATTTCATGATATTTCATATCCTCATCTCTACTCATCAGATATGTGATTCTCGTATTATCTGTCATTTCCGACAGGGCATCAATGTAACTTGTCTTTAACTGAGCAATGTTAATGTCTCTGTCAGGCAAATCTGAACTTTTTTCAATTATAACTGAATTGGTATAGTTTATCTCAATCTTTTTTCTTCTCATCCTGCTTACAAGCATATCTGAAGCCATTTTATACAATAAAGCCTTGTCTTTGAGTGGGTTAATCTGCTTGTTCTTCTCCCATATTTTTGTAAATAAATCCTGTGCAATATCTGAGGCTAATTCGCTATCACTACACCTATAGTAAATATATCGCCTTATTGCATCAAAATGCATGTTAAAAAGATCTTTGAATTCTGTTTCCCTCAATTTAAAAGCTTTGTATTAATACCGCATTAATCTTTATTTACCCTACCTCAACATCTCATCTATGCAAATATAAAAAAATAAGGGGCTGAATAGCAATTCAGCCCCTTAAAATAATCACGGATAATTAGCGTGTTCCGCCTGCCCACCATACTTTTGCAGAGTAAACATATGTGCCGTCGCCATAAGCAGTCTCTACGTTAGGGTTGTTTAGTGTATCATCAGATCCGTAAGGACAACGATGAGGGAACTTAGTTGAATTCAAAGGATTTTTCAACACAATAAAATCCTGGTTCATAGCTTTAAGTCTTCTCACATCATTGTAACTCTCCTGAGATTCACCTGATGCGCCAAAGAATGAAATGTATTTTTGCATCATTACCTCTTTAATAGGATTAGCTGTAAATAATGGTTTTACACTTGTCTCGAAGTATGCTTCCGCTTCAGTTGTAGTTATAGCGTTGGATGTTTCTCCAAGACCACCATAACCAAGTATTGTAGGTGCATTCATTGCAGCTGCCACACCAACTTCGGTATTTGCTATACCTGCAACAACGGCGCTCTTCAAAGCTGTCTGTGCCTCCGGTATGCGGTTTAAGCGGCAAAGTGCTTCTGCTCTCAGGAACAAGGCCTCATGATAACTCATAAACATTGTAGGGGCGATTTGTGAGTAAACAAAAACTGATGTATTGTAATAATACTGCTTTTCGTCATTCAAACCATTAGGTGCCATGAAGAATTCAGGATCAGTATCTCCTTCCATCTGCATCCAGCTTGCATCAACAAATACTCTCCTGATACGAGGGTCATTGCGTTCGATAAGCTTTTCAGACATGCTCTTGCTTGCAGCAAGACCGTCGCGGCTCCACTGATAGTCAAATAACGGGTTCAGGTTTGAAGCGTCATAGATATTGAATGCTGCTTGATTAGAGGCCGATGTAAAGGACTTGTCCAAATAGCTCAGGATGTTTGTCATATCTGTAGCAACATTGGTAGAACGGAACAAAAGATGCATTGTATAACGGGCTTTTAGACCCCACGCCAGCTTAAGCCAGTTAGCTTTGTTGCCACCATACAGCAAATCATAACTTCCTGGACCTCCTGATGCATGGGCATCTGTACCGGCCAGATCTAAAATAGCTGCATCAAGATACTTCATGATACCTGCATATATATCTTTCTGTGTGTCAATCTTAGGGTTCATGTTCTTAGGAGTACCATCTGCATTAATCAATGCAGCCTCGCTCCATGGTGTATCACCGAACATATCGGCCAGGATACCTGAATTCAGGGCAGCCAGAACTTCCGCTATACCCTTTGTAACAGCATTACCCTCCTGAGGACCACCGGTAGAACACTTGTCTATTATAATTCTTGCATTTTTCAGTGCTGCGTATGTCGAAGCCCATACATTATTGAATGTAGATGATGCAGAAGGCTCCGTTTGACGATGTTCGGACCTCCACATCTGATTGTGGGTACCTGCTTCATGTTCTACATAAAGAGAAGTATAGGTGCTGAAGTCACCACCTATGTTGTTAAAAGCGGTAGATGTTATAACGTCTGCAAGGATAAATTTCGCCTGCACATTTTTGGTATGATTGATATCCTCATTGATTGAGTCCATTATATCTTCTGAGCATGATGTTACAGAAAAAGACAGGACTATAGCAACAATCAATCCTTTAGTTATATCGGTTATTTTTTTCATATTTCTCATTATTTAAAATTTCAAGTTCAAACCAAGACCGTAGCTTGAAGTGCCTGGTAAAGAAAAACGTTCGAAAGCACCACCCATGTTGTTGTTACCCTGAGTAGCTTCCGGGTCAAGTCCTTTAAAGCTTGACCATATAAGAATATTGCGAGCGAACGCATTAAGATTTACAGTAATCCCCTTTCTTGAGTATACCGGGTAATTTAGAGCTATTTCACGAAGTTTGACAAATGAATTTTCATATATCATAGATTCCGAAATACCATTGTCTGCAGAGAAAAATGCCTGAGTATCTGATCCGGAAATTTTTATATCATTGGTAGCATAAATTGGTTTTCCTGAACCATCTGTTCCTGTAACCTTAACTGCAGGTTTGTAGAAAATAAAGTCTGTGCTTTTACGGAAATCGGCCGAGCGCTGGCTTCTTCCGTAGAAGTCCAAAAGACCTGCTGTACCACTGTACATCTGGCCACCTTGTTTCCAGTCAAGAACAGCAGAGATGCGGAACTTGTAAACTTCAACTGATGTATTGAATCCAAGAATAAAATCAGGAGAAACAGTACCAATAACTTTTTCTTCGCCGGCTTGCGGGAAACCGTCAGAATCAACAACAATCTGTCCGGCATCGTTACGTAGGTAGCTAACACCATATAATACCGGGAACTTGGCACCAATACCTGCTCTTACCTGTGGCTCAACGAAACCACCTAAGAAGATACTGTTAACTCCCGGAGCCAGTTCGTCTACATAGTTGTCAATCTTGGTAAAGTTGAAAGCAAAGTTCCATTTGATATCTTTAGTGTCAAGAGCAGTAATTCCCAATGTAATCTCATGAGAATTGGTATGAATTGACCCACCATTTGTAACCAGTGAACCAGAACCTGTAGAAGAGGCCAATGGAACCTCGAAAATCTGGTCCTTTACATTCTGACGTGAGAATGTATAATTAAGATTGATAAGCCCATTCAGGAATGTAAGGTCTGTTCCTATTTCATACGATTTTGTATTCTGCGGTTTCAACTTAGGGTCGTAAACTACATTATTCAAGGTATAGGCAATCACTTTTCCAATCGGATAGATGATAGGGGTTCCTGAAGAGAAACCGCCACCATAAACGGGAGTTGTATAGTACGATGCATAGTAATTGCCTGCAAGACCAACCTCAGCATATGAAACTCTTAGTTTTCCATATGTTATGATGTCTTTTTTCATGAAAGGCATCTCTGTGAATATCCATCCCAAATTGACAGATGGGTAGAAAAACGACCTATTGTTCCTTGGCATTGTGGAAACAACATCATTACGTCCAGTAGCATTCAGATACAACATACTTTTATATGCCAGCGATAGACTTCCAAAAGTACCTACTGTACGACTCTTTCTCTCAGAATCAGAAGCCTGAAAAACAGAAGCATTGTCTATGTGGTTCCAACCTGAGTAGTTGAAATCCTTACCATAAGCATAAGTATACTTATTGGTGTTTTCAACTATTTCATTACCTATCAATGCGTCAAAATTTAGGTCGTCATTAATTTTCCAGTTATAACTTGCTGTAAACAAAGAGTTAAGTTCATTGATTGTATATCCATAATGTGAAACCTCTCCTTTACCGTTTGAGTGGCCGTAACCCCAAAGATCTGTATAATTGGTTGTATATGCGTCGTCACCAAGTTGATATTTAACATCTAACTTCTGATTCTCCCCAAGTTTAGTAGAATACTTCATGTAAAAATTCCCAAAGAACCTTTGTGCATCTTCAGTAAATTTATTGTTGTTGATTGCCCAGTAAGCACCGTCAAAACCAGCAGTTCCACGATATGTGTTTTGCTTGTATTGGTCAACTTTGTAATAAGAAGGTATTCCGGCAAGGTCGTAGCTTGGAGGAGCAGGATAAACCGTAGCAACTATACCATTGTTGGCAGAAGACTGCTTTGAAATGTCAGAAACTACAAAATTTCCTGAGAAGCCTGTTGTCCACTTTTTATTCAGTTTTGCCTCAGCTCCAAGTTTGGCATTATAACGGTTCATTCCTGTAGAAGGAATAATACCTGTCGATTTAGTATTACCCAGTGAAAATGAATAGTTACCCTTATCAAATGACTGGGCAATATTCACAGAGTTGCTCAATGTTGAACCGGTATTGAAGAACTCTTTGGTATTGTCATAAACCTGTGGTTTAACCCATGGGTCAAGTCCGGCATTTGCCCTTTGTGGAACATAATACATACCTTGTTTCATTCCATCTCTGGTTGTGTATGTATTTGTCTTGTTCCCACCATATTTTGCATCGTTAGGAAGTTCTGTAATTTTTGGACCATAACTTGTTGATGCTGTAGGGTTATATGCTCCTGCGGCACCTTGTGCAAATTCTGACTGCAACGATGGTTTTACAGAAATCATATCAAACGCAAGGCTTGAATTGAAAGTTATCTCTGGTTTGCCACTCTTGGCACCCTTTCCGCTTTTTGTAGTGATTACAATCACACCATTGGTAGCGCGCATCCCGTACAAGGCAGAAGCTGCCTGTCCCTTAAGGATGTTGACACTTTCAATATCGTTAGGATCAATATCAACAGCACGGTTTGCATAGTCGGACCCTGTAACAGAGTTTCCTGTGCTTACATCACCCGCTGAAGAGACAGGCATGCCATCAATAACGTACAGAGGAGTGTTGTCTCCGGTAAACGAACGTGAACCACGGATAGTGATCTTAGAAGAGGCACCCGGCATACCTGAAGAAGGCATGATTTCCAAACCGGAAACCTTACCTTGCAGAGCTCCTGAAAGGCTGATACTTGCTCCCTGAGTAAGTTGCTCGGCCTTAACATCCTGTACGGCATATCCAAGTGCCTTTTTTTCCTTGGAAATACCAAATGCGGTAACAACAAGCTCATCTAACTTGAATGCTTCCTCTTCCAGTACAACTTCTACAACGACTCTTCCGTTAAGAAGAACCTCTTGCGTCTTGTAACCGATGGAGCTTACGACCAAGGAGCCATTAGCCGGCATGTTGTTAACGACAAAGGTTCCGTTTTCAGCAGTGTTTGTGGCAGTTGTGGTGCCTTTGACAACTACGGTTGCGAAACCGAGGGGCTGACCATTTACGTCAATTACTTTTCCTGTAACGCGTACCTGAGCCCATGAACTAACTCCAACAAAAAGGAGTAGCAGAGATAAAGCAAAGAATTTGCTTGTCCCTTGTAAATGCTCTTTTACATTCATAAAACAGTTTTTTATTTAGTTTAATTTAGGTGAACTTCTCAAAAGAAGTCTATACAAATTTAACAAAAAATCTCATATATCAACTATTTTCAACTGGAAAGTGTAATATTATAACTTACTAATTGCAACATATTTTTATCAAACACAAAACATTTTTTAGTTGTATAATTTTTTCACAAACATTTCGTAATAGACTTCTGGAATAACAGGCATAATAATAATAATTACACTTCTGATTAGTAAAATTGGTACAGTTTATGCAACTATTTGAACAAAAAATTAATCCCACCCAATTATGAAACGATTACTATTTACAATTTCAATTCTCTTTGCAGCATATATATTACCTGCTCAGGAAAAGAATTTTATTGACCAGAATTATATTGAGGTTACAGGAAGAGCAGAGCGCGAAGTAGCTCCCGACGAGATATATCTGAACATCACCATAAAAGAGAAGGATAACAAAGGCAACTCCTCTCTGGAAAAACAGGAGAGAGAATTTCTGAGGAGGCTGACAGCTTTAGGGATTGACATTAAGGCCGATTTGCAGGTTCAGGATATGTCAACCATGCTTCAACAGTATTTTCTTAAAAAAGATGCAGTTCTCACTTCAAAATCATATATACTCAAACTTCATTCTGCAGAAATGATGTCGAAGGTTTTCCGTGAACTGGAAAACCTTTCTATTCCTGATGTCAGCATAGAAAAAACATCACTTTCCAACATGGATGCTGTAAGGCTAGATGTTATGACCATGGCCGCCCAAGGTGCAAAGGAGACCGCCGCAGCATTGGCAAAATCTTTGGGAAGAAACATAGGTAAAGCCATATTCATTCAGTGCTACGACAATTATCCACGAGTATTCAAAACTGCTGCCCTTGCGAGAGGGGCAACCACTCAACTGATGGAAAACGATGCAATGCTTGCTCAGTCGCTGGACTTCGAAAAGATAAAATTCGAACAGTCGGTATTTATAAGATTCAGCCTTGAATAAATACCGGATTTTTGTAATTTTACGGCATGAAAAGAAGAAAGAGAGCAGGACACCTTAAAATTTTCACAACATCACTTATCATAATTGCATTCATAACACTGGTTATTGCTACCAGAGTGATATTTGCAAATGCAGGCACCAACGGCGATAACGGGGAGATTATAGAAAACGAATTTCCTATGGCTATCAATCATCTCCTGTCTAATGACCTTTCGAACCTGCCCGAAGCAAAAAAACTGGATGCACAGATTGAGAAATTCATGAGAGAGTGGAGGATAAAGGGAGCCTCCATTGCAATTATGAAGGACGAGAAACTAATATATACAAAGGGTTACGGCTGGGCCGATGAAGAGGACAGTGTCAGAACAGATGTTCGTCACATTTTCAGGATTGCATCACTATCAAAGCTTATAACTGCGACTGCGATTATGACCATGGTAGAAGAGAATCTTATTAACCTCTCCTCTAAGCCTTTCGCAAAAGGAGGAATTCTCGATCTTCCTCAGTTTAAAAATATAAAGGACAATCGTGTCAGAGACATTACAATAGAAGACTTGCTAAGACACCAAGGGGGATTTACACTTAGAGGAGGAGATCCCCTATTCAATACTCCTTTGGTGAGGTCAAGGATGCATCTTGATTCTGTGCCCGGTACAGATGATGTTATTGCATATTCTATATCACATAATTTAGGCTTCACTCCCGGAAAAGGAACCAGATATTCCAACCTTGGCTATCTTATCCTGTCGAGGATAATTGAGGTTGTAAGTGGCAAAGATTATGAAGAATATGTAAAGGAAAGAGTCCTTCTACCAGCCGGCATATATGATATGCATCTTGCAAAGAATTTCTATGAAGACAAGTTCCCTAATGAAGTGAGGTACTACGAGCCCGACAATGAGGAGATGGTTGAAGCTTATGATGGCAGCGGATCTATGAGACCAAGATGTTATGGCGGAAACAATATTGAAGGGCTTATGGGTGCAGGAGCCTGGGTAGCCTCTCCTTCTGAACTTCTGCTGTTTGTTGCTTCAATTGACGGAAAGCCTGATGTTCCAGACATCATTTCAAAAAAGAGTATAAACATTATGACTTCATCCACTCCCAAGTTACTCCCAATAGGCTGGGCAAAAGTAAATTCAAATGGTGACTGGTCAAGAACCGGAACACTCTCCGGCACAAGTGCCCTGCTAAAATATCAGAGGGATGGATTCTCATGGGTACTCATCACTAATACAAGTTCATGGAAGGGAGCAAGATTTCCAAGAAAGATTGACGCACTCTTTGACAAAACCATGCAAAGTGTAATAGTATGGCCGGAAAGAAACCTTTTTGACACTAAATCCCTAAATTGATTGCCGGAACAACTCTCCTGCAAGCAGATGAAGATTTATTTCTGAAATTTTTGCCTGATAAATTGCCTTAAGTCTTCTGTCAGACGCATCGAGATAAGAGAGTTGAATATCCCTGAATTCAATTCCCGACAATGAGCCTAGTCTGTACTTTTCCAACGCAGCATCCAGATTAAGGTATGCCGCCTCACGGTTCTCTTCCTCGAATCCTATCAGTCTGAGATTGTTTATATATACATTATAGAGCTGGTAAAGCTCACTCTCCAGATCTTGTTTGGCCTTAAGATAGCTGAGATTTGCATTCTCCTCATAGATCCTGGCATTTTTCACTTTCCTGTTTATCTCGTTACGGTCAAATACAGGTATGGAAAAGGAGAGTCCCCAGTTAAGTCCGTTAGATTCATTATACCTCGAAGGGAAATACTGACTCTGGTTCAAATTGTAGCTATAGCCAGCTGTTAAATCGAGAGAAGGGTATCTAGCAGACTTGGTTATCCTTGTGTCTAGTTTTGCAATTCTCTCTCCTGCTCTTAATGCTGCCAGCGATGTATTATTCTCGTTAGCCAAAGCAATCAGTCTGGCAACATCCAGTACAGGTTCTGCAATTATTGAATCATTTATAACACTTTTAGAATCAAGCGGAACGTTCATCAGTCTGAATATCTCTATATAGGCATTCTTAAGATTCTCCTTCTGCAGCAATAGTTTTGATGAATCACTGTTCAGATAAATTTTTGCCTGCTTATACTCCAAGCCCGAACTGCTTCCAATGTTGAATCTTGTCAATGACTGATTGTATCTTATCTGTGATATGGCAACCAGTTCCTCTAGAAGGTTAACCTGGTTCTGAAGGCTTATAATCAGATAGTACTGGGCGGAAACCTGCATTACCATATTCTCAGCCACAGATCTGAAGTTGTACTCACCCTGAGCAAGAAGCTCCTTCTGCTTGTCTCTTGTTGCAAACATAGAAAATCCATCGAAAAGTCTCCAGTTCAAATTTGCGCTGTTTAATATTGAACTGCTGCTCGAAGAGCTGCTCTCACGACCTCCGTCATTAGTATAGTTGCGCTGCTCCTGCCTGTTTGCACTCTGTCTTGAAGAGATTGTTACAGATGGAAGGAACGGGGCAAGCGTCACATTGTTTTTTGCAATCTCAAGGTTGTTGTCCGCTATAGTAATCGAGAAGTTGGCTTCCAAAGCTCTCTTTATGCATTGATCAAGAGTAACCTGAGCCGAAGCAGTATATGCTGCCAACAGAGGGATGATTATTGTAGCTATGAAGTATTTATTGAATATTCTCATTTTTCATTATCGATGTTTGTTCTTGAAGACGAAATATAGGAGTACATGGCAGGGATGATATAAAGTGTGAAAAATGTCGAGAATATAAGACCTCCGGCAACCGCCACACCCATTGATATCCTGCTTTCAGCACCGGCTCCTGTGGCAAATACCATGGGCAGTATCCCTAAGACTGTAGACATACTTGTCATCAAAATAGGTCTGAATCTGGATGCAGCAGAGTCCATAATGGCTTTGTATATATTGTCTCCGGCCTGTTTTCTCTGGTTTGCAAATTCGACCATAAGAATACCATTCTTGGAGACCAGTCCGATAAGCATGATAAGGCCAATCTGGCTGAAGATATTCATTGTCTCGCCAAAGCTCCACAGACATATAAGAGCCCCGAAAAGAGCCAGAGGAACAGTGAACATGATTATCAACGGATCGCGGAAGCTTTCGAACTGTGCTGCAAGTACAAGATAAATCAAAACGAGAGCAAGCAAGAATGCAAACAGCAGACTTGATGTACTCTCTACGAAATCTTTCGACTGGCCCGATAACGCTGTAGCAAAATTATTCGGATCAAGAACAACTCCTGAAATGCGGTCCATCTCCTCGATTCCCTGTCCCAGAGTATAACCTTTAGCAAGTGCCGCTGAGACAGTTGCAGAAACAAAACGATTGTACCTGTAAAGTTGGGGAGGGGTACTGCTCTCCTCCATTTTTATAAAATTGTCCAGTTGTATCAGCTCGCCAACATCGTTCCTCACATAAATATTTGCAAGGTCCACCGGTTTGTTTCTCATACTCTGGTCAATCTGGCTCATAATTTGATACTGTTTGCCATTTCTGATAAAGTATCCTATCCTCTGCTCACTCATTGAGAGTTGAAGCGTTTGGGCGATATTCTGGATAGAGACACCCATAAGAGATGTCTTGTCCCTGTCTATGGATATGCTAAGTTCCGGCTTTGTGAACCTGAGGTTTATGTCGGAGTTTGAGAATACTTCGCTCTGAGCCACTTCCGACATAAAAAGCGGAATTGCAGCCTTTAGGGAATCCAGATTTTTAGCCTGAATTACATACTGTACAGGCATTCCTCCTCTTCTCCCTCCAAATGTCTGTTGCTGTGTCACAAAGCTTCTAGCCCCAGTCAGTCTTGCAACTTTTGGCGATAATTCATCTGCTATCTGCTGTTGCGATCGTTCTCTTTTGTCCGGGCCTACCAGTGTAACCTGAAAGTTTGATCTGTTTCCTCCACCCATTCCTACCATCTCAAGAACTCCTTCTTTCTCTGCAACCTCTCTATCTATCAGGTCGTACATTTCATCCGAATACTTCAACATATAGTCAAATGTTGCCCCCTCTTGTGCAGTACTGGAGACCGAAAGCATAGATCTGTCCTCAAGCGGAGCCATTTCCGATGGGATTGACATCCAAAGCCAGACTATTATTCCAAGGGCAGCCACAAGAAAAGCAGGTGCGAGCCAGCGTCTCTTCATAAAATTAGTGAGTGAACTGGAATATGCATTGTTTAGCCAAACAAAGAACGGTTCTGTCAACCTGTAGAATTTACCATCATCTACGCCTATTTTCAACAACTTGCTTGATATCATAGGTGTGAAAGTAAGAGCGACAAATGCCGATATGAGTATAGCTCCGGCCATAACTATTGAAAATTCACGGAAAAGGCTGCCTGTAACCCCCTTTAGAAAAACTATCGGAAAGAATACAGCAACCAGAGTTATGGTAGTTGATATTACAGCAAAGAAAATCTCCTTGGAACCCTCAATACTAGCCTGCTTAGGAGCCATTCCTTTCTCTATTTTCTGATATATGTTCTCCATTACAACAATGGCATCATCCACAACAAGTCCTATAGCTAGTACAAGAGCAAGAAGAGTAAGTATGTTAATGGAAAAACCGGCCAGATACATTATGAAAAACGAGCCGATAAGAGATACCGGTATTGCAATTACAGGGATTATTGTTGTCCTCCAGTTTCTGAGAAAAAGGAAGATTATCATTACAACCAGAGCAAACGCCTGAAAAATTGTGGTCTTTACCTCTGATATTGAATCCCGGATAAAAATTGTATTGTCAAACCCAGAACCAACTTCTATATCCTTAGGAAGAGATCTTTTAAGTTCTTCAACGGCCTTTTTGGCTTCATCTACAATGCTTATATAGTTTGCACCCGGTTGCGGGGTAAGAGCAAGGGCCACCATGGGCACGCCGTTTCTCTTTAGTATGGATCTGGTGTTTTCTGCATCAACTTCTGCAGTACCAATGTCTGAAAACCTGACGATCCTCTCACCGTTCCTCGATATTATAAGATTGTTGAAATCCTCTAGTGTCCTTAGTCTGCCAAGTGTCCTTACAGTAAGCTCCATAGTGGAACCCTCTATGGTCCCCGAAGGAAGCTCTACATTTTCTCTGGTAACTGCCTGACGGACATCCAGTGGAGTAATTTTATACGCAGCCAGCAGAAGCGGGTCCATTCTCATTCTTATCGAGTACCTTTTGGAACCCCATACACTAACACTGCTTACACCGCTTATGGTCTGGAGCCTCTCCTTGAAATTCACCTCTGCATAGTCACTCAGGTCAATAATATTTCTGGTCTGGCTCTGAATGGTAATTGAATAAATGGGTTGTGCATCGGCATCGGACTTCTCCACAACAGGAGGATCTACATCCTGAGGGAGTCTTCTCATTGCTCCGGAAACTTTGTCCCTTACATCATTTGCAGCTGTCTCCAGATCTACTTCAAGGTTGAATTCTATATTTAGCGAACTAGATCCGTCTCTGCTCGAACTTGATAGTGCTCTTATACCCGGTATTCCATTAACTGCGGCCTCAAGGGGCTCTGTTATCTGTGTTTCAATTACATCTGCATTAGCTCCCGGAAAGGAACAGCGTACCGATATCACAGGATTGTCCACACTCGGGTAATCTCTGACTCCAAGTGAGGTATAACCTATTGCGCCAAAGATTACTATCAGCAGACTCATTACAGTCGCCAATACCGGTCTGTTTATTGTTGTTGTGGAGATACTCATGAGAAATCAAATATTTGTAGGTGTTACAGTTATGCCCTCCCGCAACTGCATAAGTCCGGTAGTGATAATTGTATCACCCTTTTCCACACCGGAGAGGACCTCCATCATGTCAGCAGTTCTTGTTCCTGTCTGAATACTTGTCATAACAGCTGTTCCGTTTCTAACTATCCAGACCGACCGACCCTTGACATTTGGTACCACTGCCTGGTTTGGAAGGAATATCTTAAGGCCCCCGCCTTTAGTATTGAGCATCACCTTTACAAATCTCCCGGGTTTTAACAATCCGTCGGAGTTGTATACCCTGGCTCTGAGCATTACTGTCCTTGTCTTTACATCTATCTCAGGATCAATGGCATATACAAGAGCCGAGTATGTCTTGCTTATACCTTCAAGGGTAAAATCTGCTTTTGTGCCAATAATGTTGTTTGTGATATACTTTTCAGGAATTGAAAATTCAAGGATGAGGTTTGCAGCATCCACAATTGTTGCAATTTTGGAATTCTGCATTAACATAGCGCCAAGGCTTATACTCCTGAATCCGATAACACCATCGAAGGGCGCGGTTATCTTCATTTTTTCTATTTTGATCTTCAATTGTTCTATATCCTGCTTGAGAACATTGAACTCAGTTGATACCTGGTCATAATCTTCTCTGCTTACTGCCTCCTTGCTCAGAAGAATTTTCTGGCGACCTAGCTTCTCTTCGAGCAGTGTATATTGATATTCGGCTCTCCTGAGCTGGGCCTGAAGCTCATCATCATTAAGCCTGACCAAAATATCACCTTTTTTTACAAACTGACCATCTTTGAAGTTTATGTTTACTACTCTTCCCGATAGTTCACTCGCCATTTCTACCCTCTCTCTGGCAACCAGAGTACCTGTTCTCATCAAGCCATCTTCCGCTTGGTAATAATCAGCTATATACACAGAAACGGGCAGCGATCTTGCTCCTCCGCTACGCTCTCTGTTATTATCTTTTTTTGTTTTTATCCCACCCTCAGGGAATGACCCTATTTCCGTTTTCCTGAAAAACGAATTGTATATCAAAAATGCTACTAATAGAAGTATGGGTATGCTAAGGTACAGGAGATACTTTTGTGCCGTTTTCATCAAAGTTTAGTTTTACTTTTCTTTGACAATAAAGGTAACAAAAAGTTTAATCCCTACTGTGTTGTCGCAGACTATTTAGCGTGCGATCCGTCGCACCAGGGCTTGTTGTTCGATTTTGTACACCTGCAGATATAACAACTTGTCTTTTCCTCCTCCTTACCGTCGGGATGGACGACCGTAGTGGTTCCCTCAACTTTGACGGGCCCGTTTTGGATTAATTTTAATATAACTTCTGTAGCCATAATTGTATTAATTAAATTTTGGGTTTAATCACTATCTTTACAAATATAATAATAAAAAATGTACAGAAAACTAAAAAATTGTGAATTAAGCCGTTTGACAAAAGGGGAATTTAAACTCACAAGAAAGATTCCTGTAGTTATTGTTCTGGACAATGTGAGAAGCCAGCACAATATTGGTGCTGCATTCAGGACTTCAGATGCATTCTCTCTCGAAAAGGTTGTATTGTGCGGCATTTGTGCAACGCCTCCATCTCCGGAGATTCACAAGTCTGCACTTGGAGCCGAGGAGAGTGTCGACTGGGTATACAATGAGGATTGTCTTACTGCTGTAATGCAATTGAAAGAAGAGGGATATAAAGTTGTATCTATAGAACAGACGGAGAATTCAACTATGCTTAATTCCGTAATTATAGAAGGGAGCGGTAAATATGCATTAGTTTTCGGCAACGAGGTAAAAGGAGTCCAACAGGAGGTTGCAGACATAAGTGACTCAGTGGTTGAAATACCGCAGTTTGGTACTAAACATTCGCTTAACGTATCAGTCAGTATAGGTATTGTTGTCTGGGAATTTGTAAAAATCATAAAATCTCTTTAGTAAATGGAAGACTGTTTTGGGCGTAAAATCACATACCTGAGAATATCTGTTACAGACAGATGCAATCTGAGGTGCAGATATTGCATGCCGGAGGAGGGAGTCGAACTACTTGACCGCTCTATGATACTATCATACAAAGAGATAGAAGACTTTACCAGGATTGCTGTTGAAATGGGTATAAACAAAGTAAGGGTAACCGGAGGGGAACCTCTTGTAAGAAAAAACATTGTCTCGCTTATTGAAAATCTGTCATCTATTGAGGGAATAAAGGATCTCTCAATGACAACCAATGGTGTCCTTTTATCTGAATATGCAGACGATTTGAAAAAAGCGGGCTTAAAAAGAATAAATATAAGTCTGGATACAGTTGATCCCGACAGATACCGTGAGATAACCCGGGGAGGAGATATCAACCGGGTACTGGAAGGGATATCTGCTGCAAAGAGGGTTGGATTTGATCCTATAAAGTTGAATTGTGTGGTTGAGAATGATAGCACTGAAGAGAGTGCCCGTGGGGTGGCTGAATATGCCCATAAAGAAAGCCTGTCGGTGAGGTATATTCCTCTGATGAATCTGAAAAGCGGTGTTTTTGGACGTGTAGAAGGTGGCGACGGTGGGAACTGCTCCGAATGCAGCCGATTTAGGTTGACTGCAACAGGAATGCTCAAACCTTGTCTTTTCAACAATCTTGAATTCAGTATAAGGGAGCTGGGAGCAGAAAGAGCCATTGAACTGGCGTTGAAACATAAACCGCACAAAGGCGGGAACAATAATACAGGATGTTTTTATAATATCGGGGGATAACATGAAAGACAACAAGTTGAGCCATACGAATGAAGATGGCAAGGTTAAAATGGTTGATGTTGGAGATAAGGAAACCTCAATAAGGGTGGCCCGTGCAAAGGGACACATCACCCTTAAGAGAGAGACAATCGATCTTATTATTGAAAATAATCTCAAGAAGGGCTCTGTATTGTCATGTGCCCAGATTGCGGGAATTATGGCAGCCAAGCGTTGTCCTGAACTTATTCCTCTGTGTCACCAGCTTATGCTCACAAAAATTGACGTTAGCGTTACGGTTGACAATACTGGTCTGTATGTAGAGAGTGTCACCGGCTGTACCGGGCAAACCGGAGCAGAGATGGAAGCCCTAACAGCAGTAAGCGTGGCACTTCTTACGGTCTATGACATGTGTAAGGCAGTGGACGATTCTATGGTCATAGATAATACTGAATTGATAGAAAAGAGCAAACTATAAGAACTATTACAGATTTGTGTAACAGGTCATAATTTATTCTGCTTTATTTGTCAGATATGCCTGTTCCGGATGGTTTATCATATCTGGATACAGAAATCTAAGCTCTTTATTTTTAAGCATTTGACGAATGAGCTGTTTCCTTATATAATCTTCCCTCTTATTTAAAATTACTGATATTTCATTTGAACTATAAGCTCGTAATGAGCAAATTTCTTTAATAATCTCCGTCAATTTTGCCGGGTCATTCTCCCTCTTTTTTAGATTATTAACTTTTACACAAATATCTTTATGTAGTTCCGACATCAATAGTAACCTTTTTTCTTCTTTAGGTTGGGTGTTAGGATCCTGAGGTTGGGTGTTAGGATCCTGAGGTTGGGTGTTAGGATCCTGAGGTTGGGTTTTTAACCCGGCAATATAATAAGTACCCTTTCCTTTACCCTTCGATTTTAATAAATCACTATTTTTGAGCATCCGTAACTCACTGCTTGCTCTTATTGTGTCACAATCGGCCATTTGCCTATAGGTCTGATTATCAATTGCACCAACCTCACGAACAAATATCAGTGCCTGTTTCTGGGCATCATTCAGATCAAGACTTAAAAAACTATTTAACCAGTCAATATCCTTCTCGTCGAGGAAGTGATGAAGCAGAAGACGAACTGTGAACTCATTGTTTTCGCGACTTGATTCAAACGTAGGAAGAACCAGATGTGCCTCCTGCATTAGCCGTCGCATTGCTCTTATTCCGGAACCCTTTGTTTCTGCTAAGTTAGTATCATGAAAAACTGCTGCAATTAAAGGGTTTCTGGTTTCACTGCCCGGTTGACCTAATGTATCTTCAGACTTTAAGGAGAAACCGGGATTGGTTATCTCTATACGGTTATCGTATCGTATAACTTGTGTTGGCCTTTGTTCTCGGTACGAACGATGCATTAAAGCATTCACAAGAGCCTCGCGCAAAGCTTTCATTGGCAAGCCCACAGATGTTGCCTGAATATTATCATCGGTCAGTAGAAAACCTCTGGGCAAATCTGCATTAATGGCATCTATTAACCTGTATATCAAAAGGATTAATGCCCTCGCATATCAATGGATATGAAACGATCGTCCGGATTCTCAACCCATATGTTTCCGGGTACTCTTATATAGTCGACCCTGAGCATTGGATACGTTTTTCTGTGTGCTGAACTTGTTCCAAAAAGCATCAATCCTGCAAGATTGAGTTCATCCGGTTTTTCTCGGTCTACACAACCCAAAGATTGAAGCAATTCAGTGTCATCAAATGCAAGTTCTTCCGCAGTAGGATTAGCTTTCTCTCTAAGTACACGGTACCGCTTTAACGCATGTTCATCAACTTGTGAAATGGAGATTCCCTTAACAGGGGTCTGTTCAAAACTAGTATTGTCCTGATAGAAAACATATAAATCATCCTCTGTGCAACGTTGATCAGTTGAACCTATTCGCCTGAAAGCACCCATAGGAAGTCCTTCTGATTTAAAGTAAACAGGTTTTTGTCTTGATACAACCTCGCTTACACAAATTGTAATTATATTTTTTCCGTCCAGTTTCTCTATTGCAAGTTCTGGTCGTACTGGAATATTAAACATACCTGCGCATTGTGTTGCAAAATCACGTTAGAACTTATCAGTATCTGACACTCCAACTACTTTGTAAGCAGGAGAAGACGATGATTCATCAATAGCCACCCCCATCAGAATATAACCACCACCTAGCCCGGGCTCGTTCGAAAAGGCACTAACCGTTTCCATTACAGAATGCGAACTTTCGCTTCCGCCTTAGCTTCAATCCAAGAGCATTCATCCTGATCGTTCAGTAAATCAAAAAGTTCCTTGGCAGTGAATTTCATGATTAATCCATTTAACGTAATTATCAGATTAGCAATATATAAACCTTTTTCAAATTTTCTTTAAATGTACTAATTATTGTGCAATTGGTTCTTATCTTTGTGCCGTGCTGAAAAAACAACTTAAATTATGAGCTTCTTAGAAATTATCTCTGTAAATATCTCAAAAGAAAAAGGGACACCAAAAACATCGGTTGATTCGATTGAACTTAACTATGAGGGAGTTGCCGGCGATGCTCACGCAGGAAAGTGGCACAGACAGGTAAGTCTGTTGGGGGCAGAAAGCTTTGAAGCATTTTCTGCAATTGCCGGAAAACAATTTAATTATGGCGAATTCGCTGAGAATATAACCACCCGGGGTCTAAAACTGAATGATACACGTCCAGGTGACAGACTGTGCAACCAAAATGTAGATCTGATGATTACCCAAATTGGGAAAAAATGTCATGGGAGCGGATGTTCGATATTCAACGAAGTTGGAACCTGTATAATGCCTAAAGAGGGAATCTTCGCAAAGGTTATAAAGCCGGGATTTCTTAAAGCCGGTGATATATTGGAATACAAGCCAAAAGTATACAGAATAGGTGTTATAACCCTCAGTACAAGAGCCTCTATGGGAGTCTATCCAGATCTTAGCGGACCTCTGATTATCTCGGACATGGAAGCTTATTCTAAAACAGCCGGTTGGAACACAAATTTTGATTATCATCTTATCTCTGATGACAAGGAGATGCTAGGTACAATTTTAAAAACCATGACAGAATCCGGAACTGACATTATTTTTACAACCGGAGGAACAGGAATCGGCCCGGAGGATTTCACTCCGGAAGTGGTGAGACCATTTTTAGACAAAGAGATTCCAGGTATAATGGAACATGTGAGATTAAAATACGGTGCAGGAAAGCCTAATGCTCTTGTTAGCAGAAGCATTGCCGGTCTTGCAAAGGAGAGCCTGATTTTCACTCTGCCGGGGAGTAAAAAGGCAGTTACAGAATATATGTCCGAGATCACCCCTCTTCTTGAGCATCTGATTTTCATGAGAATGGGTATTGATAATCATTAACCATCTGTGCTACCCGCTTATCATGTCGGCTTATATTCTTGCGATACTTAAAAATATTGCGTGAACAGATACTGTAATGATTAGCCACAATTTCTCCGCCTGCACCGGAGAGAGATTCAAAAATCTGTATTCAAATGCATTGTGCTTGCATGATTTGATGCAGTCTCCGCAATATGTGCAGCTCTTGTATATTTTTCCAACTGCAATTCCCTCTTTGTCCAGAGCAAAATATCTGCAACTTGATATGCAGGAATTACATTTTGTACAATTTCCGTTAATCCGGAACCTGAAGGGTGATATATATTTGATGTTACTTACCAATATCCCCACAGGGCAGAAATGGGTACAATGATACATGTTGCCTTTGACTCGTGAAACAAAAAAGATAAGGAGCAGTGCAGTAAGAATGAACAGAGATGCCAGCAAGATGGCCGTTTCATCCTTAGCGTTCAATATCCTTAACAGCAGGGCCACTGCTACTACCCCACCCAGCATAATTATCCTGACTCCTTTCTCCGGCGTTCCGCTCCTCCTTTTATCCTTGACAACAGCTGCTTCAATTGCACCGAAGTAGCATAGATGGCTGCACCAGGCTGGACCGGTCATAATCACAGTGCTTAAAAACAGTATGATCATAAACCATGAACTGAATCTGTACAAAGGGCCCGCAATTATTATTGCTGGTATTGGCAGATGGAGCTTACCTGTAAGTAAAAAAAGGGAATCAGCCGTGATCCCCAGTATAAGCTGAGAATAAAAAAAAATCGTAAAGAGAAGCCAGGAATAGATCCTCCAATTACCTCTCCGTTGGGAAAACTGCATATTGTAGGCAAGAAAACCCGCATAAGCAGAAATAATGGTTATCTGCACCCAGCCACCATAATGGAAGAGCCGCTCTGCAAGCAGAAGCGGCTTTTCCGGAACGATTTGCACAATTGCAAGAATTGCAGCTACAATGGCAACCACAATCACCGGCAATGTGAGGTATTGTTTACTTGTCGGCACTAAGAGTCTTCTCAATATAACGTATCAGATATGCATAATGTGCGTCGGAATTGAAATCTCCGGTCTGTATACCCTTAAGATAGTTAAGTGTCTTGTTTATCTGATAATATGCTATTGCAGATGATTCGGTCATATCCTTAGGATTTGATGTAGGTTCAACAGGCATACCCATTCTTCCGGTAGCTCCTTCACCTGTATAAAGTCCGCATAACGTAGTCACATATACCTTCTGCAAAAGCCTTTCATTGGAATTTACTATTTTATTGGCCCATATTGTGCCTTCAAGATTGTCAAACAAATCTTTTACTGTATAAGCCTCCTTACCAAGCGCATTCTCTGCACTTACAAGGTTCATCATTACCCTTTTACTAAGCAGTGAACCTATTGCGGCTGAATAAGCACGCTCAATAAATATCTCTGGTCTGCTTACAAATTTTTTCATGTAAGAATCCGGCACCAGCCATACCGGAGCCTCTTTCAGCAGGTTTCTGTTAAGGAAATCCATTGCCTCTTCCTGTCTCTTCTTCTCTACTATAGAGTATACATCTCCTGGTTCTTCAATTTTTTTTGGATTCTCGTAAACTCCCCCAACCCATTTTACAACATGACCGATATATCTGCGATACTGATTATTAACTTCTCCATGCATTGTCTTAAGGTTCTCATAATCTGTGTTTGGCTCCTTTGTCCATTCACCAAGATTTGCCATAACCAGCTTAAGGTTCTTTATACCTAATTCGTTGGCCTCCATCTGGTTCTCACCCAAATCTTCCGCTTGTAACCTTGGGTCACTTGCACTCGATTCTGTCCCGAATTTGTATCGTTTATCTTTGTTCTTTTCAATTATCCATTTGTTAAGCTTGCCAAGTTCATTAACAGGGTTGTCAATCTCAGGAAATCTTCTGTATCCCCACTCAATTGACCAGTAGTCATAATGGCTAAGTCTCGGAAAGAGCAGTTCCCTTGGGATTCTGTCCTCAGGCTGAGCCACATAGTTAAACCTCGAATAGTCCATTATCGAAGTTGTATGGCCGTTCTCTTTAAGGAATTTCTTATCTCTGAGTTGTTTGGTGGTATAAAGCGCTGTTGCACCAAAGTTATGTCTCAGACCAAGTGTGTGTCCTACTTCATGAGAGGAGACAAACCTGACAAGCTGGCCCATAAGCTTAGGGTCAAATGTCATCTTACGCGCATCTGGATCGTTTGGAGCACACTGCACAAAATACCAGTTTCTCAATAATGACATTACATTATGGTACCAGTTGATATGACTTTCTATAATCTCACCTGAACGAGGGTCACTAACGTGAGGACCACTTGCATTGGCAACATCAGAAGGTTTGTAAACAATTGCAGAGTACCTTGCATCTTCCAGCGACCATGTAGAATCCTTATCCTTAGAAGGAGCCTCCAGAGCAAAAATTGCATTTTTAAAACCTGCCTTTTCGAAAAGTGGCTGCCAATCATTTACACCTTGTATCAGATACGGAACCCACTCTTTTGGGGTTGATGGGTCTATGTAGAAAATAATGGGTTTTGCCGGCTCTACCAGCTGCCCGCGCTTGTACTTCTCCATATCCTCAGGTTTTGGCTCAAGTCTCCATCTGGTAATCATTTGTACAGCTTTCACACCCTGTGGATTCTGATCAAAGTCGGTATAGCTGTTGGTGAAATAACCCACCCTGTCGTCGGCATACCTTGCAGTCATTGAAACCTTTGGCAAAAGTACAAATGAGTTGTTGAGCTCATAAGTGGCTGTCTCTCCACGGTCGGTCTGTATATGTCTTTACGCTCTTTACCTCAGTATTAATTGGGTATGTCCTTATAGAGGATATATATGAGCTCTCTTTTTGCATACCTCCCAGTTTAAAAGCTGTTTTGCCGGCTTTTCTAAAGAATAGTGATTCAGAGTCAGAATTGAAAAAATCCGTAACATCTATAAGATTGTCCTTTTTATCTTCCGATTGTGCCTTAATATCAAATGATGCAACAATTGCCTGCAGATTAGAATTTTGAACAGAGGAGTACATTGCTTTGGTGCTGTCTGACGACCTGTCTCTTCCTGAAATTTTTCTTAAGAGGATCTTATTGTTAGGCCCGGCCTCGAATCTGAAGGTGCCTGAATTTATGTCGTCTCCTGCGTAGCCATCAAATGAATTACGTATTCCGGCTGCTGCCTTTGATATTCTGGTAACCATAAGAATTTCCCTTTTAAACAAAGAGTCAGGAATACTAATAAAGAATTTTCCATCCTGAACATAAACGGTTGTGAGCCCCTTCATGATTTTGGCATCCTTTTTAATAAATTTCTCAATGGTCTGTGGTCCTTTTTCAGGAGCTTTTTTTGTAGAATCTGCAACAATTGCCTTTGGTTCTGTTTGCTGAATGGTTGCTTTTCTCTCTCCTCTCTGTGCAAAGAGAGAAGGGCTACTGGATGCAATAATTACAACCATGATAATAAGTGCTATGAATTTTGGTCTAAACATAATGTGTTTGTTAATAGTTATTACTTAAAACAAAGATATGAAAATTGTCTATCTTTGTTTTCATGAGATTCAACAATAGATTCAATCTTACCTACATAATCTTCGCCCTTCTAGGGGGTATCATCCTTCTCTTCTTAATTGCCCCGTTGTTGGGATTGTTTTTCTCACTTAAGACTCCCGGATTTTTTGCCACCATAAATGACACAGAGGTAAGCAGTAGTATATACAGAACTCTCCTGATCTCTGCTTTTGTAACACTTGTTGCATCGCTTTTCGCACTTCCACTTGCATACATTCTTGCAAGAAAGAAATTTCCTTTAAAGGGTCTTATAGAGGCCATCATAGACCTTCCCATAGTGATTCCTCATTCAGCAGCCGGCATAGCTCTTCTTGGATTCATATCCAGAGACTCCCTACTGGGTTCGCTCGCCTCTTCTGTAGGATTGAATCTTGTGGGTTCCTCTGCAGCTATAGGGATGGCAATGGCATTTGTGAGCGTCCCCTTTCTTATAAACTCAGCCAGAGATGGCTTCGCAGCAGTTCCCGTAAGGTTAGAGCAGGCTGCAGAGACACTTGGGGCTTCGAGATATCAGGTTTTTACTCAAATTAGCCTCCCACTGGCAAAAAGATCAGTAATATCCGGATTAGTATTGATGTTTGCACGCGGGATGAGTGAATTCGGTGCAGTTGTAATAGTCGCATACCATCCAATGACAACTCCTGTTCTTATTTTCGACAGGTTCAACTCTTACGGCCTTGATTACGCAAGACCTGTGGCTGCAATATTCATAGCTGTAACTCTAATAATTTTTATTTTCCTGAGAATATATCAGAAAAGATGATGTTGCAAATTGAATCACTCGAATTCTCTGTTGGGGAATTTTACCTTGGTCCACTCTCTTTTGAGCTTGAAAAGGGTGGTTATCTGGCTATTTCCGGTCCCTCCGGTTCCGGTAAATCTGTGTTGATGGAGTTGGTTGCCGGCCTGAGGAGAGTCAAAAACGGCAAAATCATAATAGATTCAATAAACCACACTTATACACCTAGCCGTGAAAGACCTGTTGGTTTGCTGTTCCAGGATTATGCTCTGTTTCCACATCTAACTGTTTATGACAATATTGCATTTCCATTAAAAATACTTAAAAAGGATCACCTTACTATTAAATCAAGGGTAACAGATCTGGCCGAGTATTTTTCCATAGAAAATCTGCTGGGCAGAGATATTGATACTTTGTCCGGAGGAGAGAGACAAAGAGCGGCACTAGCAAGAGCAATTGCCTATGAGCCAAGTATTTTAATTTTAGATGAACCACTCTCTGCTTTAGATGAAGAGTTGCGTGACGAAGCCAAGCGAACGCTTGCCGGCCTTAAAAATTCAGGACAGACAATAATACATGTAACCCACAATCGCAATGAGGTTGACGGACTGGCATCAAAATCAATAATCCTTTCTCACGGATTCATCAAATCCGAATTCTGAAAACGGATAATCTCGTAAATCGATTCTATAGCATATGCTGCAGGACCTGCGGGATTCAGAAACTTTGCCTTGTTTAGTGCATTTATTGCATCACCCCAAAGTTGTTGCCTTCTGAATATACCTCCCAGCATATACCATGCATTGTCGTTATCGGGCTCTTTTGCCAGAAATTCAAGCAATTCATCATGAGCCTTCTCAACATTTCCATCACGAAGAGTTTGTTCAATCTCCAATAGATTTTTTTCCATGACTCCAATACTCCAATATTTATACCAAGCCGGCAAATCCCATAAATGAAAGAGCCAGGATTCCGGCAGTTATAAGTGCAATCGGTGTCCCCTGAAAAGCCTTTGGAACATTAGACAACTCCTGTTGTTCCCTTATTCCGGCAAAAAGGATCATAGCAACACCGAATCCAACAGCACTGGATGTTGCGTATACCACCGACTCAACCATATTTAACATATGAGGAGCTCCTCCAAAGGAGAACTCCTTTGATACTACAAGTATAGCAAGTCCGAGAACTGCGCAGTTTGTTGTAATCAGTGGCAGGAATATTCCAAGAGCTTGATAAAGAGAGGGGCTGATTTTTTTCAGGATGATTTCAACCATCTGAACCAAAGCTGCTATTACCAATATGAAAGCAACAGTCTGCATGAACTCTATACCGAGTGGTACAAGTACGTAATACTGTAAAATATAAGTCGTAAGTGTTGCCAATGCAATTACAAATACTACAGCACCCGACATACCGGCTGCCGTGCTGACTTTGTTGGATACTCCCAGAAACGGACACACTCCAAGAAATTGTGACAGTAATATATTGTTTACAAATACTGCAGAAATAACAATTATAATATATTCCATAATAACCGTTTTTAGGAGATTTTAGATTTTAGCTTATTGAATAGAACCATAAGATATCCAAGAACTATAAATGCTCCCGGAGCAAGGACAAAAGCCAGGATACCGTCTGAATCCATGAATTTTACGCCAAATATAGAAGCGCTGCCCAGGATCTCTCTTACAAGACCAATTACTGTCAGTGCCAATGTAAAGCCAATTCCGATGCCTATCCCATCCATAGCTGAGTCTGATACATTGTTTTTGGAAGCATAAGCTTCGGCTCTTCCCAATACAATACAGTTTACAACAATAAGTGGGATAAATATGCCAAGTGTTGCATATAATCCCGGAGTGAATGCCTGCATCAGAAGCTGCAGAATGGTGACAAATGCCGCGATGACAACTATATAGACAGGAATCCTCACTTTATCGGGAACCTGTGTTGCCACAAGCGATATTACAATATTTGACATTGTAAGCACAAACAATGTTGCCACCCCCATTCCAAATCCATTTATTGCAGAAGTGGTTGTAGCAAGAGTGGGACACATTCCCAGAACAAGCACAAATATTGGGTTGTTCTTTATTATACCACTGGTTAACAAACTTAATTTACTCATTGTTATTCACTTTATTAGTTGGCACTTCAACACATAATTGATAAACTTTGTATGCCGATTCCAAGGCACCGCAAAAAGCACGTGAAGTAATTGTAGATGCAGTTATTGCGTCAACATCACCCCCATCCTTTTTTACAGACATTCTAAAATCAGCCGGATTCTTTCCCTTGAACTGAACACTGAATTTGCTCTTTCCTTCAACCATTTTGTCACCAAGACCCGGGGTTTCGGAATGTGAAAGTACCGATGTGTTAAAAATTGTACCATCAATATTGAATCCAACCATAATTACAATTCTTCCGGCAAAGCCGTTAGTCGAAAAAGTTTCAACAGCATACCCAACAATCTCTCCACCTTTTTTTGCAGGGTAAACCCTATAAGTATTACCATCAAGTTCCTTTGTAAATACATCGGCAGAAGGATCATTGTCAAAAGCAGGAACCACCTGCGATATAGAAGCGTTCGTCTTGGCAATTGCGGCAGCCTCTATCGGCTCCTTTGTTATAGCGTAAACTCCTCCAAGAAGAGTAGAAGATACCAGACACACAATAAAAAGTGTCGATACCATGTTTTTCAGTGAAGACTCTTTAGCCATTTTTTACCTCCTTTCCAAAGCGTTTTGGCAGCATAAATTTATTAATAAGCGGAACGCATGCATTCATTATTAGAATTGCAAACGAAATTCCTTCCGGATATGAACCGAAATAACGTATCATGATTGTCAGAAAACCTATTCCTACTCCGTAAAGGACCATTCCCGATGTGCTCATTGGCGATGTCACATAATCTGTTGCCATAAATATGGAACCAATAAGTATACCACCTGTTAGTACACTGAAAATAGGATCTGCATATTGCTGTGGGTCTACCAGCCAGAATATACCTGTAATTACAATTACTGAACCTATTATTGACAATGGGATATGCGGTTTTATAACTCTTCTTATAAGCAGATAGACAAATCCGGCAATAAGTGCAAGAGCTGAAACCTCACCGACAGAACCCCCTATTTTACTAAAGAGCATCTCCATATATGAGAAGTTGTTCGTCTGGAAAATCTGATCCATATTGAGACCTTTAGCCAATCCTTCCTTCACAATAGAAAGAGCTGTTGCCCCGGAAGATGCATCAATTCCCTCCCTGAACCATGAAACCGGTATTGTCCAGTCTGTCATAATAGCAGGGAACGATACAAGAAGGAACACACGACCTACGAGAGCAGGATTGAAAAGGTTCTGTCCCAAGCCTCCAAATGTCATTTTGGCCACACCTATAGCTACTATTGAACCTATTAGAATCAGCCACCACGGTGAGTTTGGTGGAAGGTTAAGTGCAAGCAGCAATCCTGTTAGAGCTGCTGAGTAATCATTTATCGTTTTAGAAGATTTGACGACATATCGCTGAATTACATACTCGACAACCACACAGGAGATTATTCCAACCAGAGCAAGCTTGATGGCCGAAAACCCGAAAAAGTATATTGAAACAAGAAGTGATGGCGAAAGTGCAATAATCACATCTCGCATTAATCCTCTTGTGCTCTCTTTTCCGTGCAGATGCGGAGCAGGTGAAACAAGTAATTTTTTCATATATTTTCTCTTTTTTTACTTTTTAGGTCTGCTTCTGATAATTTTTATGACTTGAGCCTTTGAGAGCCTAATTGCATCGAGTAGCGGAATGTTTGAAGGACAGGTATATATACAACAACCACACTCAATACAGTCATGAACCATGTGTTCTTCCAGATCTTCAATTCTGTTGGCTCTGGAGAGTCTGTTCAACAGATAAGGTTCAAGACCCATGGGACATGCTTCGACACACTTTGCACAACGGATGCAATTGCTCTCAACACCCCTTTTTGTCTCCTCTTCTGTCAGAAGCAAAAGTGCCGACGTACTTTTTACCGATGCTGCATCCATCCTGCACACAGCCTTACCCATCATAGGACCTCCGCTTATAAGTTTAACCGCATCCTTAGGTAAACCACCTATTGCATACATCATTGTATCAAATGTTGTTCCTACTCTTAATCTGAAGTTCCGCTGCTCAGTCATACACTTACCTGTGATTGTGACAATTCCGTCAAAGAGCGGTTTGTTCTTCTGTACTGCTTCATAAACAGCAAGGGCGGTTCCAACATTCTGAACTACAACTCCCACATCGATAGGAAGACCCATAGATGGGACCTGCCTTCCGGTAATAGCTTCAATCATCTGTTTTTCACCCCCTTGTGGGTAACGTTTGATGAGCGATACAATTTTAATTTCAGGATAACTCTTACCTGCAATTTTCTTTAATAACTTAATGGCTTTTGGTTTATTGTCCTCAACTCCAAAGTATGCGCTTTTAACGTTAAGGGCCTTCATCATTATCTTTGTCCCTATAAGAATCTGCTCAGGACTTTCTATCATAATCCTGTAATCTGAGGTGAGGTAAGGCTCACATTCTGCTCCGTTTATAATAAGATATTCTGCCTTTTTCCCTGGGGGTGGAGAGAGTTTTATATTGGTAGGAAAAGCTGCTCCCCCCAACCCTACTATACCACATTCTGCTATTTTTGCAATAATCTCCGGACCAGAAAGTTTTATATCACTCACAATCTCTTCGCTTCGGTCAATATTGTCCATCCATACATCACCCTCTACCTTTATGGCAATGTGCTGAATCATTGTTCCTGAAAGATCAGGAAGAAGTTCTACAGATGATACAACTCCTGATACGGAAGAGTGTATATTGGCAGAGATGAACCCGGAGGATTTTGCTATCAGCTGACCAACTTTGACAGTATCCCCTTTTGTTACAACAGGTTCTGCCGGGGCACCAAGATGCTGCGACATAGAGATATATGCAGTATCTACTAGCGGAAAATTCTCAATACTTGCTGTTGCAGATATTTTGTTATCATGAGGGTGAATTCCTCCAAGAGAAAAAGTTTTACTCATAATTATATATTATTTCTGATCTATAATTGGCGCCTTCTCAACCCTTGGGAGTCTTACAGGGAAGTTAACCTCCCAGATTGCCCTGGTTGGGCACTCTATTACACACTTCCGGCATAATTTGCACTTATTGTAATCTATATATGCAAGATTATTTGACATAGTAATTGCATCATACGGACATACCTTCTGGCATTTCGTGCAACCAATACAAGCCACCACACAAGCTTTTTTGGCAACTCCTCCTTTATCCTTGTTTATGCAAGAAACAAATATTCTTCTGTTCTTGAGCCCCTTGTTCCTGAGTTCAATTATCATCTTAGGACAGACCTTTACGCACGCCCCGCAAGCAGTACACTTCTCCTCGTCAACCTCCGGAAGACCTGTTTTCGGGTCCATCTTAATTGCATCGAATTTGCACGAAAGTTCACAATCACCCTGACCAAGACATCCGTACCTGCAGTCTGTATCACCTGCAAAAAGATTTGCCATAACTGCACATGAAGAGTATCCGTCATAGTTGCTTGTCTTTGGCCGGTTGTCGCAAGTACCGTTACATCTTACAACTGCTATCTGTGGTGTCTTCTCAGCAACCTTAACGCCCAGGTAACCTGCAACGTTTTGCATGACCGCGTTGCCCCCCACGGGACAATACAACTTATCAAGGTTTTCGGCATTTACACAAGCCTCTGCAAAAGCTCTGCATCCAGCATATCCGCATCCTCCGCAATTGGCTGCAGGTAGAAGTTCCTGCACTCCGTCAATCCTCGGGTCCTCTACAACCTTGAATTTTTGTGACACCAAATAAAGAATAAGGGACAATACAAGCCCCAAAACGCTTAAGCTTACAATTGTAAAAATAATAGTATTCATTATTTATCTAATTTCTCAACAATAAAAATAAATTCCTTTTTAATCTTGTCTCTCAGGAGATAAACTACAAAATAGTAAAGAGCAAGAAAGGCCAGAATGCTTAATCCTATTAACAATTCCCCGACCCCAACAGCCGACAAAGCTAATAATAATACCAATAAAATAATTAAAGGTATCAAATAAGATATCCACAAAGCTTTAAACCCAAGGCTTCTTTTAAGAAGCACATTTACTACCTCACCTTTTTCAAAGAGCGTGAAACCTCTGTTTTCCACCTGTATAACCTTAGCCTTAACTTCACTCATCGAGCAAAGCTGTTTTGCATTGCATGATGCACATGCCGCTTTATTCATAATCTCGACACTTATAAAATCTCTGTCGATATCCAGAATAACTCCCTCATGTTCTATATTGTCTGTTTTCATTGTCTATTTTATTTTACTGGAAAGCGGATACTTTATATTCGAAAAACCGGCAAGTCTTCCAGTCACCCTCCCCACAATTATTGGTGTTTCAAACAACAGTGGAATTTTATTCTTATCATCGGTAACCCAGAAAACCAACTCATCTTTACCTGAAAATACTTCACCTGCAACTAGTCTGGCTGCAAATTTAATTGTTTTATAGTGACCCATTCCGGGAATCCTTTTATTTTCCTTACCCAGATACCTGTAGTAGAGATCGTATATCTCTCCGTCAATGACAAATGAGACCGGCCTCTCCTGACCGACTTTGTCGTTGCCAAAATCATTGTTTCTGGCAAAATAGAAGAGTGAAAGTAAATCAAAAGTGTGAATCTTGCCATTGAGAAGAGTATCTCTTGGAGGATCGTCCAACCTCTCAACGTTGGCCCTGATCTGATAGTTTGGAAGAAAGGTCATGGTATTTTTCATTTTGTACCTCTTCTCCCTTATATCTCTGTGAAAATAAAATGGTCTGAGATTTCTTGCCGAAAATTTTGTCTCGTAAAAATCCCTTACTTTAAAAAGAACATCATAAAATTTAAATGTGCGACCCGCTGCCCTGGCGTGAAAAAATGGTTCTTCGGCATTTTCATTGTACTCTAGGGTAAGAACAGCCTCACCGACATCGGTATTGATAGAACCCCACTGGTAGTTGATTATATATCTGAGATTCTCTCCATGGCTGAAGACAAGATCTTCAAATTTGATGTCCCTTACAGGCAGAGGCAGAAGTTCCTGCGAGTATACGTTTGATAAAAACGCAGTAAATATTATCAGGAGTAATTTCAGCCGCATCTTAGAATTCCCGCTCAAAATCAGAATTGGATATGAATTCTGTTTGATTCATTTTTGAAGATATGGTCTCTATCCCGTCACGAGCAAAAGGATCGAAAGAGAGCGCAGAATCTGTAACATCAACAAATTTAACCTCCGAGCTTCTGAATCTCATCTGAACGTCCTTGACCTCACCATTCCTGTGCTTTGCAATAATAATATCTGTCATACCTCTGAGTTCCGGATTTTCGTCAGTTAAACCATAGTAATCCGGCCTGTGAATGAACATTACAATATCAGCATCCTGCTCAATTGCTCCGGATTCCCTCAGGTCACTCAGTTGTGGCCTTTTTGCCCCACCTCTTGTCTCAACAGCGCGACTTAACTGAGATAGTGCGATAATTGGAATATTCAGCTCCTTTGCAATGGACTTCAGTGACCTGGATATTGCAGAGACCTCCTGTTCACGCATTCCCTTCAACTCAGGTGGTCCGGTCATCAGCTGAAGGTAGTCAATGACAATCATCTTGACACCGGCATTTGCAACTAGTCTTCTTGCTTTTGACCGGAACTCGTAAATTGAAAGAGATGGAGTGTCATCTATATAAAGCGGTGCCTTTACTAGTTGGTTCAGTTTTGAATTAAGCTGCTCCCACTCATAATCAGCAAGCTTTTTACCACCCTTTATCTTATCCGGTTCAAGCCCTGTTTCACTTATCATCAACCTCTTTGCAAGTTGCAGCGACGACATTTCCAGTGAAAAGAATGCAACAGGTACATTATGGTCCACAGACATATTTCTTGCCATTGTCAGTACAAATGCTGTTTTACCAACAGACGGTCTTGCAGCTATTATTATAAGGTCCGAAGGCTGCCACCCCAGCGTAACCCTGTCAATTGATGTATATCCCGAAGGTACCCCGCTGAGTCCGTCCTCTCTTAGTTGTGTAGATTGAAGATCGTCAATTGCCTGACTTATCACAAACTGAATAGCTTGTGTATCTCTCTTCATGTTTCTGTCTGAAAGTGTGAAAATCTTTTGCTGGGTTGTGTCCAGAAGGTCATCTACAGAAATATTGTCATCAAAAGAGTCCCTTTGAACTTCGTACGAAATGCCTATAAGTTCCCGCTGGATATACTTCTGTAACAGAATCTTTGCATGATAATCTATATGTGCGGCAGCACCAATCTTCATGCTTAGCTGACTCAGGTATACGGTACCTCCTACAGTTTCAAGATCTCCAACGTTTTTAAGTTCTTCTGATATTGTGAAGATATCAACTGGTGCATGCTTCGATGCCAGACATGCAATGGCAGTAAAGATCTTCCTGTTGCTTTCCTTGTAGAAGCACTCCGGGTTAATAACATCAATGATATCAGATATAGCATTTGGCTCAAGCATGAGAGCTCCTAGGACAGCCTCTTCAATATCAATCGCCTGAGGTGGTTTTTTCCCCATCTCAAGACTCAGGATATCTATGTTCTTCTCCGATTTTGCCTTTTGTCTGTTATCTGTCTTAGCCATATATCATTACTGATTATTCAATTTATCCAATACCTTTATTATCCTGTCTATAGCATATTCAATCTCTTCTTTGCTTATGCAAAGTGGCGGAGCGATTCTGAATGCAGTTGGGCAGAAAAGGAACCAATCACTCAGCACTCCCTCCTCAACGAGCATCGGAAGTACTCTCCTTGCATATTCTTCGTTACCAAGATCTACTGCTATGAGTAACCCTGCTGCTCTTACCTCCTTTACCAATGGATGCTTACCAATGGCACTTACAAAAAGCTCTGACTTTTTCTCCACTTCATCAATCCATCCCTCCCTTAATAATATTTTTAAAGAGGAAACTGCTGCTGCACACGATACAGGATGTCCTCCAAATGTTGTAATATGACCTAAAACCGGATCTGATTGCCAGTCTCTCATCAATTCTGCAGATGCTGCCAGTGCACCAAGAGGCATTCCCCCGCCTAATGCTTTTGCTAAGGTAATAATATCCGGAGAAACTCCGAACTTCTGGAAAGCAAAAAGTTTTCCACAACGTCCGAACCCTGTCTGTATCTCGTCGAAAATCAACAAAGTCCCTGTTTTTGTGCATCTTTTTCTGAGCGCATCAAGATATCCCACATCAGGAATAATAACTCCAGCTTCTGCCTGAACAGGTTCAATTATCACGCATGCACTTTTTTCTGTTATCTTTTCAAGATCATCCGTATTATTGAACCTTATGTGACGTATCCCCGGCAAGAGAGGTCTGAATGAACTTTTGAAACTCTCGTCACTCATCAGGCTCAGGGCCCCGTGACTACTTCCGTGATAACTGTTCATACAGCTGACTATCTCGAATCTGCCTGTATGTCTCTTTGCGAGCTTTATTGCTGCCTCATTTGCTTCGCTGCCTGAATTGACATAATATACAGATTGCATTTCATCTGGTAGTTGAGAACATAGCAGAGTTGCGTGTTCAACCTGAGGCGACTGTATTATCTCACCATATACCATCAGGTGCATATGTTTCTCCACCTGACGTTTAACTGCTTCAATCACCTCCTTGTTACCATGGCCTATATTTGAGACAGAAACTCCTGAGACAAGATCTATGTATCTTCTATCTGTTGAATATAAAAAAACCCCATCTGCCCTTTGGATTTCTATACCTAAAGGAGATGGGGAAGTTTGAGCTATGTGCCGGAAGAAAAGTTCCCTTATTGTATAGGGCCTTGCCTCCATTTATTCGTTCTCAAAGTCGGCACTCACCAGAATTCTACCGCAGTACTCGCAAACAATTATTTTTTTGCTGGATGCAATGTCCATCTGCCTTTGAGGCGGAATTTTGTTGAAGCACCCTGCACATGCATCTCTTCTTACGGTAACAACAGCCAGTCCGTTTCTTGCATTGGTTCTTACCTTTTTATAAGCCGCTAGCATTCTTGCATCAATCTGTGCAGAAATCTCTTCAGATGATTTCTTCAGTTCCTCTTCCTCTTTAGCAGTCTCTGCAACAATCGATTCCAATTCTTTTTTCTTATTTTCGAGATCTATCCCTCTTTCACTCAATGCCTCCAGGGCAATAGTAAGAGCAGCTTTCTTTTCTACCTGTAAAAGAGTATTCTCTTTAATTCTCTTGTCGGCTAGCTGAACTTCAAGTCCCTGAAATTCTATCTCTTTTGACAAAGAATCAAATTCTCTGTTGTTTTTGACGTTGTTCTGCTGAGATGTATACTTCTCAATTAAAGTCTTTGAATTCTCAAGATCGATTTTCTTTTGTGCAATTAGCTTGTCAATCTCTTTCAATTCGGTCTGCAGGTTTTCCACTCTTGTCCTGAGCCCGAGAATATCATCTTCCAAATCCTGTACTTCCAGAGGAAGCTCTCCCCTTAAAAGATGGATTTTATCTATTTTACTATCTGCCTGCTGAAGATTATATAATAGATGAAGTTTGGTCTCCATACTGAGATCTCCCTCGTTGGAGCTCTTCTGTAATGAGATAAATGTACCTCCGTCCAGAGGGGTTTCGATTGTGCCTTTTGATTTAGCTGTAGCCATAGTCTATATTAATAGTAGTGTATGGGATTTGTATTTTTCTCCGCAATGCGAACTGCAAATGTAGATATTTTTTTTGTAAGAACAGATTTTAATAATTCCAATAGTCCGTATTCGCTCTCGTAATGGCCTATATCCATTATCATAAAGCCTTTTTCACTAAAAAAAAAGTGGTAGGACACATCGCCTGTTATGAATAGCTGTGCCCCTGCCTCTCTTGCGTTTTCAATAAGGGAAGAGCCGCTACCGCCACAAAGTGCAATTCTGGATATCTTATCATCTATTGGTTTTGAGCATTTTATAACTCCGGGATTAAAGTTTTTCTTCACCTTTTTCAATATCTGAAAAAAATTTGAAGGCGTTTCAAGATCTCCTATTACACCCATACCGTATTCACCACCCGAATCCTGATTAAGAAATTTTATATTTACAAGTCCAAGCCGAGCAGCCATAATACCGCTTACACCCGACAGAACCTTATCGGCATTAGTATGGGCAGAGTAGATTATGATATTATTCCTTATAATTCTTGTTATCATACTTCCAAGTAAGGTGTCGTTTGATATTTGCTTAATCCCTTTAAAAATAAGAGGATGGTGCGTTATTATCATCTGACAACCTGTAGATACTGCCTCCTCAATTATTTCCGGTGTGCAATCAAGGGCAAGCAATACTGAATTAACCTCACTATCCAGATCTCCTATGGACAATCCTGAGTTGTCCCAACTCTCCTGAATGGCCGGAGGAGCAAACTCTTCTATGATCCTGATTATTTCAAAAGCTCTCATTTTACAGGGAATCAGATATTTCCGTGAGCTTTTCCTTTATGCTGTTAAGAGTTGTAATTACATCAACTCTTCTGTCTTCGCCAGATTTGTTGTCTTTCATTCTCTTTGACGCTCCTTCCAGTGTCATTCCTCTCTCTTTTACAAGATAATATATTGTCCTGAAGTTTGTCAGGTCTTCTGCTGTAAACAGGCGGTTACCCTTTTTGTTTCTGGCCGGTTTTATGAATCCGGGGAATTTCTGTGCCCAGAATCTGACTAAAGAGGTATTCTCATTCAGTATTTCAGCTACTTCACCAATGGTGTAGTAAAGCTTTTCTATTTTGAACTCTTTGTATGGCATGATTCAAAAGTATTATTGCTGTTTTTTAATCCAGGGACTGGCCGCTGCTCATAGATAGAATCATCATTTCCCTATATGTATTGGGTGTAAGGTCTGCAAAGAAAAAGTGTACCGGGTCCATTATCTCACCGTTAAAAATAACTTCATAGTGCAGGTGTGGAGCAAAAGAGAGACCGCTGTTCCCTACCCGCGCTATAATATTATTTTGTTTTACCATTTGTGATTTTCTGACAAGGATGTCTCCCAGATGTGCATATTTTGATGTGTATCCTCCCTCATGTTCAATTATTACTTCATTTCCTCTACCTCTGTCCGATCTGATAACATCTGAAACAAAACCATCGGCAGTTGCATGAACCTCTGTTCCGATAGCCGCTAGAATGTCAATTCCTGTATGTTCTGCTGTGGTCTTGTAAAATGGGTGAATTCTTTTTCCAATACTGGCTCCCGTTTGGGACACATTTATTCGTTTAAGCGGTATTAATGAAGGAATGGCTGTAACTGATGAGTTTTTGACAGCTTTATCCATTATATCGCTGAAAATACGATTTTCATAGGTGAGCATACTGTCCAGATTTTTTGTCTTTATTGTAGAGAAATTTACCAACTCAAGGTCGGCAGATGAATCAAGCTGGGAATAAAGCTGAGAGTTGTACTGGTGTGAAAAAAAATCAGGCGGTGACGATTTAAAGATACTCTTATAAATTTCTTTGTCCCTGTCACGTAAATCAGATATTACATTGTCTAGGATATCCATCTTCTTGCTGACTCTCTTATACTCCTCTGCCATAAGTTTGTTCTCTTTGACCAACCTCTCCTCCTGGCTGGTATCAAAAATCAGTGCGAAAACTATGTAATAGAGTATTGCAAGCAGAAGACTCGTGGTAATGTAGTTAAAGACGACCCGTATTTTACCTTTTATCCCTAATTTATCCTCTACAAAACTTAACTGTTCCTTATTGAATTTATATTTACTCATAATAACAGACTAACCGCGGGGAGTTATCAAAGCTTTGAAATCTTCCGGTTCGATATCTCTGTTATAGTAATTCAGAGGATTTACCGGACGATTTCTATAAATAACCTCATAGTGGACATGCGGCCCTTTTGACCTTCCTGTGTTTCCCATTATGGCTATTTGTTCCCCTCTCTTGACGACTCTGCCCATAGCTACCATACTGGTCTTGAGATGTGCATATCTTGTCTTGTATCCGAAGCCGTGGTCAACAATTACAAAATTACCATAACCGAAGAAATCGAAACCAACCTCCACAACCCTACCGTTTCCGGTAGCATAGATTGGCTCTCCCACAGGCCCGGAAAGATCGACGCCTGAGTGCATTCTGACTTGTCCGTTAAATGGATCCGGTCTGTAGCCGAAACTGCTTGAATATCTTATTCTTGACCCTGAAATATTTACTGGTGGAATAGCTGGAACACAAAGTGACATTTCGTCGGCACTTTTAGCAAGCAACACTACGTCGTCGAAAGATTTTGACTGTACGAAGGCCTTTTTATACAAGACATCCATGTTCATTGCGGTCCTGCTTAATATCCCCGAACGGTCAAAACTCTTCAGATATGAATATCTGTCAACTCCGCCGAAACCTGCATCCCGTATATCCTGAGGTATCTCTTCCATACCAAAAATTGGTCTGTATATATAATTGTCCCTCATCTGAAGGGCGAGCAATGAACTGTTGGCCTGATTGAACCTTTTGTTCATTAACTCCAGTTTGCTTGACAATTCGTCTGAAGTTCTCAGTAATGCAAGCATTTTGGGCGTATCGAGGTTCAGGTATTTTGTATATCCGAAATAGTAACCCAGAGAGGTAACGAGACTCAGCAGAAAAATTATAAAACCCTTGGAAAACCTTGCTTTTATTGGGATTTTATGAAGTTCGTATGCTAAAGTATCAGGATTAAATTTGTATCTTCTTTTTTTGGGCATAAGCAAATTGAGAGCTATATTTCATGCAAATCTAATTAATTTTAGTAAAAAAACCTATTTTTGTGATTCATTTTAAAATCGGTATAGAATATAACACATATGACTTCAAAAGAGATAAGAGATAGTTTTTTGGAATTCTTTGCGAGCAAAAGCCATACCATTGTATCCTCAGCTCCCATGGTAGTAAAGGATGATCCTACCCTCATGTTTACAAATGCCGGGATGAATCAGTTCAAGGATTGGTTCTTAGGAAACACTCCTGCCAGATATCCCAGAGTTGCAGATACTCAAAAATGTTTGCGGGTAAGTGGAAAGCATAACGACCTGGAGGAGGTTGGACACGACACATATCACCATACAATGTTTGAAATGCTCGGTAACTGGAGTTTTGGTGATTATTTTAAAAAAGAGGCAATTGATTGGGCATGGGAACTCCTTACCGAAGTCTATAAGTTAGACAAGGATAGGCTCTATGCCACTGTCTTTGAAGGGAGTGAACAAGATGGAACTGACGCCGACAATGAAGCCCGCGAACAATGGCTCAAATATCTTCCTGCAGAAAGAATTCTTTACGGCAACAAGAAGGACAATTTCTGGGAGATGGGAGAAACCGGTCCGTGCGGTCCGTGTAGTGAGATTCACGTTGATATCAGAAGTGACGAGGAGAGAAAAATTCAGGACGGAGCAGAGCTTGTAAATCAGGGACACCACCTGGTGATAGAGATCTGGAACCTTGTCTTTATCCAGTATAACAGGAAAGCAAACGGTGAACTTGCCACACTTCCACAAAAACATGTCGATACCGGAATGGGACTGGAGCGTCTTTGTATGGCCATGCAAGGGAAGAAAAGCAATTATGATACCGATGTTTTTTCCAACATGATATCAAAAATATCTGAGCTTTGCAGCAAGGATTACAATGAAAGCCCGCAGACAGGAGTTGCAATGAGAGTTATTGCCGACCATATCCGTGCAATCAGTTTTTCAATTGCCGACGGACAATTGCCTTCCAATGTAAAAGCCGGCTATGTGATTCGTCGTATCCTCAGGAGAGCCGTTCGATACGCTTATACATTCCTTGGAGTTGACCAGCCGTTTCTTTGCAGACTCGTACCTACTCTGACACAAGATATGGGAAGTGCTTTTCCGGAGCTTGTATCACAGCAGTCACTAATAAAAAAGGTCATTAAGGAGGAAGAGGAGGCATTCCTGAGAACTTTAGATAAAGGAATAAGACTGATGGATGCCCTCATGGCTAAATATAAAGAGAGTAAAATTATCTCCGGCGAGGAGGCATTCACTCTCTACGATACTTTTGGATTCCCTATTGACCTGAGCGAGTTGATAGCCAGAGAGAACGGCTATACTATAGATCTTAAGTCATTCGAGATTGAATTGGGCAAACAAAAAGAGAGAAGCAGAAACGTTGCATCCAGCGAAGAGGGAGACTGGATTGAAGTCCGGCCATACAGCGTTGCAGAATTTGTCGGATATGACAAACACGAGGAGCAGGTTTCAATTACAAAATACAGGAGCCTGAAAACCAAGAACAGAGATTTTTATCAGCTTGTATTTGACAAAAGCCCGTTTTATGCCGAGAGTGGCGGTCAGGTTGGAGACACAGGCCACATAGAGTCCCCTTCCGGAGAGAAGATTCTTATTACAAATACAATTAAGGAGAACAACCTGAGCATTCATATTGCAGATAAACTTCCTGCCAACCCTATGGAACTCTTTACTGCACGTATAGATCTGGATAGAAGACAATCTATTGCTAACAACCATTCAGCAACACATCTTTTGCACAAAGCCCTCAGAGAGATTCTTGGCAATCATATTGAACAAAAGGGATCTCTTGTCACATTTAATCACTTCAGATTCGATTTCTCTCATTATGAAAAGGTTAGTGAAGAAAATATAAGAGCAGTAGAGAAGAGGGTAAACCAGCTGATTCGTGAGAATGCTCCTCTGGATGAGATCAGGAACATGACCGTAGACAAAGCAAAGGCCCTTGGAGCAATGGCATTGTTCGGAGAAAAATATGGCGATACAGTAAGAGTCATAAAATTTAATGAATCCATAGAATTATGTGGTGGCACACATACTTCTGCAACAGGGAACATAGGATTTTTCAAGATAATTTCAGAATCTGCAATTGCAGCCGGAGTAAGGAGAATTGAAGCAACAACCGGTGAATATGCCGGAAATATTGTTGATGGCATGGAAGATACTATCAGGTCTGTAAAGGAAATTCTGAACAATGCACCCAATGTTGTAAACAGCATCCAGAAGCTTATGGAGGAGAACGATAACTTCCGGAAAACAATTGAGGAGGCTATGAAAGAGAAGGCTATTGCTCTTAAGGAGACACTGTTCAAAAACACCCAAATTATAAATGGTATAAATATTGTTATTTTAAAAGGTGAATACCCTGCCGATTTTGTCAGGAACATAGCTTTCCTTATCCGCAATGAGGTTAAAAACACAGCTTTCATTGCCGGCTGCACATTTGAAGGGAAGGCACACATGGCAATATTATATTCAGACGATTTGGTTGCCAGGGGAAAAGATGCATCCAAAGATATCAGGGAGGCATCGGCTTATATCAATGGCGGAGGGGGTGGCCAGAGCTTCTTTGCCAGTGCGGGCGGCAAGAATCCTGACGGGATATCGGCAGCAATCACAAAACTAACAGAACAGGCAACAAAATAGAGCACTTTGAAAAAAATTGATCTTTTTATCCTTAAGTCCTTTTTAGGGCCATTTGTACTGACTTTTCTTATTGTAACATTTGCGCTTTTGTTACAGTTCCTATGGCTTTACATAGACGAACTTGTAGGTAAAGGCTTAAGTTTCTCCGTAATTGCAGAATTCCTTGGCTGGGGAGCGGCAACACTTATTCCGCTTGTTCTGCCCCTTGCAACTCTGTTTTCCTCCATAATGACAATGGGCGGATTTGGAGAGAACAATGAGCTGCTTGCTATGAAAGCAGCAGGAATTTCTCTGCCCAGAATTCTTACTCCACTGATTGTACTCTCAGTTTTTATCAGCATTGGAGCTTTCTTTGCCGCCAATAATCTTATACCCGTTGCATACAATAACATCTACTCCTTAAGGGAAGATATCGGAAAGACAAAGGAGGAGATACGAATACCAACAGGTGTTTTTTATGATGGAATTGAAGATTATATAATCCGGATAAACAACAGGGACGACAAAACCGGTGCTATCTTTGGCGTTATGGTATACAATCACAAGGAGAAAAGAGGAAACAACAGCCTTACCATTGCAGATTCAGGATCTATCAAATTAACAAAGGATAAAAAAAACCTCGTCTTTTCACTTTACGACGGATACTCATATGAGGAACCTCAAAGGTCCCCGGGTGATACCGGATATGCGCTTCAGCGTATAGGTTTTACAAAACAGGAGATGATAATCTCTCTGGCAAACTACGCTTTTCAAAGATCGGACGAGAGCAGGTTCAGCAAAGAGGTTATGTCTCAGAATCTCAAGCAGCTCAGCAATGCAAGGGATTCTCTTGATTCAGCATATATTCATATAAGAGAGTACCAGTTCAGGAACCTGATATATTCGGGTGGTTTCGGGTTTCCGGTACAACTGGACACCCTTTTCGCAAAAAAGTACACAACTGTTTTGAATACCGATACATTACTGAGATTCAAGACACCTGAAGAAGAACAGGTGAACATCAGGTCTGCCTTGGCTCAGATAGAAAATGCTATTACCATTCTGGACAACTATCAGATTGATGAACATCAGTATGCATACCCACTGAGAAAGGTCCGTGTAGAGCGATTCAGAAAATTCACATTGTCAATAGCCTGCCTTATCTTTTTCTTTATTGGCGCCCCTCTTGGAGCGATTATCCGCAAGGGAGGGCTGGGAACCCCGGTAGTTGTATCAATGTTCTTTTTTGTTATCTACTGGGTTATAGACATAAGTGGAAAAAAACTTGCTACGGACGGTGTAATCACTCCTGCAATGGGAACCCTTATCTCTTCGATGGTTCTGTTTCCGATGGGTGTCTACCTCACCTGGAAATCTACCCGCGACTCATCAATTTTTAATGCCGAAGCTTATCTCAGTTTTTTCAAACGCCTTTTCAAACCTTTTAAGCGCTCAGAACCTAAAGAAAATGAAAACCACGCCTAGAATAGTATATATGGGTACACCCCGGTTTGCAGTCGCTCCACTTAAAGAGCTTCTGGACAAGGGATACGATGTTGCCGGAGTTGTAACAGCTCCTGACAAATCTGGCGGAAGGGGATTGTCGTTGACCAGCAGCGATGTCAAGAATTTTGCAATCAGTCATAACATACCTGTCCTGCAACCTGTTTCATTGAAAGACGAGTCGTTTTTGATGCAGTTGGCCGCCCTTAAGGGGAATCTCTTCATTGTTGTTGCCTTTAGAATGCTACCCAAAGTAGTATGGTCCATGCCTGAACTTGGAACGTTCAACCTGCATGCATCACTCCTCCCCGACTACAGAGGTGCCGCTCCTATCAACTGGGCAATCATTAATGGAGAAAAAGAGACCGGTGTGACAACTTTTCTTTTGGACGAAGAAATAGATACCGGGGACATTCTCTTCCAGCACAGTTGCAAAATTGAGTCTGATGATGACTTTGGATCCCTTCACGACAAGCTGATGGTTATTGGCACCCATCTTGTCATAAAGACAGTTGACTGCCTGGTCGGCGGAAAACATAAACCCATGTTGCAGTCAGGTTTGGAAGCACAGATGGGAGAGACACACCTTGCTCCAAAGCTGAACAAGGAGACAGGAAAGATAGATTGGAACAACTCTCCTGAAAAAATTCATAATCTGATAAGAGGCCTGAGCCCATATCCTGCTGCTCATTCAGTTATTCAATCCGGTGAATCACTCTTTCCTGTCAAAATTTTCAGTTGCCGTTTTCTGTATGAAGATCATGATCTACAATACGGCACAATAGTGTCAGATGGGAAAAAAACCTTGCGCGTAGCATGCAATGGAGGTTTTGTGGACATTACCGAGCTCCAGCTTGCAGGCAAAAAAAGATTATCCTGTAAAGAATTTCTATCAGGATTCAGAAATATAGGTAATTACCGTTTCGAATCATGAATAATGTTGTCATTCTTGCCGACGGGGAATTTCCCGAACACCCTTTAGTACTCGAAATACTGGAGAAATCCAAGACTATTGTATGCTGCGACGGAGCAGCAGAAAATCTGATAACCTTCGGAATAGTTCCATCTGCCATAGTAGGTGACATGGATAGTCTGGACAAGGGTATGCAACTAAAATACAAAGCATTGATCCACAAAGACACAGACCAGGAGACTAATGACCTCACAAAGGCATTTCGCTATACACTCTCGCTGAATCCGGAAAAAATAATAATACTGGGGGCGACAGGAGAAAGGGAAGATCACACATTAGGTAATATCTCACTACTTGCTGATTATGTCGGGATGTCCGATGCAGAAGTCGAAATGTACACCAACTTCGGAAAATTTATGGCAATTAATAAAAAAACAACACTTTTTCTACCTGTCGGAAGCAGGCTGTCGGTTTTTGCCATTGATACAAATATAAGGATAATATCAAAAGGACTTACGTATCCGCTTGATAATGTAGTGTTTGACTCGTGGTGGAAAGGAACTCTCAACGAAACATCAGAAGAATATGTAACCCTCGATTTTGAATCAGGAAGGGTTATTCTGTATATTTCATATTAAAACAGGGCACCCTGCCGGGATGCCCTGTTTAATTTTCTGAAGAAGTGGTGTTATTTAACCAACTTGTTAAGCTCTGCACCGGTTTTAAATCTTACGACTTTTTTAGCTGCAATGTTTATTTTCTTGCCTGTACGAGGGTTTCTGCCATTTCTGGCATTTCTTTGGTTAACTGAGAATGAGCCAAAACCTACCAATGTAAGTCTCTCTCCATTCTTTAGCGATTCACTTGCTACATTAATAAATGCATCTAATGCTTTTTTGGCATCGACTTTTGTAAGGTCTGCCTGACTTGCGATAGCTGATATCAATTCTGCCTTGTTCATAATTAGTTTTTTAGGATGTTGAGTTTCTTGTGTTTGATACAAATGTAAGTTAATAAATTCAAAAAACAAACAAAATTCTTATCTTTTAGAAGTAACCGAAGCTGTTAATTAGAAATATCCCTTATGTTTTAACCATCTTTGCATTATGGAAACAAAACATAGGTATTTGGAATAATTCTTATTTATTGTTATAAGATGTAAGAGAGCTGAAATTTTCCAATTTTTCCCTAACGGTTTTTTCCAGTTCTTTGCGCTCTTTATCAAACATCCTGTAACTTTTACTTTGAGGGAAGAACGGCTTGTGTGCGTCCATGGCATTGAGTCTGCTTACAACTTTCATGAACTCCTGTGAGGGTAAATCTATGTATATCTCGCTAAATATGTTCCATATATGATTTACCGCCTGATCAGATGGGTGCAACATGTCTTCCGAATAGAAACGATAATCTCTCAGTTCGTCCAGTAATATTTCATAAGCCGGAAAATAATGTACGTTACCATGCATGTTTTGCAGCTTTTCTACAGCAAGAAGAAGTACAGCCTTGCTTAGCTGGTTCCCATGTGCACCGTCTTTCCAGTGCCTGAGAGGGCTTACTGTCAATATCCAGTTTTTCTGAGGGTTATTGGCAATGATAGGTGACAGTAACTTAACAACATCTTCAACATCAAGTGGCTCCCGTTCAAATCTGTTCTGAGGAAGCTTCTGACAATTGGCAACAACTTTCCCGCTTGAGCAGAGGCGATAGATCCATCTTGTTCCAAGACTTAATACTATCCATTTTGATTGTTTGAAATGTAAGCTCGCTTCATCAAGTTGTCGGTCTACTTTTGATTTTAGTTCATCAAGTGACATTGCCGCAAAATCACTACTGTGGCTTAGGCTTTTGTAAATATCGTCACATTTTATAAAACCTTCATTTTCAAAATGTCTTCCTGAAACCAGCCTTCCCAATGATTCAGCTATTGAAGCAGGATTGTATAAAACACCAAAAGGATTGACAATTACGTCAAACCTTAGATTCTTCATTATTGAACCGACCTCATTTGCAAAGCACGACCCCATAAACAAAATCTTATCGCTATAAGATATTGTGGATGTGCCTCTTGTTATCTCAATCTTTGTCTGTAGTTTCATAGATTATCCTGAATTTTTAAAATACCTGCTCTTTTTATTGGAGAATGGCTGAAAATTTCCAAAAAATCCTCATTATTCAATGCATTCCAATCCTCTCTTGAAAAATCAATAATTGATTTATTATGTTTTTCTGAATAGACCGGTTTGAACTCTTTCCACGTAGTTGCTTCTCCCTTAGCTGACCACGGACAGGCTTTCAGGCATATATCACATCCAAAAATACTGTTGTTCAGATTTATCTGGAACTCTTCCGAGTAATGACCGCACTTACTCTCTATTGTCTGGTAAGAGATGCACTTTCTTGCATCCAGACGAAACGGAGCCATAAGGGCACCTGTGGGACAAGCCTCAATGCATGAGTTACAGTTTCCGCAGCCATTCCTTATAATATCGGATGAGTACTTTAACTTCTGGTTAATAAGAATAGTACCAATAAAAGTATGGAGACCGTATTTTTTACTTATCAGAAAATTATTTTTTCCAATAAACCCCAGACCGGCCTCCCTCGCCCACTCTCTCTCCATGACCGGAGCAGAATCTACAAATACCCTGGCCTTTAAATTTGGTATCAGAGGCTTCAACTTCTCTAAAATTGTATATAGTTTGTCCTTGACAACCTTATGGTAGTCATCTCCATATGCATATGAGGCAATTTTTGGTACTCCATCTCTCTGATCCTGCGCCGGTTTATATGGCGCCAGAAAGCACATTATTGATTTTGTGCCATTTAGAAGAAGTTCAGGATCGGCCCGGAGTTCTACGTTCCTTGCCATATAATCCATGCCGGCATTATACGATTTGTTAAGATAAAGCCTCAGCCTGTCAATCTCGGGTACCATTTTTCTGTATGGTGCTGATCCATATTCAAGAAAGCCATGTTCCCTGGACAAGTTTTCAATTGTTTTGTGAATTTCGTCAATATTCATAAAGCAAAATTAGAGATTTACTATAAATTTTATACATTTGCCTACTTTTTTCTTACAGAATTCAAAATTCAATAATATATGAACGTTTTAGTAGTCGGAGCCGGAGGGCAAATCGGGACAGAGCTTATTCCTCATTTACAAAAAGAGTACGGACAAGATAACATAATTGCCGCAGACCTCAAAGAAGATGTTGTAAAAAGGCTTAAGGAAGGTTCAATCGCAATCACTTTGGATGCACTGGACATAAAAAATTATTCCGAAACAATTAAGAAATACAAGATAGATCGTATTTACAATCTTGTAGCTCTCCTATCTGCAACAGGAGAAAACAATCCTCAGCTTGCATGGACGGTAAATATGGGAGCCCTTTTGAATTCACTGGAGCTTGCAAGGGAATTTAAATGCTCTGTATTCACACCAAGTTCAATTGGTGCATTCGGACACTCAACTCCTCACAATCTCACTCCACAGGACACTATAATGCGTCCTAATACCATGTATGGAGTATGCAAGGTGTCTGGCGAGCTGCTGAGCGACTATTATTATAGCCGGTTTGGTGTTGATACCAGAAGCGTCAGGTTCCCGGGTATAATATCAAATGGAGCTTTGCCGGGCGGTGGAACTACCGACTATGCCGTAGAGGTCTTTTATGATATTATTAAAAAAGGTCACTATACATCTCCTATTCCTGAAAACTCATTTATGGATATGCTATATATCCCCGATGCTTTGGATGCATGTACGCAGCTAATGGATGCAGATCCTTCAAAGCTTAGACACAGAAACAGCTTTAATGTGACAGCAATGAGTTTTACTCCTGCAATACTGTTTAAAGAGATCAAAAAACGTATACCTGAAGCTATTTTTGACTACAATGTAAATCCTGTAAAGGCAGAGATTGCCTCTTCATGGCCAGATTCTATGGACGACTCATGTGCAAGAGAAGAGTGGGGTTGGAACCCAAAATGGGGTTTGCAGGAGATGATAGATGATATGATATGCGCTATCAGGAAGAAAAACCTCTAGCCTGCTACTTGGGAGCAATCCTGTAGAGAAACAGTGCTATTGCGGCAAAAACCAGATTCGGTACCCAAAGCGCCAACCATGGAGGCATTATTCCACTGTGTACGAACATCTGGCTGAACCTCAGAAACAATATATATGTAAAGCTCAGGGCCAATCCTATTCCAAGATTAAGACCTATGCCTCCTCTTCTTTTCTTTGACGAGAGTGCCACTCCCATAATTGTAAGGATAAATGCAGAGAACGGTACAGCAAAGCGGGTGTGTTTTTCAATTTGTGCAAACTTTACCCGCATATCTCCCCGTAGTTTCTGAGTCTTTATTAAATCATTCAACTCACTGTAGGTATACGACTCTACAATATTGTCCCTCCTGTTAAGATCTTTTACAGATAGACTTATGATTGTATCTATCTGGGCACCTTTTGTTATTGTCTCTCTGTTTCCTTCGCTCTTTCTTATATAATAGTCATAAAGTTTCCAACCTTGTTTTACCGAATCCCATACAGCACTCTCTGCCGACAGTTTTGATGTGATGTTATGTCCCTCTATTGTTTCAAGAGTGAATCTGGATGCACTGTTACTTATACTGTTAAAGGATTCCATATAGACATAGGTTCCCGGTGATAGTTGGAAGTGAATATTCCTGCCTGAGTTATAATACTTCTCCTTTAAATATTTCTCCGTAAAGTCTAGCCTTACCTTGTTTGCCGTCGGAATAAAAAACAGATTCAGAATCAGGCTGAACAGAGCTATACAAAAAGCGGACAACAAATAAGGATACAAAAAGCGGTTAAAACTGATTCCTCCTGCAAGAATGGCTACCACCTCACTGTTTGATGCCATTTTTGAAGTAAAGAATATAACAGAAATAAAGACAAGCAACGGACTGAACAAATTGATGTAGTATGGCAACATATTGCCATAATAATCAAAAATAATAGCCTTTAGCGAGGCATTCTTCTGTATTAGATCATCAATCTTTTCACTGATATCAAAGATTATGATTATGCCAATAATCAGAACCAGTATAAAAAGGTAAGTTCCTATGAACTTCTTTATTATATACTTGTCAAGTGTACCGATTTTCAGTTTTCTATCCATTAAAGTTTTTTCTCTAATCTTTTTACCATTGATTCTTTCCATGCTTTGTAATCTCCGGCTTTGATATGGTTCCTCGCCTCCCCTACCAGCCACAGATAAAAAGCCAGGTTGTGTTCGCTTGCTATCTGTGCTCCCAAAATCTCCCCTGCAACAAAAAGGTGTCTTAAATAGGCTTTTGTATAAACTGCGTCAACAAAAGATGTTCCATTTTGGTCAATTGGCGACAAATCATCGGCCCATTTCTTGTTTCTTATGTTTATTACCCCCTCAGAAGTGAAAAGCATGCCGTTCCTTGCATTTCTTGTAGGCATTACGCAATCGAACATATCTATCCCTCTGGCAATACCCTCCAGTATGTTTGATGGTGTCCCTACCCCCATCAGATACCTTGGCTTGTCTCTTGGTAAAACAGGGTCAAGTACCTCCAGCATCTGGTACATAAGTTCAACAGGCTCTCCAACCGAGAGTCCCCCTATCGCATAACCCTCCCTGTCAAGCTTTACAGCGTGCTCAGCTGCTTCAACTCTCAGGTCTGGATAAATGCACCCCTGGACTATCGGAAAGAATGCCTGGCTATAGCCATAGAGCGATTCTGTCTTGTCGAAATGTGCCGCCCCTCTTTCGAGCCAGTTTTGGGTAAGCTTCAACGATTTTTTAGCATAAGCATGGTCGGATTCTCCCGGTGGGCATTCATCTAGTGCCATAATAATGTCGGCCCCTATTATTCTTTGAATATCCACTACTCCCTCAGGTGTGAAAAGGTGTTTTGAGCCGTCTATATGCGACCTGAATGTACATCCCTCTGTGGTAAGTTTTCTGTTTGCTGCTAAGGAGAAAACCTGATATCCGCCGCTGTCTGTAAGAATGGGTCCATCCCATGAGATGAACTTGTGCAGCCCACCGGCCTTTTTGATAATATCTGTCCCGGGCCTGAGGTATAAATGATATGTGTTGCCTAATATTATCTGCGCCTTAATATCGTCCTTCAAATCTCTGTGAAACACTGCCTTTACCGTACCCAATGTGCCTACGGGCATGAAAATGGGAGTTTCAATCACCCCATGATCTGTATGTATTAAGCCACAACTGGCAGATGTATCTGTGTCCTGTGCTGTCTTTTCAAATTTCATTCGCAAAAAATATCGGTTTCATTATCTCTTTTGAGCGTTCAAAGGTAATAATTTAATACCTATATTTGAGTTTCAAATCTTTAATCAAATATAGAATTTATGGATGTCAAACTTCGTCTCACAGTAATGAATTTCCTCCAGTTTTTTCTCTGGGGGTCCTGGCTCATCTCTTTAGGAGGATATATGATTGTTAAACTAAATTTTACAGGGGGACAAGTAGGCGGTATATATGCCACAATGGGCCTTGCTTCGCTGTTTATGCCCGGACTGCTTGGCGTGCTGGCGGACAGATGGATAAATGCAGAAAGACTTCTTGGACTTTGTCATATTATAGGTGGTATGATGCTTTTCTGGGCATCTACAGTTTCTGATCCTGACCTTATGTATTGGATAATGCTGCTCAACGCCATGGTTTACATGCCTACAATTGCTCTTAACAATACAGTATCGTATACAATATTGAAACAACAGGGACTGGATGTGGTAAAAGACTTTCCTCCTATTCGTGTCTGGGGAACCATTGGTTTTATCATGGCAATGTGGGTTGTCGATTTATGCGGATGGGGCTTGAGTCCTCTTCAACTTTACGTTGGTTCTGCAGCAGCAATTTTACTTGGCGTTTATGCCTTTACCATGCCTGCTTGTCCGCCTGTCAAATCAGAGAAAAAAAGGTCGCTGATATCTACATTGGGGCTTGACGCCTTAGTTCTGTTCAAAAAACCAAAAATTGCAGTTTTCTTCATGTTTGCGATGCTTCTGGGAGCGGCCCTACAGATTACAAATACATTTGGAACTCCATTCCTTCATGATTTTGCAAAAACTCCTGCCTATGCATCACTATTTGCAGTGACTCATCCCGGGATCCTGATGTCTGTATCTCAAATTTCAGAGACACTGTTTATCCTTGCCATTCCTTTCTTCCTGAGACGATTCGGTATAAAAACAGTGGTTCTGATGAGTATATTTGCCTGGGTATTACGCTTTGGTTTGTTTGGGCTCGGCAATCCGGCCGAAGGTCTTATTTTATTGATTATGTCAATGATAATTTATGGTATTGCATTCGACTTCTTCAATATTTCGGGTTCTCTTTTTATTGAGACTGAGGCTGCACCGGAAATAAGAGCCAGTGCACAAGGTCTCTTTATGATAATGACCAATGGTATCGGTGCTTTTGTAGGAGGATGGATGAGTGGATGGGTGGTAGATTATTTTACAAGCACAGACGGCATAAAGGACTGGCAGAACATCTGGTTTGTTTTTGCAGGCTACGCTTTGGTAATCGGTATCCTGTTTGCAGTTTTCTTCCGATATAAACATATTCCGGTTAGCAAGAATGCTGCAAGTGCTTAACTCCGCCAAAGTCTTTATCAATTATCAGATTATTAACTAATTGTATATTTATCTGATTTACAGACTATTTCGCAAGTATTTGCAAATCACATATATGCTACTCACTCTGGCAGAGACTCTGCCAGAGTGAGTAGCACTTATCTGAAAATGAGAAGCATACGTATTCACCTATTAGTCAATTATTTACTAAAAGCACTGGCAAAGAAGTTAGCAGGCTACACAAAAAAAGCAGCCATAAAGCTGCTTTTTTCCTAATTATTGATTGTCAATTAAACCTTTGTGCGTCCTTTTTGAGGAACTGCCTTGGTCTTTGAATCAACTTGTTTCTTTGGAGCTGCTTTAGCTTTAGGTGCTGCTTTTGTTGCTGCTCCTGCCTCTGCAGGCTTGTCAGTTTTCTTGGCACGACTCCTGCGTGTTGTAGCTGCCTTTTTAGTCTCTGGCTTGTCAGTAGCCGTTGCTGCTGTTGCGCTAAAGTCAACTAGTTCAATCATTGCCATATCGGCTGCGTCTCCAAGACGGAAGCCAAGCTTTAGTATTCTTGTATATCCACCCGGACGGTCAGCAATCTTAGGAGCAATCACTCTGAAAAGTTCTGTAATTGCCTCTTTCTGCTTTAAGTATGAGAAAACCGTACGGCGTGAGTGTGTTGAATCATCTTTTGATTTTGTGATCAAAGGCTCGATGTACACACGTAGGGCTTTAGCCTTAGCTTCTGTAGTCTCAATCCTTTTATGAAGAATCAGAGATGATGCCATATTTGCCAACATCGCTTTTCTGTGTCCACTTTTACGGCCTAAGTGGTTAAATGTCTTATTATGCCTCATTTTTTATAACTTTCTTTTCAATATTATACTTTGTAACATCCATTCCAAAGCTGAGTCTGTAGCGCTCAACCAGGTTATCTATCTCTGAAAGGGACTTCTTTCCAAAGTTCCTGAACTTCATAAGTTCCGGCCTCTGGAGAGATACCAGCTCTGCAAATGTGTCAATATCCGCTGCTTTTAAACAATTCAAAGCTCTCACGGATAGTTCCATATCTGCTAATTTTGTCAATAAAAGATGACGCATGCGTAACGACTCTTCATCAAGCTCATTGCTAATAACTTCAACCGGAGTCTCCAGTGTTATCTTCTCGTCTGAGAATAGCATAAAGTGGTGAATAAGAATCTTTGATGCCTCTTTTAAAGCCTCTTTAGGATGAATGGATCCATCGGTAGTTATCTCTAAATTCAATTTTTCAAAGTCAGTCTTTTGCTCAACACGCCAGTTTTCTACAGAATATTTCACATTCTTGATTGGTGTGAATATTGAGTCAATAGGAATCAGTCCAAAAGGTGCTTCATCTACACGATTCTCCTCTGCCGGCACATAACCTCTGCCTTTTCCAATTCTTAGTTCAATTGTGAGTGTTACAGATGGCTCCATAGAGCATATTTGCCAATCTGGATTTAGTACCTTAAATGAAGATAGTTGCTTGGAAATATCTTCTGCGGTAAAGTTTTGTTTGCCACTAACCGTTACATTCACAATCTCCGAATCCTCACCCTCAATCATTCGTTTAAAACGAACCTGCTTAAGGTTTAGAATAATATCTACAACTGTTTCAATAACACCGGGAATTGTTGCAAATTCATGATCGACTCCCTGTATTTTTATTGCAGTAATAGCATATCCGTCAAGAGAAGAGAGAAGAATTCGACGCAAAGCGTTACCTACTGTAATACCATAACCTGGCTCCAGCGGACGAAACTCAAAGCGACCGAATGTTTCGGTAGCATCAAGCATTATTACCTTATCGGGTTTTTGAAATGCTAATATTGCCATTTTATTTTTATTTAGAGTATAACTCAACTATTAGTTGCTCGTTTATTGTCTCTGGAATCTCTGTTCTGTCAGGAAGATTCAGCAGTTTACCTGTCAAATCGTTTCCATCCCACTCTATCCATGAGAATCTGCTTGCACTACGGGAAACATTATCCTGAATAATCTCTAAGCTCTTTGATCTCTCGCGTACTCCGATTGAATCACCGGGTTTTACTATTGTAGAAGGGATATTACAAATATCGCCGTTTACTACAATGTGGCAGTGATTAACCAGTTGTCTGGCAGCAGCTCTCGAAGGAGCAACTCCCATGCGGAAAACCAGATTGTCAAGACGTGTTTCAAGAAGTAAAATAAGGTTTTCACCTTTACGACCTTTCATTCTTGATGCTTTCTCGTAAAGATTACGAAATTGTCTTTCAAGAAGACCATATGTATATTTTACTTTTTGTTTCTCTTTTAGCTGAATACCGTACTCAGAACTTTTTTTGCGTTTTTTTGCGAGTCCATGCTGTCCCGGAGGATAGTTTTTCTTCTCGTAACTTTTATCGGGGCCAAAAACCGGCTCTCCAAATTTGCGGGCAATTTTTGTAGAAGGCCCTGTATATCTTGCCATATTAAATAATTTAAAATGAATTTATAAGGGTTAAACTCTACGGCGTCCCTTTGGACGACAACCGTTGTGAGGTAATGGAGTAACGTCTATGATCTCTGTTACCTCTATACCTGCTCCGTGAATAGTACGAATAGCAGATTCACGTCCTGCACCCGGTCCTTTTACATAGGCCTTTACTTTACGTAGTCCCATATCAAAAGCTACCTTTGCACAGTCAGCGGCAGCCGTTTGTGCTGCGTACGGAGTGTTCTTTTTAGAACCTCTGAAGCCCATCTTTCCAGCCGATGACCAACTTATCACCTGTCCGGTGGCGTTTGTCAAAGTTACTATAACATTATTAAAAGTCGATGAAACGTGCGCTTGCCCGTAAGCTTCAACTTTTACAACTTTCTTCTTATTTGTTGTTCCTGTCTTTTTTGCCATGATCTAGGTTCTATTTAGTTGCTTTCTTCTTGTTAGCTACTGTTTTCTTCTTACCCTTACGTGTACGGGCGTTATTTTTAGTAGACTGGCCACGAACCGGCAGACCGATACGATGGCGAATACCTCTGTAACATCCGATATCCATTAATCGTTTGATATTAAGTTGAACTGATGAACGAAGTTCACCTTCAATCTTGAATTCAGAGGAAATAAGTGCTCTGATTGCTGCTATCTGATCGTCATTCCAGTCCTTAACCTTAGTATTGAAATCGATACCCAGTTGGGTAAGGATCGCTTTAGCAGAACTGTGTCCGATTCCGAAGATATAGGTCAAACCTATCTCTCCTCTCTTGTTGTTTGGTAAATCAACTCCGGCTATACGTGCCATAATTTATTTTTTCTCTTTATTGTTTTCTATTAGAAATTATCCTTGGCGCATCTTGAATTTTGGATTCTTTTTGCAAATTACATACAGGCGACCCTTGCGTTTTACTATTTTGCAATCTTCACTACGCTTTTTAATGGATGCTTTAACTTTCATGTTGTCAATTTTTTTATTTATATCTGAAAGAAATTCTTCCTTTGGTTAAATCATAAGGTGACATTTCGACTCTTACTCTGTCTCCCGGCAAAATCCTGATGTAGTGCATCCTCATCTTGCCTGAAATATGAGCAATAATTACGTGTCCGTTATCTAATTCTACACGAAACATCGCATTTGACAGGGCTTCTATAATAACGCCCTCTTTTTCTATTGCTGATTGTTTAGCCATTTATCAAATATCTCAATCCTTATAACTTATTATTATTTTTTTCAATGTACTCAAATGTTGATAAAACATCGGGCTTCCCCTTTCTAACTACTACCATTAACTCGTAATGTGCGGAATTTTTCTTGTCTGAGGTGCTAACCGTCCATCCATCTTCATGCATGTAGATCGATCTTCCTCCGGCATTTATCATAGGTTCGATACAAATCACCAGACCATCTTCCAGTTTTTTGCCCTGACCTCTGCTTCCGTAGTTAGGAACTTCCGGAGATTCATGGAGTCTTTTTCCAATTCCATGACCTACCATCTCCCTGACTGCAGAAAAACCAAAACTCTCTATATAATCCTGAACAGCAAAAGAGATGTCTCCAATTCTGTTTCCTGTCACCGCTTTCTCAACACCTCTATACAGAGATTCCTTTGTTACCTTCAACAACTGCGCGGTCTCCTGAGTAACCTCCCCTACAGGAAAGGTATAAGCAGAATCACCATAGTAGCCTTTGTATATGGTACCACAATCTACCGAGATAATGTCTCCCTCCTTGAGCCGGTAATCAGAAGCGAATCCGTGGACCACAACGTCATTAACCGATATGCAAAGAGAATAAGGAAATCCATTATAACCGAGGAATGCCGGGATTGCTCCGTTGTCACGAATGTAGGTGTCGCCAATTTTATTAAGCTCCATGGTTGTTATACCCGGCAAAATGTGCTTCCCCACCTCCGCAAGGGTCTTTGATACTAAAAGAGCGTTCTCTCTGAGTATCTCAACCTCATCCTCTGTTTTTAGTTTTATCATTTTTAAAAAGAACTATGAAATCAGGTTACATTCCCGTACGGCCCTTAAGACGTCCAGTCTTCATCAAGCCGTCGTAGTGACGCATAAGCAAATGACTTTCAATTTGCTGAAGCGTGTCCAAAACAACTCCCACTAAAATCAGCAACGAAGTTCCACCGAAAAACTGTGCAAATTGGTTGTTGACTCCGAGCATAATAGCAAATGCCGGCATAATAGCTATCAGAGCCAGAAAAACTGAACCTGGAAGTGTTATACGAGACATAATCGCATCAAGGTACTCGGCAGTTCTTTTTCCGGGTTTGATGCCGGGAATGAAACCTCCGTTTTTCTTCATATCCTCGGACATCATTGTCGGGTTTACTGTTACTGCTGTATAGAAGTAAGTAAAAGCAACAACCATGAGACCAAAGATAAGATTGTACCAGATGCCGCTCGGATTTGTAAGAGCAGCTGCTAATCCACGTGTAGCATCGAAGCCTGCAAAAATAAGAGGGAACATCATCAATGCCTGTGCAAATATAATGGGCATAACACCAGCCGCATTTATTTTCAAAGGTATATACTGACGAACACCGCCATATTGTTTGTTTCCTACTATACGTTTGGCATACTGAACAGGAATTTTGCGAGTTCCTTGTACAAGAGCTATTGTAGCAACAAATATAAAGAACCAGACTATCAATTCCACAATCAGCATAAGGATACCGCCTCCTGCGCTCTGGTTTACTCTTGCTCCTCCTTCTGCAAGAAGGGCAAATGGCAGACGGGCAACAATACCCACCATTATGATTAGTGATATACCATTACCTAAGCCGCGATCGGTAATGCGCTCACCTAACCACATAATGAACATGGTTCCTCCTACTAGTACTATAGTGGCAAAAATGTTAAATGTGAATCCTGGAAATAAAAATGCTGTCGCAGGTAACTGGACATGAAGGTTAGCCATATAGGCAGGACCTTGCAGTGCCAATATTACAATTGTCAGATAACGTGTCCATTGGTTCATTTTCCTGCGACCACTTTCGCCTTCGCGCTGTAGTCTCTGGAAATAAGGAACCATGATTCCCAAGAGCTGAATAACAATGGATGCAGAAATGTAAGGCATAACACCCAATGCAAAAATTGAGGCGTTGCCAAAAGCACCACCGGAGAACATGTTAAGCAAGCTTAACAGACCTTCCGATGCCTGATTCTGCAAGTTGTCAAGTTGAGTAGGATCGATACCCGGTAAAACCACGTAGCTTCCTAAACGATAAACCAGCAGCAAAAGCAGAGTATAAACTATCCTCTTGCGCAGCTCTTCAATCTTGAAAATGTTTTTTAAAGTTTCGATAAGTTTTTTCATCAGATAAATTAGATTTTAGTCGCCTTACCTTGCTGTGACTCAATCTGCGCTATAGCCGATTTGGAGAAAGCGTGAGCTGAGATATCCAACTTTACAGTCAGGGTACCGTTGCCCAATATTTTTACTCTATCATTTTTTGAAACCAAGCCAGCTTCTATCAATGTATCTATCGCAAAAACTGTCTCTCCCAATTTTTCGCTTAGAGCCTGTAATGTAGACAAGTTGATTGCCTTATACTCGACCCTGTTAATATTATTAAATCCGTATTTAGGCAAACGTCTCTGAAGAGGCATCTGACCTCCTTCAAAACCTGCCTTACGAGAGTATCCTGAACGTGACTGAGCTCCGTTAAGTCCACGAGTAGATGTTCCACCGTGTCCCGAACCTTCGCCGCGACCAATTCTTTTTTCTCTTCCAAGTGCTCCTGATGATGGTGTTAGATTATGTAATTTCATTTGTAAATTCTCCTGTTAGTTTATTTCTTCAACTTTTACAAGGTGTAAAACTTTCTGTATCATACCCTTGTTAATAGGATTCAATTCAAGTTCTACAGACTGATTGATTCTACGGATTCCCAAAGAGGCAAGATTTGCCGCCTGTCTGTCCGTAGCACTGTTTTTACTTATAATTTGAGTGACTCTCACTTTTGACATTACTAATCCTCCTTAACCTTTAAATACTCTGTTCATTGGAATACCACGAAGACCTGCAACGGTATAAGCGTCACGCATCTCTAAAAGTGCAGCAACTGTTGCCTTTACCAGATTATGAGGGTTTGAAGAACCCTTAGACTTGGCAAGGACATCATGTATGCCCACTGATTCAAACACTGCACGCATCGCACCACCCGCCTTAACTCCTGTTCCTTCGGCAGCCGGTTTCATAAACACTCTTGCTCCGCCGAATTTGGCTTCCTGTTCGTGTGGAATGGTTTTCTTGTTAAGAGGAATCTTTACAAGATTTTTCTTAGCATCCTCTATACCTTTAGAGATTGCAGTTGTTACCTCATTCGCTTTACCAAGACCAAAACCAACAACACCTTTTTCGTCACCTACCACAACAATAGCTGCAAAGCTAAAGTGGCGCCCGCCCTTTGTAACCTTAGTAACTCTCTGAACTGCCACCAATCTGTCTTTCAATTCAAGATCGGTAGTCTTAACTTTTTTTACGTTTGTATTTGTCATACTCTATCTTAGAATTTAAGACCACCTTCACGGGCGGCGTCTGCTAAACATTTTACTCTTCCATGGTAAAGATAACCTCCGCGGTCGAAAGACACCTCTGTGACACCTTTCTCTATAGCGCGTTCTGCTGCCAGTTTACCAACTAATTTTGCAACTTCGATACTAGGTTTGCCTTTGCATGTCTCAATAATTGCTTTATCTCTGGAACTTGCAGAGACAATGGTAAGACCCTCAATATCGTTTATCAACTGAACATATATCTGCTTGTTGCTTCTGAACACAGCTAACCTTGGTCTCTCCGGAGTACCATTTACAACCTTGCGAATGCGATGCTGTATTCTTTTTCTTCTTTCAATTTTATTTAAAGCCATATATCCTCCACTTATTATTTAGCGCTGGCCGACTTACCGGCTTTGCGACGAAGTTGTTCACCTACAAACTTAATACCTTTACCTTTATATGGTTCAGGTTTACGCAATGAGCGTATCTTTGCAGCAACCATTCCAAGTAGCTGCTTATCGAAGCAGGTCATAGTCAATACCGGGTTGGCACCCTTCTTGGCAACCTCTGCCGAAGCCTTTATTTCAATCGGTAACATCAAATGAATATCATGTGAATAACCTAAGCTAAGTTCAAGGATTTGTCCTTTAACCTCAGCGCGGTATCCTACACCTACTAATTCTTGTTTTACAGTATATCCTGTTGATACTCCTGTAACCATGTTCTGAATCAAAGAACGGTAGAGACCGTGCAATGAACGGTGACGGGGTTGATCAGTCGGACGTGTAACTGTAACTACATTTCCCTCTATGGTGATTGTAATGTCAGCATCAACTTTCTGAACTAACTCACCGAGTGGGCCTTTAACCTTAACCACGTTTCCGGGCTCCACCTTAATGGTGACTCCGGCGGGAAGGTTTACAGGTAATTTTCCTATTCGTGACATCTGTTATCTTTTATTAATTTATTACTTTACTATCTGTTTAGTATACGTAGCAGATTACTTCTCCGCCAACATTGAGATCTTTTGCCTCTTTATCTGTTATTACACCTTTAGATGTAGAAATAATGGCAATTCCCAGTCCGTTCAGTACCCTTGGCATATCGTCAACGCCGACATACTGTCTGAGACCCGGTGAACTAACTCGTGAAATCTTTTTAATAGCTGGTTTTTTAGTATCGGGATGATACTTAAGAGCTATCTTAATTGTGTTGAATGGTGTACCTTCCACAAGTTTGTAGCTTAGAATATAACCCTTTTCATGAAGAATACGGGTTAGTTCGAGCTTTATCTTTGAAGAAGGAATCTCAACAATCTTGTGTCCTGCAAGAGCTGCATTACGAACTCTTGTCAAAAAGTCTGAAATTGGATCAGTCATTTTAGTTTTTTTTAGTTTTTTTAACCGACACCCTTGCGGATGCCCGATATCCAATAATTATTTATATATAAGGTGGCAACTGCCACTTTTTTTCTACCAGCTAGCTTTGCGAATGCCCGGGATAAGTCCCTTGCTGGCCATTTCGCGAAACTGGATACGGCTTATACCGAAAATACGCATATACCCTTTAGGACGACCTGTTAATGAACAACGGTTGTGCTGACGTACAGGACTTGCATTCTTTGGTAGTTTGTCAAGAGCTGCATAATCGCCTGCCTCTTTAAGAGCTTTACGTTTTTCTGCATACTTGGCACATAGTTTAGCGCGTTTGACTTCGCGTGCCTTCATTGATTCTTTTGCCATTATCTATCTCTCTTTTTATAGATTATTTCTTAATATTTTTAAAAGGCAAACCAAATTCACGAAGAAGTGCAAATGCCTCTTCATCCTTACCTGCCGTGGTAACAAAAGTTATCTCCATACCGAGAATTTTTGTAATCTTGTCAATGTCAATTTCAGGATAGATAATTTGTTCTTTTACTCCAAGAGTGTAATTTCCTCTTCCGTCAAACTTTTCACTGATACCTTTAAAATCTCTGATACGAGGTAAAGAGATTGCAATCAGTCTTTCAAGAAACTCATACATTTTTGCAGAACGCAGAGTTACCTTGACACCAATCGGCATACCTTTACGAAGCTTGAAATTTGAAATATCTTTACGAGAGTAAGTCAACATCGCCTTCTGACCGGTAATAGTAGTTAACTCCTGTTGAGCAATTTCCACAAGTTTCTTATCGCCTGTAGCAGCACCAACACCTTGGTTAATTGTGATTTTGGTCAATTTTGGTACTTGCATTACAGAGGTATAGCCAAACTCTTTCATAAGTTTGCCGACAATCTCGTTTTTATACATTTTCTGTAGAGTTGGAACGTATCCCTTTACTACTACTTGAGCACCTTCCGTTTTTGCAGCCTTTTCTACTTTAGCTGCTTTTACTTTAGTGGCTGCCTTTGGTGCAGCACTTGGTTTAGTACTTGCCATTATTTAATCTCCTCTCCAGATTTTTTCGCGTAACGAACTAATTTTCCTTTATCATTCATCCTACGACCAATACGAGTCGGGCCCCCTTTGACAGGATCCACTACTTGCAGGTTTGATACATGAATGCCAGCCTCTTGCTTGACGATACCACCCTGTGGTTGTTTTGCGTTGGGCTTGGTGTGTTTGCTAACCATGTTGATTCCCTCAACAATGGCACGATCCTTTTCAGTAATAACTTCAAGAACTTTACCTGTCTTTCCACGGTCGTTCCCGGCATTTACGTACACGGTGTCGCCTTTTTTAATATGTAGTTTCTTATTCATATCCTTTCTATACCTTAAATTATAACACCTCCGGTGCTAAAGATACAATCTTCATATAGTTCTCACGCAACTCCCTGGCTACCGGTCCGAAAATACGGGTACCGCGAACCTCACCCTGGCTGTTTAATAACACACATGCATTGTCGTCAAATCTGATGTATGAACCATCTGAACGACGGATCTCTTTTTTTGTACGAACTATTACCGCTTTGGACACTGAACCCTTCTTAGCATCGCCTCCCGGTATTGCACTCTTTACGGTAACTACTATTTTATCGCCAACTCCGGCATAACGGCGGCGGGTTCCCCCCAGAACTCTGATACAAAGGACCTCCTTTGCACCACTGTTGTCTGCCACCAATAATCTCGATTCTTGCTGTATCATGGCTTATTTAACTTTTTCAACGATTTCTACTAGTCTCCAGCATTTTGACTTACTCATAGGGCGAGTCTCCATGATGCGAACGGTATCCCCTTCGCTACATTCGTTATTCTCGTCATGAGCAACAAACTTAGTGGTTTTATTTACGAACTTACCGTAAATAGGATGTTTTACTTTTCTTTTAACAGCAACAACAACAGATTTATCCATCTTGTTGCTTACCACTACTCCTACTCTTTCTTTACGAAGATTTCTTTCCATGACTATTTTTTGTCCTGCTTAGTTTCAGACTGGCCCAACAATGTGAGCATTCTGGCAATATTTCTCCTTGCTTTTTTAATCTGAGATAAATCATCTGACGGAGAAATAGAATGATTCATCTTTGTGCGCAACAGATTTGTTTTTTCAGTCTCAATGCGCTCTCTAAGATCATTTAAGGATAACTCGCGTATCTCTTTTGTTTTCATTTTACTTCTGCATTAAATTATTCAGTATAATCTCTACGAACTACAAATTTTGTAATTACCGGAAGTTTCTGAGCACCCAGACGAAGTGCCTCTTTGGCAATCTCCAACGGAACTCCTTCTGCTTCAATCAACATACGGCCCGGTGTAATAGGACAAACGAAGCCCTCTGGAGCTCCTTTACCTTTACCCATACGAACCTCAGCCGGTTTCTTTGTAAATGGTTTATCAGGGAAAACGCGGATCCAAATCTGACCTTCACGTTTCATGTATCTTACTACGGCCTGACGGGCAGCCTCAATTTGCTGGCCTGTAAGCCAACAAGACTCAGTGGTCTTAATCCCGAATGATCCAAACGAAAGTTGATTGCCCCTTTGAGCAATTCCTTTCATACGACCTTTCTGCTGCCTTCTGAATTTGGTTTTTTTTGGTTGTAACATTGTTTTTTTACAGTTTAACGATAACAGTAAATATGTTTGTGGTGCTTTGGTCTAAAAAATTTATAGGCTAAACCCCTATCCCTTAGCTAAATACGCATATTGGTCACATATTTAGCGGGATGCAAATATACCAAAAAATTTAAATGTGCAAAAGAATATCAGAAATATTTACAAAAAATGAACCTTCATCAGACGAATCAGATTACCACCCCAAAAGAGCTTTAGTTCCTTTCTGGTATATCCTCTTCTTAAGAGTTCGATTGTTATGTTCTTCATTTTTGAAGCATCCTCCAGGCCAACAACTCCTCCTCCACCGTCAAAATCGGTACCTATTCCTACATGCTTTATGCCGACGAGCCTTACCACATAATCAATATGGTCCGCAATATCCTTTACGGTAACAAGTTCTTTGGGTTTGTCCGATAGAAAGAACCCACCGGTGGCCACCTGAATGAGCCCTCCTTTGGCGGCTATTGCCTTTATCTCATCGTCCTTGAGGTTTCTGTTGTGATTCTTTATGTTATATACACCTGAATGGCTAGCAATAACCGGCAAGCTGCTTACTTCCAGAACATCATATAATGTAGAAGTGGCTGAATGTGATAAATCTATCAGCATCCCGAGACGGTTCATCTCCTTTACAACCTGAATTCCGAACTCCGACAATCCTCCGTGTTCTGTGATGGTATCCATAGACGCATCACAAATATCATTATTGTTATTATGACAAAGAGTGATTGCCCTTACTCCCATTTTATAAAAAACCTCAATTTCACTTACATCCTTCTTCAATGCATATCCATTCTCGATAGCCTGTACAACAGAGACAACGCCTCGTCGTTTATTTCTCAACAGATCCTTTGTGTTAAGTGCTATGGCCGCATCTCTGGATGACTCAGTATATTCTTTGAATTTTTTAAGCTGTGCCTTTGTATAGACATTAGCATCAGAAAGAGACATAGAATCCCTTTTTCCTTGTTTTATATATATTGCAAAGAAAGCAGCATCCAGCCCTCCCTGTTTCATATAAGGAAATGTAACCTGAAGGACCCTGGGCTTTGCAGGGTCCGGATTGTTGAGCCGAAGTGCAGAATCATTATGCGTGTCTATAGTAAGTACCTTTTTATGTATCTTTTCTGCACTTTCCATAAGAAATGCCTCTGTCCGGTTTTGTGAAATAAGTTGTTTAGGCATAATTAATGCAATTATCAACATATAAAACATTGCCGGTGTGATTTTCAGATTCTTCATTGTTGAGACTTAATTTAAATTCAAATATAATGTTTTTGGTCTGATTCTTGAACATATCACGATAATAGCTAATTTTACAAACCAAAAAAAATTGTTGTAACACATAATTCATGTTCAGATATATAATAAAATGCTTAGCTCTTCTGGTCGTACTATTTTCTCTTGAGGTTACAGGCATTGCTCAGGAGAGGGGTTATGTTGTTGGGTATAAGGCCAGTGGCAGAGATACAGTGTATCAGATTAGAATTAATGACCTATACCTTTTTTCACGACCAAAGAACAGAAAAAACAACAAAGAGTGGAGAGAGTATTACAGACTCGTTTACAATTTCAAGAAAACATATCCGTATGCACTCATGGCAAAGGAGAAGATCAATGAAGCCGACAGTGTACTGGAAAGTAAACATTTCAACATCAGGGAGCGTGAGAAATTCATCAAGAGTTTCGAATCTAAGCTTTTCAGGGATTTCGAAAAGCCTCTGAGAAAAATGTCCTTCTCTCAAGGGAAACTACTACTCAGGTTAATTGACCGGGAAGTGGGACAAAGTTCTTACTCTCTCATCAAGAATTATAAAGGTGGCTTAAATGCGGGTTTCTGGCAGGGAATTGCAAGGATATTCGGGTCGGACCTCAAGCAGCCATATGACAAATTCGGTTCTGACAAATTGACGGAGGAGCTGGTGGTAATGTACCAGAATGGTTCCTTCGATTATCTATACTACTCTCTCTACTACTGATGTCAGCCTTTTGATGCTGTCAGTCTTTGCCCGAAAGCCACTCCATTTTATTTGACGATGCATCATATCTAAGATACTCGCATCCGTGAATCCACTCTCCCAATATATAGAATTCTGCACCAAGAGGGGTTTTAATATTTCCCGGAGTATGTACATGCCCGAAAATAAAGTAATCCGGCTTTTTATCCTTCTCAAATTCACATGCAAACTTATACAGAGGATCTGCTTCTCCCCTGAACTTGTAGATTGCCCCACCTGAGAGCCGGCTGCTCTCTGACCATCTAGATGCAACGGCAAAGGTCCATCTTGGATGAACAGTTGCCAGCATGAACTGAAGGAACCTGGAATGGAACATCTTTTTTAACAGCAAATGCGACGGCTCCCTGGATGTAAGTTCATCGCCATGTGCGAGACAAAATTTTTTGCCCCCTATATCCATAATTGACAACTCATCCAAAATCTCAATCCCCACCTCTTTTTCGAGGTATCCGAATGTCCACATATCGTGGTTGCCTTTAAGAAAGTATATCTTCACTCCTCTGTCCGAGAGTGAGGATAGAGCACCCAGAACACGTGTGTATCCTCTTGGAACCACATATTTGTATTCAAACCAGAAGTCAAAGATATCCCCAATAAGAAAAACTGCTTTTGTCTTAAGAGGCAGTTCCCTTAAGAATTTTGCAAACCTAAGTTCTCTCTCCTGAGGGCCAAATGCCCTAAGACCCAGATGAACATCAGAGACAAAGTAATATAAAGATCCTTCTGCTTCCATGTTATTTATAATATTACATATCCAAGACAGATAATTCCTGCAATTGCGCAGTATATTGCAAAACCTATAAGTTTTGCCCTGCTGACCAGCGTTATCATCAATTTACAGGCCAAAAGTCCTGCAGTGAATGCAGAAATGAACCCCAATATTAACGAAGAGGCACTTATTCCAGATGAAGAGAGTGAAAGGTTTCCTGAAACCAGCTCCAGGAAAGCCTCTCCTAATACCGGGACAAGAACCATCAGAAAAGAAAATTTTGCCACCTGGTCTTTTTTAACGCCCAGCAGTAATCCAGTCGATATAGTAGTACCCGATCTTGAAAGGCCCGGCAAGACAGCAACTGCCTGAGCAACTCCTATTAAAAAGGCACTTTTATATGAAAGCTCCCTCTCTTTGGGCTTGTAATAATTTGAAAGTGTAAGCAAAAGAGCTGTCAACATGAGACAAATACCAACTATAAGGAGCCCTGAGCCGAAGATTGTCTCTACATAATTTTTGAAAAATAGTCCGATAATTAAAACCGGAATCATGGAAATAATAATCTTGTAGACATACGAAGTCTCCTCGTTGGCTTTGAACTTAAAAAAACCTTTGAACAACTTCCATATCTCATCTCTGAATACCACAATAGTGCTTGTCACTGTTGCAGCATGTACAATAATTTCGAAGGCCAGATTATCACTCTCTATGCCCAGTATCTCTTTTCCAATTGCAAGATGACCACTGCTGCTGACCGGCAGAAATTCTGTAAGTCCCTGAATGAATCCTAACAATACAGACTCCAGACCACTCATTTTTGTTTAGGCTTATACATTATGGCAAAGATTTCCACCACAAAACCCATTAGAATCAAAACAGGGGCCAAAACAATGCGACTGAAACTGAACATCTCTTTTTCAGGAAATATACCCGGGTCGGTCGCTCCTCCTCCTGTCATAACCACATAGCCAATTATCATTAAAGCAATACCGGCAATTACATAGACGAGGTTTTTGTACGGCATTGCAAACCTCTCTTGATTTTCGATTTTAATTTTACTCATATTATCAGTTTGTGTTTTATCAATAATATATCTTGTCAGAAGAGACCGACACAAGTTTGTTTACTACAAAAAATGTACTTATAAGACAAATCAGTACTCCCGAAACTATAACAGAAGCAAGAACAATCAGAATAAGGTTCTGGTCAAAAATAAGGAAGAGCTGAGGCAGATCCTTCCATACAAAGTAGAGCAACAAAGAGAGCAACAGCGCTGCAACAATACCTGAAATCAATCCCTGGTAGATTCCCTGAATTAAAAAAGGCTTTCTTATGAATGATTTTTTTGCACCTACCAGTTTCATGGTGTGAATTGTGAATCTTTTTGAATATACGTTTATTCTTACCGTATTGTTTATTAGAACAAATGAGACAAAAAGCAGTAATGACGTAAAAAATGCCAATATCATTCCAAGTCTTTGCATATTCTGGTTGATTATGTTCACGAGTGACTCTTGATATACCAGTTCCTTAACACCTGGATCGGTCATCAACTCTTTTTTTATGACTTCAAGACTATCCGTAAGCATATAATCCGCTTTAAAATAGAGGTCCACAGACTGAGGGATAGGATTGACATCAAATATCTCAAGAAAATCCTCCCCTAAAAGCTCCTTCATCTCTTTTGTCCCCTGTTCCTGTGATATGAATTCCGCTTTTTTGACGAAAGTTCTCATTCCAAGACTACGTGAAATGGACTGTGCCTTTTCCGCAGGTATACCGTCCTCAAATATTACTGAAAGCTTTATGTTTTCTTTAAAGTAATCCGATACCGATTTTGCATTCACTGCCAGGATACCAATTATTCCAACCAGAAGCAGCACCAGACTGATGCTGATAACCGATGAAAGATAGGACTGAATCAGCCTTCCCAGAATTATTCTTTTTTCTCTATTTTTCATAATGCATCAAGAGCCAAAGATAGATATTTCTACTAAATTAAATTAATTTTATTACCTTTGTAGAGAATTTGCCTACAAAATACAAACAATAAAATGAGTGAACCAACAAGGGTACTTTATGTAAGCTCTGAAATATTTCCGTACATGCCGGAATCCGGTATCTCCTCTATCGGGAGGTTCCTTCCGCAAGGAGTACAGGAGAGAGGTTGCGAGATTCGCTCATTTATGCCAAAATACGGATGCATAAACGAAAGAAGGAACCAGCTTCACGAAGTCATTCGCCTGTCCGGCATGAATATTATCATTAATGATATTGACAGACCCCTTATTATTAAGGTATCATCAATTCCGGCTGCCCGAATGCAGGTTTATTTCATAGATAATGAAGACTATTTTTTCAGGAAGCAGATATACAAGGACGACAACGAAGAGTATTTTGCAGATAACGACGAAAGAGCTATTTTCTTTGCCAGAGGAGTCCTTGAGACAGTAAAAAAACTTAGATGGAAACCGGATATCATACATTGTCAGGGCTGGGTATCTCACTTGTTGCCAATATATTTAAAAAAGGTCTATCACGATGATCCTATTTTTACTGAGAGCAAAGTAGTGATTTCGCTTTATGATGATGCATCTGACCAGGTTTTTAACGATTCCACAAGATCTAAAATAATTGTGCCGGGCATAAAGAATAAGGATTTGGAACTTTTAACTCCTGCGAATGGCATAAATCTTGCTAAACTAGCTATTCAGTATGCAAATGGTATAATTATGGGCAGTGAGAGCATCTCATCTGAACTTGTAGATATGGCACTTAAGAATTCGGTTCCAACTCTACCTTACAAAGACATTTCACAACCAGAATCTACCTACATACAAGACTACATTCAATTTTATGATCAAATTTTGGGGAAAAATGACAAAAAGGACTAGTTTCCAATCTGCTGCGGCACTACTATTATTTTCACTTATTACAGTTTCCTGCATAACTACCGACAAATCTCTCGGGGATAATCTTATTCCTGACAATTATAATGTCAATATTAAAATAGCAGAAGTTAACGTTCCTGTCCAGATGAAGATGTCGGATAGCCTTCAGACAATATTCCCCGGATATCTTCTTGTAGGAGCTTATAAGGATCTGGACCTGGGAACAACCATTTCAGGAGCAGCATTTCAAATCATACCAAACATTACAGACAATGACTTCGGAGATAATCCTGTCCCTTCATATATAAGGATATCAATGGCCGTTACCCAGACTCTTGTACTAAACACAGAAGAGAAGAACGTCCCCCAGAATATCTACCTCTATACATTAAAGAAAGATCTGGACTCAACAACCGCTTTCAATAACTCCATTAAGCTTTCTGACGTAAATCCAGTACCAATAAATACTGGCGGAACCGTTTTCATGGGTGGCGACAGTATAGTAATGAATCTCTCCCTTGACTTTGCAAAATCTCTTCTTACAGCGACACAAGATGAGAGAGACAGTTCAGACATATTCGTAAAAAGATTCAAGGGTCTGTTTATGGCAACAGAACCTCTTCCCGGAGCAATCCAGGGTGGACGCTTCAATATCATAAACCCATCGGATGTATATCTTGAACTTAAATACAGACATGTTGAAGCAGCAGAAAGCATTGACAAAGACAGCCTTCTGTACTACTATATATCTACTTCCAGGCCATATGTCAACTCAATTAGTCACTCAACAAAAAATAAGGAATCGGTTAATCCAACGGGTAAAATTTTCATGGAGGGTCTTGCCGGAATCAAACCTTATATAGATTTTGCAGAGATAAAAGGTTTATTTTCGACCTGGGCGACATCGCAAAACATTAGCCTCTCTCAGGTAATAATTGCCAAAGCCGAACTAAGGCTCCCTTATGAGTTTCCAGCTAGTTATCTGACAATGGGGCAATTCCCTTCACAGATTTATTTATCTACCCGCGAACAGGCTGCAACAACATATAAACTGCCTCTTTATGAACCAGTATCAGATATAAGGGTACAGAGCACGGGCATGAATAACAGGTCCCTTATGTATTATTCTCTGGATATAAGCGGATACCTTCAGAAAGTATTCAAGGGCACACTTACCGGGACATCATTGCAAACATGGATATCGCCAATTGCACAGGAGACAAACTCATATACAGGTGACGTATCATATTATATAGACAATCTGGTCTATAGCAAGGCCACTCTGAATGGTTCAAACGCCACACGCAAACCGCAGATTATCCTAACCTACGCAGTAATGCCTTAATTAAGGTTTCTTATTTTATCTTTTTGAAAATTATTGAGGAGTTGTGTCCTCCGAATCCAAAGGTATTGTTTAGAGCAACATTTACCTCTCTCTTCTGAGCATGATTGAGAGTCAGATTCAGTTTATAGTCAATCTCAGGATCTTCTATATTAAAGTTTATTGTTGGTGGCACTATGTTGTCTACGATTGCGTGAACACAAGCAAGTGCCTCTACTGAACCGGCTGCCCCCAGAAGGTGACCGGTCATTGATTTTGTTGCACTGATATTAAGATCATATGCATGTGCCCCAAATACTGCCTTAACAGCTTTTAGCTCTGCTATGTCGCCAAGAGGCGTAGCTGTACCATGTACATTTATATAGTCAACATCTTCCGGTTTTAAACCAGCGTCATTTATAGCAATTGTCATCACTTTTATTGCCCCTAATCCTTCCGGATGAGGCGCTGTTAAGTGATAGGCATCTGCAGTCATACCTGCACCTGCAACCTCGCAGTAAATTTTTGCACCTCTGGCAATTGCATGTTCGTACTCTTCGAATACAAGTATGCCGGAGCCTTCGCCCATTACAAAGCCGTCTCTCGTTTTATCGAAAGGACGTGATGCAGTCATGTAGTTGTCATTGTTTGTAGATAGTGCCTGGGCAGAATTGAACCCGCCTATGCTTGGCACTGAGATTCCGGCTTCTGAGCCACCGGTGACGATAATGTCTGCCTTTCCCATTTGAACATAAGTGAATGCGTCTATCATTGCATGAGTAGACGATGCACAGGCAGAAACCGTGGCAAAGTTAGGTCCCCTGAAGCCATACTTCATTGATATGAGCCCGGGGGCAATGTCAGGAATCATTTTTGGAATAATAAAAGGGCTAAAACGAGGGATTTTCCCTCCCTCGAAATAGCCCTCAATTTCATTGAATAGCGTGGTTATGCCACCTATTCCTGAACCGATTATCACACCAATCCTCTCCGGATCCATACCCTCTAGTATGTTGCTGTCATTTACTGCTTGTTCCGCAGCTATTAAAGCAAACTGAGAATACAGGTCAAGCTTCCTTTCCTCCTTGCGATCAATTCCGTACTTAGTCGGTTCATAATTCTTTACCTCGCAGGCAAACTTAGTTTTAAAAAGAGAAGTGTCAAATCGGGTGATAAGACCAGCTCCACTCAGTCCTTTATCTAGATTACCAAAGTAGTCTTGAATATTGTCTCCTAATGGATTTATTGTACCTATACCAGTAACAACAACTCTTTTTAATTGCATAAGCTTGTGTTAAGAAATTTATTTAGCGTTTTTCTCGATGTAAGAGATAGCGTCTCCAACTGTAGAGATTTTCTCAGCTGCTTCGTCCGGAATGGTTATACCGAAAGCTTTTTCGAACTCCATAATAAGTTCTACTGTGTCTAAAGAATCAGCACCCAAATCGTTTGTAAAACTAGCTGTTGGAGTTACCTCAGATTCCTCAACGCCCAACTTGTCAACGATGATGGCCTTAACCTTTGCATTAATGTCTGCCATGATTAATAATAATTAGTTAATAAAAAAGTGTTTGTTATTTCAAAATTAGGTTGCAAAGAAAGATAAAAAAATCGTAAAATGAAAATTTCTATAAAGTGAATTAATAACCCCCTGATAGTCTGTATATAAAAATTATTGGTATAGTTAAAAATTAGTGCTGTTTTTTGGTTTTTTTTCTTACCTTTGACCCCTCAAATATTTATAAATGAGCCCTATAAAAATTGCTGTTTTCGCTTCTGGTTCAGGAACTAATGCCGAGAATATCGTCAGATATTTCAAGGATAGTACCCTTTGCAAAGTGGAACTTATATTAAGCAACAAAAAAGATGCCTATGTATTGGAAAGAGCCGGACAGCTTGGTGTTGAATCATTTGTATTCTCTGCACGTGAGCTTGGCGAAACCGATGTTGTAAACGACCTGCTTGATAAAAAAGGTATAGATTTTATTATACTGGCAGGCTTCCTGCTTAAAATTCCAAATGGCTTGCTTGCAAAGTTCCCTTCAAGGATTATCAATATACATCCGGCCTTGCTCCCTTCTTACGGAGGCAAGGGCATGTATGGGATGAATGTCCACAAGGCAGTTATTGATGCAGGAGAAAAGGAGTCTGGAATAACCATACATCTGGTTGATGAACACTACGACAACGGACAGATCCTGTTCCAGGCAAGGTGTACCATCTCAGAGAGCGATACACCCGAGGACCTGGCAAACAAGATTCATACTCTTGAACAGACTCATTTTCCAAGAGTGATAGAGGAGTACATTACCACTTGTTAAGGTGCATCTTGGCCTCTACCCATTTATTCTTTGGCGTCTGAGGGCCTTTTGGATATCCTATAGGAATAAGGCAAAGAGGTTTGTAAGGCAGTGGTATTGAGAGTGCTGTGGTTATTACATTCATCCGCTCTTCTGAAGGGTATGCCAATGTCCATACTGCTCCGAGGCCCAGCGATTCAGCTGCAAGAAGTATATTCTGAGTGGCTGCAGAACAGTCGAGATACCAATATGGCGACTTTTCGGGATTACCAATGACGATTATTGCGGCTTGTGCATCTCTCAACATTTTTGCATAGGGTAAATTTTCAGAAAGCTTTGCCATTGCCTCTCTGTCCTGGATAACCAGAAATTCCCATGGCTGACGGTTCATTCCTGTTGGTGCTGCCATACCTGCCTTAACGAGTGTTGTAAGGCTCTCTACTGATACCGGCTGGTCTGTGTAACTCCTTACACTTTTGCGCTGGTAGATTGTCTCAAGTGTAGGATTTTGCGCCATTACTGTCATGCTAAGTAGAAGCATAAATGAGACGAGCATTAAAAAATTCTTTTTCATAGGGTTAGTATTTATTATTTGTATATTATTTCACTGAAAATATTGATTGCAGGGAGAAGTATCTCATCCGGGAAAATATAGCCCGGCTGGTGAATGTCATCTCTTCCCTCTCCGTTGCCAATATCGAAAAAAGAGCCTTTTGAGTTTAAGGTGAAGAAAGAGAAATCGTCGGAGCCTCTTGTAGGGTCCTTTTCATATATGATGTTTAACCCGCCCTTGCCTGCCGCTTTTATGACAATTTCATTCGCCTCATCACTGTTTACTGTTGCAGGAAACCTGTCGTGATAGGTGATTTCCAGCTTCAGACCCTGTCCGGCTGCCTGCTCTTTGGTAAAATCTCCTATCATACCGCACAGTTTATCAAGATCCGGATCCTTAAAGCTCCTGAGGGTCAGTCTAAGACTTCCCTCTCCTGGTGTGACTCCGTAATTCACCTCTCCAACCTCTATGTTCACAACTGTTGCTAGTATAAAGTCAGAAAAGTTGTTTTTGAGGTTGTTCAATCTCTTTACCTCCTGAACCGTTGATATGATGGCATCTGTAGGCGATTTTGCCTGCTCTGGAAATGCAGCGTGAGAGGGGGCCCCGGTAAACTTAAGTTCCATACCGGTTGAACCGGCAGCGTATGTTCCTTTATGAATTATTATGCTGTTAAGAGGATAGTTTGGATTGTTGTGCAAAGCATAGGAAAAATCGAACTTCAAACCCAGCTTTTCAATGTCCTTTACCATAAGTGCCGCTCCCTCTCCTATCTCCTCGGCCGGCTGGAAAAGCAGATATACCTTTCCGTTGAAATTCCTGTCGGAGCCAAGTTTCATGGCTAGCCCCAGCAGTATTGTCATGTGGCCGTCGTGCCCGCAGAGATGCTCGCAACCTTTGTCCGTTTTTATAGCATCCATCTCGCATCTGAACATTTTTGAAGGGCCGGGCTTTTTGCCTGAATATTCAGCAATTATTCCATATCCGCCCACTCCTTTGTAGATCTTGTCGGGTGCAGTCTGCTCCAGATATTTAAGCAGGATCTTTGCCGTACCTGCCTCTTTGTGTGAATACTCAGGACAGGCATGAAGCTCTTTTCTGATATTTATGAGTTCCTGGGAATTTACTTTTATCGACATAACATTGAGTGTAATTAACAGCAGCAGTTTGCATGAAAGAAGCGTTTTCATCATGTCATATTTTAATCAAAAATAGAAAATTAATTTGTCTGTTCTTTATTTATGTGCCAATTTTGCGGCCCTCTAAAGATTAATTTATTCCAGACATGTTCCCTCATTCGAAAAAACAAGCCCCCATCTGCTTTAAAAGATGGAAACGTACACCATGGGCGGCATTTGCCTCCATGGGAAAGACAATCAAAATAGGAGTGCTTTGTGTAACCTACTCCCTTCTGGTTATGAAGAGTCAGCCTCTTCTTGCTCAGGGCGAAACAAAAAGCGGGAACGATACAATAAGGACACTTGAGGAGTTGGTCATAGATGCCGGGCGACCCACCCCTTTTCAGCCGCTGGTTCGCGTAGTTGCGGTTATTCAGCAAAAAGAGATTGAGCGGGTGGCTGTTCAGAATCTTACGGATCTATTACGATATATACAGGGGACGGACCTCAGGAGCCGTGGAAGCGAGGGGGTTCAGGCAGATATAAACATTCTTGGAGGGACTTTTGACCAGACGATGGTAATGATAAACGGGATAAATTTCACTGACCCGCAGACAGGGCACCACTCCCTCAATATTCCGGTGGAACTGTCACAAATTGAGCGAATTGAAATTCTTCAGGGACCGGGTGCATGGTCCAACGGCTCGGTTGCATATTCGGGTGCAATAAATATAATTACAAAAAATCCTTCGAAAACAGGAGTGAATGTCGCACTGCTGGGGGGTAGCTTTGGCTACTTTAAAGGTAGTGCCAATATAGGTTTCAGGAAGATTACGGCAGAGAGGTCGTGGCAGATAAGTGGTCAGGCAGGTGGCGGTCACAGCCGTTCCGATGGTTTTGCCGACAATACAGACTTTGGCATTACTAATCTCTTCTCAAATGTGAACATCACAAACAGACGTGGTCACTCTTTTGCACTGCAGGCAGGTTTCCAGAGCAAGGATTTTGGCGCCAACAGCTTCTATACGATTGCATACCCTGAACAGTTTGAGAGTACCAGGCTCTTCCTCTCATCCCTTCAGTATCAGTATATGAGAGGTCGCTGGCAGATTAAGGCATCGGTCTACCAAAGAAGGCACTTCGACCGCTTTGAGCTTTTCAGATATGAGGCTCCTGCATGGTATAAAGGGCACAACTACCATCAGAACGATATTCTTGGGGCCAATGCACAGGTTGCATATCGCTGGGACAAGGGAGGCACTTCAATCATTGGTGCAGACTACAGGATCGAGCATATTTACAGTACGGTTCTGGGTGACGCAATGACTGGTGGAAAACCGGCTCCTTTTGAGGAAGGTATTGAATACACTAAGGCAAAGGGCAGAGAGATACCAAGCCTCTATTTAAAACATCTTATTCAGCTTGAAAAATGGCGTTTTACCGCCGGGTTTATGCTGAGCGATACATACAATTCTGCGGGTAGCAGTTACGGATCAAGAATTTATGCGGGCCTCGCTGCTGCTTACCAGATAAACCCGTATCTGGAGGCAAACGGCTGGATTAACAACAGTTATCGCAATCCAACATTTACAGATCTTTACTACAAAAGTCCAACTCAAACAGGAAATATGGATCTGAAACCAGAAGAGGCTGCTGCTGCACAGATTGGTCTTAAACTGACAAAATCCGATATCCGGGCATCGTTATCTACCTTCTACAGATACGGATACAGAATAATTGACTGGACAAGGGCTTCGGGTTCGGACCAGTGGCAGGCTGGGAATATTACTGACATCCGCTCTGCGGGGTTTGAATTGAATGCTGCATATATATGGAAAACCAGCTGGATTAATCAGATGGGAGTATCATACGCATATCTGAATGTAGAAAAGGAGATTGGCAACCTTCATTCGCTCTATGCTACAGATTATCTGAGACATAAAGCTTCACTATTTATTGACCATGACATCTTTTCTAAGTTGTCGGCAAGATGGGACGTATCGTTTCAGAAGAGGGACGGAACATATCTGGGAGCTGAAGGCAGAGAGGTTCCTTACAAGAGTTTTGCACTTGTAGATATTAAGCTGCTCTGGAGCGAAAGGTGGTATCAGGTGTTTGTTGAGGCTACAAACCTTCTTAATACAGATTATCTGTACATAGGAAACCTGCCTCAACCCGGAAGGTGGATTAAAGCAGGTGTGGTGATAGGTTTGTGACCAATTCACCATTTTGAAAATTTCAATTCAGAGTTATTTGGGTAATCGATCCAAAAACAATAATATTGCCCTTTCTGTATTAGAAGTTTTTGGAAAGCACCTATATATTCATCTTGCTTTGCCAACTCTATCGGCTCCCGAATGTTTTTGTTAAGCAATACATTATAATTTTGGTCAAATGATTTATATAAGACCGAAAATTGTTTATTGTTAAAGTCTGAATAAAGACAATGCAAGTTACCTTTCGTATCAAAAGTTGCCGATAATAAGTTCCCTTTTGGAGTTAATAACAAAGGAGTGCTCCAATGATTACCTTCATCTGTGCTACAAGACATCCATACTTCATATGGTTGATGAGGACTTTGCCAGGTAATCACCAAGCGATTATTAATACACGATAATTCAGACATCGCAGCACCACGATTTGCATTTATTTTACTTACAATGATTGGCTTCTCAAAGGCAATGCTGTCTACACCGGATCTCTTTTTTATAAAATAAATATTCTTGCCCTCGTAAGATCCACATGAAATAACCACTTGATTACCTTTTAAGATAGCTATTGAAGCTCCTAAGTTGGATATATTTTGGTCCATTATAATTGTAACCGGTTCGGTCCAGGATTTACCCTTATCACGAGACATCTGGTATTTTAAAGAATTTCTCTTTCCTTGCGGGTATGCTATATAGACTAAATGAATCTCGTTATCAAAAGCAGCAATAGCCGGTTTATCAAGTAACAAACTATCGGTTTTGAATGGGACGGATTTCATAATAAATTGATTTTTGCTGAAATCAAATTCATACAAAGTAATGTTCCCCGCATAAAATTTATTTCCAATATGCATGACTGCTAAATAAGTCTCACCTTTTGCATTCGATGTCAGATAGGGATTTCCGGTTGCGAAAGTATTAGGAAGATCAATTACACCCTTGGCAGTCCAATTATCTCCATTATCATTTGAGAATTTATAGGCTACTTGCATATCCTTAGCTGATACATCTTTACCCTTCCTGTTAGGCCTTTGCTCCATCCAGGCAGCGATAATACTATTTTTTGAAGGTTTGCTGGCCGTCACCTCAAATGTCCGGACATCAGTTAAAAGTTTCGAAGGAACGGTTTGGGCTGAGGCTGAATTCAGGCATAATAGCCCACAAAAAAAGAAGAAACGAAATTTCATAGTAGATAATTGTTTATGTTTTTAATGTCTCTTATGTTTTATATTTTTACAATGTGATCTTTTAATCAATTAATAATGACTCTGGATTAAGCTTGGGGGAGTGTCACCATGGTTTAGTCACAAGTAAAGCATCAATATTATTTGTATTATTACAACTAACCCCTTAGCAGAATACTCTGCCAAGGGGTTGGTATTAAGGCAGGTGTAGGGATAGATTTATAAAAATATCATTAGTTATTAACTATCACTTAGGGTTATCCTGCTTATTTCTATAGAGTTATTTTCTCATTATGGAAAAGCCGCTTTTGATTATTGACTTGGTCTTTTCATTTTTTGCCATAGCAGCAAGTCTATCCTTTTGGCTAGCAGTAAGATTGTTATTAAAGGACATTGCTACATTTTGCAAGAAGGAGTCCTGCTCATTCTCGCTGAAAATTTTGTTAGCATGTAATTCATAAGTATCTATCATACTGTCAATCTCTCCTTTTATCTTTGCTATTGCAACTGCACGATAGACCTCGACAGTTGGATTATGTTCGAGCTCCAGTCTCTTTGCCAAAGCATCGGCATCGGCTAACTTTTTGGCTGTCTCTTCTACAGATGGTGTCTTACTCTTCATATCGCCAAAATTGAATGCAATGGATGAATACGTGCCACGAACAATATCGACCAGAAAATCCGTCACAACCTTTTTACCTACTTTGAATTTGAATTGATTCTCTATCAAAAAATTCAAATTTGCTTCTGAACGGCCATACCCGTATGAATTCCAGTAAGTCCAGTATTCAGGGGCAAGCTTCTCTTCATCGGTAAGACTGTTCATCAATTCAGCAGCAATGGTCCTTGCCAGTTCCTGAGATTTATAATCGCTGTTGACTACGCTGATATATTCGCGTATGAAATTCTTCTCCCTGTTTCCCGATTTATAAAGAGCCTGGAGTGCTTCGAGAGTCTTGTCCTTGTCCAGATGAGCTTTCATTGTTGCAATGAAAGCGTCAGGCTGCTTATAACCTACGAATCTGAAAAATTCTTTGCCATCTCCGTCCAGGATTACATATGTAGGATAGGAGCGTATGTTAAATGTTTTATTCAACTCCGGCCCCTCCCCGTTCTCCATATCAAGCTTCATGAATACAAATTTCGGATTCATAAAATCTCCAACCTCTTTTGTAGGAAACACCTGTGACGACATCATTTTACATGGACCGCACCATTTAGTATAGCAGTCAATGAAGAGCATTTTGCCTTCTGCCTTTGCTTTGGCAAGAGCATCTGCATACTTTCCATCATACTCTTGTATACCAGGTTTTAAAGCGATTTTCTGTTGAGTATTCATGTTTCTTAACATCTCCATTTGGGCTTGGTCTTCTGCAGAACCTTTTGGTCCAAGTGCGATTTGAGACTCTACCTTCTTTATAAAATCTGCCGGAGTTGGTTTAGATGAAGATCCGCTCCAACGAGCCAGAACATTCTTTCCCGCATCAATCACAAGAAATGTTGGATAGCTGTTTACTTTGAATTCATCGGCAATGGCAGGCCCTATACCTTTCTCTGCATCTATTGACATGTTGATAAATTTGTCGTTGAAGTATTTACCGGCCTCTTCTTCGAGAAATACATATTTGGCAACTGCTTTGCACGGACCACACCAATCGGTATAGAAATCTATAAAAATTTGTTTGTTCTCTAATTTAGCCTTTGCACACGCCTCTTCCAGATTGCCTTTGAAGAACCGGATACCTTGGTTTTGGGCAAAAGTTATACTGCCCATAATTAATAGGGCAAAACTTAAAAAAAATCTTTTCATTTACTTTTTGTTTATCTCGAGTATCTTCTTCCCATCGTCAGATCAGAAGTGCCGAAACTTGTTCCCAGATAGTGAGTTTCCTTTATCTTTCCGGTACCCGAAGCGGTTCTGTCAGGACTTCCATTTGGTTGGCCACCAATCATATTATACATATAAAGCTTGTACGTGCCGCTGAGATATGTTCCTATTGTCAGATAGTCAAAATTTGGCGTTGCAACGGTATATTGTCTGTTGGAAACAAAGGTTATTGTTTCGTTAGCCGGCAGACCTGCTGCGATAATCTCATACTCTGCATTATTTACCGCATCATAATAATACAATTTATTGTTGTTGACAAAATAAATTATTTCTGCAGTATATTGGTTAGATGCAAACATTGTTGCACCGTGCATTTTAGAAGTAGCGTTAATTTCTACAACTTTATTGACCTTAGGAGGAGCAGACATAGAGGTGGTTGTAATTCTGTACAATACTAACCTAGCTGAATTTGTCTTATCTCTGAGTAAACTATATACAACTCCTCTGTAATTTCCCATAAAAAGGCAATTGTAGTTTAGGTTAGTGGTTGGATAGATTAAGTCGGTCAAAATACTTGCGTCTCCATTGTAGTTATTCCAGAGAATTCTGCTATTGGTCTCATCCCAATATACCATCCCAGCCAATGATGGAGAGACCGCCCAATAGTCACTTCCTCCGGATTCTCCGGACGGAAATCCTAATTTCCCGGTTCCTTGACTTCCGGTGTAAGAAGCATAGGTTCCTTTGTCGGATAGATATATATTGCTCCACATCCCTGTAAGAAATTTATATGGGGTATCAACCGGTTCGTCAAAAAACATAGTAGAGTGGTTAAATAACGATTTCATATCTGATGCTCTTAGAACACTCACTTTTTTATTGGTTGTAATTATACCCAGACAATGAGCTTTTACTTTTGTCAATCGAACGGGATCGACAAACTGTTTGTTGTACAGAATACCCATGCTCCTTGGTTTCCCGGATAAGGTGGATCCTTGAGTAGTCATCAGAATATTTGGAACTAATCTTCCGTCATCTAAAAGAAGGTCCATATCTGTATTACCCGATGCATCCTCTTTGAGGATATAATGACCTCTGGTAAATAAGGTGCCAACAGTCAATGAGGTTAATTTATGTACATAGTATCCGTTTGTCTTGCTTTTTGCATATAAATAGATTGTATAATTTCCAACTCCCTTGTTAACAAAATATTTAAGGTTTTTAGTCCTTCCTATTGTATCGGCTATAAGCTGATCATCGAAAATCACCCACCTGAATTCTAAATTATCTCCATAAGTACTTGTAATAATCGGATCTATCTTTAATGTATCAATTGCAGATACTTTTGCATAGGAGGTTTCAATTCCCGAGATTTCTATGTCACTTATTTTTGTATAGTCGTAATTGCCTTTGTCTAAATAACATGAAGTTATCGAAACAGATGCAAGAAACATTAATATAATTGATCTTATAATTTTCATTTCTTTATTATTTAATTAAATGAGACAATTGTACCATCGGCCTCTTTTAACACATCAAGTCCCTGACTTATTCTTTGGGCGTTGTATGCATTCAGCTTCCTGATAATGACCTCTAAAAGGTATTCTACATAGCCCGCATCATAATTTGAGTTTGTACCTCCGGTATATGATGTACTTGATGTGAAGCCTAATTCTTTTGATAAATATTCATCATCCCACTTTTCTCCTGTTTGTTGTATTAAAAACTGATGTTTTGCTACCCCATATGCTCCAAAATAGGCTGTTGCATAGGCGGCCCAGTTGGCAGGTTTTGATAATTGGTCGGTGAAAATGATTTTGAACCGACTTCGTTTTGGCAGAGCAGATTTGAAGTAGTTGTTTTCTTTAAATCCTACAACCAGAGTGACCGTAGAACTTTTTAAAGATGCATCTCTCTTGATAATGATAGGGAGGGAAGCTGTAACCACCCCTTTGGGTATAACGTAATTGTTTTTAACAGTAGGATCATTGAATGGAACATAATGGGTACCAGAAATTGCATTGGTACCCTCTGCCGGTATTTGCTCGAGAGTAACCTCTCTTGCATTCTCACCAATAAAACCCATGGTCTCCACATTGAGCAGGATTGTATCTGTAACTGCAGTTGATGGTCCGTATACAAAAGAGTAATTGACAATGGAATCGACATTATTGTTATAAATAAAATTTAATCCATCGCTGTGGTTAAACATTTCCAGTTTGTTCTCACAACCGGAAACAAATATTGCAGAAAAAGCAATCAAAATATATTTGCTAAACTTATTAATCATGGCTTTTTTATTTATTAGGATTATATTCTGATACTGGTAATTTTACAATATAATTAGCCTCTGTTACAGGTTCTGTTCTCCAGAGCATAGCAGGAGCTTTCAATCTCTTATATGTATAAAACATGTGACCTTCGCCATAAAACTCTCTTCTGTATTCATTTATAACCTCTGCTCTTACAGCATCCAATGTAGCAAAAGTGTTTCCGGTTATAAGGACATTATGTGATAACTGATATTTGGCCCACAAGGTGTTTGCTTCTGTAAGATCGTTGGTGGTCTCAAACACTATCAGATACATTTCCGAAAGCCGGAGAATTGGAATTACCTGTCTTTTTGTCAATTCCAGATATGTACTCACAGATGAAGTGTTGTTGTAGTTGTACTTCATGAGTACAGGAAAAAGTTTGCCCGAAGGATCCATAAGTGATTTGTTCCATAGAATATTAAAACGATTGTGAGAGGCAGTTAGCTGCCCTTCGAACAACTTGGTTAACTGTTCATTTGTTATAACAAGGTGAGTCTCCCTTATTTGAGTAGACCCGGCTGCAAGCACAGATGGCGAGTAACTCATAATATTATGTGCATTTAGCATCATAAGACATTCAGATGGGCAGGCAAGATAACCTGCATTAATGTCACTCAGACCACTTAGTGTTATGAGGTCGTTTCCGTCCACTCCTTTAGCCTCAATAATGCTTTTTGCAATTGAATATGCCTTGTCTTTGTTTCCTATATACATGTAAAATCTTGCCTGAAGTGCTTTCACTGCCCAGTAATTAAACCTGTTCTGACGATAGCCTTGGAAGTCGTCGTTAAGCACCACGTTGTCTATCTGACTGGCATTAAATGTATTAAGATAATTGAACGTATACTTGAAGATTGGATCCTTATCTTTAAGAATTGATTCAGCCTTATTAAGGTCTGCCTCTACTTTTGCTACAAAATCGTTATAATTATAATATTTTGGGAGCGATGCAGGAGAGACCGTCTCAGCATAAGGAAGCGAAACATTTATTGTGGCACCGTTCGGAACCTGACCAAACAGCCTTAAAGCATCGAAGTGGCAAAATGCCCTGATAGCATAGGCCTCTCCTTCAATCATAGCTTTTGACACGGGGTCCTTTATTACCGAACCATAAGTATCCATGTTATTGATAATCATGTTGGTTTGTGCAATAACATTATACAAACCTGCATAAATACTGTTGGCTGCTGCTTTTGCATTATCCCCGTCATAATTAAAAGCCTTTAGTTCGTAATCCTGCAGGCGACCTGTCTGGCTTACTTTCCAGAGCTGAGCCATGGATTCTATGTTTGACATCGTAAGTTTTTCACCATAGATGTCTCTCTCCTTAAGCTTAATATAACAGCCGTTTAATGCGTTACAAAAGCCTGCGTATGTACCGAACAATTCATCGGTTGTCACCTGAGTTGTTGGCTTGACGTCCAGCCATTTATCACAAGAGCTGATCAGGGGTAAAATAAGTAAAAAGAGGTAAATAAATATTCTTTTCATAATAGTAATTCATTATTAAAACATAAGTGATACCGAAACCCCCGCTCTCCTGGAAAATGGGTAACTAATACCCCTTTCACGCTTGACGGATGAAATATAAAAGATATCGGAGGTATTAACTTCAAAGATCAGAGACTGAATCTTGTATTTTTTTATAAAAGATCCCTTATCCAGTCTATACTGAAGGCTTGCGCTCTGTAGCTCAAAAACTTTATCGTTCATTACGAAACGAGATGTTGCACGTGTTGCTGTATTAGAAAATCCTTTGTAGAAAGCTATATCCCCCGGCTTACTCCACCTTTCTGTATAAACTCTTTTGTCGACGTTGTTTTTACCCAATACTGTTGTAGTAACTTCAACCTTGCTTATAAGGGTTTGGTTATAAACCTGTCCACCCCAATGATATCCGAAAGAGAGGTTTAGAGTAAAGTTGCCGTATCTAAGCATTGAGTTTACATTTCCTCTGAACAAAGGATCGCTTATTCCACAATAAATCTTTGCAGATGGGTCCCATGTGTCGGTAACGTATCCGTTTTTATCTAGAAAAAGTTCTTTACCTGTGCTTGGGTCAATTCCAAGTGATTTAACAGCCCATATTGAGTTTTGAGAAAATCCTTCATAGAAGAGAGTGCTTATATCTACATTTTGCGCCCTGTAACTCTCTGTCTGTTTTTTAATCTCCTCTGAAAGTCTGGATATCTGGTTTTTATTATAAGCTAGTTTTGCACCAACCATCCAGATGAGCCCTTTTTCTGTATCTCTGAAAATATATCCGTTTAAGGATGCCTCAAAACCTGTATTTTTCACCTCTCCAATATTGTCTATATATGAAGAATATCCTGTTGACAGCGGAAGATCTCTTGAAGAGAGCAGATCTGATGTTTTTTTGACATAAAAATCGAATGTACCGCTCAGTCTGTTGTTCAAAATACCTATTTCTGTACCGATATTGAACTGATCTGTCATTTGCCACTTAAGATTTACATTTCCTAATGCCATAAGGTAGGCTCCTGTCATGTTCAGGTATCTGTCATCGGTATAATACTGGTATGTCTGAAGAGCCTGGTAAGGAGAGAATTGCTGCGAGCCTGTCTGACCATAAGAGGCTTTAAGTCTGAAATTGCTGATTAAATCATTCCCTCTTAAGAATTTTTCTCTGTGAATGTTCCAACCAATACCCATACTCCAGAATGGTGCGTATTTGCTTTTACTGCCGAACTGAGAGCTTCCGTCTACCCTGTATGAAAAGTCGGCATAATATCTGTTTTCAAAAGTGTAGTTTAAGTTCCCTGTCAAACCTACTCTTCTGGAAGTACTTTCGATTCCGTTTGGCATTCCTAGCTTGTCATATTGTAGTGCATTTCCGATAAACGCCTTGCTACCTTTTGAAAAACCCTCCACAACAAAGTTATACATGTAGTTCTCGCTGTTCTGAATCGAGTAGTTCAACCCTGCATATAGCTGATGTTTACCTTTAAAGTTCTTCGTATAGCTCAGGACCACATCGGCATCATAACTTAAACTGTTACCTGTTCCGTACTTATACATACCCCTTCTAAAATAGCCATCTTGAGTTTCATATTCAGAAGTTCTGAATGTAGAGTGCTCAGCGGGCAGATAATAATCTTTTTCTGTATTATTCTTTGTAATTCCAAGCTGGGCCTTCATTTTTAGCTCCTTAAGAATGTTCCACTCAATGGAAAAATTGTTGTTAAGTTCGGTATAACCAGTTTCATTCCGGCTATTTAATGTTGCATCGTAAAGAGGGTTCTGGACCCTGGCGTAAGTTGTAATCAAACCCATAAAGTCCTTTACAAGTGTACCATCCTCATTGTATGGTTTGTAATAAGGCATCATGTTGGCATATGTACTGAAATTACCGTATGAGCTTTCTGTCGCCTTATTAACACCAACTCTCAATTGATTTTTAAAAATCACGTTTTTATATGTATACGCTATAGTAAATCCTGCATTGAAATTATCTCTGTCAGATCCTTTCATAGCTCCTGCGTTTGATGTCAATGAGGCTGTTGCCCCCCATCTGAACTCATTGCTTCCCCCCTCTAATCTAAGATTATACTTTCTTCCTGTGCCTACTCTTACAGGATAGTGAAGCCAGTCGGTGTTAACACCCTCCATAACATCCTTCAAACGCAATTCGTAAGCAGCCTCTCCGTATTCCTTGTACGAAAGATTTGTCTTGCTGGTGTACAGTCCAACCTGTTTTTGTAAAGAGAGAAGCTCAGACGCATTTAATAAATCATATGATGAAATGTCGGGTATTTCCATTGTAAGACCAGCTTGCACATTTATCTTCAGCTTTCCCGGCTGTGGAGCCTTGGTGATCACCACTATAACACCGTTTGCTCCTCTTGATCCATAAATTGCAGTCGCAGAGGCATCTTTTAGGATATTGATAGTCTCAATATCCTCATCGTTGTAGTCCATCAGTTTTGTGAGAGAGATCTCAAATCCGTCCATTATAATCAATGGTGTGTTCACATTGGTTTTAAGACCTGCATTGTACTCCTGAACGCTCATTGGTAATGAGGAGCTCCCGCGTAGTGTAAGTTGAGGAATAACATTGGGATTACTCCCGAGATTATTGTCTACAGTGATATTAAAAGCAGGATCTATGTTCTTTAAAGTCTGCACCAGATTCTGACCTCTGTATGCCTGAATATCTTTTGCTGTGACAGTAGAGACCGAACCTGTATAGCTCTCTTTTGACTTGTTGAATACACCGGTGACAACAACTTCTCCTACTTCGGCTGCATCAAGCTCCATTATTATATTTTGCTCATTATCACCTCTTATAACTACTTCTCTTTTCTTCATCCCCAAAAAGGCATATACAACAGTACAGAATCTTGGAGTCTTTAGTTCATAATAGCCTTTGTTGTCTGTTGCAATACCTGTGCTGGTACCTTTAACCATTACCGCGACTCCCTCCATTGGTCTGCCTGATATATCTGTAACAGTTCCTTTTAAGATATGTATAACAGGCTTTTGTGGTTGTTCGTCCTGTTTCTTTGGATGTACCACAATCATACCTCCCTGTAATACATATGTGAAACCTGTACCTGCAAGACATGCCTCCACGCACTTTACCGGACTTACATCTTTAAGATTTACGGTTATGAGTTTTGTCTCTTTTGAAGCCTCTTCAACTTTGTATAAGATCTGATTGCCGGATTTGCTATTTATCTCATTGAGTGCCTGTGTGAGTCTGGCCTCCTTAAGGTTTATGGATATCAGGCTCTGAGCTGTCTGCCCATAACCGGGAATCCATGTAAAAGCAGCAATTAGTAAAACTACTCCAAGTACAATTGAATTAAGTTTTTTCATAATTTGTTTTATTATTAGACATTCTCCTGCTTATAAGGTGCAGAAATGACCTATGATATATTTTGCAAACTAATTAGTTCTGTTTTTTATAGATACGCTCTTCTCCTTATCGTTCAAAATGAATTCCGGACCTCCTGCTAATGTGATTGAGCTTAGTATGGTCTCAAAATCTGAATACTTATTGAACCGGCCACTGAAGGTATTCTTACCTACTTCTGAATTATTGTACTTAAAATCATATCCGTACCATCTCTTAAGAACCTTGAGCATTTCTCCTAAATCCTGATTATTAAACATAAAGAAACCTGACATCCATGCTGTAGAAAAGCCTGTATCTACATTATGTGTCTCTATTCCATTGCTTGAACGCTGGCAGACTGACTCCATTCCCGGGCTCAGTACAACTTTGTTACCTCCACTTCCTACAGAAATCTTACCCTCTACAAGTGTGGTGTATACCATCTCTTCATCGGGGTAAGCCTTTATGTTGAATGTTGTTCCAAGAACCTGTACAGACTGATTGAGACTATGTACGATAAAAGGTCGTTTTGCATCTGGTGAAACTTCGAAATAGGCCTCTCCTGTCAGGTTCACAACTCTTTCTCTTCCTTTGAAATTTACAGGAAACTCTATTTCACTCAATGAGTTAAGCCATACTTTTGTGCCATCGCTTAATGTAAACGAATACTCTCCTCCTACCTCTGTAATGATTTTATTCTTCTCTTCAAGCTGATTTCCATCCAGTAATTCGTTTTTTGCCTTATATATTAATCCAAGAGTATCCTTAAGAATGAGTGCTGACTTTGTATTAATGCTATCCGGAACTTGTGTGTCTAGATTTATAACATCTCCTGTAGACATTACAAGTCTCACCTTTGAAACAGAATCTGAGAGCAACTCCTTCTTTGAATTATTATCACCACTCATCCATAGCAAACCACCGACTGCCAAAACAATACACCCAGCAGCATAGGCCCAAACCTTAAGTGCCCTTTCTCTCGATTTCTTTTTCAAAAGTTTTTGAGCAATCTCTTTGCACAAGAGTTCAAAATCTGTAGTTTCAGAAATTTTATCCTCTCTTCTCAATCTTTTTAGGAGCGATTCACCATTTATAATATTCTTATAGGTTTGTCGGTTCTCCTCATTTTCATCAAGCCATGAAAGCAGTCTTTCACGCTCATTTTCAGATGCTTTATTGAGCCATATCTTAACAATGATCTCGGCTAGCTGACGTGCGTAATTGTAGTTCATGATGTCTGTTTAATATAAAGACACCACAGAGGGGCAAAGTGGATGAAAGAAAAAAAAAGATTATTTTTAATTCAATTTATTTATAATTTCGCGAATCCATAAATACACTTTTCCCATAAAAAATTTTGACATATTCATCAGAGAGCATTATGCCTCTATTTGCGCGGTAGCAGAAAGATTTGTCAAATCGTCTGATATTGCTCAGGATATTGCTCAGGAGGTAATAATTAAATTCTGGGAGAACCCGGACCGCGACAAAATAGCATCTGTCGGTGATTTTCTGTTTATTATGACAAGAAATACCTCTCTCAATTATATCAGAGGGAAAAAAAGGGAGGAGAAACGATATGATTTTATTCTTTCGGAATCGGATAAAGAGCATGAGATATTCAATATGTTGGTCGAAGAGGAGTATAATCAGCTTCTAATAAGCGCCATAGACAAACTCCCCAAATCCAATGCCCGTATAATAAGGTATGCATTGTCTGGGTACAACAATAAAGAGATTGCAACGCTGCTTGGTATCTCAATAAACACAGTCAAGTCAATTAAATATTCCGAGATACGTAAACTAAGGCAATATTTTGAAACCCTGTTCTGACCAAGTCATAGGCTAAAACAGTAATGACACTACCGGCAAAACAGCCTCAGGTTTTAGCAAAAACTGGAAAGCTGTGATGCCGGTAGTGTCATTACTTGAAATACTCTGAAATTTACCGTATTTTTGTTAGATTATAACTGCACAAACGACAATTATAAAAGCTAAATATATGAAAAGTAAATTTTTATCAGGTATGTTAATTTCAACCGCTATTGCCTCCGCCTCAATATGCGGATGCTCACAGGATAAGCAGACCGAAGAGCTTATCACCAAGAGTACGATTACTGCTAATGAAGGACGCCTCACACCTGAGGTCATGCACAACCTGGGCAAGCTTAGCGACCCGCAGGTATCTCCTGACGGAAAAAAGATTCTATACGGTGTGGGATATACAAGTATTGAGATCAACAAAAACAACAGGGAACTTTTTGTGATGAACCTCGATGGTACGGACAACACACAACTTACAAAGAGTCCAAAGAGCGAAAACAACGCAAGGTGGATAAACAACGGCGAAGAGATAGCATATCTCATGGGTGGACAAATCTGGGTCATGAAAAAGGATGGTTCAGAACCAAAACAGATAAGCAACTACGAAAAGGATATCGCAGAGTTCACCGTTTCACCTAAGGGTGACAAAATTCTGTTTATCAGCACAATCAAGTCAATTAAAAAACCTGTGGACCTCTATATTGACCTCGACAAGTCATCGGGCAGGGTGATAAATGACCTTATGTACCGTCACTGGGATACCTTCGTGGAGGAGATCCCTCACCCATTTATTGCTGATTTTGACGGTCATTCAATTTCCAACATTGTTGACATTCTGGATGGAGAACCCTATGAGTGTCCTACCCTTCCTTTTGGTGCTATCGATCAGCTTAGCTGGAGCCCGGACGGTGAGAATATTCTTTACTCTTCGCGCAAGGTGACAAGTGTGAAATATGCATTCTCTACAAATACAGACATATACCTATACAGCTTGCCATTTAAGAAAGCCGAAAACCTAACAGATGGGATGATGGGTTATGATACCGATCCGCTTTTCTCTCCGGATGGAAAGATGTTTGCGTGGATAAGCATGGAGAGAGATGGCTATGAGGCAGACAAAAAAAGGCTCTTCGTTATGGACCTGCAAAGCAGGCAGAAACGTGAGCTAACCACCGACTACAAATATAATGTAGAGACAATAACATGGTTGGCAGATGGTTCCGGATTATATTTCACCTCTTGCGTAAAGGCTCTCACAGGTGTATACCATGTAAATATCGCAGATAAGGCAATCCGTCAGGTTACCAGTGGACAGTACGATTTTGACGGTGTTCAGCTGGCCGGGGATAAACTTATAGGAACATACAAGAGCATGTCCATGCCAAATGAGATTGTTTCTATTAACAGTACAGATGGTTCCTATTCTCAGATTTCGTTTGAGAACAAATACATTCTTGATCAGGTGAAGATGGGCCGGGTTCAGGAGAGGTGGATAAAGACTGTGGACAATAAGGATATGCACATGTGGGTGGTCTATCCGCCAAACTTCGACTCAACCAAGGTCTATCCGGCAATACTGTTCTGTAATGGTGGCCCTCAGGGAACACTCAGCCAGAGCTGGTCATACAGATGGAACTTCCAGCTGATGGCAGCAAACGATTATATTGTGATTCTTCCTAACAGAAGGGGAACAACTGCGTTTGGTCAGGAGTGGTGCGAGCAGATTTCGGGCGACTACATTGGACTGAACATGCAGGATTATATTTATTCTGTAAAGGAGATGAAGAAGGAAAAATATGTTGGAAAGGTTGGCGCTGTTGGAGCAAGTTACGGTGGTTACTCAGTTTACTACCTGGCAGGCATACATAATGGACTTTTCTCTGCATTCATTTCTCATGCCGGTATATTCAACCAGGAGCAGATGTATATGATGACAGAGGAGCTCTGGTTCCCTCATTGGGACAATGGTGGTGCCCCTTGGGATGACAATCCTGTAGCAAAAAGACATTACGCAAACTCTCCTCATAAGCTTGTGAAAAACTGGAAAACACCAATTTTGGTAACTCATGGCGAACTTGACTATCGCGTTCCTGTTGAACAGGGAATGGCTGCATTCAATGCTGCTCAGATGATGGGCGTGCCTTCAAAAATGGTACTTTTCCCCGATGAGAATCATTGGATACTCAAGCCTCAGAACAGCATTCTATGGAACAGGATATTCTATGCATGGCTCGACAAATGGCTCAAATAGAACTAGAAATAAACAAAAACATATATAAAATAATCATATCAATAACTACCCATTATGAAAAGATTTTTATTAATAACGATACTGCTGGTAACCTCTGTCTGCTCATTTGGTCAGAAGAAGCCTCTTGACCACAGTGTATACGACAGTTGGAAAAATGCAGGAGGGTTCAACATGACCGAAGATGCAAAATTCACTCTTTTTTATATTAATTCTCAGGAAGGTGACTCAAGAATCGTTGCTCTTAACCTAATGACCGAAGAACAAAATATAATTCCAAGAGGCTCTGCTCTCAAACTAACATACGATGGCAAGTTCTCTGTATTTACAATCAAACCAAAGTTTGAAGAGAGCAAGGCAGCAAAACACAAGAAGGTTAAGCCGGACAAAATGCCTAAGGACTCTTTGGGCATCTATAACCTTTACACAAAGGAGCTTAAAAAGTATCCATACCTGAAATCATTCAAGATTGGGAGGTATGGTACCGATTTCATGGTTTTCCAGACCACTCCACCAGCAGACACTTCAAAATCCAAGAAACCTGTAAAAAAGGATAAGGACGAAGGCTCCGACCTGATGCTCTATCAGTTTTCGACAGGTAAAATTGACACTATCAAATATGTATCGGACTTCGATTTCAGTAAAGGCGGGGACTCTCTTTTCTTTGTCAGAAGGCCAAACTCCAAAGACTCTCTTTTCAAGAACGGTCTTTACCTTTACACTCCTAAAAACAAGGTTCTCAAAACCATCTACACATTTAATGCAAAGCAGAGCGTCAAGTTGCCATTGGTTAGTGAAGACAATAAAAACTTTGCTTTTTATGCAAAGCTCGACACAGCAAAGGCTTCTGCCAAGAATGTATCCATTATGCATTTCCGAGATGGTGATGAAACAGCAAAAGTAGTTATTGACAAGAATATCCCGGGACTTCCAGAAAACTGGCAGGTTAGCGAGAACAGGTCGCTACAGTTTAACAAGGATGGCAACAGGTTATTTTTTGGCATCTCCAAGGTTTTCCGCGAAAAGGACACATCTATAGTTGAATCGGAGGTTGCAAGACTGGATATATGGCACTATCAGGAGGCTAATATTCAACCTTACCAGTTGATAAATATGCAAAGAGAGTTGAAGAAATCTTATGTGTGCAAAATTGAACTGGGTGGAGAGCCCTCACTGGTACAACTGGGGAAGGAAAATTATGAGCAGGTTCAGGTTCCCGGTGAGTGGTCTAGCAATTGGGCATACAGTGCTTCTGACAAGAACTATGAAATGGAGTCGCAATGGTCCGCTAATCCTCATACAGACCTATACATTATTTCAGTTAAGGACGGCAGCAGCAAGCTTTTACTGAAAGATGTATATATCAGCAATATAAGTGCTTCTCCTGATGCTAAGTTTCTTGTATGGTTCAATAATGTAGACCAGCAATGGTACTCATTCGAGGTTGCCACCGAGCAAATCAGGAACATAACCAAAGATATTAAGGTATCATTTGCAAACGAACTTCATGACACTCCTGAAATGGCCCCTTCGTATGGTCATGGCGGTTGGGCAGAGGGTGACAAGGCTATATATCTGCATGACAGATACGATATCTGGCAGATTGATCCTAAGGGAGAGGTTCCTGCTGTCAATCTTACAGACGGACTAGGAAGAATGGAGAATAAAATGTTCAGGATAGTCAGACTGGACGATGTACTGCTCCCTCCGGGTACTCCGGGAATCAAACTGGACCCAATTAAGCCAAAAGAGACAATTTATTTCTCTGTCTTTGATAACGTTACAAAAAACAACGGGTTCTATTTCAAGGAGATGGGCAAGAAGAAACCTGTAATGAAGCAGTGGATACTCGAACCTTACAACATCATGTATCTGAATAAGGCGAAGAACGGTTCTGTAATTACCTATGTAAAGCACAACTTCACTACATCGCCAGATGTGTGGATAACTAAGGATAACTTCAAGACTCAAAAGAAAATAACAGATATAAATCCTCAACAGAGAGACTATAACTGGGGTACAAATGAGTTGGTGAAATGGAAATCGGCCACCGGACTGGATATGGAGGGAATCCTGCATAAGCCTGAGAATTTCGACCCATCAAAGAAATATCCGATGATTGTCTACTTCTACGAGAGGGTTTCACATCTGCTTAATTACTACAGGGCGCCGGCACCGAGCCAGTCAACAATAAACATTACGTTTTTCACCAGTAACGGTTATCTTGTATTCACTCCTGACATTGCTTATCAGATAGGACATCCCGGCAAGAGCGCACTTGACTGTATTGTGCCGGGTGTTGAGATGTTATGCAAGAATTCATGGGTAGACAAAGATAACATTGCCATTCAGGGTCAGAGCTGGGGTGGTTATCAGGTTGCCTATATGATAACACAACCGCAGGTATTCAAATGGAAAGCCGCAGGCGCTGGTGCCCCGGTTGCCAATATGACAAGTGCCTATGGTGGAATAAGATGGGGCACAGGCGTTACGCGTCAGTTCCAGTATGAGCATACTCAGAGCAGGATTGGCAAAACTCTTTGGGAGGGTCTGGATCTTTATATAGAGAACTCGCCGTTGTTCCATGCCGACAAAATAGAGACTCCTGTTCTTATTATGTCCAACGATGCAGATGAGGCAGTTCCATGGTACCAGGGAATTGAGTACTTCACAGCTCTAAAGAGACTTGGAAAACCTGCATGGTTGCTTCAGTACAATAAAGAATCACATAACCTTAGCGATAGGGTGAATGCAAAGGACCTGAGTGTAAGACTCTCACAGTTCTTTGACCACTTCCTTAAAGGAGCTCCTATGCCTGTATGGATGAAGAGCGGTGTTCCAGCCACTTTAAAGGGTATTGACTGGGGTTTGGAAATTGCGAAATAGGGTACATGGGGACGCACATTGTGTACCCTCTAAAATTGAAAGAAACCGCCTTTAATGGGCGGTTTTTTTTGAGGCAAATTTTGCTTTAGACAACTGTAAATGTTTAACTGCAAATGTTTCATTGGGGTACACAATGTGCGTCCCCATGTACCCATCCGCGAATAAGACACGGGCGCAGATGGTGTTTGTAATATAACAGCCCATTCCGCTGAGAGTGTGTGCAATTGTGTTTATCCAGTATCCGGGAAATTACCTTGTTGTCACTCTTTCTATGGTATGTGCAGATTGCAAAATTTAGATTATCGGCGTTTGAGAACAGATTTATGGCTCCTGCCAACGCATTTCGTTCTGCACCCTCTATATCCATTTTAAGGAATAAGTTCTTCTTTGGCTTGTCTTTGAGAAAGTCGTCCAAAGTCTGGTTAATTCCAATGGTCTTATCACCAATATACTGTTTCATAATCTGCACCTTGTGTTTCCAGGGTTCGAATGTTGCCTCTAATGCTTCTATCCAGCCCGGGTTGTATTCGAACAGAAACAAGGAATCGACCAACTCTATGGCATCAAGAGAGGTAAGCCCCTCTGCTGATCCTATATCCAGCAGGGTTTTTCCTTTGAACTCCTCTATAGAATCAACATAATGATGAGGTGAATTGATATCCTGCTCTATCATCAGTGATCTATATCCCTTTATAATATGATCATGAGTGTAATGCCGTGGAAAATATAAGTTTTTTGTACCTCTGTGCCTGATATATGGTAATCCGTTACCCTCGTCGGTCATTACATTGACTTCCATATCAAGATAATGTTGAGCATAATCGTAAGGGTAATGGGTATATCCATTTTCCTTTATAAACCTTAAATATTTGTGTTTCTCATGCTTCGAATTGACCATACAGAAAAAAAGATAAGGGACACTACCCCATAAGTACTTCTTTAAAGGGGTCAGGATATTTTTATTACTCATGTGTCAAAGGTACAATTAAAAAGATACATGGTGACGCTTAATGTGTCCCCTGTTTTAAGGTAAGGTGCGGGATTTTCATATACGTGCCCCGGCTTTACCCACTTCGCAGTCACAGTGCTAAAAAACAAATGCGGAAACTTATTGTGCTGGTATGTCCGGCCGCAGTTTCCGCTCCTTGTTTTTTTCAACGCACTGTTCCTTAAGTGGGTGCCCAAAGCCTCCTGGCAAGTATCTTCAAATCACGCACCTTATCCATTAACACATTACACATAAACACATTAAGCCGGGTACACAATGTGCGTCCCCTTGTACCTCTACAACCTATTGAGACTTTGGAGCGCCTCTTTTTTCAGTTCAGGAGCCGTGTCCGGATTGTCATGGACCAATTTCAAGGCTTTTATGATATCTCCCTTTGCAATACTGAGATTAAACCAGCCCAATGCCTCTGCAAGTGTTGTTCTTACGGCCGTGTTGTCGCCTGAATCACCCAATACTCCAAGAAGACTCCCTGTCTGCTTGTGGTTATTGTAGTTACGGAGGCTTCTTACAGCCGATATCCTCTCTTCTTGCTTTGCGTTTTTGTCCAGGATAACCTTTAGCGACTTCTCCTGCAATTTAAGCTGCCCCTTGTAGTGATCAGCAAGATCTTTTGCAACCTTCTCCTTGTCAGGAAGATTTGATGCCTTGGCCTGTCGCTCGATCTCATTTACCACAGATGGGATGTCGAACATCTGCAGCGAACCTTGTGCAGCATACTGGACGCGCTGACTCTCGTTTGAGAAGAGTACAGTGCTTACCAAAGAAGGAATCAGCACAGGATCTCCGGAGTAACCGGCAAAACGGGAAGAAAACCTTCTGATAAACTCATAAGGGTCATCCAAACCAAGACGTATAGCCTCAACCATATTCTGATATTCTCTCGCCTCTCCACCGGAATTATCCAGTAGTCTCTTAAGTGCCTCAAATCTCACACTGTAGTGTTTGCTGCTCTTGAAGATACTCAGAAGCCTGTCGGAATAATCCTTTGGTGGATTCTTTGACAGTTGCTTAAGGGCAAGTGCCTGCAAATTTGGATTTGACGATTTTAGATATCTCTCCCACACTTTTGAGTTACCCTTGATGCCTGCCCTAGTGTTAACTACATTATTTGCCAGATCGCGGTTAATGGAATTGGAACCTGCAGAATAGAAACAATATGTAGGATCACCCACAAGGTGTGATTCCAGATATTGCAACTCCTTTTGCCAGAAGCCCACTCTTGCCCCCTCGGCAACCATTCCAATAAGCTCAAGAGTCCATTTATCCTGAAGAACATTAACTGTATTGCCTTGTGTGACAATAGTGTTGCCGTCACCAAAGATGTGGTAACCTGCTACATAGCCTGGTTTATGAAAAGAGCCGTTATAACAAGCATCAAAAATTGTGAACTTCGGTTGCATCTTCACTTTTGCAAGGTCCTTCAAAACAATGTTTATGTCAGCGGCAAATATTGAGTCACTTACCCTAAGAGAGTCCAGCCTCTGTCTGGCAAAGAACTCCTCGGTGAATCCATAATCTGCAATCAGCCCCTTCTTGAAATTCTCTGCCCTTTCCCCTTTATACCTTCTGTAGGTGTTTCTGAGAGATGTCCCCATTACACTCATAGGACCAATTTTATCAAGCTTGCTGCCGGCTGTATATTCGAGGTAGTTTGGAGCAGGATAATCGCCGTTTATATACTGTGTGTCAAAATCGCCATGCTCATGGAAAACAAAAAGGTCGGTGCCGTTTTGCTGCATTTTGTCATATAACTTATATTTCATAAAAGGATCCTGCCTGAAGTTATAGAATCCGTTCCCCTTGGAACTCTTGAAGGCCAGAGGAACCTGCTCCCTTATTGCAAACTGCTCGTTCTGCCACGCTGTAAGACAATCGGAGTTGTACCCGTGTCCGTTGAATATAACCAGCTGATCCATAGGGTTTGACTCCTTGTGGGCAGCAACCACCTTTTTGAGGTATCGCTTCAGCAAAACAACAGGTTCTATGCCCATATCCGAAGGTGGCAACATCCGGGCAGAGTAAAAGTCAATCTGTATTACCTGTGGAGAACTCTCCAGAAGACGATAGTAAAAATGGCCCGGATTCTTTTCGTCCTTTTTTATAAGTTCAAACTCCAGGTCAAGGTCGTCGTAGAAACGGTCGGATGTCACCGATGCATCAGTAATAGGGAAGTTTGCTTCATCCATTTTAAATGCAGTTGTGGAGTGCTGAAAGTTCTGTACCCTTACAACAGGAATATTGCCAATAAGGACCGCTCCCTCCAGAACAGGTTTCTGGTTATAAATATCCCTTATTTCTGCCCTTAATTTTTCAGGATTGTTCCACTCACCTGCCAAAATCATGGCCCCTAAGCCTTCGCTTTCAAGTACTGCTTTATAATCCAGAACCTCCTGTTTTGCAGCAGTAAAGCTGGCTTTGTCTATTACTATCAGAAAACGTGAACCAAACTTACCCTTTGCAGGGATAATCTCACTCTGTGCATATGCTGTTGCTCCTAAAACAATAGTAATCAGAAGCAATGCTGTTTTAAAAATTTTACTCTTCATCTCTTCTTCTTATTATCGCATGTATACTTCTAATCTGTTGGCTGTTTTAAGCAGCTCGTTTTTCAGCTTCTGATCCAACCCATTCTCTGTTGCAATTGATTTGCAGGCAGATATAATGTCGGCCTTTCTGTATGAGAGTGTGAACCAACCTAATGACTCAGCAAGCTTTACTCTGAGATTGAGGTCTTCCGAAGGATCGGCAAGCACTTTGAGGTAGCTGTCCACCATAGCATGATAACAGTTGTTTCTCAAGATGCTTACACCCAATAACCTCGAACTCATCTTCTGCTCCTTATTTGCAACGTCCATGCTTAATTTTGCCATTCCTGCCCTGGAGGCAACTCTTGCATTGAATTCGGAGAGACTCTTTTCTTTATTGTACAGGGTGCTGTTCATAATCTGCATCTCACCCTCCTTTTTCAGTTTATTCTGATCCATAAGGTCGAAACAGAATTCGGCATTAAACCTTACTCTTTCGTCCAGGTAATCATTAATAAAGACCGATGCTATAAAGGGTATATACTCTTCCTTACCAATCCTGCCCATAGAGAAGGTCGACTTTCTTCTTATGAATTCATACGGATCATAAACAGAGCTTTTAAGAAGTTCCTCAAATTTTCCGTCATTGTAAAATTGAAGAAGATGAAAAACCTGTAATCTGAGCATGTAGTATGGCGAGCTGTTGTATGTATCTACAAGCAGTTGTGGAAGGGAAGGATAGTGCAGGCTGAACAGCTTCTTAAGGGCAACTCCTTTAATGTCGGGGTGTTGTGCCCCCTTAAGAACCTTGAGCCAGTATGCGTTATCCTTAGATTTAAGATTTACTTTATTGCCTGAAGCATCACTCTTGAAAAGAAATGTCGGGTCTCCAATTATATGTGATTCAAGAATATTAGTAAGTTGTGCCCACTCTCCAACGCTGTAACCAAGTCCAAGAAGACCCAGAAGGTCGCTTGCCGATTTGTCTTGAAGAACGTTCACAGAGTTCCCTATTGCCACCAAGGTCTTACCTTTTGCAAAGATGTACTCTCCGCCTATGAAGCTGTCCTCACGAAAGTCACCGTTAAAGCAGGCATCGAAAATTACCACCCTTGGATTGGGATTAATGTTTGGAACATCCTCGAGAACGATTCCCATATTTACGTCGTCCAGAGAATCCTTCTGAATCTGAGCGGGGTCCGATACCCCTGCAAACCATGTTGAATCAATCTTGTAGTAGTTCATCCATGACTGTTTGAGCATTTCGTTATCGCCTTTTTTCTCAATCTCTTTTCTGAGACGGTTTCTGAACATCCTTCTTGCAGCTTCGATATTATCGTCAGAACCTTTACTCAAAGGTATTCCGGTCAGATACTGTCGGTCGAAAGTGCCATGTTCGTGAAACAACATAAGGTCCACCTCTTCTCTCCTCAGTTCTTCTATAACTGATTGTTTCATATATGGATACATATGAAACATCAAAAATTTTGATGATTTTGCATTGGTGAATGCCTGCGGAAACTGCTCACGGAGTGTTATCCCCTCCTCCTTCCACGCAGTGAGGCTATTTGAAAACGACCCTTCGCCTGTGTAGGATACAAGTACGTCCATCTTATTTTCTGATGCCCTCTCTGCAAGAAGCTTCTTGAAATAATCACGTATCTGCATATAACCCTCTTCCCCTTTTCTGGTTGGTTTTAACCTTCCGGAATAGATATCACACGATATTTTCTGCGGAGAGTCCCATCTTAAGGAGTAGTAGTGAAAAAGCTTGTTATCTTTATCTTGTGACAGATAATCAAACTCAAGGTCAAAATCGTCGTAAAATCTGTCCGAAGGAACAGATGACTGGCTCATAGGGTATTTCTCCTGATCCATCTTGAATGCCGATGTAAAGTGCTGCGCATCACTTATCATGGCTATAGGAACCTGCCCTATGAAAATAGCTCCTTCCAGCCCCGAATCGTTATATCTGGAAACCAGTTCGTCTTTCACCTGCTGCGGATTGTACCAATTCCTGTCCAGGATAAAGGCATTCATACCCTCTTTCTGAAGAAGCATTTTATAAGAATCAATCTCCGTTTTGCAGGCTTTGTAAGTATCAATGTCCACTATAATGGCAAAACTCCTCTCTGCTGCCTCTAGTGAGGTTAGCAGAGAGAGAGTAGATGCCATTAGAAAAAAGAATATCTTTCTAATCATCTTTATGTATTTGCTTTAGAAGGTAAAACCGACTCCAACGTTTGTAAGTACCCTGTTGTTGTCGCTGTCAACCGGCTTGTAATAGTCAACTGCTACCTTTATGAACATTCCCGAACGTCCGCTCTTGCTTATGTTTGTAAATAAAGAGAGTTCACCTCCTATCTTCATGTAACTCAGCTTGAGATATTCAAAATCGGGTGTCATGTAGTCTGTAATAATATGGGATGTAGGATCGGCACCACCATAATTGTACGAACCATTCATGTTGTTCTTATAGTTGAATGAAGCACCGGCAAGTAGTCTGCCCGATTTACCAAGATTAAGGTTAGCCTTGGCGTTTACGCCCAGAATCAAGTCCTCAATCTTCATATCCGAAGCAGGCATTATGTAGATATCGTCACAATTCCTGTAGTTCACCAAAACACCGGCTCTCCATTTGTAGTCGAAGTTGTTGCCTCTGAAGAAATCATACTTAAGGGCCATGTCTGTCTGAGAGAATGTCGACCTTACACTTTTATAGGTAGTTACCCAACGCTGCACTTCAAATGTGTTGTCAAGTACCTGAACATACTCAATTCCACCAATTTCGTTATTCGAATATGACAATTCAAGTCTGCTAAGATCTTTACCCGTAAGAAGCAGCTGCAGGTTGGCCCCGTAGTTGTTCTCCTTTACAGAACCCTCTTTTTTAGGTTTCGTCGGTGAACTTATTACATCCTCTACCCTGAATGAATACTTACCATCCAAAAGAATTTGCATTTTCTCTCCGGCGAAAGAGTATTGTATTCCACCACCAACTTTATTACCATTATATACAAACTTGCCAAGCGACTGTAAACCCCCAACTACTGCAGAGTAGAAATTTCCAAGACCTTTCATAACAAATACGTCCTGGTTAGATTGTCCATTGCTGTTAGTTGTACCGGATTCCTGATTGAGCTTTTCATAAACAAAGTTAAGACCTACTACATGCTGGTTGAAGGTTGCCACAACACCTGGTTTTACATTAAGAGTGTAAAAATCTGTGTTGGAACGTGGGTCTATCTGTTTGGCCCCCGTTTTTGTATTGTACTGAGCCTCTATACCAAAAAGAAGAATGTCCCATAATGGTTTGCTTGCAGCCTTCATGTACAGATTGTAATCCTGTTTAACCCAGTCACTCAGGTTTTTGTCAACGGTATAGTAAGGAATACCTCTTGTAGGGTCAAGCATTGTTGTATTGTACAGGGTCCCTGTCTGCTTCTCGTTGTTGTATGAGAACTTACCCCAAACGTAACCTCCACCAAGGTTGAGTCCTCCCTCTGTGGATACTCCGAAGAGCCTTTCATTACCACCCTCAGATTGTCTTTTAAAATCACCACTCTTAAGTTTATAATCAAACAGAAGGTTGTTAAAGTTGTACATCTTGTCCAGTGTGAGCCCCGCGCTGTTATTTGTGTTGAACCATAAGGATTTTGCCTTTATCAGCTCAATTGAAGCAGGATTGGTGCTCTTTGCTTTCGCATCCTGGGCCACAGTTTCCTGGGAAAGCAGCATAGTTAACACTACTATTCCAGCCCAATATATATTTTTTAATTTTCTCATTGCTTTAATATTGTAGTTATTAACCATTATTTCCAAGTGTTCCATGATGGTGCCTTAGCGCCATTTCTTCTGATTTCAGGAGTAGCCATTACTTCAAAGTCATCGGAACTATTGTTGGTGTCATAATAGATGACTCTTCCGTCGGCAAGTGTGGTTTTTATTTTTCTTGCAACACTCTTAGAAAGGTATGTGCCTCCGACAGTGGCTGCACCGGCATCTAGGACCGCAGGAACTCTCTTTAGCTGAACCTGATTAGGATTACCTACAAGTTCAACAGCATCAATCACCTCATCAATACTAATCTTGTAGTTCTTGGATGTTGAACCTACCGGGCTAATATAGTTGGTAGGAACAATCGGTTCCGAAGGCCAATATATAACAAATGCGCCTCCGAATACGGTTGTCAGCCATTGTGGAGTAGGTGACGGCCAGAAAGCCATGAACATATTTATTGCGGGATTATCGCTTATCAATGAAGTAGCATTGATGAAAGTCTCGAATTCTGCACTTAAAAGGTTAACCGGTGAGGTAGGATTTAAAATAGCCTTTCTGTGATCATCCGCCATCTGGGCAATTATGATTGATTCACCCGGATTAAGCAGATAGTCCTTATTGTCGGGAACCTGCCAGATTGTTGATGCATAAACAAACTTTGCAGCATCGTCACCGGGCCATACCGGAAGGTTAGCTGTAGCAGTCAATGGATTCAGGATTGCAATGCAAAGCTTCCTTACATTCTGTACAACCTCACTGTTGTTGTAAATCTCATAGAACTGATCCCTGAAGTATGAACCGCCTGTTGGAGTTTTTGAACCACAGTAATAAATCTCCTTCATTATGAGGGCTCCGGACTTTGAAGCACCAACATTCAATGTCACCTGCTTGTTATTTGATACTATATCTACGTTAACTGCATTTCCGCTGTAGTTATAAGTAAAACCATTGTAGGTCATCTCAGCAGAAGCTGTTACAGTATAGATGCCGGGGATAATATTACCGACATTTGCTGTACCGGTTGCGCTGACAGTTGTATTTATCTCGTACCTCTCAGCATAGTTCACAAGTCTTATATTAAATGAGGTAGGCGCAGGAGCGTTCCCGATATTCAGGCTCACCTTAACTACTGCGTTAAGTGATTGCACTTCTTTGGCGCTGTTGGCCTCCTTAAACTGTTCACAAGATGTGAGCAGAGAGAGGGACAATAGCATTCCTGTAAATATTTTTATTATATTTTTCATTGTAATCATCTTTATTTTTACTTAATAGTCAATGCCATTTCAAATCCGAAGAAGAGCGGGATCGATTGATTTATAACCGTGAATGACCCCGGTGTTCTTTTGCTCTCATATAGAGGTTTGCTCTGGAACATATTATTTGCAAAGAAAGAGGCTCTTAACATACTGCCGATCTCTTTGGTAATATGCAGATTAAACAAGACTGTAGGAAACCATGATTCTGCAATGAATCTTCTTGGTGTCTGACTCTCTACCAGATACGAAAATCTTGGATCTGTCTTAACATCTATACCTGTTGGCATGTTTTTCATCAAACCGTCCTCATAAGAGATATACTTGACAAACGTAGAGTCGTTTCCGATTGAGTTCCACTGGTTGTAAACCCAATTTACCTGAGCTGTAAGGGTAATAACAAAACCGATTGACGGAATGTTATGGGTTGCACGAAGTGTTGTACTGAACCTTTCTCTCTCCTCTTTGGTGTTACCAGCTTCGTATACTCCAATATTACGTTCAAGATTGTTCAGGTTCTTCTGAGTGCTGTATGTGTATGCATCGTCCCAGTTTGTAGATTTTATATATGCGCCGTTCAGCACGAAAGCAGTACGGATTGCATCAAAACGGCCAAGGTCGAAATCAAATTCAATACCTTGGTTAACAGACCTCTTTGTATTTGATGGTTTTGAGTACCTGATAAAGACATTGCTTCTTTTTTTCTCAGTCAGGGTTGGAATAGTGCCCGGAGTAGCTGTAGCAATCTGATATTCAATATAATTAAATAATCTGAATTCGCTTCCCATACTATAACCATTCTTCATGTTTTCATGGAATGCCGTAACTGAGAAACGCATCTTCTTCCACTTGAAGTCCAGACCAATCTCGCTCTTTTCGTTAGATGCAATTTTTAGGTCGGTATTTTCTGTTTTGAAAATTCTTGTAGTAGATAACAGAAGTTGTTCTGCAGCCGGTACCGATGAGCTGTTAAGGTTATTGAAGTGGACGAAATCGAAATATGCATCTTCCGGATTTAGATACAGCGATGTAGGTGCCTTTGCTGTTACGCCATAACCCCCTCTTAGCGAAAGCTTCTGCGGTATGATATCGATTGATGCATTTAACCTTGGAGTCAGTATGCTTTTCCCCGAAACCATGTCGTATCTTGCACCTGCCTGAAGTATAACTTCTCTCTCTCCTATGGTCCAGTTTAAGTTCTCTTCAACATAAATACCAAGCTGAGTGACAAAAGGAATATCTGAATATTTCCTAGGTCTTGATGATGAGTTTTCGCTGCTTAATACTCTGTATGGTGGATTCTTGAGGTCATAAATCTTACCATCCCCAAGATTGCCGTCAGTTTTAAAATCTGCTCCTAGAATAATTCTGTTGTTAACATTACCCATCTTCTTGGCAAAAGTGGCATTAACCTTGGCAAAAAGGTTTAGCTCTTTACCATAAATGTCATATCTGCTGAAATATTCGTTAGGCAGGTATGTAGCATAGTAGCTGGCTTCGCCCGGAAGAATGTTTGTAAGTTCCTTACCTGTTGCGTCATATACCCTCTGATTTGGTCTGTTGCTCAACACTCCACCGTCTTTTCTTGACATTGAGTAAGCAGAAAAAGCATTTCCCAAAAGTTCTTCGTTATATGAGTGTTTGTTGGAATAGCTACCTGACAATGTATATTTTATGTTGTTAAGCCAACCTTTGTCAATATTGAGTGTACCATTTGTATTTAATCTTAGACCAATATCCTTTGCTCCTGATGCCGACTGAGTTCTGGCATCGTCCGGATTCTTTTCACGAGTATCTTTTCCTAAAGAAAAATCGAAGGATGTATTGGTAGCCCATTTGCTGAACCTGTTTGAATACAGCAGTTTAGCAGTGGCCCTTTGATAATAGGTATAAGATTCTGTTGGCTGTGATACGCTATATGCATAGTCTCCGCTTACGTTAAGACTACCTGCATTCTCTCCCAGGCTGAATCCTTTTCCTGCAGATACCTGATAAATTCTAGGGTCGGTCTTAACACGAATATTCAATGGCTCTTTACCTGCCTTGGATTTAATGATAACGGCACCCGAAGTAAGGTCGCCATATTCTACTGACGGAATACCACGAATTACCTCAACAGATTCGATATTATCCGTAGAGAGTGTTCTAAGGTCAATTCCTGAGTTTGGTGACGATCCTCCGCCTACAGCTGATCCCGAACCTGAAATTGCAGGATTAAGGGTCTGAAGGTTTGCATTATTGGAAAGTGGCGAACCATCTACATATATTGCTGTTCCCAGCGAATTCATAGATGACGCATTTCCTCCGATATTTCTGATGTTGAAGGTCTGGGCAGTGCTCAGACTAGGATTGGCTATCTGTCCCCCCGGTAAGAGCTGAAGAAGATCCGAGACAGAGCTGGCCTGAAGGTGATCCATTGCCTGTCTGGAAATATTGGAGGCAGTTGCCTGTCCGGCCTTGCTCTCCTGAGCCACTACCGAAACTTCGTTTAGTCTGAACGTGCTGTAATTCATCTTGAATTTCACTTCAGTTGCCCTGCCGGCAGAGAGTACGATTGTAGTGTCCAGACTCTCCATTCCGAGAAACTGAACTCTGATACTTACCTTTCCCGGAGAAAGTCGTGGGAAGGAGAATTCCCCCTTTGAGCTTGTAGTTGTCACCGCTCCTTGTGGTAACACCTGTACTGTAGCAAATTCTACAGGTGTCCCCTGAGATCCTTTCTCAGTGACAACACCCTTTAAGGATGCGAAGTTGCTGTTCGCGGCAGATTGTGCATTTAACTGCACAGTCAGGCATGACAGGAGAAACAACGCAAAAATAATTCGAATTTTGGGTTTCTTCATAGTTGTAAAATTAATTTGGATTAGTTGAGATATTTGGGTTAGTTTATTTAAGTCTGTTTATTGTCTTTATCAACTCTTTCCTTATCACTTCGTCCTTCTCCGCTTTGAGCTGATCTTCACAGAATTTTATTATTTCACTCTTTCTGTAAGAGTATTTGTACCATCCGAAAGCTTCTATCAGTGCCCATTTCTGGTCCTGAGAAGCAAATTCATTATAATATTTAAATAGAATCTCAAGGTGTGAGGCCTGGCAGCTGTTTCTCAATGCCGAAATTGTGAATCTTTTTGCTTTTGCAGCAATATTGGGGTCAAGAAGCTCTTTGAATTCCTTTTCTCCGTTCTCCAGAGTATACTTCATTCTGTCCAACTCCTTGGCCTCTTCCTGGTACCATCTCCCCTTTTTGCCCTTCATTGCCCTGTCAAAAGCGGCATAAGCATCCTCCGACTTATAGATTTCACCTGCTCCCTTAAGCTGGAATTCAACACGTTTTGTGACTCCGGGCTGGAACCTCAAGGTAAATATATCGTCAATAAGAAGCGGAGAACCATTCATACCGGCATAGAGTGAACTAAGTCTTCTGATAAGTTCATAGCTGTCGTACATTCCAAGTCTGATGGCACTTACAAGATTGTCATCTGCAGAATTCTTTATAAGGTTAAACGCCTGAAGTCTTACAGTTGCCCTTTTCTCATCTTTCTGAATTGAGAGTAATTCATCTGTAGTGATGGCATTATTCTCATAAAGCATCTTCATAGCAAGAGATTTAATCTCAGAATTTGAGTTTTTGATTTGCTTTCTCCAGAACTTGACATCTCCCTTTTTAATGGTCATCGCCTCGTTAAGGTCTGTCTTGGCATTTGAAGTGCTTGTAAACTGACATGTTGGGTCGCCAATAAGATGAGATTCTAGTGTTAACTGTCCCTTTGCCCAGTTACCTACAGATACTCCCAGGTTAAGCAGCCCAACAAGTTGGTTTGTCCATGTGTCCTGAAGTGTGTTTACAGAATTGGCCTTTACCACAATTGTAGAACCCGGATTGAATATGTAGTGTCCGCTAATATAGTCGTCCAGGTGGAAAGAGCCATTAAAACATGCGTCAAAAAGAATGACCTTAGCTCCTGATTCATAGCCGTAAAGATCTGGTATATTGATGTCTAGAGCAGCATCTTCAAGACTGTCCCTTAACATTACTTCGGGCTTGAAAGCATCGTTTACCCATGATGCGGGAACACCATAATTGTCTATATAATACTGCTTTGAAGCTGTTGTATCCTTTGCTCCGCGAATCTTTCCCCTGAAGAATTTCTTCGACTGGTCCAGCCACACTTGTGTGCTTGAAGAGATTGGAGAACCATTCATCATCTGCCCGTCTTCCGACCCGTGATGGTGCAAAATTGCCAGATCAAGATCTTTTCTTGCAAGCTCTGCCAAAAGTCTGTATTTCACATTGTCGTCATATGTAAAGTTAATAAAGTTGACAGACCTTTCAGGATCCTTAAGAAATGAGAACTGCTCCATCAAGGCGTATTTTTCATCAATTCTTGCAACCATGCAGTCTGAGTTGTACCCATGACCCGCATAATAACTTATCTGACTCATTGCCCGTCTGTTCTCTTTCTCTTTGGCCACCTTTGTAAGATATTCAGAAATAAGCTGATATTTGGTTTTTCCCGGGGTTACCGGTGCTTTTATCCTTGCACTGTAAATATCGCAATGGATTGTCTGAGGGCCGTCGTATGCAAGAGAATAGTAGTGATACAAAGGAATAATAGAGTCCCTTTTGATATAATTAAACTTAAGGTCAAAGTCGTCATAGTATCTGTCCGATGGAATGGATGAATCTATCCAGTCTCTTCTGGGGTCCATCTTAAAGGCTGTGGAGAGGTGATGTGCGTCTCTTATCATTGGAACAGGTATGTCACCGATAAAGACAGCACCTTCCAGATTGTTATTTTTATATAAATCGAAAAGAGCAGTTTTTATTGAATCCGGCACTCCCCATTTGTCGATAATAACTACAGGATAGAGTCCCTCCTTTAGAATAGAATTTGAATAGGCATCAATTGAGACACGGCAATTTTGGTAAGTCGTTTTATCGACTACAATTGCAACGCCTCTTTTTACCGGCCCTGCAATTAATGTGGTAACTGAAAAACTGAGCGATAGTGCTATTATCAGGCTATTTTTAAATAATTTCATTTTAAATTGTGAATTGATTAATGTACGTATATAATAATACAAATTCCGATAATCTGCTGATTACGAAAATTGAAAAACAGAGCAGTGAGACGAGTTTTTCATCCCACGTATACAATCATAAAATAAGTTGCTGATTTTTTTCAAACAGAGACTCCCTGCCACGATGGAACAGGGCTTGAAATGTCTTGATTTTTGGGGGAACAACCGACAGCAAAAACGTTCTTTGCACATCCGGTGGTATAACTGCCGGAGAATAATCTATCAAAATTGAAAAACTACCATTTGCAGAATAGTGATCCGTATTCAATACGAAATACTTAAGGGAACAGCAATCATCTTTTTTGGGTTGTTTGGTTTCCAGATGTGCCCCACAAACACAATGATGGTTCGGGTCTTTCTTATGAATCTCCTTAACACACGAACACTCTGTTTTGATACCAAGAATAGATATTTGAGAAGCGTGGTCGCAATGACAGGAGTACCTTCCAACACCTATTATTGTTGTGAGGTATATGGAGAGTGCAAATACAGAAAATAGAGTCCCTTTAGTTCCCACGATAACTTATTTTTGGACAATCACAAATGTATGAAAAATTGATTAAAATCCAAAGAATATATAATCTTTCCCCTCTGAGAGTATAGTAATTGCTGACAATCTTGTTTTTACCACCACCTTGTCGTTAATGTCAGAAAACAACAATAAAACCTTGTTTTCTCCCGGATTTCCGGATTTAAGATACCACACCTTATAATTTGATATATTTTTAAGCAAATTTTCAAGTTCGGAATCTACGTTTGATGTAGCCAGAGGGCCTCGCATAAATTTTAATTTTCCTGAGAGAGGCCTTTCAATCTCTTTAAACTGGTATGGGATTGTAACTGTTTTGAGTGAGTCCGTTGCAATGGTTGCAGAGGCCGAGTAATAGTTTAGCAGTTCCCTTGCCCCCTCTTGCAAATCTCTTGATGGTGAACTAAAAACTATTGAAATATACTTTTCTCCTACAGGTGCCTGAAGCTGGAACTTTGAAAGACAATTATAAGAACCTAGGGTGTCCGCTGTAATACATCTGAATGTATGTTGTGAATAGATTCCATAGGCATCTTCGGCCGTAGGCATCGAATATATCTCTATACTGTAATCCTGTCCCTTGTATTTAATTTCTAATGCCCTCAGATCACGGAATCCGTACTCAAGGTAAAGGTCGCTGCCTCCGTTCATAAAACCGTACAATGCGGCTCCCTTGAAATTTCTCTCACGAATCACCTTAATTTCTTCATCTGTCTGTGCTCTGGCGGCAAAGCATGAAAGAGAACAAAAGGCAAGAATGAGTATGATATTTTTCTTCATGATATCTGTTATCTGTCAGGAGCAATTCAGCTCTTTGACAATAATTTTATTTCTGTCGCCTGTTCCAAGTTGTAGCTCCTGGGCAAGGTCTATGAACCTGGACGCTCCAGGTTTGTCCACTTTTTGAATTCCTTCATCAATCCTCTTTTTCACAACCACATCGTGTCCTATCCTGTCCACAGCAACAGGATCTGTACCTATGAGCAACATATTGTAATTGCATATAAACTGAGAATTTGCACCCGGTCCACCATCGAAGCAACCGATAAGGCCGTCCGCAATGTTGAGCACAACCTTATCTCTTAGAGGAGCAAAGGCACACACATATGCCGATGTCTCGTGCCATAAATTCTTATGGAGCCGTCCTGTGTTTGTAACCGAACCGTATGCAAGGTTTTTAAGAGACAGTGTTGTAGTAGGTCCTGCATTCTTGAGAATAGGCAGATTTATGATTTTTGTTACCTTCTCTGTTACAATTTTTGTAAAGTAAGATTCCTTGCCTCCGTTAACCATAAACGGGATGGTATAAGCATCGTACTCACCTACTACATCGGCATAGAAGAACTGATTCTTGTCTATTCTCTCCTCTGCATAAAGCTTCCCGTCTTTTCCGTAATATCCACCTTTTTCATCCTGACACTCGGTGCCAGTAATTGTTATTCCGGGATAATTCTCCGTTGTGTATCCTGTTTCTGTAAGCTGCATCTCACGTCTGTCCCATATTACTATGTTTTCTCGCGGTATTCCGGCCTCTTCTAGTTGCTTAATCACAGATTTGGTAACGGCATGAGAAGTGGTGAGTATTTTGCCTGCAACAGGATTTACTTTCAACCCAATAATATCCTTTGGAGAGACAAATTTCCTCCATGCCTTTTTAAGGCTCTTCTCGTTAGTCAGACTCAACATTCCCTCTTTGAGCATCTTATATGCTGCCTCCTCTGAGGGGACACCGTCTACAACAGGTTTGTCATGCAAACACTTTACTACCTTACCGGGGTAGAGTCCCGGCATTGAATGCTTTGTTCTTGGAACTGCAAGTGCATCTTTGATGTTTGTTGCAGGTTTAACTTCCTGAGCCAGAAATCCTGTAGATTCGGCTGCTTTTATTACCGGGTTGATTGCCAGACTGGCACCACCGATAGAGACAAGTTTAAAGAAATCCCGTCTTTTCATATTGCTGAATTTTTATATAAATTTTGCTATAAACTCCAATCGGTTCCCTCTTTGGTATCCTTTATCTGAATACCCAGAGAGATTAACTTATCTCTTATCTGGTCGCTGGCTGCAAAATCCCTGTTTGCCTTTGCCTGCCGCCTCATTTCCAGAATCATATCCATTACGCCATTAAGAACGTCTCCGCTTCCGGATTGCGTTTGCTCATCGGTCAGACCAAGTACCCCGACAGATATCTCTTCAAAAAATTTTGCAAGAGCCTCCTTGTCTTCGGAATTTATCTTTATCTGCTTATCCTTTACAAGGTTCACTATTCTGACAGCTTCAAAAAGATGAGCCATTGCAATAGGTGTGTTCATGTCGTCACAAAGGGCGTTATAAACTCCCTCTGTAACCTCATCTAATTCTGTCAGGTGTTCTGCATCAGTTGAAGTTATAAGACTACTTACATCCCTTGCCGCCTGCATCATTCTTTTCAGCCCCTTTTCTGCCGCCTGAAGAGCTTCGTTACTGAAGTCCAGTGTGCTCCTGTAGTGTGCCTGAAGAATGAAAAACCTTATGGTCATTGGTGAATATGACTGGGTGAGAATCTTGTGCGAACCCGTGAAAAGCTCTTCCAGAGTAATAAAGTTGCCAAGTGACTTGCCCATCTTCTGACCATTTATCGTAATCATGTTGTTGTGCATCCAGTACTTTACTCCTCCCTTGCCTCTTGCAGCTGTATTCTGTGCCAGTTCACATTCATGGTGAGGAAACAGAAGATCCATTCCTCCTCCGTGAATATCAAAGTTTACTCCCAGATATTTTGCGCTCATAGCCGAACATTCGAGGTGCCAGCCCGGAAATCCTTCGCTCCACGGCGATGGCCATTTCATAATATGTTCAGGAGCCGCTTTTTTCCACAATGCAAAGTCGAATGATGATTTTTTGTCCTCCTGTCCTTCAAGAGCCCTTGAATTTGACTGCATATCTTCAAGCAGTCTGCCTGACAAAATTCCATACGGATAAATCTTGTTATACGATTCTACGTCGAAGTAAACAGATCCGTTGCTGACATAGGCGAACCCTTTATCCATAATCTCTTTTACCAGCGAGATCTGTTCAATAATATGGCCCGAGGCCCTTGGTTCGATACTTGGAGGCAAAGTGTTGAGTAGCTTCATTGCCTCATGGTACCTGATTGTATAGTGTTGAACTACCTCCATTGGCTCCAGCTGCTCCAGTCTGGCTTTCCGGGCAATCTTATCTTCTCCCGAATCTGAATCGTTTTCCAGGTGACCGACATCGGTAATGTTCCTGACATACCGTACTTTGTAGCCAAGGTGCCTGAAAAGCCTTACCAGAACATCATATGTAATACCGGGCCTTGCATGACCCAGATGAGCATCTCCATAAACAGTAGGTCCGCAGACGTAAAGCCCTACCATACCTGAGATGAGTGGTTCAAAAACCTCTTTTTTCCTTGACAGGGTGTTATATAAAATAAATTCTCGCATTCTTACGCTATTTTGAGCGTAAAAATACAACATTATTTTTATTCCGCCTTATCGGGAACTCCGTGCTTGATATTATAGGCAACTATCTCATAAGTCTGTTTGTCCACACCTGTCTTTGTCTGATACTGTACAGGCTTGATCTTACCAAGAACAGAGAGGAAACTGCCCTTCTTTATCTGGCTGAAATCGGGCATCCCTTTTGTGTTCCAGGCTACAATGCTATGCCACACTGTCTCCTCCTGCCACTCTCCTTTTCTGTTTTTAAACGACTCATTTGTTGCAAGCGATAGTCTCATAACTAAACCGCCATCTTCCAGAGGTGTGATTTTAGGATCAAAACCAACATTACCTCTCAACTCCACATGATTTAAAGACTTTTCCATAACTGAAATTGTAATTTATTGTTAATACAACACAAAATAACAATGTGAATTTCAGAATCGATTCTGGTTTTAGATAAATATTTTATTGAAAAAGATATTTTGAGAAACTATCCGAAATTATGCCTACATTTGATACAAATTTTACTTTTTACAACTTGTCTAAATAACTAATAATCAATATGATGAAAAATGTTTTTATTTTTTCCGTTATGGCAATTTTAGCCATATCACTTACTTCTTGTGTAGAAAGCTCCAGTAAATACAAAGCTCTTCAGGCCCGGATGGACTCCCTGACTGTAAGCTCAACTGCAAAAAGCGCAGAATTTGAAGAGGTTTTCGCAACTCTCAATGAAGTAGAAAATGGTCTTAAATCTATCCGTGAAGCAGAAAATATTCTTGTTCTACAATCACAGAAAGGTGGCGCCGAAGTACAGGCAAATTCAAGGGAGCAACTTAAGTCAGACGTTGCTGCTATTGGTGAAGCAATAACAAATTACAAAAAACAGATTGACAGACTAAAGAATGACAATAGAATACAGTCTTCTCAATTCAAGAAACGTCTTGCTGCATTAACTCAGGAACTTGAGACAAAATCTCAGATGATAGATGATCTTGGCAGACAACTTGCAGAAAAAGACAATCAGTTAAAGGTTAAGGGTCAGCAAATTGCCAGCCTTGACGAAACTGTATCAACTCTAAGACGTGATGTATCCAGCCTAAGCGATGAATCTTCTTCACAAAAAGAGACAATTTCTTCTCAGGATGCACAGATTAACACATCTTATTACATTGTTGGAACCAAATCAGAACTCATTGCAGCCAATGTAATGTCTAAAGGTGGTCTTTTCAGATCTGCAAAGATTTCGTATCAGGCAGAACAATCGGCATTTGTAAAGATTGACATAAGAGAGGTTTCTGAGATTACACTCAATGCAAAGAGAGCAAAAGTATTGTCGGTGCACCCTACTGGAACCTACTCTCTTGAGGTAGACGCTAATGGGATGCAGATTCTTAAGATTTCAGATCCTAAGGCATTCTGGGAACAGACAAAATATTTAGTTGTTCAAACCCTGTAATAGTTGTTTATGAACAAATTCGGAATTGTAGTAGTCGGGTTATCCCTCATAATTTTTCAATCTTGCAAAACTAAAATGGCTGATAACCCACTATTGGTATCGTCGCAGAATCCATTCGGAGCTCCCGCTTTTGACAAAATAAGCAACGAACACTATAAGCCTGCCTTTGAAGCTGCTATTGCAGAGGCAAGGGCTAAGGTAGATTCAATTGTAAATAATACAGAAGCTCCCACATTTGAGAATACAATTGAGGCTCTTGAATTTTCCAGCAGGAAACTCTCAAATATAGGTGCAATCTTCTTCTCTCTCAACGAAGCAAATACCGATTCTGTAATGCAGAACCTGGCTCTTGAGATTTCTCCAATCCTTACAGAGTATTCAAACGACATAATGCTTAATGAGAAGCTTTTCGGAAGAATTAAGGCTGTGTTTGACACCAAAGATTATTTGGGGCTGGATGCCGAACAGATGAGGTTACTTGAGGAGACTTACAAGGGTTTCACACGTAATGGCGCAAACCTCTCTGCAGAAGACAAAGTTAAATACAGAGAGATAAATACCGATCTCTCCATGCTGGGTCTCAAATATGGTCAGAATGTCCTTGCAGCTACAAACAAGTTCGTCCTTAACATAACAGACAGTGCCCAACTTAAAGGTCTTCCTCAGTTCGTGATTGATATGGGAGCTTCTGAAGCAAAAGCAAAATCTCTGACAGGATGGGCATTCACACTTCAGGCCCCAAGCTACGGTCCCTTCTTGCAATACAGCGAGAACCGTGAACTAAAGGAGAAGATGTGGAAAGCAAGCAACAGCAAGTCTTTCAACGATGAATTTGACAATCAGGAGAACGTGATGAAGATTGCAGGACTTAGACTCAAGATGGCAAATCTTCTTGGTTATCCTACTCATGCAGATTTTGTACTCTCAAACAATATGGCTAAGAATCCTGCAACTGTGAATGGTTTTCTGCAGGACCTGCTGGCTAAATCCATGCCTTATGCAAAAAAGGATCTTCAGGAGATCCAGAAATACGCAAACTCAAATGGGTTCACCGGTCAGTTGATGCCTTGGGACTTTAGCTACTATTCGGAGAAGTATAAAAACGAGAAATTTGCCCTTAATGACGAACTTCTCAAACCATATTTCAAGCTTGAAAATGTAGAGAAGGCTGTTTTTCATCTGGCAGATACGTTATATGGACTCAAATTTAAGGAAAACAGTTCAATACCCGTTTACCATAAAGATGTTAAGGCGTTTGAGGTATACGACAGCAACGGCAAATTCGTCTCTCTGCTTTACGTCGACTATTTTCCACGTGAAAGCAAGCGTGGAGGGGCATGGATGACAAGTTTCAGGGAATCTTATGTATACAAGGGAGAAGAGGTAAGGCCTTTTGTCACTCTTACTCTTAACTTTACAAAACCTACAGAAACAGACCCTTCGTTACTCACATTTTATGAACTGACTACATTCCTGCATGAATTCGGACATGCGCTTCATGGCATGCTTGCAGAGGGGAAATACCCATCACTTACAGGCACCAATGTAGCACGTGACTTTGTTGAGCTTCCTTCTCAGATAATGGAGAACTGGGCCACACAAAGCGAATTCCTATCTTCATTTGCAAAACACTATAAGACAGGTGAGGCAATTCCTCAGGAACTTATTCAGAAAATCATCAAAGCCAAGAACTACCTTAGCGGATACACCAGCGTGAGACAACTGTCATTCGGAATAATAGATATGGCATGGCACTCACTTGGTTCTATGACAGACAAGAGTGTGGTTGAATTTGAACACAATGCCATGAAACCAACACAACTGCTGCCACTTGTAGATTCTACCTGTTTCTCAACATCTTTCGGCCATATATTTTCCGGTGGATACTCTGCAGGTTACTATAGCTATAAATGGGCAGAGGTATTGGAGGCAGATGCATTCTCACTGTTCCTGGAAAAAGGTATATTCAGCCGTGAGGCAGCAGATGCATTCAAAAACAATATCCTTTCTAAGGGTAATTTGATGGATCCTGATATACTCTATCGCAACTTCAGGGGTCGTGACCCAAAACCAGAGGCTCTTCTCGAAAAACTTGGAATGAGCGGCAAGACTACGAAGTAGTTTTTACATAGTCCACTTTAGGGATTGACCGGCTGAGATTGTTAATATAATAAGAGTTAATGAACAATATTAAAGAATCACAAGGCCAGGATTTTTTTGATTCAGCTTTTAATTTATATTATGAGCGTGTGGTTCTGTACATATACCGTTACTGTAAAGACTGGTCCGTGGCAGAGAACATTGCCCAGGATACGTATATAACATTCTGGGAAAACTTATCAAAGGTAGACGAATGCAGAATACCCCTTCCATATCTTTTATTTGTAGCGAAGAACAAAACAATAAATTACCTGAACAGAGAAATTGTAAAGACCAAACATAGTACACATCTCCAGAAAGAAGAGATGCTGACAGCATCCAGAGCCCTGGAATGCAGCACAATGAGCACAGTACATTACAGAGAGATAGAATTTCTTGTAAGAAAGAGTCTGACCGAGATGACACCAAAGACAAAAGAGTTCTTTCAAATGAGCCGTTACGGGTGCAAAAAGAATGAAGAGATTGCACAAATTATGGGAGTATCGGTAAAAACTGTGGAATACAGGATTATGTCGGCCTTGAGAGTACTTAGGAAAAACCTGAAGGATTATTTTAACGGACATTAAAGCAAACCGGCGATGAACAAAAGATTACTAATAAAACATATAGTTGGAGAGGCAACTGAACGGGAGCGGAAGGAGGTTACTGAGTGGATAAGCAGCAGCAAGATGAACGAATCTTACTACATTAACCTTATGAATCTGGTCGTTTCTCAGGATATGTCAAAAGATAGCCTGCACATTTTTTCTAAGGAAGAGATACGAGATAGGCTGCTCGATGTAAAGGAAAAAATCAGGGGCAAAAACAAAGAGGAGTTCAGAGGCAATATTTCGCAACAATCACCAAAAATGAAGACCGGCAAGTATTATTTCGCTGTAGCGGTTGCAGCCGCAACTCTGCTGTTGTTGTCTGTTTTGCTGAATTTATACCAATTCAATTCTGATGCAAAAGAAGAGATGGTCACTACATCTTCATTGACAATTGGTCCCAAAACTGATGTGATTAACACCTTCTATACCGAAAGAGGGGTAAAGGGCAAAATAGTGCTGGAAGACAGTACTGTTGTATGGCTCAACTCCGATTCAAAAATCATATTTCCCGAACACTTCTCGAGTGATTCCAGACAGATAAGATTTGAAGGAGAAGGATTTTTTGAAGTGGCAAAAAACAGCGAAAGACCAATGGTGGTTACTACTGCCAAAGGAATGATGATTAAAGTTCTGGGGACCAAATTTCATATAAAATCCTATAATAACGATGACTCAGAACAGGCCACGCTTTTCACCGGGAAGATACAGCTTGCCAAGGAGGTGAAAGGAAACGGAGGCGCAATGGTACAGCAGACAATTGAAATGGTTCCCAATGAAACAGTTATCTTCAACAGGAACGGAGTGGAATTGATAAGCCATAATGCCGACACAACAAAGAAAGTTGCATGGAAAAGAGGGGAACTCGTTTTTGACGAGACGCCAATGAGTGAGGTTGTGAAAATGCTGGAAAGGTGGCACGGGGCAAAAATTGTTGTTTCCGATAACGCTGTCCTCAGACACAAGTTTACCGGTTCGTTCAATGCAGAGTCTCTGGTACAGGTCCTTGAACTGATAAAATTCACCTCTCCGGTGGATTACAAAATTGTTGACAATATAGCATATTTGAGGGTAAGAAACATTTGAAATTTAGGGATACCATACCACAAACTTGTTATAAGTGTATATCCAAATTTTAAATTTATGAATAAAAAACTTATTTGTGCATTAACAAGGCAAAAACTGTTGTTTGTCTTGTTTTTTTGTTTTATTACTCTAAGCATGGCAGCACAAAACAACATTTCTCTCGACATGAGGAACAGGCCCCTTAAAGAGGTGTTGGCTGCAATTACAAAGGCTACAGACTACAAGTTTGTCTATTCCGACATGCTTAAGGAGATCAATCAACCCGTTACTATCAAATGCGAGAAACAGAACCTTGCATCTGTCCTTAATCAGTTGTTTGGCGACATGAAAATCAGTTACAGGATAGAGGGCAAAAACATCGCTCTTTCTCCAGCCGCAGTGGCACCTGTGGCAGCTCCGGAAAAAGCTGTGTTGATTAACGGTGTCGTTCGGGATGATTCTGGTGAGACTATTCCCGGAGTGACAATAAGGAACAGGAACAACAAGAAGTTTGTATCAAGCGATTTCAGCGGAAAGTTCCAGATTGAGGCAAAGGAGGGAGATGTACTTATTATCTCTTCTATAGGAATGGAGACAAAAGAGGTTACAGTGGGTAAGAGCAGCAACCTCATCATCAATCTCAGTTCCAGCATAATTTTGCTTGAAAATATTGTTGTTACAGGTTACCAGGATATGCCCAAAGAGAGGGTAACCGGTGCCATTGCGTCAATTTCGTCTGCGAAGATAGATGAGCGTTATACCGCCAACATCATGAACAATCTTGAAGGGCGCGTTGCAGGTTTAAGTACTTACGGAGGCAAGACTACTATCCGTGGTACAAGTTCCCTTTACGCTGCAACCAATCCATTGCTGGTTGTGGACGGTATGCCTATCGAAGGTAAGATTGAGGATCTGAACCCATACGATATTGAAAGCGTAAACGTATTGAAGGATGCAGCTTCAACTGCTATCTATGGTGCGCGCGCATCAAACGGGATCATTGTCATTACAACAAAGAACGCCAGAAAAAAAGGGAAGATTGACATAGATTTCTCTACCAACCTTTCCATATTCGACAAAAAGAATATGAATTATTCAGACAATTTTTACATGAATGCCGAACAGCAGGTAAAAGTTGAGTCTGATTACTATGAATACTATTTCTTCAACAACTTTGGAGAGGTTTCAAATCCCATCAATTCTGCAGCATCAGCCATAAATGGTGGAACAAGTGGTATATCCCCAATTCAATACGCATATTATCAACTTGCTAAAAATTTAATTACCCGGGATCAACTGAACACTGTGTTGAATGGTTTAAAGAAAAATAACTTTGCCAGTGAATATGGAGATGCAATTTACCAACGTAAAGTGATGCAACAATACAACCTCTCTTTGCGTAACAGTTCCGAAAAATTTCAAAGTAACCTTACTTTCAACTACAAGACAGATAACAGCGGGATTATTAATTCCGGCCAAAACCAACTGAATATAAATTACAAAGGAGTATATGAGGTAGCCCCGTGGCTGACAGCTACTCTGGGAATTAACGGTATCTTCGGTAAAACCAAGGAGGCTGGTAATGACTACAACTCAAGTCACACAAACCCATGGGCTCACCCTGCATACGAAAGTCTTTATAATAGTGACGGTAGTGACAAACCCTACTATTATTGGTATAATGGAAATCAGTACTGGAGCAGCAAAGGAGCAGCAGGACTATACGATCTTGGTGTTAATATAAAGGATGAATTCTACAACAATGTTCAGACAACAGAACGTCAGAACACACGCTATCATGGTAATCTGCTTTTCAAAATAATCAAAGGGCTAACTGCGAATATTCAGTATATTTATGAAAATGAGCACATTACTACTCAATGGCATGCAAATACAGAGAGCCATGTTGCCAAATCTATGAGGAATGCCTATACAAAGATGGAGAATGGAAAGATAACTTATCTTACACCACAATCAGGTGGTATGCTCCGTACAACAAATACAGACGGAAAATATTGGACCGCACGTGGCCAGATAGACTACTCAAAGACTTTTGGCAAACATACAGTAACTGCATTGGCAGGACTGGAGTTTCGCCAGACCAAATACAACGGTACCAAATCGTTAGTTTTAGGTTACGATGAACAGTTGCAAAACAGCTCAACTCACACAATTGACTTTGGTGCTTTGGGACTTCTGAGAAACGGTCCGTACTATATGGCAGGTAACTACCCTGCTAGTCAGTTTGTCTTCAATCCATATCTCAGTGACGGAATGGGAATCGTGGTTGAACAGTTTCACCGGTATGGATCTGGTTATGCAAACTTCACCTATACTTATGATGAAAAATATAACCTGTTTGGCTCTTTCAGAAAAGACTATGCCGATGTCTATGGGCTCAATTCAAAGTTCCGCGGCAAACCTCTATGGTCAGTTGGTGCGGGTTGGAACATCCATAATGAGTCGTTTGTGAAAGATATCGAATGGATCAACTTCTTAAAATTGCGTTTCAGCTATGGTGTAACCGGTAATATTTATCAGGGTGCCACCAGTTACATGACTGCAACATCTACCGGTATGAACTCATACACCAACCTTCCTTATGGTGTAGTAGAAAGTCCTGCAAATCCAAATCTGAAATGGGAACAGAGCAGGACTACAAATATCGGTGTCGATTACTCTCTTATAGGAAACCGTTTACGCGGGTCGCTCGATTTATACAATAAAGTGGGTAAAGATATATTCTCAAACAAAACTCTTGATCCATCGACAGGATTTACCTCAATGTTTGTAAATATGGCAAGTATGTACAACAAAGGTATTGAGGTGGCTATAACTTACGATTGGTTCCGGGAACTTAAACCGGGAAGCTTCAGCTGGACCACTGGTTTGACCTTCTCCTACAACAAAAACGAGGTGACCAGTGTAGAAAACCCATCTACTATGGCATATCAGTTATTAAGTAATCCTTTCAGTGTAGGTTACCCGACCAGTGCACTATGGTCATACCGTTTTGCTGGAATCAGCGATCAAACCGGACAGAAGGGACAGACTTTGTGGTATATCGAGGATGGCGGCAAAACCCATGCTGCACAAAGCAAGAGTATCAGTATTATGGAGTATTCCGGACAAAGCGAGCCAAAAGTTGTTTCTGGTATTGACAACCGTTTTTCATGGGGAGGATTCAGTCTTAATGTTATGATGGCATATTACGGAGGTCACAAGATGCGTGCCCTTATTGAGAATGAAACATTCAGTGTCCCATATTCACCTATACCTAGTTATTTCCTAAATGCCTGGACTCCTGAAAATCCAACCAATACACCTGGTATCGGTCGTTATGCATCTACTTCACTTGGAAGTGAGCAAAGATATTCAGATATTTCTGTAAGAGATGCAGCATTTCTGAAGGTTCGTAATATCGTTTTCGGATACGAATTGCCTGAAAAATGGTTTAGGGGCACAGGAATTAACCGCCTAAGCCTACGTTTACAGATTGACAATCCAAAATATCTATGGATAAAGAACGACGTGGGGGTCGATCCTGAAACTCTAGGAATACGCAATCCAAGCTCTTACATATTTGGAGTGAACATTAACTTATAAAATGAACAGTGAAATGAAAAAAGTTATATACAGCCTCCTTATAGGAGCAACACTACTCACCGGCTCGTGCTCTAAATTTACAGATGTACAGCCTAAAGGGAAGAATTTGCTTGCCACAACCGACCAGCTGGAGATGCTTCTCAACAATCAATTTACGTTGGAAGATAGCGATATGCGTGTGATGGGTGGTGATATCATCAGGGCATTTGAGAATATTCCAACTCTTCTCAGCAAACCCACTAAAACCAGGCCTGCAATTATAATCTCCTGGGACGAGGCAAATATTGATAAAATGGCCGAACTGACCGCTTCCGACAACACCTATTCAGGAGCATATAGCATAATCGGGAAAATATCAAATGCAATTCTTTCACGAGTTGACGATGCAACAGGTCCGGAATCTGTTAAAAATCAACTCAAGAGTGAAGCTTTGGTACTGCGTGCCTACTACCATTACATTTTGGTCAATAAATTCGCAAAGGCATACAATCCCACAACGGCTGCCACTGATCCGGCTATCCCTTATTTAACAGAAGATTGGGATATCAGCATTCCAACCGAGAAAGCAACTGTTAAGGAAGTTTATGACAATATCATAGCAGACCTTGACAAAGCAATCCAACTAAATGCTTTACCTGTATCTGCAGTTAACCGTATGCGTATGAGCAAGCCATGTGCATATGCTGTAAAAGCTTTAGCGTTGATTAGCATGCAGAAATTCGATGAGGCTTCGGCAGCAGCAAAGTTGTCTTTGGCAATCATCAGTACCGTAAACAATTACAATCAAATGCTCTCTTCACTCACAGGATACATTCTGGGAGGAACATATCCGGTAGTATTACGTCCACATTTAAAATGTGAAGAGGATCTCTTCTATACCTATGGGCTTGAATTTTTCAATGCAATCACACCGGAAGCATGGAATGCGTTTGAAACAGGACACGCAAGCCGAGACAAAATGTCTTCTGACCGAATGATGTACGACAATTTAATGGGTATGGGATCATCTTATATAGGTCTGGATTACACATTCACATATGATCTTAATTCTGGGTGGAATGCTTCAGGAGTGAAGACTACACAGATGTATCTGATAGTTGCAGAGGCAGAAATCCGTAAAGGTAATTTCAGTGCCGGTATGGAGGCTTTGGATGCAATAAGGATAAACCGTATAGACCCTACAAAATATGCTCCGCTTAAAGGAGTTGTAAATAATAAGGTTGATGCTATCTTCCGTCTCAAACAGACTGCACATGGAGAGAATATGTATACCCTTCATAACTTTATTAACAAAAAAAGGTGGAACCAGTTCGATGATTACAAACAGACGATGACAAGAGTTATCGGAGGACAAACGTATCAGCTAAAGCCGGATTCCAAGTTGTGGATATTCCCTCTGCCGGGTAATGCTGTAAATATTAATCCTAATCTGCTGCCTCAAAACTATAAGTAATAACAGGTAAGCCTATCTAATAATTTCTGAGGCTGACTAAAATATTGGTCAGCCTCTATTTTAAAATCAAATGTATATGAAAAAGAATATGTGGAGAAAAAGTATTGTATCACTACTGGCAATCTGCCTTGCTTCGTACAGTTTCGGGCAAACATCTGCCATAACCCTCAGGATAGGTGATCCTGCCCCTGAACTAAAAGTAACCTGGTTAAAGGGTACCCCGGTAGATAGTATTGCCAAAGATAAAATTTATGTCGTGGAGTTTTGGGCAACCTGGTGCGGCCCATGCAAGGCTGCTATGCCTCATTTGTCTGAGCTTGCGAAACAATATGAAGGTAAGGTTACTTTTATTGGAGTGGATGTTTGGGAAAAAGGTTCTGAGTCAAAGACCTACGATACATTTACGCCAATGTTAAAGGAGTTTGTTGCGAGCATGGGAGATAAGATGGCTTACAATATTGCAATGGACAATAATGACATGCATATGGCGAACAAGTGGATGAAGGCATCTGGTCAGGGGGGCATTCCTGCAACATTTCTTATTAAAGATGGCAAGATTATCTGGATGGGTCATCCAATAAAACTTGACAAAATTCTTGAGGAGGTACTTGCAGGAACTTACGACATGGCAAGCACAGCCAAATCTTTCAATGAAGAAACTGAAAAGATGCAAAACAAGATGGCTCCATATATGGCTCTAAACAAAGCGGTTGCCGATGCAGTTGCTGCTAAGGATTTTTCAACGGCCCTAAACGCCATAGATAATGCTATGGTTACAATTGACCCAATGTTCAAGTTACCTGTTTATCTATTGAAGTTTACAACTTACCTCGAATACGATGTCCCCCAGGCTCTCGCCTTTGCAAAAGATTGGACCAAGGAGACCCCGTCTGTCAAATTAGTTATAGCTGATGCCATCACTAAGAAAGATGGACTTCCCAAAGAGGCATATCAGTTTGCAGTTGAATCTTTTACTGAGGCCGTATCTAAGCCTGGCTCTTTAAAACCAATGATTTACCATCTTATGGCGCAGAGTTGTTTTAAGATGAACGACCTTGCAAACGCCATTGCAAACGAGGAGAAGGCAATTGAAACAGGAAATGATGCCATAGCCAAAGGAGAATTCCAGGGTACAATCAATGCGAATTCTATAAAGGAGTATCAGGAGGCGTTGGCAAAGTATAAGGCTGCACAGAAATAACATTTGCTTTTTGCAAAATAAGGTAAGGATCCTTGTATTCCGGGTGGTTTGATAAGTTTTAGGTTAAGTAAATAAATTGCGAGTTATTTTATTATCAATGCACCCGGTGAATACACTGTCAAAGACATTGTTGAAGTTTCCCACATGTCCAATAAAATCATGTGAAAACTGCAAAAGGCGCTGAATAATACGGAATTTACAAAAACCCGTGTTGATAATGGGTTTTAAGGAGAATTCAAAGAGCTCAAGAAGGTATGTGTCGGCAAGATTTGCCTCCACATGGTTTTATATTCACCTGAAAATTAGACATCTACTAACACCTTTGGCAAAGCGGCTAGTAAATAATTGACTAGCAGACTAATATATATGTGTCTCATTTCCAACGAACTGCTACACCCTCTGGCAGAGACTCTGCCAGAGGGTGTAGCATATATTTGACTTACAAGCATTTAAAAAATCATCTGATAATCAGGCCAATACATATATGTTTGAATATCTGCTAATTAACATTAATATAAGAAGCGCAAACCTACATCAAATTTGCATTTGAATAATAGGTTTGCGCAATGGGTACACAATGTGCGTCCCCGTATACCCTAGTTTATGGTCATCTCGTCAAGCAGGTGGTTCGCGCCGGCATATTTGTCTATCACCCAAAGGACATATCTGATGTCCACGCAAACTGATTTACAATAGCCCTCCTTGAAGTAAACATCGCCGGACATTGACTCTCTGTTTCCGTCAAATGCAAGTCCTATAAGTTCTCCTTTACCATTCATAACTGCACTTCCTGAGTTTCCTCCGGTAATGTCGTTGTCAGACAAGAAGTTAACATAGAGTTTCCCGTTTTGGCCCCATTTACCCCAATCTGCACTCATTAGAAGAGTCCTCATTTCAGGTTTCATGTTGAACTCGTAATTTTTAGGATTGTACTTCTCATCAAACCCTTTTGTAGTTGTCTGGTAATGGTAGTATATACCGTCAGCAGGTTCTATAGGGCCCACCTCGCCAAAAGTAAGGCGCATAGTAGAGTTTGCATCGGGATACATAACCATTCCCTTGTCCTTCTTCATTTCATACAGGGCCCTTACATAGCTTGAACGTTCTTTGCCCAGGTCTATGTTTGCCTTTTTCATGATTGCATCCTCTGTACTGTTGTATGGTCTTATTCCGGTTGTCTTTACAATTACAGATATTGGATCGTTCAGGATATCTTTTACCGGTCTCTTCTTATTGAAGAAATTGACCATTCTGGTGGAATCTGTAAGAATACTGTTGTCGTATACATAATCGGCAAGTTTTACAACATCTCCGTTGAATGAATGGAGCAGATCTGCAAATCCCTTTTCGTAATACATCTCTGGAACCTCTGTTGTAAAATACTTAAGCATTACCTTGAACAACTCCCTGTCTGCAGCAACGTCTATACTTCTGAAAGCAGGCATTGCATTCTGAGTTACAAAAACATCAATCTCCTTGTCCAAAATGCTCATGCTGTCTTTTTTGGCTCTCCCCAGAGTGTTTACAAGAGCGTTGAACCTCTGTCCAAGACCTACAAGTTCTGCACCTCTAACCATTGATTCACGGAAATACTCCCTTATCTTCACAATTCCGGCACTTATCTTATATCCCTCCTTTAAATTGGCCAGTACATTCCCATACTTTTCACTCCTTGTCTTGTCGGACTTTATCCACTCATCAAGTTGTTTTTCAACATATGTCAGTTCGTCAACAACCTTATAACGTTCAAGACAGATATTTTCCCATTTTGCATAGTCTGTATAGTTACTTACACCAAAATACTTGTCGGAATATTTAAGTCTGATTGCCGGAGAGGCATCCATGTACTTTTTCCACACGTCAAGTTTGGCCCTTCTTACTCCACTTGCAACCGGATTCAGAATCTCGAATTTTTCTGTAAGTTCAAATGAAGACATGTATCTGTTTGTCCTGCCGGGATATCCAAGAATCATTGTGAATCCATCCTTTTTCACACCCTGTGCCGATACTTTAAGATACCTTTTTGCCTGTAATGGAACATTGTCCTTTGAATAATCTGCAGGCTTGCCATCCTTTGATGCATAAACACGGTATATTGCAAAATCGCCCTTGTGTTGTGGCCAGCCCCAGTTGTCTGTCTCTCCGCCAAAGGCTCCGACAGATACAGGAGGTGCGCCAACTAATCTGATATCCTTGTAGGTTTCATAGAAATAAAGGTAGAATTTGCTCCCTCGCCACATAGATTCCAGAGATTTTTCATAAGGAATTGCCTCATACTTCTTTTCGAAAATCGCAGATACTTTGTTCATAAAGAAGAGCCCTCTTGGACCAGCTTTGTCCAAAGAGTCCATCACCTTGACAACCTCGTCGGTTACGTCAATCACCTTTCTTAAAAAGGTTACTGTCTTTCCTTTTATGTTGACCTCCTGGTCTCTTTTCATTGCCCAGAAACCATCTTCCAGATAATTTTTTGTTGCTGTACTTAGAGAATGTACATCTCCATATGCACAGTGGTGATTTGTAATCATCAGCCCTTCCGGAGAGATTATGCTTCCGCTGCAGCTCCCGCCATCAATTGCCACTATTGCATCGCTAAGGGCACCACCCTCCTCGTTGTAAATTTCGTTTGCTTTCAGTTTAAGACCCTTGCTTTTCATCTGGCCATACAACTGCTTGTCAAGCAGATTTACCAGCCACATACCCTCGTCTGCTACAGCAAACGGCACTATGGTGAAAAAAGCTAAAATCAGAGTTAAAATTCTTTTTTTCATCTTTTATCTATTATTAATTATTTAGTCCCGTATATAAAAGTCAGTTTGTTTCCCTGACCGAATAGTTCTTTTGCAAGTTTTTGTATGTCACTTGTAGAAACCTTACCAATACTCTCCTCTTCTCCATCATAGATATCGGTTCCGTCTATGATCAAGCTTTTAAATCGTCCGTACCAATAGTCGCTGTTTTTCTCTCTGTCCTTGTAAATCTTTTTAACATAAAGTACAGCATCCTTTATCTCAGATTCCTTTGGTCCGTTTGCAACCAGGTCGTCTATCTCCTTCTGGACAATAACTAACAGTTCGTCCCTTAGTTTAGGATCTGTCTCAAATTCGACAGAGAGCTCAACCCTGTTTTTTGGATTTGCAATAAGGTCTGCAGATACACTCACATAGTATGCCCCACCCTTCTCTTCTCTTATCGATTTCATATATCTGTCCGACAAGACATACCTTAAAAAATAAAGGGTCTGTATGTTTTTCTGGTTGTAAGCCATATTGCCGTTGTAGTTCACTGTTATCTGTGATTTTGGAGTCAACATCTCATTGTCGTAATACCTCAGCTCCTTTACACCCTTTTGTATGGAAATTCCTTTGTCCTTGTAATTTTCAATTGTCTTACCAACGGGAATTGATCCTATATACTTCTCAATCAATGGTATTATCTGCTCATCTGTCTGTGGCCCCATAACAAAGAATGTAAAATCTCTGGCATTGGCAAATCTCTCAAAGTAGATTTTTTTAACTGATTCCAGATTTGCCTCGTCTAAATCTGACATCTTTAAAGGTCTCATATAAGGGTTGTTCCGATACTTGATACTGGTTACACTGTCGCGGAAAATATTTATCTTAGAGTCTGCACTTTTCATCATAAGCTCCCTTTGACGGCCAACCATTTTTTTAAAGTTCTCCAGATCGAATGTTGGCGAGACAAAGTTAAGATATAGCAGTTTGAATAAAGTTTCCGAATCTTTAAGTGCTGAATATCCGTTCACCGACTCAGAATTTAGATCCAACGATGTTATTATGGTTGCATCTTTCTGAGAAAGATATAATTTAAGTTCCTTGTCGCTCAGGTTTGCCAGTCCTTTGTTTCTCAAAGCATATTCCACAAGCTTGGCAGATGCTATCTCATCCTGGTCAACATATACCCTTCCGCCCTTGCTGTATGACTGGATCGCTATTCTTGAATCGGGTTCGCTCCTTTTATACCAGAATACCTTAACTCCGTTTTTCAATGTAAACTCTTTAAATCCATATTTTGACCAATCCTTCGTGGCTATTATCGGAGACCCGGTCAATTTAAGGTCCGGTGCAAGTTCCTTTGTATCTATGTGTTTTTCATAGGGTTTTATCTCATTTATACCAACATTTCTTACAGCATCGGCAATAAGTTTCTGATCAGGTATTTTAACCAGGTCCTTTTCAGGGCATGAAACAAGAATTATTCTGTTTTCGTCGGGAAAAAGCCTCGAAATATTCTTATTGATCTCCTCCAGTGTTACAGATTGCAATATCTCACGCTCCTTGTTCCTTATGTACTCTTCAGGAGTAAGCGCCTCTCCCCTGGTAAAATGTTCAATTACCGGAGATACAAAGTCCTCATTCTTTCTTGTTGCAAGTTTGGCTATGGCTGCGTCAAGTTTTTTTGCAACAACAGCTTTCGCCAGATCCAGCTCTTTTTGATTGAATCCATATCTCTTGGTACGTTCAACCTCAATGAGAACGCCGTTTATCGCCAGCAAATAATCATCTTTCAAAGGAGAAAAAGTCATTTGCAAAAAGTTGAGATTTGCATTTCCCGGAGAGAAAACCGCAGCAGTCGTTTTAAAAGGTGGGTTAGGACCATCTTTTGCTGCTTCAAGTTTAGCCTGAAACATATTGATTATCAAAGATATTACAACTGAGTTGTAAATTGGTTCCACTGTTAGTTTTTGAGCAGGGTCGGGACCTTTAAGTTTGAATATCAGCTTAACGGCACTTGCCTTTGTCTCCGGATCAGTTACTACACCAATTATCGGTTCTTTATTGTCAGGCACCGAATATGAAATCTTAGGTGCAGGATTTTCGGCTTTTGGAATTGAAGAGAAGGTATTAATGACCTTTTTCTCCATCTGATCCACATCAAAATCTCCCACAAGGACAATTGCCTGCATATCGGGTCTGTACCATTTATGATAGAAATCAACAAGTGTTGCGGGAACAAAATTGTTTATTACCTCCGGCAATCCTATTACATCCCTCTTAGTATATTTAGAATCTTTATATTGAAATTCATTTGCCTTTCTCATCATACGGCTCCTGGAGTTGTCGCCAAGCCTCCACTCTTCACGTATCACACCTCGCTCAGCCTCAATTTCTGCCGGCTGACAAGAGATATAATATGACCAATCGTGCAGTGCCAGCAAAACTGAATCAATTATTGTTTCCCTTATAAGTGGTACATTTGAAATATTGTATACCGTACGTTCTCTCGAGGTATATGCATTTACATTGTATCCGAACCTGACTCCAATACTCCCCAGATAATTGAGCATGCTCTTTCCGGGAAAGTTCTTGGTTCCGTTGAATGCCATATGCTCAAGAAAGTGAGCAAGTCCATTCTGATTATCTTCCTCTTGCATTGCTCCTACATTATGTACAATGTAGAATTCTCCCCTCTCTTTAGGGTTTGAATATTGCTTGATAAAATAGCTCATTCCATTGCTGAGCTTACCAACTCTAACAGACTTATCTGTTGGTAGTTTTTGGTTTAAATCTGTTACCTGCGCAAGGCAAATAAGTGGTAAAACCAGTACGAAAAACGATAAAAATAATTTTTTCATGATGTGGGTAGTTGAGAAAACCTATGACAGGCTTATAATTCGCAAAAGTAATTATTTTTGATTCTAATCGTTGATTTATGTACGAATTTGTTAAAAAAAAACATTAATTTATAATTAATCGTTCTAACTTTAAACTAATCTATGATCCGTTAGTCCAAGTTAGGTTGGTTAAATGAAATTTTACTTACACTTTATATAAAAATCTTGATTACCCTATGAAAAATTTTCTGAAAAACTGGTTCCGTCACATGTTGCAGTGGGGAACTCTTCTTGCAATTATCATTTTTCTCACAAAAATCTTCGGAAACCAGACTGCAGATCCGGAAGCATACTGTCCTCTGGGAGGACTTGAAACCTTAGGCACCTATCTGGTAGCAGGTTCTATGGCTTGCAGTATGACTATGACCCAGATTATGATGGGTATTGTATTGGCAATTGCCGTTATCCTTTTCAGCAAACTCTTTTGTGGCTACCTCTGTCCGCTAGGATGGGGAGGAGAGTATCTTATAAAACTTCGCAAAAAAGTTAAGGTAAAAGAGATTGTAATACAGAGCGGATCAATCGTGGACAAGGCTCTGAGAAGTTTCAAATACATTCTCCTGTTTATAATATTCTATTACACAATTACAAATTCCGAGTTATTCTGCAAGAATTTTGATCCATATTATGCAGCGGCCACAGGGTTCCAGGGAGAACTTACCATGTGGATGGCAATATTGGCACTTGCAGTTTTCTTTTTGGGCAACTTCTTCATAAAGATGTTCTGGTGTAAATACATTTGTCCACTTGGTGGATTAAGTAATATCTTCAAATATGCAATAACATTTACTGTTCTTATCGGAATTTTTGCAGCTCTTAATTTCAGTGGTATCTCTGTTTCGTGGATCTACCTGCTGGCCGCTGCCTCGCTTATAGGTTATCTGAGTGAAATATTATACTCAGAGCCAAAAATTTTCCCATTATTGAGAGTTACAAGATCAAAAGAGGCTTGTAATGATTGTGGCCTATGTGCAAAAAAATGTCCTTACGGAATTAATGTAGATAAAACTGATAGTGTAAAGCATGTAGATTGTACTCTTTGTGGAGATTGTATAGCCTCCTGCAACAAGGATGCTCTTACATTCAACAAGAAAAAAGGATTCAGATGGATACCAGCAATTCTTACAGTTATTCTTTTTGCTGCGGCCCTTATGCTTGGTTCAGTATGGGAACTTCCAACGATTGATGAGAAATGGGGCGATGAGACAAAACACGAACAACTGCAGAAATTAACTGTAGAAGGTTTACGCTCCGTAAAATGCTTCGGAAGTTCAAAGGCATTCTCCGCACAGTTACAGAAGATTCCCGGTGTATATGGTGTGGCCACATTTGTAAAACACAGCAAAGTGGAAATTTATTACATTCCTTCCGAAACAACACCTGAGAAAATACAGGAAAGTATATATACTCCTGCCAAATTCAAAATCGCAACTCCTCCCGCAGAAGCTCAACAGATTAAAGTTATAACAATACGTACAGAAAAAATGTACGACAAGATGGATCCGAATTACCTTGGAATTCAGTTCCGTCTAGCAAATAAAGGTTATTACGGTCTTGAATCGGAATATGCATGCCCGCTTATTATAAGGATATACATGGATATGAATGAACCGATTGACGAAGATTTTCTTAAATCAATGGTAGAGATGAAAGAACTAAATATGCCTGTTCATGGCGGTGGTATTAATACTGTCAAGGTAGATTTCGAATATATTAAATTAGAAGATCAGATGGATACAGTTACTCGCAGAGAATTTCTCGAGAGACAACTTACCAAGTTCAATGTCGCATACAAAAAAAATATTGAAAAATGGGGTGGCAAGAACGAGGCAGTATATGAACTAGTTTATCCCGATCTTGACAAGCCGCTTATAACCAGGAATGTGCCATATCTTTCAAATCATCTTTCTCAAATTGACGGAATGTTGTCGTTAGAGACAGTTATTAATGACAAGGAGGAATATGCATTCAGGTTTACCTATTCAAAAGATGCTCTCAATGACGATAAAATATGGGAGATCCTTAACAGAACAAAATGGACAATAAAAGACAAAGATGGTGCGACAAGTGAAGTCGATCCAAAATTCTCTTTCACAGAAAAAGGAACAACAATAAAATGAAACATTCAGTAAAAATTTTCACCCTTATCTCTCTGCTTTTCCTATTTAATACGGTAAGCGCAGAGTCTCTGACGGCAAATAGTGCCGTTTCAAAGTTTAAAATCGCAACTCCCCCGGCAGATGCTGCAAAAATCAAAGTAATTACCATACACACCGGCAACATGACCGACAGGATGGATCCAAACTACCTGGGAATGCAACTCAGACTTACAAACAAGGGCTATTACGGCCTTGAGGCAGAATCGGGACAACCTATGACAATAAGGCTTTACATGAACGTGAATGAGCCTGTTGACGAAAAATTCCTTAAAGCAATTGTAGAACAAAAAGAGCTGCAGATGCCTGTTCATGGTGGCGGGACAAAGCTTGTACAAGTCAACTTTCAATTCCTTGGCCTTGATAAAGAGACCGTAACAATTACAAGAAAAGAGTTTCTTGTAAGACAATTTGATACATATTCAAAGAAGTTCAGTAAGAATGGTGCAAAATGGGGAGGGAAAAACGAAGCGATTTATGAGCTGGAATATCCCGGTCTCGACAAACCACTCGTTTCAAGAAATATCCCGGCACTTTCAAGCCACCTTGCGCAGGCCGAAGGATTCCTTGGAATCGAAACACTCATAAATGATAATGAAGAGTACGCTTTCAGGATTACATATTCAAGAGATGCCCTGGACGATAATAAAATATGGGAGGTCCTGACAAAAGAAAAATGGACATCGGTATCGAGTGAAGGTGAAATTATTCAGATAGACCCTAAAATTTCATTTTCAAAAAAAGGGGCCACATTAAGTAAACAATTAGTAAAATAAATATTATGAAACATTTAATGAAGTTTGTCACACTTATCGCTTTACTCTCTGTATTTCAGATATCGAGGGCAGACGAAGGGATGTGGCTGGTGAATCTTCTTGATAAAAATCTTACCAAAAAGATGCAGAAAGAGGGTCTGAAATTAGATCCAAAACAAATTTATAACGAGAATGGTTCTGCTATAAGCAATGCTGTAGTTGCACTTGATTTTGGTTGTACCGGAAGCATTATTTCGGAAGAGGGTCTTCTTATCACAAACCACCACTGTGCATACGGTGACATCCACGCCCTGAGTACTCCGGAAAAAAATTATCTTGAAGATGGATTCTGGGCAATGAAGAGGACAGAAGAGGTTCCGATCGCAGGAAAATCTGTATATTTTCTAAGAAAAGTGATAGATGCCACTGACGAGGTTAAGGCAACTTCCGACTCGCTGGCTGCCAAAAAACTGCCTTCCGGAATGAGAAAAATCTCTTCTGTAATAGAAGAAAAGTATAATAAGATTTCCGGTATGGAAACAATGCTTATGTCTATGTGGAGAGGATCAAAGTATTACCTCTATTACTATGAGGTATATACCGACATCCGTCTGGTTGGTGCCCCTCCTGTATCAGTAGCTGCCTATGGCGGTGAAACTGACAACTGGGAATGGCCCCAGCATAAAAGTGACTTTGCACTTTACAGAGTCTATGCCGGTAAAGACGGAAAGCCTGCTAAATACTCAAAAGAAAATGTTCCAATGACTCCTAAGAAAGTACTTTCAATTTCTACAAAAGGTGTAAAAGAGGGTGATTTTTCTATGATCCTGGGTTTCCCCGGAAGAACATACAGATACAACAACTCGTTTGGGATTTACCAGAAAGAGAAAGTTACCAACCCCATATCGGTAGAACTAAGAAGAGAGAAGCTGAACATCATGAAAAGATGGATGGATGCAGACCCAAAGGTTCGTCTTATATATGCCGACCAATATTTCAGCATAAGCAATGTTTGGGAGTTATGGCAAGGTGAGGTTTACAATTTCCGTCGTTACGGTGTTGTAAGTATAAAGGAGCAACAAGAAAAGGAGCTTCAGGAATGGATAAACCAAGACCCCGAAAGAGTAAAAAAATGGGGAAATCTACTTGAAAAATTATCTGTAAGATATAAAGGTACTGTCGGAGTTGCAAGTGCATTGCAGTATTTCAGGGAGACACTTGTTTCCGGAAATGGGTTCATCTTTCTGGGCAACAGATGCAGTTCCTTGAAAACAGCACAAACCAGAGATAAGATGGATACTTTGAGAGTTGGTACTCCAATGTACAAATCCTTCATTCAATCTGTAGAAGATGGTTATGCACAAAGCGACATGAGAGTAGAGAAAGATCTTCTGATATATCAGGTTAAGGAATTTCTGGAGAATGTTCCAAAACAGTTCTGGGGAGAGTACCTGAATTCTATGTATGTCAAATATAATGGCGACTCAAAAGCCATTGCCGAATACTGTTTTAACAATTCGATTCTAATGCATCCCGACAAGTTCAGAGAAGCAGTAAAGAGCAACCAGCCTACATCGTTGTTTACCGAGGACCCTATTACACTTCTGACCAAATCTACAAATATGAATCCTTTTAACGAAGCAGAAGGCAAAGTTGTTGGAAAAGAGGACATTTTCTCTCTGGAGACTCAATATACAAGAGCGTTTTACCAAATGAACCTCAACAAGAATGTTGTTCAGTATCCCGATGCAAACTCTACAATGAGGTTGACATATGGAACAGTCGGACCCATCAATCCTTCTGACGGAATCTACTACAGTGCTCAAAGTACAACCCAGGGAATATTGGACAAGTACAATCCCGATGTTTATGACTTCAATGCAAAACCTGAATTTCTGGAACTTTTAAAGTCCAAAGATTGGGGCAACTATGGTCAAAAAGGCAAGATGTATGTGACTTTCCTTTCGAACAATGACATTACCGGTGGAAACTCCGGAAGTCCCGTTCTTAATGCAAAAGGAGAACTTATAGGTCTTGCATTCGACGGAAACAAGGAGTCTCTTGCTTCTGATGCCTATTTCCACCCCGAATACAACAAGACAGTAAGCGTAGACATTCGCTATGTCCTATGGGTAATAGAGAAGTATGCCAAGGCAAACCACCTCATAGAGGAGATGAAACTGATTAAATAGTTACAAATTAATATTTTAGACATATAATGACCCTTATAAACAAAATAATCTGCACACTCATGCTTGTAATGGGTGTGCAGTTTGCTTACTCTCAGGAATTCAGAGCAAGTGATCCTCTTCCGACCGATAAAGAGTTCAAGATAGGGAAGCTGGAGAACGGACTAACTTATTATATCCGTAAAAGTACCACTCCTGCAAAAAGAGCGGAATTCTTCATTATACATAATGTAGGTTCTTTACAAGAGGACGACAACCAACGTGGACTAGCTCACTTTCTTGAGCATATGGCATTCAACGGAACAAAGAACTTTCCAAAGAAAAAACTGCTTGAGTATTTTGGCAGCATAGGTGTTAAGTTTGGTGCAAACATAAACGCATATACATCTATGGACAGGACCGTTTATAACCTTTCATCAGTTCCTATGATTAGGTCATCTGTAGTGGATTCGGCACTTCTAGTACTTCACGACTGGTCTTACTACATATCTTGCGAACCTACAGAGATTGAAGCAGAGAGAGGCGTGATCCGCGAAGAGTGGCGCAGGGGCGACGATGCCCGTACAAGAATGATGAAGGCATTTTCCAGATACGAGCAAACCGGATCAAGATTTGCACAAAGAGACGTGATAGGACTGCCAGAAATTATAAACCAAGCTACTCCTGAAACACTTATCTCATACTATCACAAGTGGTACAGACCAGATCTGCAGGCAATAGTGGTTGTTGGCGACATTGATGTGGCAGAGATGGAACAAAGGATAATAAAGAGATTCTCTACTATACCCAAAGCTGTGAATCCGGCACAAAAAGAGAATTATACGGTACCTGTAAATGTAAAACCGATTGTTGGATATGTTACGGATCCGGAGAGTAAAGTATTCTCTATAAGAATAACTACCAAGATCCCTAACCTAAGCCGTGATGCCAGACAAACTAATCAGGCTATTTATGAGGAGCTTACTCATAACATTTTCCTTGAGGTTTTCAAGGAGAGAGTAGCAGCAGCTGCAGAGAGAGAGGACTCATGCTTCAAGGTTGCAATTCCGGTTTTAGGATCCATCAGCTATGCAATGAAGACATTTATCGTCACATCTATCCCTCACAACAAAACGGATATGCTTAAAGCCGTTAAGGGTGTATTGACAGAAATTGAAAAGGTTAGACAGCATGGCGTTGAGAAAGAGGAGTTTGCAAGTGCCATTGCCCGTATAAGCCGACAACTGGAGACAAATTACAACAGAGTAAAAGAACCTAAGAGTGTCGAATATGTAAGTGCAGCCGTTGAAAATTTCACAAGACAGACTCCGTTGGTTACAACTCTCGATTATTATAATACATCTAAAGAGTGCCTTAAGCGAATCAAATTTGAAGAGTTTAACGCTTCATTGCCAAAGTTCCTGACTAAAGAAAACCGCATAATTGTATTCGTAATGCCGGAAAGTGAAAAAAATCTTCTTCCATTAGAAGAGGAGGTATTAAAAGCTGTCGAGGAGGTTTCAAATACAGAGACCGAGCGCTTTATTCCGGTAAGCAAAAAGGGAATGGTATTCAAGAAAAACCCTGAACCTGTTGCTGTTGTTGAATCCAGGGTGCTTACAAACAAAGATATCAAACTAGCTTCCGGCAGACAACTTGACTCCACTGTTGAAATGACTCTTGCCAACGGAGCAAAAGTTATCTGGAAGGAGGTCCGTAACGGTGAAAAAAACGTCAATTTGAAAGTATTTAAAAAAGGCGGATATGCTATGGACATGAATTTTCTGGACATAAAACTTCTGGAAACATTTTCTCCATCCTTTATTGTTAATGGATTGAACAAGCAGGAACTCAATAAGTGGTTACAAAGCAAGACAATTTCAGTTAAAATGAATTTTGCAAACAGATTCACCGAGATGACCGGTACGTTTGAGGTTAAGGATTCACTGGATTTCTTTAAGTTTCTAAACCTGTATTTCACAGAGATAAGTGTAGATGAAAGAGATGTAAAGAACCTTAAGGTGAGAATGCTTAAGAATCTTGCTGAACCTAAGAAATCGCACGACTTTTATATTGATTCCATTAAAAGTCTTAAGTATTCCTATAATCCATTTAAGGAAGATTTCACAAAAGAATATCTAAATGCTATTACAGCAGCAAAACTGATGGATCTATATAAAAACGTTTTTGGAAATCCCGATGGTTTTACTTTCGTATTCTCCGGTCCTCTCTCTGCAATGGATGCAAAACCTATGATAGAAAAATATATAGCTTCAATAACAAACACAGGCCCGGAAACAAAAAGTGCTTGTTGCCAGGTAGAAATATTCAGGGAGCCTAAACTTAATTCGGGAGATATTCAACTGAGATACAAAGGGGAAAATCTGTTGAGTTCCAAAGCTACTATTTCTAGATACTATCATAACAACATAGATTACACTGCTTCCAATTATGTGAATGCGAAAGTCTTTACTTATATTATGGGAGAAAGGTATATGAAGGAGATTCGCGAAGCAAGGGGAGCAACATACCATGTTGGCGTAACTTTTGACCTGATAAGATATCCTGAAAATATTGCACAGATTGCAATTGAGTTTGATACAAATCCTAAACTTGTGGATGAGCTACTGGTTGTACTTCAACAAGAGCTCGAGAAATTTGTCAAGAGCGGACCTACAGAGAAGGAGATCAATGAAGTGAAGCTCTATCTGGAAAAGGTATACCAGGACAGGCAAAAAGAGAAGTATTCATGGACGTCGGCAATATCCAATTCTTTGCAAGATAATATATTATTCCAGGAAGAAGAGGTAAAATTACTAAGCACAGTCAATGCAAAGAGTCTTCAAGACTTCGCAAAGAAACTATATAGCGGAAAAAACCGCATGACGTTCGTGTTTGAACCAAAATAGGGTATTGTGGCAGAATATTTGTAGTCAATAATAACTATAAAATATAGGCATTTCAGATTATAGATATTTAGGTTTGGTTTCGATGTTAAACCCGCAGAGAAATTTGCGGGTTTAATTTTCGGCCACCTCCCAAAGATAGAGAGATGCCACGGAACAATAGGGAGAATAACGTTTTCTGTACATCTCAAATGCCTCCCTGTCTATATCTTTTATTCCATAAATCTTTGACATGGCTCTACGGATAACAAGATCGTCATAACTAAGCACATCTTGTCGTTGCAGAGAGAATATCATCAGCATTTCTGCAGTCCACACCCCTACTCCAGGTAGAATGGTCAATTTATCAATCACCTGCTGGTCGCTCATTCCTGCAAATTCACCCAGGTTTATTACTCCGCTTAATATTGCATCAGCTGCAATTTTAATGTAGCTGGCTTTTTTGAGTGACATTCCGCACTTCTGGATATGGAAGTGATTTGTATTTGCAATATTCTCAGGAGTTATCTCACCAAGAAGCTCATATACTCTTTTCGTTACTGTAACTGCGGCTTTGCTTGATATTTGCTGTGATATTATACTCTCAACAAGTGCCACAAATAAATCCTGTGTAAAGGGTCTCTCAAGGAACCCCAGTCTGTCAATTACCTCTCCAAGCTGTCTGTCATTGGATCTCAGATGATTGAGCTCGTTTTCTCCATATTTTAAATACTCCATAACTACTCTGTTGGCAAATTGGCCACTCCTTTGATTAGAATTGTTGATGATGAGTCGATACCAATAATCTCGGTGTATTTATCGGATACCAGGCCGGTACCGACTTTAACAGGAATCAGTGTATGTATGCCTCCTGTGTGCCCATTATAAATAAACAGAAAAATATCGTCTCCCGATTTAACAAGAGCCTCATTGGGGACAGCAATTGATACCTTTGTTCCCATGATAATTCTCGCTTTAATATAAGCATTGTTAACCAGAATTCCCCTTTCCTTATCTGAAATTGAGGCAATACAAAAGATTGTCCTGGACTGTGGGTCTATGGATCTTCCTATTGATAAGATCTGGGCACTATAAATTTGAGAGTTTCCCGATGTTAGTGAAAAATTTACCTTCTGACCAATCTTAAGTTTCTCAATATCTTTTTCATATACCGACAATTGAAGCTGCAATTGTCTGACATCTACAATTTCAAACAGCGGCTTCTGTGGCTCTGCAAATTCGCCCAGAACTACATTCCTTGATGTAATATAGCCCTCAATTGGGGAATATAAGTCAAAGGATGTTTTTATTGACCCGTTTGATAATTTATCTGCATCTATTGAGATAAGTTTCAATTGTGATCTCAGCCCCTGAACCCTTGCCATTATTGCATTATATTCACTCTCTGCAGCAATAAGATCCTTTTGTGCTCCAATATTCTCGGCAAACATCTTTTTCCTCCTCAGATAGTCGGATTTTACCCTTTCCAGATTGCCTGTCGTCTCCAGATAGTCCTGTTGCAGAGAGAGAGCCTCCTTGCTTGAGATGGTACAGAGATAAGTTCCTTTTCTTACATAATCGGCTATCGAATATTTTATTACAGTAACTATTCCTCCAACCTGTGTATTCACCTGTGCCATTCCGTTCGATGGGGCAACAACATAACCATTAACTTCCAGTGCCTCCTCAAAAGTCTGCATCGAAGGAACTCCTTTCATCATACCCTCACCAGTAAACTGAGCATCAGAGACAGTTGTCGTCCCCTCCTCTGCAGTTATTTCGGCCTTTTCTCTGGTATTGTTGCACGCTGCCAGAAAAGTGAGGGCAACTGTAAAACAATAAAAATTTCGTATCATCCTTTTCATTATATCCAAAATGTTACATTGTTAAATGATTAATTTCCAGCACTATGTCGTTATACTGAGCGAGATGGTCGAGATACTCCGTCTCAATAGTCATTGCATTTTCAATACTTTGAACAAGGCGATACGAGTCAATATCCCCAACTGCATAACTCCTCTGAGCCGATTTTACTATCTCCCTGCTTAATGCACAACCAGTATTATGGTAATACTCCATGAACTCGCTATGCTTTTTGAGTTCACTCTTGAGTTCAAGTATTTTTGTGTTTATAGCCTTTATATAATTTTCCTCCATATTCTTAGATATGGCCACACCTATCTTTCCTGCTCTTATTCTTGCCCTGTCTCCGGCAAAAAAAACCGGTAAAGAAATTCCCACCTGATAACCACTATAATTCTTCGCATCCTGGTATCTGTTAGTTCCGTTAAAAAATGAAAGATTGATATCCGGCAGCATTTTGTTCCTTTCTAGTAATAGCAACTCCTGTTGTTGCTTTGTTTCCATTTGTTTATAGAGAAGTCCCGGATCTTTTTCAATGACTGGTTCCTTTGGATATAACTCAGAAAGGGGTTCAAATGGTATCATAATCTGAGTATCGATGTGAAGTAGTTTGCTTAGTCTTTTGTATGCCATGTCTATCTCATAATTAACACTATTCAGTGCCAGCCTTACTTGCTGTTGACTTGCATTTGCATTCATACGTTCGAGGTTGCTGATGTCACCAAGATTATGTCTTATATCTGCATCTTTGACAAAGCTTTTGTACAAAGAGTCAAGTTTCCTGTAAAGAACTTCCTTGTTCATAAGATAGACAATCCGGTAATAAGCTTTTGAAACATTCATTGTCAAAATCAATCTTTGCTGCTCCAGTTCGTTTTCTGCCAGAGTGACGCTTGATTTATTAACCCTGAACTGAGAGGTATAGACAGAAGGAAAGCTGAAAGTTTGTTCTATACCCATAATATTAAGAGGGTAACCGTTTTCTGCAATATTATTCTGATCATTTCCTCTGAAAATCTTGGTTTTTTCTATTGCAAAAGCCGACGATACAAGTGCCTTGTTCTGCTCTATCTTAAGCTTGTATGCATTGTACTCCCTGTTGTTGAGTAAAGCCAGGTCAATCGCTTTGTCCAGGGTAAGAACATCAGTAAGTACAACCTGTCCCTTAGCTTCTACTGCTTGGAGGTTGGCAAGTAAAAAAAGAGGGAACAGCATCAGAATTGACTTTCCTCTTCTCAAAGAAGGTGGCCATAATTTTATACCTGTGACATCGTTAAGGATTGCATATAAAAGTGGCAGTGCTATCATTGTAAGCATAGTAGACGTTATAAGTCCGCCTATTACAACTGTTGCAAGAGGGCGTTGAACCTCTGCCCCGGCAGATGTGGAAATTGCCATTGGGAGAAAACCCATTGCTGCCGAAGCAGCAGTAAGCATAACCGGTCGAAGCCTCTCTTTTGTTCCCTTGAAAATAAGATCTTTAATGTCACTCATTCCGCTATGTTTTAACTCTTTTAAATGTTCTATAAGTACAATCCCGTTTAGTACCGCTACTCCGAACAATGCAATAAAACCAATGCCGGCAGATACACTAAACGACATCCCTCTTATCCATAAAGCAAATATCCCCCCAATAGCCGAAAGAGGAACCGCCGAAAATATCATAATCGCATCCTTAAATGATTTAAATGCAAAATGCAGAAAAATAAATATCAATGCGAGTGCCAGCGGGACTGCAAACATGAGGCGGTCCGTTGCACTTTTTAAGTTTTCAAACTGTCCCCCATATGATATGTAGTAGCCCGGTTGCAGGGAAATCTTCTCTTCCAGCTTAGTCCTTATGTCTTTTACTACCGACTGGAGGTCGCGGTTTCTTACATTAACGCTCACAACAACACGCCTGTGTGTGTTTTCCCTCGATATTTTTGCTGGCCCTTGCGAGTATGAGATATCTGCCAGTTCTTCAAGGGAAATCTGCTTTCCGCTTGGTAATGGGATTTTGAGTGATTTAATGCTTTCCAAATCTACACGTGATTCGCCCTGCAACCTTACAACAAGGTCAAAGCGCTTCTCTCCTTCAAACAGACTTCCAGTTGCAGAACCGCCAAACGCCATTGAGAGATAGTTGTTAAGTGTTCCAATATCAACCCCGAAATAGGCAATCCTGTCTCTGTTATATCTGACATTCATCTGTGGCAGACCGGTTGTCTTTTCCAGAATTATGTCCGCTGCACCGGGAACATCACTTATGATATTTTTAATTTCGTTTGCCTTACTTGCAAGATAATCAAGATCTTCTCCGAACAGTTTAATTGCTATATCCGACCTTACTCCTGTTATCAACTCGTTAAAGCGCATCTCAATTGGTTGTGTAAACTCATATTCGATACCAGGGATGACCGATAGTGCCTCCTTGAATTTTTCTGCCAACTCCTCCTTGCTGTGTGCAACTTTCCACTTTTTTTTGGGTTTTAACTTGATAATCATGTCAATTTCTTCCATAGACATAGGGTCGGTAGGTACCTCAGCCGCTCCTATCCTGCTGACTATCTGGTCTACTTCCGAGAAGTTTTCCTTAAGTATCTTCTCCATGCGGGTTGTGAGGCCAATTGTAGCGGAGAGAGAGGTCCCGGTTTTTAATACAGGCTGAATTACAAAATCCCCTTCATCCAGAGTAGGTACAAACTCACCTCCCATTCCTGAGAATATGACGCCGGCTAAAATGAGGGAAGCCAGGGAAGTACCAAGAACAATCCTCTTATGGTCATATGACCAGCGGATAACAGGATTGTAGCTTTTATAAATAATATTCATTATCCATTTGGAAACGCTTCGCTTCTTTTCTATCTCGGGCCTTAAAAAAAGTGAAGATGCAACAGGTAGCCAGGTCAGACCCAGGAACATTGCCCCAATCAAAGCAAAGCTAAATGTGAGAGCCATCGGTCTGAACATTTTGCCCTCAACACCACTTAAGGAAAGAATAGGAATAAACACTATCAGGATAATAACTATGCCGAATATGGCAGACCCCATCATTTTGGATGCTCCCATAAAGGTAATCTTGTCTATTTCACCCTGCCTCTCTCCCTTTGGTGTCAGATCATACTTTTGCTTATTTGCCGTTATCCTTATTGCAATATATTCAACAATTATAACCGCCCCGTCTATTATAATACCAAAGTCAAGGGCTCCAAGGCTCATAAGATTGGCGTCAATGCCAAAAATATACATCATAGAAATGGTAAAGAACAGGGCAAGGGGAATCATGGATGCAATTACAAGTGCAGATCGCAAGTTTCCCAATATGAGAATGACCACAAAGATCACGATAAAACAACCAAGCAGCAGATTTTCCACAACCGTAAATGATGTCTTTGATATGAGCTCGCTCCTCTCCAGAACAGGGTTAATGTAAATACCTGCAGGAAGGCTCTTTTGAACCTCTGCGACTTTCTCTTTAACAGCATTTATCACCTTTTTTGAGTTTGCATTCTTTAGCATCATTATCTGACCAAGAACCTTTTCTCCCTCTCCATTGGCAGTTATTGCACCAAACCGGTTTGCATGGCCATATCTTGCAGTTGCAACATCCTTTATAAGAACAGGATAGCCATTCCTGTTCTTTATAACAACCGAACCTATATCGTCTAATGACTTTGCAAGGCCATCACCTCTAATAAAGTAGCTTTCTCCCCCTTTTTCAATATAGGCTCCGCCTGAGATACTGTTATTTGACTCCAATGCATTAAAGACCTCAAGAAGAGTAACATCCTGAGACCCCATTTTAACTGGATCCACTGCAACTTCGTATTGCTTAAGGTAACCTCCCCATGTATTGACTTCCACAACGCCCGGTATTCCTGATAACTGTCTTTTAACTATCCAGTCCTGAATTGTTCTCAGGTCCATAGGAGAGTATCTGTCCTCGTATCCCTCCTTAACATCTAGTATGTACTGATATATCTCTCCCAGTCCGGTAGTGATTGGTCCCATCTCCGGTGTGCCAAAACCCTCAGGAATATTTGCCGATGCAGATTTAATCTTCTCTGCTATCAGTTGTCTTGGTAAATATGTTCCCAACCGCTCTTCAAAAACAATTGTCACAACAGAAAGTCCAAACTTAGATATTGATCTTATCTCCTTGACCCCAGGAAGGTTAGCCATCTCCAGTTCTACGGGAGTAGTTATGAACTGTTCAATCTCCTGAGTAGAAAGATTGCCCGAGGTTGTAATTACCTGAACCTGATTGTTTGTGATGTCTGGAACAGCTCCTACTGGAATAACCATTATGGAATATATCCCGAAACCCGCAATTGTGAGTGTGATAAGTATAATAATTAGCTTATTTCTTATACTAAAGTTTATAATCTTGTCCAGCATCTCGTAAGATATTAATTATCCATAAACTCAGGACTCTTTCTGTGTTTTGTACCCTGTTCATATGCGTAGGCTATTTCTATAAGCATAGGTTCACTCCATGCCCGTCCGAAAAATGATACACCAACCGGCATTCTATCAATAAATCCCATTGGAACTGTTATGGACGGATAACCGGAAATTGCTGCATACGAAGAGCTGCTGCCAAGAAAATTATCTCCGTTTATAAGATCGGTTTTCCATGCCGGGGCACCTGTAGGAGCTATCAGTGCATCAAGTTTGTTCATATCCATCACCTTATTGATACCCTCTTCCCGTATTCCTTTTAACATCTCTCCAAGAAGTTCAATATATTCAGGAGAGTTTATATCGCCCTTTTCCTGAGCCATTACTAACAATTGCTGATCGAAGTAACGCAGCTCCACTGTATCTTTTTTATTAAACTCAATGAGCTCTGCCAGACTCTTCACATGAACACTGCTGTCCAGCGTTGCAAGATACTTGTTTAGCCCATCCTTGAATTCATAGAGCATAACCTGAAACGATGCCGCATTTATTTCACGAGGAATTGGATACGATATCTCAACAATTTCTGCGCCTGCACTTTTCATAAACATCACAGCTGCCTTCATCAGGCTATCCACCTTAAAATGAAACCCCGACACATTTGTTATAAGGCCAATACGCTTCCCCTTTAATCCATTTTCCTTTAGATATTTAGTGTAATCTTTCAGAAATTTTCCCTCCGAGGCAAATGTCTTAGAATCCGCAGAGTCTATACCTGTGAGCAAGCCAAGCGTTATTGCAACATCCTCAACACATCGGCCCATGGGCCCGGGAGTATCCTGAGTAAATGATATCGGTATTATTCCAGAGCGGCTTATAAGTCCGACAGTTGGTTTAAGACCGACAATTCCGTTATTGTTGGACGGACACACTATTGATCCGTTTGTTTCAGTACCTATTGCAATGGCACATAAACTGGCCGATACAGCAACCCCCGAACCTGAGCTTGAACCACAAGGGTTCCTGTCGGTTATGTAAGGATTCTTTGTCTGACCTCCAACACCGCTCCATCCGCTTGATGAGAGGTTTGCCCTGAAGTTGGCCCATTCGCTAAGATTAGATTTTGCAATAATTACTGCTCCTGCCTCTCTGAGTTTTTTTGCTACCCAGCTGTCTTTCTTGACATACGAGTTCCTTAGAACAGTTGCCCCCGCAGTTGTAGGCATAGAATCACGTGTATCAATATTATCTTTGAGAATGACAGGTATTCCATGCAACGGGCCTCTAATTTTACCTTCCGACATCTCTTTATCGAGCTCTTCTGCAATTTTTATTGCATGTGGGTTGACACAAATGACAGAGTTTAGTTCTGGACCATTTTTATCTATGGATTCTATCCTTTTTAGATAATCTTCCACAACATCCCTTACTGTGAACTTTCCCTCACGATAGCCCTTTTGAAGTTCATATACTGTCATCTCCTCCAGATATGAACTATCTTTTTCCGGTTTGCATGAATAGAGGGTTGTCAGTAATACAAATAATATAATTACGATACCTGCTTTGGAATTCTGTTTTTTCATGACATTGAAAATAAATTTAAAATAAATATAACGATTTTTCCCTTATTCGGTGTTATATATAGTATATCAGGGGAAATAATTAAATTCGTATAACAAAACCAACGTCAATTATGAAAACTATTCTGAAAATGATTTTGCCCGCAACACTCATAATGCTGCTAACTCTTACCCTTACTTCCTTTAATTCTTCAACGGCCCAGAACCGGCGTGATGTCCTTGAACTCCGATGTACTCCTCTGGACACTGTAAGAATGGCTATAATAGGTTTGGGAATGAGGGGTTCCGATGCTGTAAACAGATACACATATATTGAGGGGGTCAAGATTGTCGCTATCTGCGATATCGTCCCGGAAAAGGTGAAGGATGCTCAGGAAACTCTTAAAAAGAGAGGTTTTCCAAAAGCTGATGAATACACCGGCGTTGAGGACTGGAAAAAGATCTGCGAGCGGAATGACATTGATCTGATATATGTCTGCACCCACTGGGATCTTCATACCCCAATTGCAGTTTATGCTATGGAACATGGCAAGCATGTTGCCACTGAGGTTCCTGCGGCTCTGACAATTAAAGAGTGCTGGCAATTGGTAAATACAGCCGAAAAAACAAGGCGCCACTGCATGCAACTGGAAAACTGCAACTATGACTTTTTTGAAATGGCTACGCTAAACATGGCACAAAAAGGTTTGTTCGGAGAGATTGTTCATACGGAGGGAGCCTATATACATGACCTCAGATTCCTGAATTTCGACGACACAACGGGATACTGGAACATGTGGAGGCTAAAACACAATGAAAAAGAAAACGGAAATCTTTATCCCACTCACGGACTCGGGCCCGTTTGCCATATAATGAACATTCACAGGGGTGACAAAATGGACTATCTTGTTTCTATGTCGACAAACCAGTTCGGGATGAGTATCGCAGCAAAAGAGAAATTCGGTGAAGATTCTGAGTTGGGTAAAAAGAGCTACGCAAGGGGAGACAATAACTCAACCCTTATCAGAACAGCAAAAGGAAAGACAATCATGATTCAGCACGATGTAACAAGCCCTCGTCCATACAGCAGGATACACATGGTAAGCGGCACAAAGGGGTTTGCCCAGAAGTATCCCAAACTGGGAATAGCACTGGAACCAAATGCCCATCAGTACCTGTCGGAAGAAAAACTGCAGAAGCTGCTCGCAGAATATGAACACCCTATTGTTAAAGAGGTGGGTGCTAAAGCACGGGAGGTTGGCGGACATGGCGGAATGGATTTTATAATGGACTACCGACTTATCTATTGTCTGCGCAAGGGTCTTCCGCTCGATCAGGATGTATATGATGCGGCAGAGTGGAGCTCAATAGTGGAACTCAGCCGTATCTCCGTAAATAACGGCAGCAAGCCTGTCAAGGTCCCCGATTTCACAAGAGGCGCCTGGAAGAGGCTTCAGCAGGTGAGGTATTACAATTAGCCGGCGTAAAAACTCCCTTGAAGTTTCCCACATATGCTAATCGGGGTACAAAATCTTTAAAATATCTCAGTAAAGTATGTTTCTGCAAGATTTACTACACACGTGAATTTCGTATTTAATTGTATATCAAGTATCTACTAACAACTCTGGCAGAGTAGTCAGCAAATCTTTGATTAGCAGACAAATATGTACGCTTCTCATTTTCAATGAACTGCTAATGCCTCTGGCAGAGACTCTGCCAGAGGCATTAGCATATGTGTGATTTACAAACATTTAAAAAATCGTCTGATAATCAGCATAATGCACATGTGCTTGAATATGTAATATATAGCAGTATTATTTACTGCGTCAATGGTGATTTTCTAAATAGACTAAAGCAATGTTACTTTGACTGTCCTGTTTTTATCATAGTTTGAACTATTGTAAACAAAAAGACAAAAAATCTTCTTACATACTGACTATGTAATACTTAACAATGTGGGAAACTTCAAAAACTCCCTTGAAGTTTTTTATAATCATCTATTATACAACTATCTACAATAATATTTCGAAAGATTCCATTTGGAAAATTTCTCATATTTGCCTACATACCAATCACATACAAAAAACTTCAAGGGAGTTTTTGCATGTAGCTCATCGTTAGCAAGTTGCCTCAAACTGTGTCAAAGTGTTTCTCCATGCTCTGCAGAAGTTTTATCTGTGCCCTGGCTCTTACGAGATTGTGCTGTGGAAAATTCTCACGACATTTATAGTAGTTGTCACCATCTATGAAGTCGTCCAGAAAACGAACGGCTTGCTCGTATGTCAGTAAACGGGGCCCGAAAGCCAGTGTATCTGCCTCTGCCGGGGTTAGCATATCGTGAGTCTCTGCTGTGAATCCCTTTATGAAGCCGTTGTATATGTCAACGTCAAATTCCACATTGTCGAGGTTCTCATCATCTTCCAGCCCTTTGTTTGCCCCTGTACGGATGGCATCCCCCACATCGTAACATATATATCCGGGCATTACTGTATCTAGGTCAATTACGCACAGAATATTGTCATCTGAATCGAGAAGAACATTATTAAACTTTGTATCCTGATGGACCACCCTTTTAGGAATCAGTCCGGCATCTCCCATTTCAACAATTTTTGAGTACTCCCCTGCCCTGTTTAAAAGAAACTCCACCTCTGCCTCAACCTCCTTCAACCTGCCAACAGGATCGGCAGCAACTCTCTTTCTCAGGTTTTCAATTCGCATTGGTGTGTTGTGAAACCCCGGAATCACCTCACAGAGAGACTTCCCGTCAAAATCGCAGAGTTGTTTATGGAAATTGCCGAATGCTCTTCCTGCCAACTCTGCCATTGCAGGGCTGGTCATCTTTTCATAAGACTTTGTATTTGAGATGTACTTGAATATCCTCCAGCATCCCCCCTCTTCATCTTTGTACCAGGATAGAAGAGTATCATTTTTACCCTTTTGGTCATTTTCAAGCTTCAGATATTGAAGCGTAAGCACCCTCTTTTCAACGTCCTTGACTCCATCCCTTAAAAGCCCGTTTCTTATATGGTCAGTAACCTTTATAATGTTATTCTGAAGTCCGTCAACATCCTTGAAAATATTGTGGTTAATCTTTTGCAGTATAAAATCCGGATTGTCCTCTCCTTTAGTTTCAATCTTGTAAGTGCTGTTAATAAGACCATTCCCATGCTCAAGAATAGATACTACCTCATAGGGGTTAATCCATATATCAATTATTTTGCTGAGTGATCCTGAAATTCTCGCCATATATTTTAGTTTATTTTCCTTGTCTCCAGCGAGATAGCAATGTCTCTGATTTCGGAAATATTCCGCGCTGCCTTGCTCTTACATCTTCCGTTACAAAAAAGACCTCAGCATCATAATCTGTCAGTATCTTCTCTACCTTTTTCATTGCATTCCTGTCCACAACCGCCTCAACAATATCGACTCTGTCCTGAGAGCCCATTCCCTGCAGGGTTGTGGCTCCGAAACCGGCCTGGCTCAACAATGCAACCAGCTCCCTGCCGCTTTTCTTAGTATAAACCCTGCAGAGCAATATTCCAAAAGCAATATGTTGTTCAATCATTATACCAACATAGTTGCCGGTTGCATAACCGGCTGCATATGAAATATATGCCACCATATCATTTGCTCTTGCAAAGATTTCGGATATTACAACAATCCATATAAGTACCTCAAAGAATCCAATAATAGGGGCCTTGTACTTCTCTCCCTTGGAGACAAATATGATCCTCAATGTTCCCAGGGATACATCACATATCCTTCCGAAAAAAATTATAAATGGCAACAGATAAGGATACGTATCCAGAAAATCAAACATAACAGTATTTTTTATCGGTTATCCTTATCGGGGAACTGAGGAATTGCCTTTGATTTGTATTTGTAATCCTTCATCTGCTGTTTGATTACTTCAATAGCCTTGTTCAGCTGCTCATCCTCGCCCATGAACTCCTTGTAAGGATCGTTGCCAAGGTCAATGTCCGGAGTAACTCCCTTGCCCTCGATTATCCAGCCGCTGCCATCTGAAGCAAATGGAGCATATGAAGGGGTGACTATCGAACCACCGTCAACAACAGGTACAGTGCCGCTATAACCTACAACACCACCCCATGTTCTTTTTCCAATAACGGTTCCAAGGTTGTTATATTTGAACCTGTATGGGAAAAGGTCCCCATCAGAAGCAGAATATTCATTAATCAACAACACTTTAGGCCCAAGAAAAGTACCGACAGGATTGACATCGCCCTCCTTCTGGTTAGTATGCATGGAGAAGTAGGTGATTGTCCTCTGCAGACGCTCGATAATCATAGGAGAGACATTGCCACCTCCATTACCACGGTCATCAATAATGAGAGCCTTTTTGCCCAACTGCGGATAGTAATGTTTTACAAATTCGTTGAGTCCCGGTACACCCATATCTGGTATATGAATATAACCAACCTCGCCATTTGTAGCTTCGCTCACCTTGCGGATATTGTTTTCCACCCAGTTATAGTAGTATAACTTTGACTCATCGGCCAACGGCTCTACCAGTATCTTTCTGCTTCCTGCAAAATCGGCCTTTGAATTAACCTCCATCTCTACAGTGCTCCCTGCTGTTCCAATGAGGTATTCAAAAATGTCGTCCGTTTCGCTGAGTGACCTGCCATTTATTGAAAGAATATAATCTCCCTCCTTAACATCGACACCCGGCATTGTCAAAGGCGAACGCGTCTCCTTGCTCCAGTTTGCTCCTGCAATTATCTTGTCAACCTTGAAAAAGCCTGATTTATCCTTCGAGAAGCGGGCCCCAAGAAGACCCATTGGGATTCTTGCTGCTTCCGGATGTTCTCCGTTTTGAGAGTATGCATGGCCCACATTCAACTCGCCTATCATCTCCCCAATAATGTATGACAGATCTGAACGATGGTTAACATAAGGAACCAACTCTTTGTATCGGTTATATACCTTGTCCCAGTCCACTCCATGCATGTTTTTTGCATAGAAGAAGTCACGCATCTGCCTCCAGCTTTCGTTGTAGATCTGCATCCACTCCTCTTTGTAATTGACAAGCTTCTTTACCCCGGCAAGAGAAATTGCCTTGCTTATGGTTACCGGAGCTTTTGGAACATCAATTATCTGTGCCGATGTTCCCGAGATAGCAAGAGCCTTTCTGTAACCGGGACCGAACATGATGTTTGCCTGCAGGTCAGTCTCTTTTTTGCTTTCGATATCGTACATAGATGTGCTTCTTCTCGAGTTGTAGTAAACTGCAGTGCCAATCATGTGAATCCCTCTGTACTCACCTGCCTCAACAGGTAATTCAATAATTCTGGATGCAATATTCTCGAAGTTATACTGAACGTCTTTAGATTTGTCTGCTATAGCCGGTTTATCAGTAGCGGCCGGTTTGTCCGCAGGCTTTGCTGTGCCGGTTTTTTCTGCTTTGGGTTTCTCTTTATCAGACTTTTCTTCTGTAACTGCTTTTATCAGAGCCACCGTGTCGTTTTTTGGTGCAAAAGGAACATCTGCATCTTTGACAATTGGCAGAATGTAAATTTTGTTCATGTTGCTGTAAGAGTGGTTCCACTCTGTAGCGCTGTAGGTAGGATTGAAGGTCCTTGCAGATACGAATAGAAGGTACTTGCCATCTTTGCTGAAGTTAGCAGAGCCTGAATCGTACCACTCATCTGTAATCTTAATCTTCTTTTTCTCCTTCACATCATAAACCATCACAACGCTCATCTCCTTACCAGGGCTGGTGAATGTAATATATCTGCTGTCAGGCGACCATGCATAATCGTTTATCGGGCCAACTTCTGACTCCTCAATAATCTGATTCTCTCCTGTTGCAACATCAAGCAGGTTAAAGGTATTTTTCTTCTCGCTCCAAGCAATCTTCTTAGAATCGGGCGACCACTCATATCCAAAAATATATCCTTTAATATTAGTGAGTTTTTTCTCTTTCCCTGTCCTGTTATCCCTGAAATATATGTTGAACTCTCCATCCTTGTCAGTAATATAGGCAAATCCGCTGCCGTCAGGGGCCCAGTCGGCACTCTTGTCATTTGCATTGCAAGAGTTTGTCAGATTATATGTTATACCGCTTTTTGCAGGAATAGAGAAGATATCTCCCCTTGCCGATGCCAGTAACCTCTCTCCGTTTGGAGAGATTGACATTGTTCGTACACTTTTTGAAAGATCCTTCCACTCAGGACGAGAATTTGTCTGGTCGTTGTTTATCTGCACTACCAGCTTCTCGCTTTTTGTGGTTTTTGTATCGTACTTGTAAATGTATCCCCCGTTTTCATAAACGATTGTATTCTCACCTATTGAAGGGAACTTCACATCGTACTCCCTGTATTTTGTAAGTTGCTCTGTCTTTTTTGTATTGATATCATATGCATAGAGGTTCATATAACTGTCCCGGTCCGATGCATAATAGATGGTTTTGCCATCTTTTGACCACATTGGGATAATATCCTGATTGACATTGTCGGTTATCTTCTCCGACTTCTTTGTGTCAAAGTTGAAAATGCGGATATCGTCTGCCATACCTCCCGTATAACGTTTCCATGTGCGGAACTCTCTGAAAATATAGTTGTATACCAACTTTTTACCATCAGGGGAGTATGTTGCAAAACCACCGTTTTTCAGCGGTACTGCCTCTGAAAGTCCGCCTGCCAAAGGAACTGTCATAAGCTGACCTGTAAAGTCGTTGAAAGTATAGGAACGAGTTCTGTATAGAATGTTCTTACCGTCAGGGGTCCAGTCCATCACTATGTTGTTCGGCCCCATCCTGTCGCCAATGTCATCTCTGCCCAATGTGGCAGTAAATGTTAGCCTGCGAGGCTCACCTCCCTCTGCCGACACTATGTATATCTCTGTATTTCCGTCATATTGACCTGAAAAAGCTATTGTCTTGCCATCCGGAGAGAATTTAGGAAACATCTCATAGCCAATGTGCGAGGTAAGCTTGCGCGCCACACCTCCGGCTGAGTTGACTATATATATGTCTCCCGCATAAGAGAAGACAACCTTATCACCATTAATATCTGGAAACCTGAGTAATCTAGCCTCTTCTGCACTTGCTTTACCAAAGGAGAACAGAAAAAGAACTGCCGATAAAATTGAAAGTATTTTTTTCATCTTATTTATTTTGAAATCCGAACAAATTTAAGAATTTTATTTACTTTTGCACTCCGGTCGTTCAACTACCCTCGCCGGAATTTTGCCCGGATGGTGAAATTGGTAGACACGCTGGTTTCAGGGACCAGTGATCGCAAGGTTGTGCAGGTTCGAGTCCTGTTCCGGGCACCAAAAAGGAGACTGATAATTAGTTGAACAACAACTTCTTATCAGTCTTTAATTATTTAGATATTCTAGTAAGTTATACTAAAATGAAAAATTTATTCGCCTTACTTGTTCTGTCTGTTATGTTCTCCTTCCAAATGCATTCTCAGGAAACCCATAACGCACTACGTCCTGCCGATATTTTTTTTCATGATGTTCAGTTTGGGATCACTCTTGCATCTACTGAAATTGGGACCATACCATTTTTGGAACTTTCTACCTGTCATGGGATTAACTTTGGCAAAAGGTTTTCTGCAGGTGTAGGAATTTCGACACTATATTTTATGACTTTGGCTCCTTATGTTCAGACCAGAATGAATTTCGGGGATCCGGACCGTTCCAGAAGAACCATTTCGTATGTATCGCTGCAGGCTGGTTATCTGGTATATCTAGATTCATCAATCAGAAACGAAAACAGTATTATCATACAACCCTCGCTTGGATATTCCTTCGTTTCCAAAAGTGGAAAAACATCATGGACAGTATTTATTGCCGCATTTTATATCGGGGACAGGATTTTTCCAAAAACCGGAGTTGGTTTTGAATTCTGACACTAAAGCATGAATTAAAATCAATACCTGTAGAATTTTTACAACTGATATATCTTCTCAAGATTCATGTTCAAAATAGTTGGCAAGTACCAGTCATCATGGTTTACACCACCTGAGGTAGCCCAGTCACTGAAGAAGTTATATGCATTCACAATTGAACAGCGCTCTTCGGGGTAAGAGAATTGTCTTGGAATCATAATACCCCACATCATCCCGTCACTGTTCTTGAACATATCGCCCGGGAAAAGAGTATAACCATCTGCCAGCGAAGCATCAAACTTTGAAGTGCCGGTATAAGCAGGCAGATGTATCTCGCGCCCTCTCCCATTAGCCACAATGAACATATTGAAAGCACTCATTGCTATATCTGACTGTTGAAAAGGTGTTATGAAATTAATGGATACATACTGGTCGGTAGTTGCAATATTTTCGCCACTTACAGTATTAAGGAATTCTGTATAGGCTACTACGTCTTTCTGATTGTTAAACAGCGGTATGACAGCTTGTATTACACCATTCTCTGTACCATTAGCCTCTATCTGGAAAGGCGATGTACCTGTAAGAGCCTGTCCGGCAATAGTCTGAACGTTTGACGCAGCTACCAGATTCAACTGAAATGCTGCCCCAATACTGTAAGTACTGCCGGCTGCTTCCATATTGTAATCAAGCCTGAACCGCGAAACAAGGTTAAGTGCGTTTGTATAGTATGATATCCTGAAAGCCAGAACAAGGTCATTTAAATCGTAATCGCCCTTTACCGGCCACATATCCTCAAACACATATGTTCCCCATGTGCTTTCAGATGGAAAATAAGAGACAAAGGCCACTGAAGCGTCATTGTCATCCACATCAAAAAATGAAGCAACTCCATCGCCATCATTATCTACAGGAACATTTGCAGTTATGAATGATGAATTAGAAGGAGCAGGGGCATTAGTGACAAGAGGAGCTGCAAATGTCACCATCAGTGTAGATTCCTTAATATCTATCACTTTAAGTGCTTGAGAACCGTCCGGTAATAACTCCTGGATATACAACGCTGGGACAGTAGTTGCAAGAGAGATTTTTACGACAAATGGTGATGCCGGTGTTGCAGCGCCACTCGCGACAAGTGATCCCTGGTCCATTTGAGAACTATTGAATATTCTGATTACACGAATCGTATTGTCTGCGATTCCTGTGGTAGAGGTAACTTTAACTGTACAAGATAGCTCCTTTATGGTTTTCCAGTCGAAGTCTTTTGGAATTGCTCCTGAATTCAAATCAGAAGTGTCTGTGGGGTTTAGATTTACACAACTTTGTGTAATCCAAAAAATTAAAAATAGAAGCAACAATAAGTTGGATCTGTCTGAGAACTTTTTCATAAATTCCATATTTAGCATTTCAAAAACTTCTTTTGTAGCGCCAAATGTGATGAAATGCAACTCCTGCTTCAATTTCTCAAGTCACTAAATCATTTCAAGAACAAAGGGATATAAAGTTATAACAAAATATTTGATATTTCCAATTTTTTTATGTGATCCGGTAATTATAATTCCTTAGATGCAACTTTTTTGCTCTTCTCCTCGTCTAGTATTCAGAATAAATATTTTTTAGGGTATATCTGTCCTGGATGATCTTATATACAGAAGTGGAAATTACTAAATGATACCTTGAATTTTTTGCAACATTAAAATATCAAATAAAAAAAACAAATGATACCCCTTCAAATGAATGCAGATACAAAAAAATTCGCAAAAAAAACAAATGATGACTTATGTTGTTGTCCTTTGGCTGATAATATTATCCATTACATCTTCGATTTAGAAGATAATTCAAATAATATCAGTCCTGCTGTAGCAAAAACCTGCAAAGATATGCCAGGAAATGAAATGGAGGCTATAAGCCAGCTTCTTGATAAGTTCTATGACAATCTTAACGAAATTCGTTCTTAACGAAATTTTTTATGGCCCTGTTGCATTTATTTTTTAAAAAAGTGTATATTTGGGTCTGTTAAAGTGTAACCTAAATTATGAGTATGTTCCTTCCGGACGAATCAATTACATTCTTAATAAACAAGACTGCCCAGAAATTCAAACTGGAACTTAGCAGAAAGCTAAAGCAGTCGGGTCTTGACATTAGTAGCGATCAATGGTCGGTTTTAATATCTTTGTCTGAACTCGATGGCCCAACTCAAACAGACCTTGCACAAAAATTACATAAGGACAGATCTAATTTAACCCGTATACTGGATCTGATGGAAAAGAACCTTCATATAGAGCGATTCAGAAATACTACAGACAGACGGGAATACAATGTCTATATAACCGAAAAGGGAAAAGAGCTTATCCCTATCCTAAAAAAAACAGGTAATGCTGTAATGAAACAGGCACTCAAAGGAACAGATGCCAATGAAATGAAAATGGCCCAATCTTTTTTAAATAAATTATTCTCCAACTTAGATTAGTTTTTTTTTGCACTATTTGTTGTCATGTCAAATATTGACATATTATAGTTTGTCACACCAATCTAATAGGAATTTTTACTACATTTGCTAATAAGATTTCACTTAACCCAAATTAATCTAAATTATTAATCTAAAAATCAATCAAATGAAAAAAATCCTTTTGTTGACATTGTCGGTCATCATGGGCATTTCGGTGCTATATGCACAGCAAAAAGTTACCGGAACGGTTATATCAACCGAGGACGGCGACCCTCTGCCTTTTGTGACAGTAGTTGTGACAGGTACGACTATTGCGACGCAAACCAATGCCGATGGTACGTATTCTATTAATGTCCCCGCTTCAGGCAAGTCTCTTACCTTTACATTTATTGGCAAGAAGACTGTTGTTGCCGAACTGAACGGCCGGACTATTGTAAACGTTCAACTAGCCTCCGAAGCAGTAGCTTTGGAAGATGTTATTGTTGTAGCTTATGGTACAGCAAAAAAAGAATCATTTACCGGATCTGCTCAGGTAGTGAAAGCAGATAAAATTGAAAAAAGAACAATCTCCAATGTAACCAAGGCACTGGATGGCTTAGCCACCGGTGTTCAAACTACATCTGGATCGGGTCAACCCGGCGAAGGATCCTCTGTGGTTATCCGAGGTTTCGGCTCAATCAGTGCATCTAACAAACCTTTGTATGTAGTTGATGGAGTTCCTTATGACGGAGCAATCAATGCCATTAATCCTAATGATATTGAATCAATGACAATTATCAAAGATGCATCGGCTGGTGCCCTTTATGGGGCACGTGGTGCAAATGGTGTCATTATGATTACAACCAAAAAGGGAAAGGAGGGTGATGTTACTATCAGCTTCAAAGGCAATTGGGGTATAGCATCCAGAGGAATTCCACGTTACAACACCTTGGATTCATACGGCTGGACCGAAGATGTCTATTTTATGTACAAGAATAAACTTATTGCCGACGGAACACCTCCATCATTGGCAGGAGCTGCCGCACTTCAGGAGATGGCCACCGGTGCTACAAAAATTTTTGGAGCAAATCAGAAATACAATCCTTTCAGCCTTGCAGTAACCGACCTTATAGACCATACAACAGGTAAGATTAAGGACGGTACTACTCTTAAGTGGAACGAAAACTGGCTCGATAGTGCCACAGAACCTCAGCCTTTGCGCCAGGAGTATCAGATGACGGTTAGCGGTGGCTCTGCCAGAACAAATTATATGTTCTCTGCAGGCTATCTGAAAGAGGAAGGTCTTGTACTATCTACAAACTTTAACCGTTATTCGGGACGAGCAAATATTGATTCTAAAGTCAAAGATTGGTTCAAAACCGGTTTTAATGTAAACTTTGCTGCCAACTCATCAAACAGCACATCATTATCATTGGTAACAACGTCAGAAAGCAGTACTTCGTATTCTAATGTATTTTATACCTGTATGTTGATGGCTCCTATATATCCATTGTACGAAAAAGATGCAGATGGCAAAAACGTATTGGATGTTAACGGAGACTTAAAATACGACTGGGGTGAGGACCGTCCCGCTGGTGCCAGTGCGGGGTGGAACCCTTTAGCCAACCTCAAGGACGATAAGTATACCGGAACTAACGATAACGTCAGCGCAAGGACATATTTCGATTTAGGCGGGCTTAAAGAAGGCTTCTTACAAGGTCTTAAATTTTCTGTAAATTTCGGTTTCGACTACAGCATGGGAAAGACCAGAACATACTGGAATCCATACTATGGTAATTCTAAATCACTTAATGGCTTCGTTACAATTAAGGATGAAAGGACATTAAGTTATACATTCAATCAGATTCTTTCATGGAACCGATCTTTTGGAAGGCATAATGTTGATTTTATGGCCGGTCACGAGTTATACAAATACAACTATCAATATTTGAGAGGCGATAAATCTGGGTTCCCTTTTGGCGGACTTTATGAATTAGATGCTGCTACAACTATTCAAGATGCCAGTTCTTATACAAACAATTATGTGATTGAATCGTATTTGTCTCGGTTAAATTATAACTTTAACGACAAGTATTATCTTTCAGGTAGTTTCCGCAGAGATGGAACTTCTCGTTTCAACAAAAGTGTACGTTGGGGGGACTTTGGATCAATTGGAGGAAGCTGGAGGATTTCACAGGAACCATTTATGAAAGGCCTTTCATGGCTAAATAATCTTACTCTTAAAGCCTCTTATGGTGTTCAGGGTAATGATAATATTGGCTCACTATATGCATGGCAGGCATTCTATTCACTTGCATATCCAAATGGTTCTAATCCAGGCGCAGTTGTCACCTCTCTGGAAAACGCAAATCTTAAATGGGAGAAAAACGAGAATTTAAACGTAGGTATCGAAGCCCGTTTGTTAGATAAATTATCTTTCTCTGCCGAATATTACAACCGTTTTACACGAGATATGCTCATGGAGTATCCTATGGCACTCTCCCTTGGCTTTAAAGATTATTCAAAGAATATCGGGAACATGCAGAACAGCGGTTTTGAGGTAACAGTCTCCATGGATATCATTAAAAAGGGAAAGCTCAACTGGAACATGACCTTAATGGGCTCCACCGTAAAGAATAAAGTAAAGAACCTTGCGGACAAGCCTGAGATAATTTCAGGGAACTATATTAAAAGAGAGGGTGAAACAATTAATTCCTTTTATTTGGCACACTCGGCTGGAATAGACCCTGCAACCGGAAATAAATTATACTGGGTATGGGATGAGGACGATGAAGGTGTACGCGGGGAACGCTATATCAGCAGTGACTATTCAAAGGCACTTCAATGCAGAGATATCGCAGGAAGTCGTATTCCTAAGGTTTTTGGATCTTGGGTGAATGATTTGAGAGTCGGCAACTTCGATTTGAGTTTCCTTACTACATTTTCAATTGGAGGAAAGATGCTTGATGGAGTTTACAGTACTCTGTTATATAATACTTATGTTGGTCAGGCTGCACATGTCGACAGAGAAAGTGCATGGAAAAAGCCCGGAGATATTGTATCAATTCCTAGAATCGACAGCAATGGCTCTGCAAAAATCACAAATACAGCAGATGACCTGATTGATGCATCATACTTTGCAATCAAGAATATTACATTGGGATACTCCCTCCCTTCAAGATGGATGAAGTTAATGAAGTTCCAGGGGGCAAGAATTACTCTGACAGCAGATAATCTATATGTCTTTACAGCACTTAAAGGTATGGATCCTCAATATAATTTTACAGGCGGAACAGGGTTTTCTTATACCCCTGCCAGGACAATTTCTGTTGGATTAAATCTTAACTTATAATTTTTAAAGAATTTAGAAATGAAAAAGATATTATATATATTATCACTTGTAGGGATTCTCTCTTTTAACGGTTGTTCCGATATGCTGAACACCGACCCTACCAATCGGGTATCGGGAACTGCAATATTTTCGGATGCTCAGAATTCGCTAGCTGCTATTAACGGTATCTACAGACTTATGTATACCGGTGGCTGGGGAAACCCTACGACAGCATGGGGTGCAGAAAACGGAGGTTTACCTGCTTATATTCTGGTTTTTGATATTATGGCAGAAGATCATCCTATGGATGCTTCCGGTTCCGGATGGTTCTGGTACGATTACGCATTTGACACCTGGGGCGATTATTCCGGTTCTGCCGGTCACCAGTATCAAATCTGGAACTTCTTCTATTCTCTCATAAAAAATGCAAATTACATTATTGCTCAGGAAGGCAAAATCCCGGGAGACGAGGCTGTTGCCAAATATGTAGTAGGACAGGCATATGCAATAAGATCGTATAGTTATATGTGGCTGGTTCAATGCTTCCAGCAAAATAACCCAACTAAACCGGGGGTTCCAATTTACACAGAACCAACTGTTGCCGGATCGGTAGGAAACCCTAGAGGAACAGTTCAGCAAGTTTATACCCAAGCCAATAGCGATATTGATAAAGCTATTACCCTTCTTGAAAGCAGTTCTAAAACCCAAATGCATAAATCACACATAGACAAGTATGTAGCTTATGGAATTAAAGCTCGTCACGCTCTTGTGCAAAAAGATTACAACACTGCTTTAACCTTCGCAAAAAAGGCTATGGAATCTTCTGCTGCTATTGCGTCATTTTCTGAGATTAAGAATGTTAACGATGCCGCAGCCAAAGATGTAATGTGGGCATTAATTATCCAGACAGATCAGGCTATGGGAAATTATGACATTTACAATCACATGGATGCTAACAATCTGAGTACTTATTCAAAAGCAAGACATCTTATCTCTTCTTGGCTTTACAGCCAGATTCCTGCTACTGACCAACGCAAGGGATGGTGGACAGCACCGCTCAGCAGCGACCAGTGGGGAGGAGCAGGTACTGCAACCGGTTCAAAACGTTCATGGTGCCAGACAAAACTTGTTTATAAGAATATCAGTGCGCAGACAGGGGACCATATTATTATGAGAGTGGAAGAGATGATGCTCATAGCAGCAGAGGCAGCTTGTCAATTGCAGAAATATACCGAGGCAAGACAATATGTAACAATGGTTGGAGGCAACAGAGATTCAAATTATGCCACTCGCCTTTCTGGTTTTACAGACAGCAAGACCTATAACAGCTCTACTACAGGTACCCTTACTACACTAATGGATGAGATTCTTTTTCAACGAAGAATCGAACTTTGGAGTGAAGTTCCAAGATTGCACGACCTGCAAAGATTAGGATTAGGTTTCCGCAGAAACTTCGATGGCTCGAATCACACTAAACTTATTCCTACGATAAACACAAATGCTGCCTCACCTGCATTTATCCTATGGATACCTCAGTCTGAATTTGACGGTAATGAAAACATGGATGCTACTACCGACCAGAATCCAAGTCAACAGGGATAATCTATTAACATTAAAAGATCAAAAACATATATGAAAAAGATATTATTTCTTGCAAGTATTATTGGTCTCCTCTGCATAACATCTGCTTGTGAACCGGAGCGAGTAATCTATGATCCCGGTACCAGAGTGGAGGCGACGTTTCCTTCTACACTAATTAATTTTGCCATGGTTAACGCAGATGGCAATCAAATACAGTTAGAGATGTGGAGAGGCAATACTAAAGGAGCCGTTTCGGTTCCTGTTACAATTACCAATTCTACTGGTGGTGTATTCACCCCTCAGAAATCACAATTCGATTTTGCAGATGGTGAGAGTAAGGCATATCTGAAATTCACCTATCCGAGCATCACCAATTTTGGTGGTGAAAAGTATCTCATTACTGTAGCAATTACAAATAATGAACAGGTATCCTATGGTGGTTATAAAACCATTAAGATTACTGCTCAGCGGAAACTTACCTTCCAGACAATAGGGACAGGTCTGTTTACTTCTGAATTCTTTGAAGATTCGTGGCCACAGGTTGTACAGAAAGCAATTGAAGCCGATTATTACCGACTTCCCGATTGTTATTATACCGGTTATCCAATAGAGTTCTCAATAGCAAATGGTAAGGTTACTTTTGCAAAACAGGCGATGGGTTACAGGCACTCAACTTATGGTATGACTTCATGGGATATCGGACATATGGCCGAGAGTACGATTGTTGGCAAAAAGATCACATTTATCGTTGACTTCCGGGTAACTGCCGGTTCGTTTGGTGTTGCCTCAGAGGTATTAGATCTTCCATAACAACAACGTTGTCTCATTATAATCGAGGGCTTTCTTACTGATTTTAAGCAAGAGGCCCTCTATTACAAAATTCTTATTAAGAACTCAAAAAAATATTTGTTGGAACGATTTTTGTATATATATTTGTTATGTCAAATATTGTTATGTCTACAAGTGTATTTATACATCATAAAACAACGGGGTAGCTGTAAACCCTTACTGTGAGGCTCAAAGACACTCACAAACTGCTGTTTGACAGCAGATACAGTGGTTAGTAATTTAGGTTTGACACAAATACGGAATAAATGGAACTATGCTTATTACAAGAAAAATAGAAATAGTAGTTGATGAGCAGGATAATGAGCTTAAAAAATCGTTTCTAAAACAGATTTCTGAATGGAGATACTTGGTAAGAAACAGTGCAAATGAACTTCTTTCATTCCTATACAGTATTGACAGATTACAGTACAACAAAATTTTGAATGACGACCAGAAAAAAGAACTGGGCATAATTGGCGTACAAGGAGAACCGATGGTGTCAACTGCATCATCGGTTCTTTTATTGGAAAAAATGAAGGGGAAAATACCTCTGAATGTGTCAAATTGTCTTCATCAGGAAGTTACAAAAAAATACAGGGAAACCAGGAACGCTTTATTAAAAGGAAATGCAAGTCTCTATACTTACAGAAACAATATTCCAATTCCATTCAGTGCTCAGTCAATAAGGAACCTGCACTGGAACGAAGAGAGAAAGAGCTTTCTTTTCAGTCTTTTTAGCATTCCATTCAGAATAGTACTTGGCAGGGACAAAACCAACCATAAAAAGGTTTTTGAAGATATTATTGCCGGTCAACAAAGAATTTCCAACCTATGCCTGCATATAGATGATTTAAAAAAGAAGCATTTCCTGCATATTGATATTGATATCTCTGTCAATAAAAAAGAACTGGACAAAAACAGATATATGAATGCCGTCCTATCTGCCGATGTGCCAATTATTGCAGGATACAATGGTTTTGAGAAGGAGATTGGAAACAAGGAGGAGTTCTCACATCGGTTAATGCAGATACAAGCAGGAATAAAACGAGCTAAAATCAATTCAAGATATTCGGCTGAAGGTAAAGGGCGAAAAAGGAAGAACCAGGCATTGGGGAAATTGCTTGAAAAGGAGAAGGATTACATAAATACACGCATCCACACCTACACAAAATTACTTGTCGAATATGCAATAGAGAACAGATGCGGTACGATTAACCTTATTAATTTTGTTTACAAGGAAAAGAACAAGAAAAAAGAGCCTCTGCTGTTAAAAAGCTGGACATATTGCGGTATGAGGCAGAAACTTGACTATAAAGCCAGATTGAATGGAATAGATATAAGTGTTATAGATGTTGAATCCTGATTTTTTCTTATATTTAGACTCAATTATACTTTTAAATTGAGTTGTGTTATGAAAAAAATTTATCTTTTACTCTTATTTGCAATTATACTGGTAATTGTCACTGCATTTGTCCGTCCTGTCGAAAATCCCATACCTGATAATTTAAAAGTGGTTTTCAAAAATTCCTGCATGGCCTGTCATTCGGATAATGGTGGAGGAATGGCCAAGGCAAACCTTAATTTTTCAAAGTGGGATACTTACTCTCAGGAAAAGCAAGCAAAAAAAGCTTCCTCAATTGGCACTGTCGTTTTAAAGGGAACAATGCCTCCAAAATCATTCATAAAATCACATCCGGAGGTTGTTCTGTCTGATGAGCAGAAAGCAGCTGTTATCAAGTGGAGTGAATCGTTTAAAAATGATTAGTACTTCTTGATTTCGAAGGCATTCTCGTATCTGACATTCATACCTGTCGGTATTAGGTATATTGTGGTTGCTCCGTTCTTGAAAGAGATTGTTTTTCTTTTATCGTCGTTGACAAATGCTCCCTCTTTTACGGGAATTTCCTTGCCGGAACCACGTATTACGTTACCAATCTGCTTAATAGTATTAGATGCAACTTTGCCCGTAACTTCTGCTGCAACCTTTAACTTGTCTTTTATTGTTGCAGTTTCTTTTGTTTCATCACTCTTTGAATCTTCCGGCTGACTTGCCTTAAGATCTTCAAAAAGTTTCTGTGTCCCTACCCCCGTCAGAATAATAATCTGACATGGATTGGCATTGAAAACATTTGATAGCTGTTTAAAAACTGCTGCATCAAGTTGGGCAAGATACCCCGATCTGTCTCGAAGAATATCAAAGTGTATCTTTTCTGCCAATGCTATTTTGGAATAGCCCTCAACAATCTCTTCATTAAATGCTGATTTACTTTTTACTTTGTCGAGGATAGCTCCTTTGATCTCTCCAAACAACAACCCGTAGAGCCCTTCTACATCTCCCCTGTTTATGGCATCCAGGGCATCGACAATTGAGATAACCGTACCGTATTTGTAGGCAAGCGCCTCCCTTAATGCTTGAGTATACTTTGAATGTGGTCCGAATGGGTTCAGATTGATGAAGATTTTAAATTTGTCTGCATCTACTCCGGTATTGATTGTTAAGAAGGATTTTGAAGCAGGGTGATTAACCGGAAAAATAACTTTCCCCTGATTATCTGTCAAAAAAACTCTTGCTTCATAATAACTTGTACCGGCTGCCTTTGGGCATATCCTGGGATACCCCCGATAGGTTTTGAGAGTCGATTCCGGCATCCAGAGCATATTAAGTTCTCCTTTGTCTTTAAAGCTCTTAACAGTCATTATCTCTGCAAATGGCTGTTCGGGGTATTTGGTAATCTGAAGGTGGTCGAGAAGATAGTCAGGCACGGAACCCAGCTTTTCCACTTCTAGTCTTACAAATGTCATATCATTGCCTGTTTTGTTGCCGAATCCCCAATAGTTCAGAACTTCGTTCAGATCTAGCTCCGGGTTCCAGGCATCCCTTATCTTAACACGCAATGGTATCTCCTCTCCTGCATTTATCACACCTTTACCTTCATAGCCATTCTCAACAGAATCAAAGACAATGTTGAGGCCAATTGAAATTTCTGCATTCAAAGTCATGGCCAGCCCTTTCGAATTTATTTCGATTCTGTCGCTCACGGGCTTTTCTGGAATGTTCTTGTCTGTAAATATATATTGCACCTCTGCAATTCCGTTTGCATCTGTCTTACTTACAATTTTTTTGCTCTCTTTGCCATCCTCTCCCCTTAGTAATCCGTAACTATTATCACCGGCTATTGTGAATGTTATCTCTGCATTGGTCTTAGGTTTAAGATTTTCATCCTCTATATATGCTCTTATGAGGGCGGGGAACCGCTTGTCCGGTGGAACTATGCCTCTTGAGGAGGTGATTCCTCCTATTGAGGGTTCCACGGTTACCTTTCCTTTATCGGCTATAAAACGGATATATGCCATATCTTCACAACCATAGTCCTTACTTTTTGCTGTAACTGTTGCTGTATTTACAAGAAGGGTTGCTTTACCAAGAAGCTCTGAGTCGGGAGCGGTAAATACTACAAATGCCTGACCGTTTGTATTTGTAATTGCCGATAATGTCGATAATTTTCCGGGTGTTATGCCATTTTGCTCATTTATTATAAAGTCCACCATTTTTCCCGCCAAGGGTATTGATGCCTTATCGGAACCTTCTGGATACTCATACAAAGTAGCTACTATTTCTACAGTTGACGATCCATCCAGCTTTACCTCCCCGGGGTTGGCAGACGCCTTAATTGCATATTCCATTTTTTGAGTTTCCGTAGGAATAATCCTGTCACAATTCTTATATTTTGCATATCGGATAAATGCCTCCTGCATTTCACCTGGTGAAAAGCGCCAATGTATAAGATACCCACTGGCAGGATCGAAGAAAAGAGCTGCCCCCTGGATATATAACAATCCGGAGTTCACTCTATTTTCAAAATCAAAATTCTTATAACCCGGTCGAAATTTTGGAGCATCTTCCGGATAAAACAGTTCAGTACCCAGATTACCATTGGGGAGATTATATCTTGGAGGATGTGTTGATGTTAAAATATAACTTTTGCATTTTTTCAGTTGTTCTTCGTTTAGCTCATTATATTCCGACAATACAACCTTGTTGTTGTTTATATAAATATATCTGAAATTATTGCCACGTGAGTTTGCGTCTGGGTATGACTCTTTTACAATCTCCTGCTTGTAATATTTTTGAATTTCGCCAATAATCCTTTTATCTTTAAGCAACCCTTTTTCGTAATCATATATTATATCGGCTGCTCCAAGATGGTATGAATATGATGTCCCACTTTCAAACTCCCATTTTTCATATTTATTTGTTTTAACAGTATCAACAGATGCCTTCGCAGAGAATGGTGTATGAATGGACAATAAGAGTATTACCCAACATGTGATTTTTTGAATTTCCCGTATCATATCTTAATATTTAATGGATCTTCCTGACACAACGAACAGACATGAAGTGAGATTCATCTGAGCCTCCTCGTACAAATTTTCTTTCTTCTTTTTTCATATAAAAATGCATCGCTGTGTTCCTGCCTACCGATGCTGAACTCCACCAGAATCCTGTGTTTCCAAGATGGTGGAAGGATATCAGATCGTTTGGATTCATATAACCTCCCAGTTGTATATTAAAGTTGTTTATATCAATTCCAACTGACTGCCAATCTTCTTCGTCAGGTATATGCCACCCAATTGGACACAATAATCCCTCCAAAACAGCAAAATAGTTGTACAATCTGCCGTATTCTTTTTCATTAATACTGTCATTATTGTACCATACAAAAGCAGGTTCCTGCCCAGACTTTGAAAAAAATCTTTCTTTTGTACCTGATCCTATTACTTTACCGTCGGAATATCGTGATGTTTTCAAATTTGATCCCATCCACTCTCTTTGCCCTATTATAATTATAGGATATACATTACCGTCAATGTCTGTTACGTTTGTTCCGGAAGTGTTTTGCTTTGTGGTTCTTGAGGATGAGCAGACAGTTGATTGTGTAATTACAACCATTAAAATCAAACTGACTATTATGATTCTGTTTTTCATAGACTGACTCCTATTAGGCCCTATTTAAAACATAATTATAAATGTAAGTTAAAAAAATTAATACAAAAAACATTGTTACGTTTATTGTGAATTAATACCTTTACAGAACAATGTGATTATGTGTTTTTTCTATAACATACTAAAAAATTTGTCAAAGTTCGCTTTGCTGATTTCTTTCTTTTCTTTATGTTATTCTGTAGCTTACACACAAGCAATAGACACTTTAGAAAAGAAAGCTGCAACTCTGATTTTTAAGGGACAACTTAGCGGATGGGCCGGTTACTCTTCCGGAGCAGAACTTCCTTTGATAATTGGCGGAAGGTACCTTTCACAATTAAATCTTGAGGTAAACGGGGGTACTGTGAGGTACGATTTTGAAGTTGCAGCAAACTTATCCGGTAATGGAATAATGGAACCTTTCAATCAATCGGAATGGAGTGGAAATCTTAAACTCTACAGGGGATGGGCCAGAATTTCCACCGACAAGGCAGAGATTAGAATAGGTTTGCAAAAGATTAATTTCGGATCGGCCACGCTGTTGAGACCGTTGATGTGGTTCGACAGAATTGACCCCAGGGATCCTCTTCAGCTTACCGATGGTGTATGGGGAGCCTTAGGAAGATATTATTTTAGCAACAATACAAACATTTGGTTATGGGGTCTTTATGGCAATACAGAAAAACGTCCTTGGGAACTGGGTGGTACTTCTGATGGTGTACCGGAATATGGTGGGCGAGTACAGTTTGCATTACCTACAGGAGAGGCTGCTCTCTCTTTCCACCATCGTAAAGCAGAAACTGCTTCTATGATTTCTCTGCTGCAGCAAAATGATCCATCAACCACTGTTCCCCCCAATGTAAGAGAAAACAGGATTGGCTTTGATGTAAAACTAGACCTATCGGTTGGTTTATGGATAGAGGCTTCTTGGACCGGAAAGAGAGCAGACTTTGACATCTATACCAACCAGGAGCTTATAACAGTAGGAACAGATTATACATTTGGAATAGGCAACGGTCTTAACGTTGTTTTTGAACATCTTCTCTTCTCATACGACCAAAACCCCCTTCAATTCAAAAACACCGGAAACCTATCTGCAATATCTGCAAGTTATCCGCTGGGGCTTTTTGACAATATAAGCTACATGTCGTTTTATGAGTGGAAAAGCGGTGGGTTGTACAATTTTGTCAACTGGCGGCACACGTTCAAAAAAACAGAATTATATGTGATGGGATATATAAACCCCGAACAACAACTTATGACCGGAGGCGGATTGACATCTTCGTCGCGCTTTACTGGAAAAGGGATACAGGTAATGCTGGTGTTCAACCATCAGCTAAAAAAATAACAATAAACAACCTAGCATAACGATGGATAATGAATTAATTGTAAAACTTGAGAATGTAACTAAGAGATTTCCTGCAGGGAAAACGGAGTTTACCGCCCTCAGTAATATAAATCTCACTTTTGGCAAGGGTGAGTTTGCCGGACTCGTGGGCCCGAGCGGCTCAGGAAAAACCACTCTTTTAAATATTATTGGCTCACTTGACACTCCGACTGAGGGCAAGGCAATTGTTCTGGGAAAAACCATCAATTCTCTCTCTCACAAAGAAGCGGCTGCTTTAAGAAATTACGGGATAGGGTTCATTTTTCAGACATACAATCTTTTGCCTGTCTATTCCGTATATGATAATGTGGAATTTGCTCTTTTACTGCAGACAATGGGGAGTACCCAAAGAAAGAAAGCTGTAATGGAGGCTCTGGACTGGGTCGGACTTGCCGACAGAGCATCGTCAAGGCCATCTACTCTCTCAGGAGGAGAATGTCAGAGAGTTGCAATTGCAAGGGCCATGGTTAAGAGACCACAGCTTGTGCTTGCAGATGAACCATCGGCAAACTTGGACTCAAACAATTCACACAATATTGTCCAGACAATGAAAAGACTTAACAAAGAACTTAATACTACTTTCATATTCTCTACACACGATCAGAAGGTTATGCAGTATCTGGAGAGAGTTATATACCTGAAGGATGGGAAAGTAGAGAGAGATGAAACAGGAGGGAACAATCATGCTGGAATATAAACTTGCTTTCCGGAACCTGTTTGGCGCTGGTCTGAGGACCTGGCTGAATGTTACTGTTCTCTCAATAGCATTTGTCATTATAATATTCTATAATGGAATGCTTGACGGTTGGAACAGGCAGGCACGCAACGACACAAAGGCATGGGAGAGTGGAAGCAGTCAGATATGGCACCATCTCTATGACCCTTATGATCAATTCACTATTGCCGATGCTCACGCAAAGGTACCTGCAGAGTATAAACCTGACATTGACAGAAATTTAATCACACCTGTTCTAATTGCTCAGGCAACTGCATATCCGGGAGGAAGATTGGTAAATGTTCTGCTTAAAGGGATAACTCCTTCACAAACCATTCTGGAACTCCCAACAGTTGCACTTGGACAGAATCAGGAAAACACAGAGGATTACATTCCTGCTATAGTAGGAACCCGTATGGCTCACTCTGCCAAACTAAAGCAAGGAGACAATCTTCTGGTTAGATGGAGAGACGCAAACGGCACATTTGATGCCCGCGAGGTAAAAATTGCCGCAATATACAAAACCACAGTGCCGACAATTGATAATGGCCAGATATGGATACCGCTGGATAAGCTCAGGGAGATGACATCCATGCCCGATGAGGCCACTTATATGGTTATGGGGAGCGAATACAGAGATATCATAAACTCAAGTAAAGGGGACAAAGAGTCAATAAGTTGGATATATAAAGATGAAAAGGCTCTGCTTAAGGAACTGGACGATGTTATTGCAGCAAAAAAGGGAGGATCAAAAATTGTTTATGGTCTTTTGCTGGCAATTGCCCTTCTGGCAATATTTGACACTCAGGTACTTTCGATATTCAGGCGCCAAAAAGAGATTGGAACCTATATAGCCTTGGGTATGACCAGATTAAGAGTTATTTGGATCTTTACGATTGAAGGAAGTACGCATTCTATTCTTGCAATACTTTTAGGGTCAATATGGGGGATACCGCTTCTGATGTTAATCCAGAAAACCGGAATACCGATGCCTTCTTCTGTAGATCAGGCAGGTCTGGCTATAGGTGACAGTATCTCACCATTTTATAGTGCCGGCATGATCTTGTCTACAATACTGTTGGTTGTCATTTCGTCAACTATTGTTAGTTACCTTCCTACGAGAAGAATTTCCAAAATGAAACCAACAGATGCCTTAAGGGGGAAGATGATATGAAAAAGTTTCTTTTAAAAGGTATTTTTAACGACAAAGGCAGGAGCCTTCTGCCAATAATTGTCGTTGCAACAGGTACAATGGTCACAGTGTTGCTGTATAGCTGGATTACAGGAATTATGGGAGAATCAATAGAGATGAGTTCCAACATGAATACCGGTGACCTAAAGGTAATGACTCGTCTCTATGCAGAAGATTCTGACCAACTCCCTAATGACCTTGCAATTTTAAATGCTGACACTCTTGTTGCTGAACTTAAAGAGATGGAACCTTCGGTGGAGTGGGTAAAAAGGATACGGTTTGGTGCGTTGGCAGATTTTCCTGATTCACTGGGAGAGACACGCGGACAAGGTCCTGTGGCGGGATGGGCAATCGACCTGTTTTCTGCAGAAACCAAAGAGCCTCAGAGATTCAATCTTGAGAGCTCTGTGGTACAAGGAAGTTTACCAAAAAGTCCCGGACAATGTCTGTTATCGGAAGATCTGGCAAAGAAATTTGGCATTTTACCTGGCGACAGTTTCACTCTTTTTGGGATAACCATGGAGGGAGGATTCTCTTTCAGAAATTTCATTGTATCCGGCACTGTCCGTTTTGGAGCTGCCGGACTAGACAGAGGAGCTGTAATTATTGATATATCCGATGCTCAGTCGGCCTTTGGAATGGAGGGTGCTGCCGGGGAGATTCTGGGTTACTTGCCTGACACATGGTACGACGACGATGTAGCTCAGCCGATAAAGGAAAAATTCAATAAGAAACACTCAGAAGAGACCGACGGATTTGCTCCGGTGATGATGACTCTTAAAGATCAGGCAGGAATGGCAGAAATGGTAGAGTATACAAGTTACATAAGCGGCCTTATGGTTTTCATTTTTGTTGCTGCAATGTCTATAGTCTTATGGAACGGGGGTTTGCTTGGCGGACTCCGCAGGTATACTGAATTTGGTGTAAGGCTTGCATTGGGAGAGGATAAGGGACACATTTACAAAACACTTCTTTATGAAGCATTCATGATTGGAACCATCGGTTCAATTCTTGGAACAATCATAGGTGTTCTTATAGTCATATATTTAAATGTCCATGGGGTTAATCTTTCCGGTATGATGAAGAACTCCACATTATTGCTTCCGTCAATCTTCCGACCCGCAATCACGTCTACAATTTACTATATTGGCTTTGTCCCCGGAATATTTTCAATGATACTTGGCAATGGAATTGCCGGTCTTGGGATATATAAACGAGAAACCGCCAGGTTGTTTAATGAGTTGGAGGTGTGACGTGGCACGATAAGTGGCATGTGCCTTTATATCTGATGATTATAAAAAACAACAATTACTAACAAATTACATAAATGTCTAATAATAAAATAAATACCAGTTATCGTGCCACGATTGTTTTTCTCTTGCTCACCGGTAGCCTGATGGCTCAGGATGGTGAAACTATCCTTAAAAAGATTGACGGCAATCTTTCATCCAGAAACAGGGTATTTGAATCGTCTATGACAATACACGGAAGACGGACAAGCCGGACAATCATCTCTAAGAGCTTTAGTGAGGGAAACAAGAAGTCGTATACAGAATACCTCTCTCCCGCTTCTGAAGCAGGTACAAAGATGTTGAAACTAGAAGGTCAGCTTTGGATTTACACGCCTTCTGCCGACCGTACAATTCAGATATCGGGACATCTGCTGCGCCAGTCCGTTATGGGTTCCGACCTCTCTTACGAAGATATGATGGACGACAGAAAGATGACAGATGTCTATGACTCGAAAATTATTGGAAAAGATACTCTGCTGGGCAGAAATGTACTTATTCTGGAACTGACGGCAAAGGTTAGCGATGTTGCCTATTTCAGACAAAAGATGTGGGTAGACAATGAAAGATATGTACCGCTTCGTCAGGAATTGTACGCTAAAAGCGGACAAATGCTTAAAAAAATGGAGATGAAGGATGTTACTAAAATTCAGGGGCGATGGTTTCCTATGACAATGGTATACAAAGATCAGCTCAAGGAGGGTAAAGGAACTGAATTTCGCATAACATCAATAAAATTTGACCAACAGATACCTGAGCATATATTTACAAAGGCCTCTTTGCGTTAAGCCGGTTGTGATGTTTCTGAAGGTTCTTCTGTTGTTTCAGATGTTGCGGGTACTACAGGTGCTGCAACTACAGCGGGTTTCTTGTAAATTTTAACGTTAACGGCTGTCAGGCCCCTCTGGCCCATTTCTACTTCGAAGCTTACTACATTGCCCTCTTTGATCTCTTCGAGCAGATTGTTTGCGTGTACAAAAACGCTCTCTTGTGTTTCTGAATCCTTAATAAATCCAAAACCTTTTGAGTCGTTGAAAAAGGCTACAATTCCTTTTCTTACAGGATCTACCGGAGTTGAATCCTGTTTTCGTGTGCTGATTTCGATGTTTTCGGACTGGATGTTCCTCTTTTTGCTCGGATCTGGTGGTGTTGATGTAATCACTCCATTTTCATCTACATAAGCAATCATATCCTCGAGACTACCTTTTTTCTCGCTGTCCTTTCTGTCTAATCTCTTCTTCGCTTTCTCTTTTCTCTTTTTCTCTTTTTTGTTTTTAACCTCTTTTTTGTTGAATGTTTCCTGCGATCTTGCCATAAAAAAATTTTATTATTATTAATTGGGCAAATTAGCTTAATTTATTGAAATATGCTAATAAGCAAGACAATATTTAATAAAATGTGCTTCTTTATAGTATCCAGCAATATTTCCTTCTTAATGGGCTTGGAGACGTATCCATCAAAGCCATTATTGAGAAACATCTCTTTTTCATTTTGCAGGGCATATGCCGTTTGGGCAATTATTGGCAAATCCGGCCTGAATTCCTTAATCAGTTTCATTGCTGTCTGTCCATCCATCTCGGGCATTTTTATATCCATTAACACGAGGTCAATCTCAGGATTGTTATTGCATTGTTCTATTGCTATAATGCCATTTGCAGCTGTTAAAATATTTGCGTTGGTTTCGCTTAATAGTTTTTTAAACAGAATAAGATTAACCAGTTCATCATCTGCTATAAGAATAGTCTTTCTGGATAAATTCATTTTATCCGGTGCTAATCTTTCCGTTTTTCTTCCAGCTCCTATTGGTTTATATGGAACTGTAAAAAAGAATGTTGATCCTGTTTGAGAGTCAGACTGCAACCAGATTTCCCCACCCATCAACTCAACATAAGCCTTGGCAATACTCAGTCCTACACCATTCCCTCCAAAATTTCTTGACATTCCTGTCTCTACCTGCCTGAATGGCTCAAAAATTTTCTGCCGCATCTCTTCAGATATACCTATCCCTGAGTCAGCAACAGAAAATTCATAGAAATTATTTTTGACAAGGCGGCATTTAACAATTATATCGCCCGAATTTGAGAATTTTATAGCATTATCTATAAGGTGACTCAGTATTTTGTTTAATTTATAGCTGTCGGTAATTGTGTCCAGATAAGTGTCATCAAGTTGAATAAGGACAAATAGTTTTATGTTCTTTTCTATGCATCGGGTTGAGAAATTGTCCTCAGTTTTCCGCAATATTGTTTCAATATTTGCCGCCTCTTTCGCTATCTGTATATGGTTCCCCTGAATCTGTGAAATCTCTATGACATTGGTAAGAATGTCGAGTAATTGATTGCAACTTTTCTGAATTATATAGGAAAAGTTTTTACGATCGGCAGCGTTAAGTGATTCACTGGTTACAAGTTGCGAAAACCCTAGAATTGCATTCATAGGTGTACGTATCTCGTGAGATATGTTGTTTAGAAATGCTGTCTTTAATTTGTCTGTCTCCTCAAAAGCTCTCTCTACTTTTTTACGCTCAGAAATATCTCTGGTTACTGAAAGAATATGTGGAGTTCCATGTATTTGTATTATCCTGGCAGACATCAAGGCTGTCTTTGTACTGCCATCCTTGCATCTGAATACCGATTCAAGATTCTCCACCCACCCTGTCTCATTAAGTTCTTTTATCAATTTTTCCCTGTCGGAGGGTATTGCCCAGATACGAATATCCGATGAGTTAGTTCCAATTACATCTTCTTTAGTGAATTGCGTCAATGCTGTAAATCCCTCGTTTATGTCTACATAAACTCCATCGAACGTGTTGATGTTAATAGCATCCGGACTCGTCTCAAATGCTGTTTTGTATTTCAGTTTATTCTCATTATTAGCATCGTTTGCCTCATCAAGCATCCATTTATTCTTCCAGTAGAGATAACCTATAACTGCACCTATTGTTCCAATAAGTAAAGCAAATAAAACCATTAAAATATTATCTTTGAAAATGATTCCGCTCAAGCCCGATAAAAAAGCTATTACAAAACCAGCTATAATATATAAATACTTAGAAACAGAGTTCATTTCCGGGATGATTTATCTTGATTTTTAAATTAACAGAGCATATAGCGAAGATATAATAAAAAAACATAACTTTGAATTGATAGGCTGCATGAAATCTCCTTTTTTAATAATATTTACACTATTTCTGTTTATAGCACTAAAATCCGGAGCTCAGCACAGCATGCCCGATACTCTCAAGGCGCATTTTGCATTTGCAGAGATAACTCTGGACGGAAAATTAAATGAAACAGAGTGGAGTTCGGCGCAGATAATATCAAATTTTAAACAACGCGAACTTATCGAAGGTGCCGATGCGTCGGAGAAGACAGAGGTGTCTGTCATATTTACACGTAATGCAATCTATTTAGGAATAAGATGTCACGATTCTGACCCCAACCGTATTGTTGCCAGGTATCTTCAGCGAGATTTTGACTGGGGGAGTGATGATAGCTTTGAAACTATAATTTCTCCATTCAATGACAAGCGAAACGGTTATCTGTTTATTATCAATCCGAACGGTGCCAGAGCAGATGTCCAGATAACCAATGAAGGTGAATACTTTAATGTGGCGTGGAACGGCGTATGGGATGCAGTCGCAACAATAAACGAAAATGGTTGGTTTGCAGAGGTCTGTATTCCTTTTTCTACACTTCAGTTTCCTGATAAGTCCGAACAATCGTGGGGAATAAATTTCGAACGGAACATACGCCGGAAAAACGAACAGGTTTTGTGGCAGGGATGGAGCCGTAACTATGAAATTGAAAACATCTCTCAGTCGGGCACACTTTCAGGGCTGGAAAATATTAAGGGTCAGTTACGATGGGAGGTCAAACCTTATGCACTTGGAGGTGTTGCATCGGCTCCAGAGAAGAAACCCGACTATCTTGGCAAAATTGGTCTCGACATTAATAAGAACCTGCTTAGCACCCTAAAGCTAAACCTAACGATAAATACAGATTTTGCTCAGGTTGAATCTGACAGGATACAAGTTAACCTCTCTCGTTTTTCCATTTATTATCCGGAAAAGAGAGATTTCTTTCTGGAAGGTGCAGGCAATTATGAATTTTCCCTGGCCAACAACAGCAGGCTTTTTCACTCCCGCACAATTGGCATAAACAATTTCAACCTGCTTCCTGTGCTAGGCGGCGCAAGGGTTTTTGGAAAAGTAAGTAAAACAAACATAGGGTTCCTTTCACTGCAGACAGCATCCAGAGACTCCATTCCTTCTACAAATTATTCAGTGATAAGAATCCGTCAGGACATTGGTGAACAGTCTAGTATAGGGTTTATTACAACATCAAATATTAACAAAAACTCAAGTAGTCAGACCTTTGGAGTTGATGGTAAGTATGTAACATCCAGGTTTTTAAAAGATAAAAACCTTGTAATAGGAGGTGCCTTTGCAGGTAGTATGACAAAAGGCAACAACACCGGAAATAACCTTGCCTATCTTCTTTATGCGGAATATCCCAATGATCTTCTAAGTGTCGTAATGGGTGTATCTGCAATTGAAAAAAACTTCAACCCGGAAATGGGGTACTTAAGCAGAAGCAATTACAGACAGTTTTTTCACGAGTTTGAGTTTACTCCCCGCTGGTTTACCCGTTATGGTGTAAGACAAATGGAATTTAAATTATATGAACTTGATTTCTACTGGAACGATCAAACCGGAAAACTGGAGAGTTATAACATGGATTTCAGCCCTTTGGGGTTTAGTCTGCAAAGCGGTGAGTGGTTTGAGTTTACAATTCAAAAGAAATTCGACAGTCCCCCGGAACCATTTGATTTAAGTGATAACATTATGGTTCCTGTAGGTGATTACCATATGACCAACTTCGAGATTAATGCAGGGACTTCTGAGAGCAGAAAACTGTATTCTTACTTTAATTATGAATGGGGTGATTTCTATACAGGTAAGGGATATTCATTTTCTGTTGAAACAGCATGGAATCTTAATAAACATATAAATTTGGCTGCCGAGTACACATATAATGATATCAATCTACCACAGGGAGATTTATACACTAATGAGTTTGCCGGAAGGATTCGTTATGCATTTAACACTAAGCTTAATGTATCGCTGTTTTCTCAATGGAACAGCGAAGAGGACTTTATAGGATTCAACTTTAAAATTCACTGGATCCCAAAAATCGGTAGTGATTTTTACTTTGTAATCAATCAGAATTACGAGGAGCGGATTTCGTACAGAACAATGCAGCAAACAAATGCAGCTGCCAAACTTGTCTGGCGTTTTGCATTTTAAACCTTTCTGCTAATTTGCAGTCTTATTGTAGAACTTTAATACATACCTTTGCAAAACCATTAATCAATTAGTTATATTTTATGAAAAAATTATTATTACTTTCTTTCGCGTTTGTTTTAATGCTAAGTACAAACAGCGCATTCGCCCAGACAAAAATTGAATCACATGAAATTTCTGCAAGCGTTCCCGAGCTTTCGGCTTTCCACTCTATCATAGCACCTATGTGGCACAATGCATATCCAAAAAAGGATATAGCTGCTTTAAAAGGATTTGTTCCAGCAATTAAAGCAAACATGGAAAAAATGAACAGTGCAAAATTACCAGGCATTTTAAGGGAAAAAGATGCTGCATGGAAAGCTGCATTAGTAAAATTCAACCAAGTAGCAGAAAACTACTATTCGGCTGCTGCCGGAAGTGACGATGCTGCTCTCCTTTTGGCTGCTGAAAAGTTACACTCAAGCTATGAGGCTATGAACAGGGTTGTAAGACCTTTCAACAAAGAGATGGATGCTTATCATAAAACTCTTTATGTTATTTATCACAAATCACTTCCTGAGAAAAACTACTCAGAAATTGTAGCAGTTATGGACCAGTTTATTGCAGAAGCCGATGCAGTTACCAAAACTCCTGAAGAAGCTCTTGTAAAACGCCTGAAAGAGAAATCTGTTAAATATCATGCAGTTGCAACTGATCTTTACAATGCAACAGTTGCTGTAAAGGAAGCTCTTACAGGAAAAGATGATAAAGCTAAGAATGCAGCTATCGAAAAGATGCACTCAACTTACCAGAAGCTTGAGTCTGTATTTGAATAATAAATAGCAATTATACTTGAAGAGAGGCTGACCAATTACTTTTTGGTCAGCCTCTTTTTGTTTTCTCATATTATTTTCTATTTTTGTTAATGCAATGAGAAGAAAGCCAAATAATAAACTGCCCATCACTTCCGCTGAAAAGATGCTGCCCCTGCTTGTTAGAAATGCTCTGGCAAATAATATCAACGATCAGTCTTTCAGCACTTTTCTTGCAGACCTTCAACTGACTAACAGGGATTGGAACGAACTATTAACATTGGCAAACAAACAGGGATTGCTGGCAATTGCCTATGATGGACTTCCAGATGATATTCTTTCAGAATTACCGGGTGATATAAGAATAAAATGGCAGCAAGGTGTTGAGAGTGTTGAAAACAAATACGAAAGAGAGGTGAGTGTGCTGAAAGAGCTTATCTTAATCTTCAACTCAAATGGAATAGACGTTCTTCTTCTAAAAGGACCCGGGATCAGTTCAATTTATCCGCACCCTAACCACAGGGAGTGTGAAAATCTGGATATTTACCTGTTGGGAGATTTCGACAAGGGAAACGATGTAATAGAACAGAAGGGAATTTTCGTGGAAAAAACCAGGAATGATAATTCCAGATTCAATTTTAGAGGAGTGTCAGTAGAAAACCATAAAACATTCCTCGGAAAGAAAAACGAGTTGGAACAGTTAGTTATTGGAGATGTTTGTGTCAATGTTCCAAACCCAGATTTTAATGCATTTTTTCTTGCAAAAGATTATATCCGGCAATTTCTCTCAGCCGGTTTGGTAATTCGTCATTTTTTCGATATTGCTCTCTTCTATAAGACATACTATGAAAGGATCAATTTCAATAAACTTTCTCAATTGCTTTGCCATTACAGAATGATTAATGTTTTTCTGCATTTTCTTTCTCTTAGTGACCGGTTGTTCGGTTTCGATAATGGATACAGGATACTGGTAAAAAGAGCAAAAAATGACCAAGAGCCGGACAATGTGACTGTCGACAAAATATACTCCGACACATTAAACAATACAATAAGGAGAAAAGACAAACAGGCAGAGAGGACAATGCCTCTCTATAGACGGAAGATTAATGAAATGGTCAAGCTTATTATCTCTAAATGGAAATACGACCTTATTTCTAAAAGGTTGTTTTATAAAGTTTTTATAAAAAACCTGATCAACTAAAGCTCGCCTTCGTAAATCTTGAATACCTCTGCCGTAATTGAATAGTCCTCAAGATTGACTTCGCACATTCCCCCTGCGGTATGCACATTTACTACTTTTTCCAAATTTTGTTTTTGTGCAAAACAGGAGGCAATTACGCTGGTTCCGGATGCCAGTGTGTATCCTACACCACGCTCATATGTCTCAATCTGCAGGTGGTTGTCCGATATTATATTTACCAGCTGTATATTTACTCCGTCGGGATAGATGCCGGAACTCATAACCTCCTCCCCTTCTGCAATTATAAGGCTCCTTGAGAGTTCTTTCTCTTCTCTTACGATATTGTCGTTGCCCAGATTAACGCAGGTATAATCTTTACCGGATATTGAAACAGAACCGGTTATGTGAGGTTCTCTTATCTTTACTCTTATTTTTGTTGCCTCCTGGTTTAGAAACATCACCATCATCTCCTGATTGGATATCCTTACTTTAATAGAATTACCTCTTACTATTTCCTTATCTTTTAAATACTTGGCAAAAATCATACTGCCGAATACGGCACTCTTGACTTCGCTTCCGTCTCTGTTGAATGCCTTGTAAATATATTCATCATTATTTATGAACGGCCCCTGAATTATACCGTCGGCACCTATTCCGAATTCCTTGTTACAAATATCAGTAATCCTTTGCCGGGTAAGGTCTATCGGGTTTTCTCTCGGGTCTATCACGATATATGTATTGCCCAGAACATGGTACTTATAGAAACGGTTTTCCTTAATGAAGTTTGCGTAAATCTCCAGTCTGTCGCAAACAACAAAGACGGCCTTGTGTTTCTCTTTTAGGGTTTTGTCGATATTCCCAAGGAAATTCACGGCTGCTGCCAAAGCAGCTCCCGACGAGACACCCGCCAGGATGCCCATCTCTCTGCAAAGTTTTTTCATGTATACGTTTGCACTCTCCACTCCAACATCCTCAATAAAGTCATAGTTCTCCTTGCTGAAGAATCCACAATCCTGCATCTCCTCCTCTGTTCTTATTCCCGGGATATAGCTATCCTTAGATGTGACCACGCCAACAGTAAGCATATCGGGGTTTTTCTCATGCAGTATATCTGAAATTCCCCTGCTTGACCCCGATGTTCCCAGTACACTTATAAAATAGTCCACCTTTCCTATGTCCTCAGAAATCTCTCTTCCGGTTTCGAAATGAGAACTCACATTTTTACTGTTCGTATACTGACTTGTATGATAATATCTGTCGGGTTGCTGAGTTATCATCTCTTCAATTCTCCCTACTGTGTTTACATCTTTCGACACCTCTATTACGTTTGTACCCAGAAATTTGAGAATGTTCTTAGATTCCGAAACCTTTATTCTGTTGGTTACAGTTATAAAATCAATCCCGTTAATGCTGCATATACACTGAAGAGCCTTGGCGGTATTTCCGCTTGATGTCTCTATAACCGATCTCCTGCTGCTTTTTATATCATCAATGCTATCTTTAAGCATACCATATGCCGTCCGGTCCTTAAGGGAGCCAAAGGGATTCAGATATTCCAGTTTTGCATAGAGTTCAATGTTAGAGAGCCCATGTATTTTTGGGTCAATTTTTATAATGGGCGTATTGCCGATTATCTCAGTAATTTTATTTATTAGCATATTAGCACATTAACACATTAGCACATTATTCGACAGTAACCGATTTTGCCAGATTGCGTGGCTGGTCCACATTCCTCCCCTTGTTTACAGCTATATGATAAGCAAGTAGTTGGAGTGGCACAACAGAGAGAAGCGGGTCAAGACACTCAATTGTAGGTGGAATCTCAATTACAATGTCTGCCATTTTGCCAACTTCATTGTCACCCTTGGTAACAATTGCAATAACAGTTCCTTTCCTTGCCTTTATCTCCTGAATATTTCCTACAACCTTATCATACACCGAGCTATTTGTAGCCAGTACCACAACAGGCATCTCTGCATCTATGAGAGCTATGGGGCCATGCTTCATCTCTGCTGCAGGATAACCCTCGGCATGTATATAGGAGATCTCCTTTAGTTTAAGTGCACCTTCCAGAGCGACAGGGTAGCTAACGCCCCGACCCAGATAAATGAAGTTCCTGGCATATGTGAAAGGAATGGCCAATTGGCGTATCATATCATTCTGAGCCAATATCTCCTCTGTCTTCTGCGGAATCTTGTTCAGTTCACTGACAACTTCACGGAAATACTTCTCATCTATTGTTCCTCGCTCCTTTGCCAGCGTAAGTGCCATCATTACAAGCACCGTAACCTGACCTGTAAAGGCTTTAGTAGATGCAACACCAATTTCCGGCCCCACATGTATGTATGATCCTGTATGTGTCCTTCTCGCTATTGAAGAACCTACAACATTGCAGATTCCGTAGATAAAGGCTCCTCTCTCCCTTGCCAGTTCAACAGCTGCCAGAGTATCGGCAGTCTCTCCCGACTGTGAAATTGCGATTACCACATCATCGGCGTTTATTACCGGATTTCTGTATCTGAATTCAGATGCATACTCTACCTCAACCGGTATCCTGCACATGGTCTCTATAAGATGTTCCCCTATAAGTGCAGAGTGCCATGATGTGCCGCATGCAACAATTATTATTCGTCTTGCATTTAGGAATTTTTCTTTATGGTCTATTATTCCAGAGAGCGCAACGTTTGTTCCCTCAATATTTATCCTCCCACGGGTACAGTCAAGAATTGTGCGTGGTTGTTCAAATATTTCTTTTAGCATGAAGTGTTCGTAACCACCCTTTTCCAGTTGCGACAAGGTCATATCAAGCTTAACAACAACAGGCAATAACTCCTCGTTTTCAAGAGTAACTATTTTAAGGCCCTCATTACGATGAAGAATTGCCATCTCCTTATCATTCAAATAAATGACAGATGATGTGTGTTCAATTATTGGAGTTGCATCCGATGCTATAAAGTATTCTCCATCACCTACTCCTATAACCAAAGGGCTGCTTTTACGTGCTGCTATTATACAATCAGGATTATTTTTCTCAAGAATGGCTATAGCATAGCTGCCAACTATCCGGCTCAAGGCTATCTGTACTGCCGATACAAGATCTGTATTTTCTTTGTTGCGAATATACTCAATAAGCTGGACAAGAACCTCGGTGTCGGTACTGCTTTTGAACTCATAACCATTATGAATGAGCATCTCCTTTAGTACCACATAATTTTCAATTATGCCATTATGGATAAGTGCCAGATTTTCTGACGAGGAATAATGCGGATGGGCGTTTATCTGATTTGGCTCACCATGGGTTGCCCATCTGGTATGTGCTATGCCAATATTACCCTCACTGGACCTTGTTTGTACAAATGCCTCGAGGTCACTTACCCTCCCTTTGGATTTATATACATTTAGTTTTCCTGTGCTATCTATGAGAGCAACCCCTGCGCTGTCGTACCCTCTGTATTCCAGACGCTTCAATCCATTGATTAGTATTGGATACGCCTCTCGGCATCCAAGATATCCTACTATCCCACACATATTTACAGATATTTAAAGGTGAGACAGACGTTTAAGTAGTTCGTCCGCAAGTGCGGACTTGACTTCGATATGTTTCCTAACGGCAGATATAAAAGGATTGCTATCAAATTCCCCTCTTACAGATTCGAAATCCTCGAGCTTTTCTGTTTCCGAACCATCAACACCAAATCCAATCATAGATGTAATTGAGAACTCCTTCATAGCGTCTTTGTAGAGCATTTCGTCCAGTGTGACAACAGATTCGCGCCATATATTTACAAGCTTGCGTATTCCGTCTGCATCAGCTTCGGAAAGAGAAATATTATAATACCTTTCCATTGCACTATATGCCCATGTCCACTCCATATCGTAATAATCTGCATGAAGTTCCCTGAAACGGGCCTCTATCTGAGATAGTGTGATTCGATTATTTTCAATTTCACCAATAAGGTTGTCTACCTCTGTTTTTGGGACAATCAAGCCCGAAAGGTCCACCCACTCACCCAAGCCCAGTTTATGAGTAGGTTTGAGTTGGTTCCTTACTTGCTCAATGCTTGTGAACTCTGTTTTTTCTAGTCTCTTGATAAGCGAGTTGCCAAAGAATTTGTTTATTGCCTTTTCGTAAAGGGAAATACCATTTCTTAGAGACGCATTCTTAATTTTTGAACTCCTGTATGTATACGTTTCTGATGTTTCACCTGAGATGGTTCTCAGTTCAGAGAGAATACCCCTCCCCTTTATCATCTTTTGTATTGTATAAGGACTGAGCAGATTATAATTTATAAGATCAAGAAGATTGGGATCGGTTCTGTTATCTCGTTTTGGCCATTTTTGTGCATCTCTTATTGTTCCCACACTCCTTAAGTTAACTCCCGGAATAAGGTAGGTTTCATCTGCTCTTTCAATAAGATATGAAAACGGGAGATCGGATGTATCGGAATGGTGATAATGCCTTCCCATAACCAGCGAAAAGGCACCCACTTTAGCGGGCCACAGGATGTACGAATCACTTGTGGTCTTGGAACCTCTTTCTACAATCCCCTGATGGATGGGACCAAGTTTGTACATATGGTTACTTTGGTTTGAACCGCTCCCGGCATTCAGGAATGAGAACATTCCGGCAATCAGCAGGCTGGATTTGTGGACAGAGACTGTGAATGGCCCTGCAAAAATTGCACAGGCCTCGCCGTTTTCAAAGTTACAGTTGGAAAATGCCAATGTGTCGTGGGCAGAAAAACCATGCGAGACATGGCATGATTGCCCTATAAAGCACCTGATTACCTTTGCCGCTCCTGCAATATATGAGCCCGAAGAGATGATAAAGTCCTTGGCAATGACCCCATCACCAACATAAACCGGAGCATATTGATTGCTTACAATTGTCCCGTTTTCCAGGCGGGAGGTGTTTACAATCTTGGCATGGTCACCAATAACAACGCTCTTTATTGTTCCTGTGTTTAATATTTCCACATTGTCGCCAATCGTTCCCATAGTTGATGCATGTTCGTCTGCATAACCCTTGATAAGACTATACAGGTTCTCGATAGCTTTTTTCTTATGGCGGTATAATGCAATAATATACGCCAACGAAGAGGATAGATTGGTGTAAACAGGAACTTCACGACCGCCGGTCTCATTCAATACGTTTACCATAACATTATTGCCGAATGACGATAGTTCCTCTACTGCAATGATATTGACATTTTGAATGTAACAGCCGTTACCGATTCTGTAGTTGGAGATGTGGTTGGAGACATTCTCGATGAGAATGTCGTTACCTAATTCACAATTGTGAATAGTAGCATTTCTAATGCCTGAGTGGTTTTTGAGTCCACCGGCTATGGAGAACGTTTTCTCAAAAGAACCTAATGTCACTCTTCCCGAGAAACGGGTATTGCAGACATGCTCTGTTGAGAACCCCTCCGACACAAAGACTTGAGTCCAGTCTTCCGCCACACAACGATTGGCTAACAGTGAGCCAATCTCGTGCTGAGTTAAATTCCTCATTATATGTATTTAAATTTCAGGGGTCAAATATAGATCAAATCATTTCAAAAAAAAAGCCTCACTACGAAGTGAGGCTCAAAATTATAAATGTTTATTATAAAATAAACTATGCTCGTTTTACATTTACTGCATTTAATCCTTTTTTTCCCTCTTCAAGGTCGAAGGTTACTTCGTCGTTCTCTTTGATTCTTTCTTTTAAACCGTTTGAGTGTACGAAATACTCTTTCTGTGAATCTGAGTCCTTAATGAAACCAAATCCTTTTGTTTCATTAAAAAATTTTACTGTTCCGTTGTTCATGATATGAAATTAATTTGTGTGCAATGTAATACAAATTATTGAAGTATTGCACTTATTTTGATTTTTTTTCTATTGGAACCACTCCTGCCATCTCTCCGATGATATTTATAAGGTCGGTTCCGGTTGGAATTACAATTTTTGAATTCTTTTCAAGAGATGCAGTTACAGTGTCAAGTTTCTTTAAAAGCTGGGCGTTTCCTATAAAATACTTGTCGGCTGCTTCATTAACCAGTCTTATTGCTTCTGCTTCACCTTCTGCATGTAATATTTGTGACTGTTTGTAACCTTCTGCCTCTTTTATCTTTGCGCGTTTAACACCGTCAGCAACTGTTTCTGCTGCTGTTGCAGAGTCTATGGCAGCAATCTTTTCATTCTCGGCCTTCACTACCTTGTTCATTGTCTCCTGAACATCTTTTGGTGGGTCAATCTGTTTTAGTTCTGTCCGGACTATCTCTATACCCCATCCCTGTGTCTCAGTGTGAAGTGTCTTGTATAATTCGGCATTGATTTTTCCACGTTCGCTGTTTGCAGATTTCAAAGTAAGGGTACCGATAATGTTACGTAAGGTTGTGCGTGCAAGATTTACAATCTGCCATCTGAAATTATTTACATTATAGATAGATCCTTTAACACTCTCCTCATCTGATTTTACTCTGAAATAGACTTGAGCATCCACACTTGCATTCAGGTTATCGTTTGTGATTATCTCCTGAGGTTCTGCATCTACCATCTGTTCTGTAACATTCACCACATAGATTTTATCGATAATTGGAATAATCCAGTGAAACCCCGGATTTGCAAATGTTGAGTATTTTCCAAGTCTCTCAATTAATCCACGTTGAGTGGGTCTGACAATTTTTATTCCGGCAGCGAGAATTATCACTACAAGCGGAATTAATACATACCAAATGTTCATTTCCATTTCTATTTTATTTTTTTATAAAATTAGTATAAATAAAAAGACTTGGCAAAGATTTGTTAAAAATCTTTATTTTATTGACTTACATTTTACGATACCATCTGTTTTGGACGCCAGATAGAGGTTATCTTTATGGTCAACTGTCATGGGTATATATGCACAACCTTTTACCAATTCATCTATACCTTCTATTTTTTTAGCTCCTTCTTTGCTGTAAATTTTTATACGTGTAGGGTCCTTCTCTACTGTTACAATGCCGCCGTTTGATAAAAATGCGACACTTACAGGATTGCAGCAGCCATGGAAGTCGTCCACTGTGTTTCCACGTTGTCCGAAAGAGACTATGGATTTTCCGTTATAATCGAATCCTTCTACCCTGAAAGCACCCAGGTTGGCAACAAGCACTTCATTATTCTTACGAACAGTGAAGTCAAGAATACCACAACATGTACGTAACTTTTCAACAGCTGATTTTTTTTCGCCAGTTTCTGCATCAAAAATAACAATTGAACGGCCCCTTGTGTCGGCTACCAAAAGGTTGTTCTGAGATATCCTTGCACCTGTAGCTGTTACAATACCGGTAAGTTTCATATCCCTTATTTTGTCTCCTTTAATATTGAATACCTGACATTCGACACCAACAGGAGTGCTTACCTGCGATGATTTTCCTCTGATATCAACTGTCTTTTTCTCGATTAAAGAGCCTAATACAAAAATATTGTCCGCCTTGTCGATTGCTATTGCAGAAGGTGTTGTAATATTTGTCTTGAATTCATTAACTGTAGTTCCTTTTGAATCAATTATCCGAACATTGCCGTCTTTTTTGAATGCGCAAATATTACTATTCGAAAGCATTGCAAGATAAACGACATCTTTATGTTGTTTCCCTGCAAAGTTATTGTCTACTGTATATGATAAATCATGTGCTCCCGATACAAATGCTCCTATACCTACCTCAGTCTTCTTCAACTCTTTAACCTTAGTATTCAATTCTACAACTTTGGGGTTGTTGGCTAAAGATGGGTCAAGAAGTTTAAGATACTTTTCTATCTCTGCTGCACTTTTTCCACTTGTCAACTGAGCAACCAATACTGCTGAATAAGGTGATTTTGGGTACTCCTTTATAAAATCTACAGTAAGTTGTTTTGCATCCTCGTCATATTTGCTAATTATGCTGTTGATTTCCGCTTCCCTCTCTTTAGTAACGACTCTTACTCTGTCTTTTACAGCATAGAGCTCTTTTCTGAGTTCTCCCAGATTGTATTTGTCCGAAAGGTCCTTGATTCTTTTGGTCAACACCTTAGAATCATCATTGGGATTCTGACTAGTTGTTTGATGTGCCTTTGCGCCTGATACTGATGTATTGCTGAAAGCCATAATTGTTCCGGAAATCACTACAATGGCTGCAAAACGTGATAAAAAGATTATTTTCTTCATTATTGTTTATTTGTGAAATGTTTATTGGCAAAGTTATCTGTTTGTCATCACTATTTACTTATAAGCTCCTCAATTTTTGAGTAGAATTCCTCATTTTCGCCCGAATCACGGAACAGGATCTTTCCCTCCGGACTTATAAGAATTTTTGTAGGGAATCCCTGCACGTTGAACTTTGAAACATAGTCCTTATCTCCTTTGCCAATAAGGATGTTCTGATATGTCATATCATTCTTGACCAGGAATGCCTTCCACAGATCCATACTTCTGTCGTTAGATATACCCAGTATGTTGAGTTTGTCTGCATGCTTCTTCTGGAATGCCTTCATGTTGGGGATACCCGCAACGCAAGGACCACACCATGTTCCCCAGAAGTCGATTACAACATATTTGCCCCTCATACTCTCGATATTGAAGGTACTTCCGTCAGGGGTTGCATCGGTAATAATCTGAGGGCATTGCTTCCCTACTGCAGATGCGAAAGAGCCGTCAATCCGGTCTTTTACAGCTCTGTAAAAATAGTTGCTGCCATACTTCTTAATATCTACTTTCTGCATAAAAGGGATAAGCTCCTCTGGCTTTATTTCGCTTCTTATAAGCATGTCTTCCATAAGCCAGAGAGCTGCAAGCGAGTTTGAATATCCGGCAAGAAAATCCCTTTTTACATTTTCTAACTCCTTATTATACTCCTCTCCCTTTTTCTCCAGTTCCTTTTTCTGATTATCGTCAAGCGTTGTATTTACCCTTAATTCAACAACACTGTTACCCAGGCTGTTGGTGAGAGGCATCATCTTTTTGTTAAGCTCTGCAAATGTGTTGTTCTCTCCTCCATCCAATGGATAGATATCAATAAAATCTTTACCCTCCAGTGAACCCTCTACAGTGAAACTAGCTCCCGGATAAACTATCATCCAAAGACTGGCACATTTATACGGGATATACCCATTTCCAACTTTTTTAAGAAACCTGTCCTCTCCACCAAAGCTAAGTCTTGCAACAACTGGAACGGATGTCTTGCCTTTAAAGACGAACTCTCCTTTATTGAGGACAATCGGCTCATTGGTTGCAACTTCTTTTTCTCCAAAAAAAGTGACGTAAACACTTTTGGGGTTAACACCGCTAATATTGAATTTTATCTCGAAATTATTCTCGTTCTGCGCCAGGAGCGACAGAGAAGTCAAGCATATTGCCGCTATTAATGCATAAAATTTTCTCATTTATTTACTTTGTTATGTTTGAATTTGTATTTCCGCTGAGTCTTTCTGAATTCCGTTTGGCATAAGCAGCATCTCTGCTGAGTGCTTCTGATTTTTCATTGAAATATTGAGCCACTTTTGCTTTTTGATCTTGAGTGAGGCTCCTGTTTTCTGACAAAGACTTTTCAATCATCTCTATATCAAGAGAAGTCCCCCTTGAAATCTGACGATAGACAAGCATCCCCAGAAGTTCGTCCATTTTATTCTCTCTTTTCAATGTGGCCATCCGTACAAGGTACTCAATTCCGAAATCGTTGTTGGACAAAGCATTCGCACAAATAACATTTGTTTCATAATTTGAAATCATCTCTTGCAGAATATTCCCCGAGATATACCTCATAAAGTAAACCTTGAATGTCTTTAAAAGATGTTCGTCCACTTTTGCTTTAGTCAGATATCTGTCTGCTTCATATTTATTTAGGAGAACATACCGGAAAACTTCACTGTTGGTGTTGTACATTGCCCCGGCAGGTGATGTTAGTGCCCTCCATATCCTTTCATTAAACTTTTCATTCGGCTTTAGTGTAGAGAAAACCCCATTAAGAAATGAGTTTAACTCATTGTTCATGTATGAGTTCTGCAACGCTTCCACATATGCATACAGGTTTTCCGATGATTTCTCTTTTTGGTACATTTCAAATTTTGCAGATGGTGAGTTTGACGGATTCATTGCATGCTTGACCTTCTCAATAAATGATTCTGCTTTATCGCTGCCGATAACCCGGTTTATCTCTTTTCCCTCAGCATCAAGTATAAGAAAAGTAGGGTAAACAGATACTGCATACTTCTTTGCTATGTCCAGCCCCTCACCCTTCTCCATGTCAAATTTTACATTTACAAAGTTTGCGTTGAAGAAATTTCCGCAAATCTCCTGCGGAAACACATTGTTTGTCATCTCCTTGCATGGTCCGCACCAAGAGGTGTAGCAATCCATGAAGATCAGCTTAGGAGCCTTCTTGATGGCTTTGGCCATTGTTTGTGCTTCCAGAAGTGTTATATTTTCAAAATTCACTCCTTTACTTTGAGCGGTCAGCCCAAAACATATTAGTAATGACAGTATTACGAATATTGATTTTTTCATTTGTTTATTATATTTTAGCAAATATTATTTGATTTTGCCTCTGTCCAGAATCTCCTCTATCATTAGTTCAAGAACCCTTTCGTTATTGTCGTCTGTTCTGAAGTTTTTAAATATTATACGGCCATTCTGGTCAAGAAGGTAGTTGGTTGGTGCGCCCGGAGCAACCAGGTTTCCACGTTTCTCCTCTTCATCCTTGAGTGGAATAAAGCTGTATCCGCTCGATTTCATGAATGGAACCACATATTCATCCTGTTCTGCGGCTATATTGATTCCTATATAAACCAACTGCTCCTTGCTGAATTTTCTTACTACATTTTCGAAATTCGGGAATTCCCCCCTGCATGGGCCACAACCCGGGAACCAGTATGTAAGTAAGATTACCTTCCCTTTGAAGTCGGAAAGTGATGCCTTGCCCTGTTTGAGGTATTGCTCAAGAGAAAAAGGTGTGGCAGGAACTGCAACAGAGTCACGTATCTTCCATATATCGGCAAACAGGTCACTTTTTGTCTTACCCAGCTTTTTCCCGTATTTTTCCATTGTTTTATAAATGTCATCGGCCGGAGCAGCGGCATATGAATATATCAGTTTTTTATAGGCAGCAGCTGTGTTTCCTGTAATATCGGAAAGTTCTGCCTTTAGCAAGTTAATCATATCTGTTGCTGCGGACCTGCGTTCCAATGTGATTGCTTCTATAACTGTCTGTGCTTCTGCATTTTTATTCTGTGCCATCAGCGATTTCACCAGAATGAGGTCCTGAGCAAGCTTTACCCTGCCGTTCCAGCTTTTCTTGTCACCCTCGCGAGTTGCCACTGTTGCCATGTACTGAGCAAGTTCAACCGCTTTTTCCGGAGTTGTATGCAGATACAAATAGTAGAAATCATACATCCCACTCGATGACCAGTTGAATTTATCGGGTGGATATTGGTTCTTGAGCTGGGTATATATTGCGAGCCTCTCATTGTTGTCCTTGACAAACAACCCGAGCCAGTATAATGACTGCGCCCCACGTTCACTAGTTGGGAACAATCTGGTCATTTCATACATACCATTTCGGTAACCTACAGGATCACTGTCCTTTAACCCACTCCTGTAATAGAATGCATAATCGGGACTTGTGGGCTCTGCTTCCATTGCCTTCTTAAGATACTCTCTTGCAGCTGCAAAGTCGCCCCATCTCTCTCCATCTATCCATAAATCGGAATATGCCTTAGCCATTTTCGGGTCAATTGCCACTGTCTTTAACAACCAAGGTCTTGCTTTTGGGCTCTCCATACCTGCATAAGCCTTTCCAAGTGCGTAAGGCACTATGCTCGATTTTGGAAACTGTTTGACCCATACTTCATATTGTGCAGCAATTTCCGGGCTGTCTGCGCCAAGGTATTTGATAAATTTCTCATGACCGGCCAGATCATTTGGATTTGCTATTACATACGATTTCAACTTTGCAAGTGTGTCTGCATTAACCGGTGTCTTTGCTTTCCTTTGAAGGCCTTGGCCGGATGCTGCTACATGCACAAGTAGCATAAGAATTATAAATGTTTTTTTCATAATTACGGAATTTGTTTTTTTAGTTTAACTAATATCACCCCATTTACCGAATCTTTACCCCAGAGAATGCCGTCGCGTTCTACTTTTATTGATTCTATCAAATGAATGTCTATAACTCTGTTCGCCTCTTCCAGGCCTCCTCTTAACACTATATTGTCAATAACAATCAGTGGTGTATTATTGGTGAATTCCTTCGTTTGAATGGTATTTCTCAGCGTTACTGTTCCTCCGGTAACCATAAGTGAAGGCATTTTTTTTAACAGATCTTCCAGGTTTCTGGCTCCATTTTTTATTTCAAATTCCACATCAAATTCTCCCTTCCTCACAATTTTCCTTGACTTTCCATTTATCCATTTCTCTAAAACAGGGTTGTATGCAACCAGCTCGCCTCGGGAGGTATTGAATTGCATTTCTGAGAAACCGTTCACAGGGAACAATCCTGCAACAGAAGAACCGGAAAACGAAATTAGAAGGGAATCCTTTTCTGAAATGTTTTCAAGGGTACAAACTCCGTTTTTATCGGTCGATCCTTTAATTTTTGCAGTAAAAACTTCAATTTTTACATTTTTCACAGGTTTCCCCTGTTTGTTCTGAACAGTTATCTTTAATTCCCTGTTTTGCGCTAAAAGAGAACCGGATAAAACCATTAGTAAAAAAAACAAAATCTTTTTCATACTCTTAAAATATAAATATAACATTACGCTAATTGGCAATCAATTTTGAGACTTCGGTGTAGAAATTATCACTTTCACCTGTGATCCTGTAGATTATTTTTCCATTCGGGTCTATTACTATTTTTGTGGGATAGCCCTGTACATTGAATTTTGCCACAAAATCATTATATCCTGTCCCATTTAAAATATGGAACCAGTTAAGATTTGCTGCAATAATTTCTCTCTTCCATCCCTCAATGTTTCCGTCTTTTGCAATTCCCAGGATTTCCACTTTGCTTTTATATTTATCCCTGAATTCACGCATTGCCGGCATTCCTTTAAGGCAAGGCATGCACCATGTTCCCCAGAAATCTATTATTACATATTTCCCTCTAAGACTCTTAAGGTCAAAATGTGTTTTGTCGGGGGTGTCATCGCTCACTACGTCCGGAACCATACATCCGACTGAAGTGTTTTTGCTGCCCTCAATTTTTGTTTTTACCGTTTTGTAGTATGAGGTCCCGAAATATTTAGGATCAACTTTGTTTATATTTTTTTCCAGTTCTTTCAGTTCAATCTGAGACCTTATTAGCATATCGTCCATGAACCAGAGTGCAGCAACCGAAGATGCATGCGTGGCTATGAATGATTTAAGTATCTCTACCGATTTCTGGTCTAATTTTACAATCTCTTTTTCTTTTTCTGAAATCTGTTCTTGTGTCAGTCGGTGGTCAGTTTTTATACTGACAAGATTGTTGACAGATTCGTTCAATATTGGAAATAACTCTCTAGTCAATAATGAGAGGATATCATTCTCTCCGCCATCAGATGGGTAAGCCTCAGAAAAATCCGTTATTTTACCATTGATAGTGACTTTGGCACCCGGATATATTATGAACCATATATTTGAAGATTTTACCGGATAAAAGCCTCCTAAAGATGGCCTTTTCATAACCCGGGGGTCGTTTATCCAACCTCTTACCATAATGGGTTCTTCGCAACTCCCCTTATATTCAAATTTTCCGTTTGAAACCGGTATGTTAGCATACCTTGTACCGTTCTGTGCCTTTGAATCCCATATTGTCAGGCTTAGCATCGTATCTTTAAGAGATATTATGTTCCCCTGTACAATGAATTCATTTTTATTACTCTGTGAGTATGAAGTATATGACAGACAACTCACAAGGATAATCACCAGTAAATATTTCAATACTTTATCCATTTGAAAAATATTAAATTTAAAATAAGAAAATTAAGGCTGACACAGAGTCAGCCTTAATTTTCTATATGCTCCTGATGTTACTGTATTAGTACAGAATTTGCATCGTATGTGTTTTGTTTTATTACTCCATTACCTGAAACTATATCTGTTATAGGAATAGGAGTAGCAAAGCGTCTTGAATCCTTAGGCAAAGTATAGGTTTTCAAGCCTTCCAGATTGTTTATTGCAGATGAACTGTATCCATAGAACGACCTTGTCATAACAACATCGTCAGTAGTAATGTCGTTATTGTTTAGTCTCCTAACATCATACCATCTCTGAACAAATGCCAGTTCTCTACGTCTCTCCTGAAGTATCTTTGTGATGGCATCCTGTTGATTTGCAAATGAAAGGTTTATTGTAGCACTCGGCGCAGTGTTGTTCATGCGTTTTACCCTGAGTGTATTAACAGCCGTCTGGGCCTCTGTAAGCTGGTTCAGTCGGGCATGGCATTCTGCTTTAATAAGATACATCTCAGCAACTGTCGGTCCACATGGAAGATTATCCTTAAAGAAACGGATATAGCCAGGATAGTTGTAGGATGGCTTAATAACACCACGATCGTAGGAGTAACCTTTAACATAATTGTACTCATACCTTCTGTCATATGTCTGGTCATAAAGTGCCAACAACTCTCTGCTTGGGATGAACCACCATGAACCATCGTACATGAATCTCATGTAAAGATGCTCTTTCCAGGCCATCCTGTCTGTAGGATCAGATTGATTGTCATGTCCATATGGATACTTGACAGTTACTGTCTGCTGTTGAGCCGTTCCTTGATCAATAGTATAGTTTTTTGGAAGACCCCATGCCATTCCTCCCACTTTGCTGTTCAGGTTATAGTCTACAAGTGTACTATATTCACCTAATGCAAGGTTAGCATAATTAAGTGCCTTAGTATAATCTCCCTGATACAGATGGTAGCGTGCAGCAAAAGCCTTTACACCTGTCTTATTACCTCTCCAGGAACGTGAAACACCATCGCTTGCACGAATCAAAGGGGTAGCTATCTTCAATGCCTCTTCCAGGTCGGCTTCAATAAACTTGTAGGTATCCTCCAGTTTTGCCCTTTCAACTGATTCGTCAAAAGAGGTACTCTGTTTTAATGGTAAACCCATCTCATCCTTATTCTTTTTATTGCTGTTTGTATATGGCAAGCAGAAAATATTGGCCAAGGAATACATCTCGTATGCACGAATGAAATGAGCCTCTGCTTTAAGTTCTGCTTTCTTTGCCTCTGTTCCGGATACGTTATCCAGATTAGCAAGAACCATGTTTGCTCTGAATATCTTTCCCCAGCCTTCTGCCCAACCCCTGTCTCCAGATGTTTCAACGGCAGTGATATCCCACACAGCTGGATTAAAGTGATAAGGCATAGATGTTCCGCTATATATACCTGCATAGGAATCATGTATCTCCTTTATCAGTCCCCAGTCGTCATGACCGGCAAATAGTGTGGCCGAACTTTCTGTATAAAAACTGCTGTACAAACCCAGCAATCCGTCCAGTTCCTCAATGGTTTCAAGTGGCTTAGATGAGCTTTTGTTCGGATTCACACCCAGAAATTCATCAATTTTTGAACATGATGTGAATAGTGTCAAAAGCAGAAAACCTAGTAAAATTCTGTTTTTTATTATAGTATATTTCATATCTCTCGATTGTTAAATTATAAATCAAATTTTAAACCAAATGTAAACTTAGCCTGAGGATTTTGTGTTCCGATAGGGTACTCAGGGTCCTCACCAAATTTGTTTGCACTGATGGTCAATAGGTCATTAGCCTGGAAGTACAGTTGTAATCTGTTGACATCAATTCTATTCAAAAGGTTCTTTGGCAGGTCATATGAAAGGTTTACTTCCTGCAGTCTTACATGCGAAGCGTTCTCCACCAGATAGCTCAGATACGGATAGAACCTGTCCCAGAAATAGAATCTTGCTTCATTTGTATTCATTGGCAATGGTACAACCTTCATTGGGTCACCATTAACAACTTCTGAGTATTTCTGATTTGGCAATACTGCACCATTCCACCATACAGGATAATTAAATGATTGTCTTGCAAATACATGTCCGAATTTTCCTGTAACTATGAATGAGAGGTTGAAATCGAAAATCTTGAATTCACTGGATATACCCATTGTGAACGGTGCAACCTTTGTTCCCATATTCAATAAATAAGTACGACCGTCTCCAGGAGTCCATCCGCCGAAGTTGTAAGTAACATCGCCCGGACCCTGTACTTGTGGTTGCCAGTTTGGAACAGCCTCTGTTCCTTCATTTTTAATACCTGCATATTTGAAGCACCACATCTCCTGAGAGTTGTATCCTTCTACATATGTTCCTGTTCCATAAAGACTTGAAGCTGCTATCTGAGCAACGAACAATTTTGTGATCTCGTTATGGTTATAAGCAAAGTTTAGCGATCCTCTCCACCAGATATCATTATTGTGTATTCTCTGGGTAGTTCCAACCTCAAATTCAATACCTCTGTTCCTCATTTCGGCGTTATTCATTTTTGAAGAGGTGCTTCCGTTTACAGCTGGTATGGATATAGTTGCAATAAGGTCCCTTGTATATTTGTTGTAAAGATCGAGTGATCCGTAAAGGTTTCCGTTAAAAAGAGAGTAATCAACTCCAAGGTTCCATGTTCCGGTTTTTTCCCATCTTAAAGTAGGGTTTCCTAAACTTGAAATTGCTGTTGTATTCTCCTGAGTATAAAGATTTACCGATGCACTAGGTGAGATTAGTGGCTGGAATGATGTAGTGTTATCTACGTTACCATTATAGCCAAAAGTTAACCTTGCTGTCAGCCGGTCCACAAAATTTACATTCTGCATGAAACCCTCTTTTAGTATGTTCCAGCTTGCACCTACCGACCAGAAAGGAGCATAACGGTACTTAGGATCGTTGGTTATAAAGTTTGATGCATCTGTACGAATACTTCCTGTCAATGAGTATTTTGAGTCATATGTATAGGAGGCATTGGCGTAACTTGCGAAAAACCTGCGTGTAGCATAGCTGAAGCTATTTGTGTAACCGAATGTCTGAGCATTTCCCAGCCAGTTGTTTATTACCTTTATTGCTGCTCCACCCGGGCCATTCGGAAATGTTCCTACTGAAAGTTTATCATTGTTATACCCATATGTTCTTGGATTGGTGTAAGTTTGAGCAACGCGGTCAGATAATTCGATACCTGCCAGAGCAATAAAATCGTGTTTACCCAGGGTTTTTCTATAATTAAGCTGATTTCTTACTGTGAGTGCCTTTACCTCTGAACGGTTCTGATCGAGGAACCCTCCCTTAGGAAGGTTGAGTGTCATTGTATTTGTTGCCGTTACCCATGATGTTGCTGCATTTACAGCCGACCTTACAGTATAAGAATTCTCGTTATAGATTGATTTACTGAAAGTATTGTTGAACTCATATTGCACCCTTGACTCAAATGTCATTCCCTCAATCAATTTTATAAACAAGGCAGCATTTATACGTGTATCAATTGTCCTTGTTGTAATGTCCCTGTTGTTGATCTCCTCAATAGGATTAAAGGTAAATTTGTAAGGAAATTTGTCAAATGGAACTGTGGTCATTGCGGGCAAGTAGTTCATTCCGTTTGGGATATTTGTATACTGTCCATTGTTGTCCAACAACATAAGATGGGGTGCCCATCCCTGAATCTGCGATAATGACACACCGTTATTTGTTGCATTTGAAAACGCAAGTGTTGCTCCCAATTCAAAATCGAGCCACTTTGTAACCTTTGCAATGTTACGGTAGCTTATAACATCTCTTGAGTTATTTGTATTTTTAAAGTTGGAGTTATTTGTTTCATGCAATATTGACAGGAAATTTGACATCTTGTCCGAGCCACCCATTATTGTAAGGTTATATTGCTGTGTACTTGGGTTCTGAAGTAAATTGTCCTTTATCTGCTGTGCATTGTCCAGATTTCTGTAAGTTGCAAGACTGGCATCTCTTTGTGCTGCGGTTATAGTACCAACATATTGTTCCCACATTAATTGCTGGGTTGGGGTATATGTCCTGTAGTAACCGTCATTGAGATTACCTACGTTATATGCACGGGCGCCCCATTTATTAAAAGATGTAAGCTCATAATCAATTATTTCAGTAGCTGATGCCATTGGCCTTACATAATTGAGGTCGAACTTTGGCCCTACCTTAAAGAATGCATTGAACTCAATTTTCAAAGGAGTGTTTCCTTTAGCCTTTTTTGAGGTTATTACAATAACCCCGTTTGCTGCTTTTGCTCCCCATATTGAAGCTGCTGCTGCATCCTTAAGGAAGGTAACGCTTTCTACATCATTAGGGTTTATTGAGGTGAATCCCTTTTCTGTAGGGAAACCGTCTATAACAACAAGTGGCTCTTTATTTGCGTTTAAAGATGTCTGCCCCCTTATTTCAAAAGTGGGGTTTCCATCAACGTCAAGTTTAGCCTGTACACCAGCAGTTGTTCCAATGAGCCTCTGTGCTATGTTTGTTGTTGGTTTTTGCAATTGCTCAAGGCTTACTATTTTGACAGCACCAGTTACCCTCTCTTTTGATATAGTCTGATAACCTGTAACAACAATATCTGCCAAAGCAATATTGTCAATCATCATCTCAATATTGAGAACAGTTGATGTTCCGGAAATAGTTACTTGCTCGGGAGTCATGCCGATAGAGGTAAAAAGAAGTTTGTCTCCTGTTTTTACTTCGAGGCTATACTCCCCTTTCATATCCGAAAAGGCACCGGTTTTAGCAGTGAGGTTCTGAATGGAAACTCCCGGCAGGGGTTGTCTTGTTTCGTCAAAAACAACGCCCTTAATGATTTTCCCTCCCTGTTTCACATTTTGTCCTGCAGGAGATTCAATTTTCTCGTTTTTGAACTCCTTAGGTGATAATGTAATCTGTTTTTCAACAATTTTATAAGTAATGTCTGTTCCTGCAAGAAGCTTGTTCATCAAAGGAACAATCTCCTCTTTTACAGCTTTTACAGATACACGTTTGTTAACATTGATTAGCGAATTTGTATACACAAATGTGAAAGGAGTCTGTTTTTGAATCTCCTTAAGAACATCAACCAATGGTGTATTTGTAAAATTAACTGTCACACTTTGTGCCAACACTGTTTTTGTGGGGATGACAAAGCAAAACAGGAACAATAATAATCCGGCCCAATGGCGGATTCTGGAAGGAGCCTTCTGTTTTTTCATAGTTTTTTATGTGTTTTGGTTATATACTCTATATACACATAAAATTATACTGCTCCCTAAAAAATCTTTACCTGAAAAAGAGTGTCACTCTATTGTCCTTAATAGAATAACTGATATTTGACGTGATTTTCAAGAGTTCCAGTACCTGTGTAATAGATTCCGACTTAAAGTTAGCAGTAAAATTGTATTTTAGCAGCTCCGGATCTTTGGCAACGAAACTTACACCATACCACCTCTCCATCTTCTTGATAACCTCTTCTATAGGGGTGTTGTCAAAAATGAGATAACCGTCTTTCCATGCAGTGTTTAATACAATGTCAGCCTGCATTCTCTTTCCTTTAACCCTGGCATTATCCGGGATTACTACCTCTTCCTTAGTATTCACAGCAATCTCCTGCTTGTTGCTCTCTCTTATAAGTGTCACAGAACCCGATACCAATGTGAATTTCAATTCATTGTCGTTGTCGTATGATGAGAGGTTGAATTCTGTTCCTGTAACCTTGACGGTTATGCCTTTTGAGGTCTTGACATACATGGGCCACTCTTTGTTTGACACTACTTTAAAATATCCTTCTCCGCTGAGCTCCACCATTCTGAATGTAGAATCAAATTTATCGGGACACTTGAGGTTACTGTGACTGTTGAGCCAAACCTTGCTGCCATCCGGCAGTTCCACAAGACCCTTGACACCAGGATTGACTTCATAATTCATTGTAACTCTGTTTTGAGCAGGAATCTCCGCCTTGGCAGATATATATCTTTGTTCGACCTGAACCAGCTTTTGTGAATATGAATAATACTGATAGCCGGCAAATAATGTCAGCGGGAGAACAACAATAGCTGCTGCCCTCATAAATATAGTTTTATATGATAAACCAGGTTTAATCTTCTTCCTTATACCGGAACAGACCTCGCTTGGGGCATCCTTATCCGGGAAATTGTCAAAAACCCAGTCAGTTTTCTTAGAGTGGAAAACCTTTGCATTCTGCTCATTCTCCTCTATCCAGTTCATTACTATCTCCCTCTCCTTGGCAGATGCAATTCCCTTAATGTACCTTTTTAAAATCTCGTCATTCATATCTTTAATAAATATCTCCCCATTAATAATACACATTTTTTTAGCTGTCCCTTAAAATATACCCAGATAATCTCTCAATCTTCTTCTGAATAACTTCAATGCCAGGCCTATATGATATTCTACAGCTTTAACTGTTATACCTCTTTTTTTTGCTATTTCGTCGTAAGAGAGTCCATATTTCCTGCTCAGCACAAAACTATCCCTTATCTTTTCAGGTAGAGCAGAGTATGATTTTTCAATAAGTCGTTCAAGGTCGAGCGCTTCAATTTTCTCCCCAACATAATCACTTGAAAGAGTACTGATATGAGCTTGAATTTCTCTCTTTTCAAGGTGATCTGCCGACGAACAGAATTTTTCCCTCAATAAGTTAAGTGCCTTGTTTCTTGCAATCTTAAAAGTATAAGAACGAATATTGGAATCAGGATTAAGTGTCTCTCGCGAGTTCCACAGTGCAATAAATGTCTCTTGGGCAATATCTTTGGCTAACATTGTATCTCTGAGAAACTGGTTTGCAAAGAATACAACATTATTGAATTCTGTTTTCAAAAAAGCTTCAAAAGCCTTTTCGCTGCCCCCTTTAATGGCTTCAATAATGTTTCTGTTTAGCTTGTCCGACACTTTGGAAAATTTGTTCAAAGGTAATTTTTTTTAATAATATTTTGTGTTTTGGAAAATTGTTCATACACTTGCAGCTGATAAAAACGGATTGACCCGTATAAGATATGAGATTTTTGTTTAACAATATTAATGATAATATGAAGCGCCACACTCCTGTGCGGGCATCTCTTATCATGTAGAAAATAAAAGAGTTGACAGGAATAAAAAAAAGCCCGCTAAATAGCGGGCTTTTTTTGTGCCCTATCAGAAAAGAATATGTTACTAACCCAATTAACCATATTGAAGAATGTATCTGAAAGGAGAGACAAAAGCAGCATTGAGTAACGAAGCGCGCCAGTTACTCAATCTTTACAAATCGCTCGGGGAGAGAGCCGAGATTTTTCTACCACGCCACATCTATGACAATCTGACAAGTTTCGTCAAGCTTTGCTTTGAGGAGCCTGACGACCCCGCTGTACAGCAAGCCGAGATTAACAGATATCTGCTGAAATTCCGTGAAGATATTCCCGGATATACCGATATCTCGCTGATGATCACTCCGCACGAAGATTCGAAAGCCTTCGAACTGAGTGCCCGGCGTCGAAAGTTTATCTACAAGCTTAACTGCTTCCTGGACAAGGAAACTGTTCCGCCCGCCAATAAAAGCCTGCTGCGTAACATTAGAGATTCGCATGATTTCTCGGTAGGCACGCCTCCGGTCAGAAGCTCAAGGATAGACTTTATTTCGCGGGTACAACTCGGGGGGCAAGCGTCAGAACTACGTAAATTTCGTGATCTTATAGGTGTTACGGGCGATGTTAACGAGGGGCATTGGAATTTCCTGATGGATACTCTAGAACAGATGATCTGCCAGAGCACCCATTACACTACAGGTGCAGAGGTTGACGACTTTCTCAATCGCACGCGCTGGACAGTTAACTTCAAGGGGTTGAATGGAATGATACGTACAGTTGTCTCAGGCAATGCCGATAAGGCCGTGGAGTTGATCCGAAGCGAGGTTTTTGGAGCCCACAGTGTGCGAGTGCTTGAAAATCCTGAGGCGAAAGAGCTTTTCGCACAGATGGAAGCAGACTCTACATCTGTTTTTGTGGTAAAAGTGCCCCATATGCGTGTTAACTTATACTCCGGAGAACGGTGGTTCACTCTTTTGACCCGTCTTGTAATAGTTGACGATTCACGTGAATCCAGAAATTCTAATACATCGCTTGTCTTTTGCTTTCATAACGGAATAATAAACACTCTCAACAAGGTACACACCAAGAAATTGGGAGCCCCTGCCAACGTACAGCTAAATCTCCGCCTTATATTAGAAAATGTAAATCCGCTCTATCTCACAGAGTTCCGACAGAAAATCGAGCAACAGATAGATGTCTACCGTTCAGAGGTAGATAAAATACTTGAAACTCAGGTAGGATCTACTACCGATGAGATTAAAAGACTCAATCTCTTTAAGTTGGATATGTTCACCCGCAAAATTGTTCAGGACAAACACTCTTTGGAAAAGCTACGCGATTTTATCTGGTTCCTCGAGAACAGCAATCTGGATCAAAACCGGCAAGGACAGACTCACAATCTGATTGCGGAATTCGAACGTCGGATACGCGAGTATTTTTATTCTGATAATGCAAGTATCGAGATAGTAAGCGTTCTCGAGGGAGGTGGACGCAATCAGATCTCCTCTTACGGGGAGTACCTTCTTCAAAAACCATTTAAAAAACCTTCAGAAAAGATATCCAAAGCCTGTAGGTTGATACTCGGTATCATTCCCAACAACTACGAACGTACGCTTAAAAATCATTTTCATAAAAACTTTGGTGTAAATTTGTTCTTCGAGAAGTATCAACAATACCTGGTAAAGACCGATAACGAAGCTAACAATCATGGACGCTTCGATAATTTTCTTATCGATCTGGGAATTAAGGAGAAATATGAGATGCTTGCTCCCGCTGAGCAGGAGGTGGTTAGAAATTTCATATCTGCACTTGGCAACCTGGGACACACTTCGGTTTCGGATTCTGCTCAGATGATCGTTCGTGACATGTTGTTTAACCCTGCCGGCCGGCCAAAACCTTACGTTATTTACAACACGCTTCAGGCATGGGAGTACAAGGATCTTTTACCCGACGATCTTTTCGATATCAACCCTTTCGATATAGGAATGGAGAATCAAGCCGACGGACACCTCGCATACGAACGCCTGACCGAACGTCTGCTGCGTTTGAAGGCTACTCTCTCTGTATTTGACGACAGTGGTACCCTCTGGGACCTGTTCTGTGAGAATACCACTATTCTAATCAATGACCCGAATAACCCCACCGGCTATACCGACTTCAACACAGAGGCTGTTAACTCTTTTCTTAGACTGATGAATACCTGCAAGATAACTCTGTTCCTGGACGAGGCCTATGCAGATAGCGTAAAAGTCACTGACAGCCGGATGCCAAAGTGGAGGACCCTATCACGCTACATTATCAATAACATAAATTCACAGCCCAATATACGGGCAGTATCATCGCTCTCCACTACCAAGAACCTCTCGGCAACCGGTGACCGTCTGGGTGCCTTGGCCGTTACTCCTCAGGCCCTGTCTATAGCGGAGTTCGTACGTCGGCATAACCAGGAGACGCATGGCAATAACTGTTCGCTGCTGATGATAAATAATCTTGTAGAAGTTGCGCAAACTGCAAAACGAATCAAAGATACACTCGAGAGCGAACTGCCTAAAAACGCTTCGCGTCATAAGATCAGGGATACACTAGTCAAATTCATAACTGAACAGGTTAAGCGCTCGGTAGGATTTGAGGGTAGCCCGCTCTACCGGTTTCTGCTCGACGAACTGATTTCGCTCGACAAGCTGGATGTATTATCGCTTCCCGACGACTTCAAGTATAGGAATGAATATTTTTTCACATACTATCAACGCCGGCTGGTGGAGAACCTCGACCGGTTTCGCATCAATAAGGTTTTCCGCTCAGAATCACTCCAGCGGATGGCATGGGCGCGAGAGGCTGCGGATAAAGTACTCGAAAAATATCCTGACAGTGAAATTAGTTACCTCCATTCCGATGGCTCCTATCTGTTCAACTTCAGGGTGCCTGAGCGTTATTCATATGCAGATCTGCTCGATTTTTGCCGGGCACTCGCAGAAAACCGCGGGATAGCGGCTGTTCCATATGCTACAGGAATCGTGCGCTTCTCGCTTGGAGGATATATAATTGATAGTCCGGAATCTATAGAAACCTTCAAGTCAGAACTAGTTGATGGCTTTTCTATATTCCTGCATTACTGGACGACGTTTGCCTCCTTGTACGACAACCCTTCCAACAAAAATGTTGAAAGCCATACATTGCTCCAGCGTATCTTCTCGTATAATAAAGATAAGGAGCTGATGAATAGCGTAATCTCTGATTATGAATTCTCTGCGTGCCATAGCAAAACCAAGGCCCCGTCGCTGCTCATCCGCGATATACGCACCCTCTATCACGCTTCTCCCGAGAAGAGCGGAGTGAGTATTACAACTATTGACCGTTCGCGTAACTCGGTAATTGAATTACATGGCGACAAGATAGGTTCGTGCCGCGATGTGTCGGAATTTGTAAGCAGTGCAGCTTTCACCAAAGTATACGAAAACTTGCTTGCTCAGGTGTACCGTCGGGTGCCCGCCACTGCATGTCTCGACTTTAATGCGGTCAGCTCTAAATACAGCAAGGCTGTAATACTTAAATACATAACAAACAAGCGCACATTCCAGCCAAATCATCATGTTCTGGACGATCCCGATGAACTGAACACGATGCGCGAAATATTGATAGAGATGGAACGCCTGCTATTCTCAGACAGCAAGACCAAGATACTGGCGATGAATGCCACAGGCAATGCGGAACAAGATAAATCGAAGCAGGAGGGTATCAATTCTATCCTAAAGAAATATATCTGCGACATATTACTCCACTTCAACCTGCCGTTCGAGCACAAAGGGTGCGAACCGAGCCGGGCAGAGATAGTATGTGCTGCAGGGAAGACTTTCGAGGAGGTCACAGGTATAAAGCTTACCGACCTTAACCTTAATATCTGGATAGACGAGTTCGTCAGAGGTCTGCGTGAGCTTCCGGAATTCTGCGACAACCCTCTATCTGAAAGGTCCATCGGGTTTATTCTGGATTCCCTTGCCGATGGATTTGGAGGCGAGGAGAGGTCAATAACCGACAAAGTTTTGTATCTGTTTCTTCTCCATAACGATGACTCGTTCTATGAGTTGGTAACTAATCGTCTGAAATTCTTTCGCGAGCGTATAGAGAGTTGCCCCGATCACGACTTACGCATCTTCCGAGAGGAGTTCATCTCCGAAATTCTCCCATCACAGCTCAATGAGATTAATCGTTATATTCTGCGTAAAAAAGATATTAAAGTGGCGGAACAAGAGATACATGCCGTCAGCCGCAAGGTTGTTCTTTTCTACATAAGCATGATTAAACGCACCAAGGGTACCGATTACTACAAGCGCTACATCCACACAATGATTCGTCTGGTGGAAGTGGCATTCGAAAAACAGAATTCGAGCGTAAATCAGTTTATACAGCACGGAATATCGCTCTACAGCGGTTTTACCATGAAAAACAGGTCCCTGGAAACCTTTGATAATGGACGTCTGGAATGGATTAACCGGCTGATGTCGCGATGTGGGGTGATCGCTTCGGAACAACCGGTGCAGGTACATACACGAATTGCAACTGATGCCAAAAAGCGCGAGTATCCGTTCCATAAAATTGACCGGATCTCTGAGAGCCCAAAAGAACATAATGGGGAGGATTATCTCAAATCTATTGACCTGCGTCCGGATTCGGAGTTTTTCGTGCAGCGGCTTGCGCGGTTTATAGAAAATATGGACACCGATGATTATCGCTGTAAGGTAGTTAAGCACGGGCTGGTGAAGGAGCTTGTTGTATTCCAGAAGGGTTACCTTAAGTATCTGACCGACAACTATCGTCTTAATCACACCGAGGACATACGTCTTGAAGATATTCGTAATTTTGTTCCCGATGTGATTAGTTTCCTTGGAGCACCCGAAAAGCTGATATCGTTCCCGGAAATAGGATATTTCGACATTCCCGGTCCTGATGGGAACATAAAAACCATTATTACTCCTCTTAAACAGAAAGTGGACTATTTCGGGGATGTGAAGAAACCCCGCCTGACGGTTATAAACGAAAAGATAAAGGAGATGGGTGGTAATCCTCGACATGGGTCATTGTTTGCCGTTGAGGAGAATGACGGTGCTCTGTTTGTTGTGGAGATAAACGGCGACAGTGGAGTTGGCAAATCGGAGATGATTGCAGCTTTCGTGCTAAAATGGCTGCGTAACAATCTTGAGGGTGTGCGTTCTGTTAAGCTCATTGCGGGCGATATGTTTCACGAATTTCAGGACTCAGAGGGCAGTCTCTATGGTATTGGCACAGAAGTGGGAGACTTCTCCCGTACAACCGATTTTGACCCTGATTACATAAAATATTACAAATACCTTTTCGAGAGGAGTGCCGACAGTAATGTGAGCGACCTCAATTCGCGTAGCACCATTAGTGGTATGTGTGATATCTCTATGCCCTACAAGGTGGATATTATGTTAAGTGCTGCCAACTATTCGCGCAGCGAAGCGGGTATTGTAAGAGTTGACAACCCAGAAAACTTCCTTTTATACATCGATTCTCATGGTGAGAGAAAGGAGAAGGCCACAAGTGAGGACAGTCCTAATTTCCAGTGTACTTTACGCAGGTATACTGCAGACAAACAAATTGTTACATTGATGGCAGAACATGGCAATTATCTGGACGATATCCTTGACTGGGAATACGATAATGATACAAAAACGCATTACCTGGCATCGTCTTATAAGATGCTGGATAAGATAGACATAGCCAATGTATCAAACCGCATTTTCACAGGAAAGACATACAGGCGCGATGGATTGCAATATACTATTTCGGGTGTGTCGTTTGACATGATTCGCAACCGGTTTGTTGCCTCGACCGTTTGCGAGAATGGCCTAACCAAAAATTTGGACATAGACCGAAAATTGTTCGGAACATTGTTTGATTCGCTTGCAAGTACGCCGGGAGGGCAGCCATTTATCGCCGAAGAGGGGCAGATTGATTCCGTTATGAATCTCGTAAAAGTGTTACGAGGCGGTGCAAATGGAGAGGGTAAGGCTCGTAGTATCCGTTACGGCATACTCTCTACCGAGATTGGCAAGCACGGACGCGAGATCACCGGACCGCAGAAGGCTGCTTTGGAACTTAAGCGTATGATTCAGGAAGTAAGGGTCTCGCGTCCTGAGATAAACGAGGGCAAAATGGAGGTGAAAAGACTGCTTAATGAAAAATATGCTCATATTTTCAACGGTCGTATGTACAGTGCCGAGCTGTGGCGTTACAACTTTTATCTTTATCAGCTGGAACTGATGCGCAAAGCCGATTACCGCCGTATGGACGATATCTCACGTCGCGTAGATATGCGCAATCTTGTCGATTTCGTTCCTATAGATCCGCATAAGGAGTTCTGCCCGCTCCTGGTCAACCCTAACCTTAACATAGAGCTGAATAGTTTTAGCGAAACGTTTGAGGAGCTAATGAGCCTGCCAAATTATTGTGAATTTGCAAATGAATTCGAATTAAAGGCCGGCAAACTATATATTGCTGATGGATACAGTACCGAGACTGTAGTTAACAATATGATAGTGCAACTGTTAATGATGGAAGGGTATATAACAACCGAGGATGTTGCACGTGGTAGTGTTATTGAAAAAGTCAACCGCGAAACGATTGCGGCAGCCAAATATGCAGTAGTCCGTTACATGGAGACCCAAAAAGCTCCCTCACCAGGTAAGCAGCAGAAAAAGAGAAGCATTAACTCCTTTGAAGTTTCCCACATGCCCAGCAAAACCATTTGAAAATTACAAAGTGTACTGAATAATGTGAAATTTACTAAAACCCGTGTTGAAAATGGGTGTTGAGGTGGATTCAAAGAGCTCAAAAAGGTATGTGTCGACAAGATTTGCCTCCACATGGTTTTATATTCACCTGTAAATCAAATATCTACTAACCGCTTTAGCAAAGTCGTTAGTAGATAATTGACTACTAGACGAATATGTATAACTCTCATTTTCAATGAAGTGCTACTCCCTCTGGCAGAGACTCTGCCAGAGGGAGTAGCATATGCGTGATTTGCAAATACTTGCGAAAAGATCTGCAAATCAGGCAAATGCGCAATTTGCAGATTAACTGATAATTGCCAAAGGTTTTGTCAGAGTTATGTCTGCACAAGAATGCAAATTGCACCAAAGTGTTAAAACAATAAATAATCGGAATTTCCTTTTTACGTACTTACAGATAATCTTGCACTTAAACATGTGGGAAACTTCAATTAACTCCATTGAAGTTTTTCATATATAGCTATTATACAAACATTTATAAATATTTTACAATAAATTCTTTATGGAAAATATTTTGTATAAGCCTGCATGTGTGCAACATACCTAAACTTCTATGGAGTTACTTTTTCGTCACGATAACAATTTGTTGTCGTGGCGATTCTTTTATTACGAAAGATTTGTGTATCTTGGAAAATATTAAAAAAAGCTATTTGAGACTTTACATCAAAAATATGGTTTGTATCCGCTGCAAAATGGTAGTGAAATCCGAACTTGAAAAACTTGGACTGCATTACTCTATTGTAGAGCTGGGAGAAGTAGAAATTAAGGAGAGCATAGACTCTGTTCAGAAAGAGATACTTAACTCTGCCCTTAAAAAATCGGGTCTGGAGTTGATGGACGATAAAAAGAATGTGCTCATTGAGAAAATCAAGAACATCATTATAGACGTTGTCCATTATTCAGAAGAGGATCTTAAAATAAACCTGTCCGACCATATCAGCAAAAAACTGGGCCACGATTATACATATCTCGCCAATCTTTTCTCCGAAGTAGTCGGCACGACTATAGAGAAATTCTTTATTTCACATAAAATTGAACGGGTAAAAGAGCTGCTCGTTTATGATGAGCTTACTCTTACTGAAATTGCTTACAGAATGAATTACAGCAGTGTAGCACATCTTTCCAACCAATTCAAGAAGATCACCGGCCTGACGCCATCACATTTCAAGGAGCTTAAGCACAAGCGCCGCACTATGCTTGAAAATCTGTGAATGATGTAACTCTTCGCAAGAGTTATGTAACACTTTTCCATCTATAAGAGATTAAGTTTGTGACACTATTTTTAATAGTGCATAAGTTATTAATATGATAATACCTAAGAGTATGGATAATATGGAGGTGGAAAAGGGGAAGGCACTCATTATTGTTGAAATAATCGAATATGTGCCAAAATCGGTTGTGATAAAAACTATAATTAAAAAAACGACAGGAAGTATTAGTGCAATGTCAATGGACACAGGAGAGGTCATGACAGAGAAAATCTCTCCTTTCGACACATTCGCGCAGATTATTGACGGCAAGGCCGAAATTGTTATTGACGGCAAATCCAACATTCTTGTAACAGGTGAATCAATTATAATTCCAGCTCATACACCCAATTTAGTAAGAGCAAATGAACGGTTTAAAATGATTTCAACAATCATCAAAAGCGGATACGAGCAAATGTGTGAATGATGTAACAAAATTATAAACTTTTGTAACATATAAAGGCTCGAAACATGAGACCTTTATCTCAGAATCTTTAACAATTAATAAGTCATTAGAAATGGGAAATTTACTTTATATCGTCGCAGTCATATTAGTCATTGCATGGCTGATTGGGTTGGTTGGATTTCATGCCGGGGGCATTATCCATATACTGCTTGTTATTGCATTAATAGCAATAATATTGAGAGTTATTCAGGGAAGAAGGTATCGCTAATAAAAAAATAAAATCATGAGTTTAGGTAAAGTGTTATTAGGCACATTGGCAGGAGTTGCCATAGGTGCAATGTTAGGAGTATTATTCGCTCCCGAAAAGGGATCTGTCACTCGTAAAAAAATCTCCAGAAAGGGTGATGATTACGCCGATTCATTAAAGGATAAGTTTAATGAGTTTGTAGATGGTATAACCGAAAAATTCGAAGAGGTAAAAGAGTCCGTTAAGGAAAAGGTAGAGGAAGAAGTTGAGAAAGAGAAGTCTGCAATGAGTTAATGTTATTTGAAATGGAAGAGCAAGCAAATATCCTTGAGTCCCTGTTGGGAAGAGCGGAAGAATACGGCAAAACTAGCCTGGAGTTGTTTAAACTTAAGGCTCTGGACAAAACATTGGGTGTTGTATCCTCAATCATATCGCGTAACGTTGCTTTTGTATTTATTTTCACATTCTTCCTGATAGGGACGATAGGAGTTGCTTATCTGTTGGGCGATGCTCTCGGGAAGTTGTGGTTAGGATTTTTTATTGTAGCTGCCTTTTATGGCATTCTAGGATTTGTTCTCTATTTCTTTTTGAACAAACCTATGAAAAGGCTTTTTAGTAATTTTCTTATTAAACTGGTTTATAAATAGAGGAATATGCAAAAAATAACTTCCACTACCGAGCTAAAGGAGGCAATCACACAACTGAGTTATGAGCATGCTCTTCAGGGGGAATTGTTAAAGGAACAATTCAGTATTACCGTTGACAGGCTAAGACCTGTTAACCTTATCAAAGACACATTTAAGGATGTGGTCAAATCGCCCGACCTCATAAGTAATGTTATTAACACTTCATTGGGTTTGGCAGCAGGTTATCTGACCAACAAAGTATTTGTAGGGTCCCACGGCGGTCTTCTTAAAAGACTTCTGGGAAACATAATCCAGATGGGGGTAACTACCGTAATTGCAGTTAATCCGGATGTCGTAAAATCTTTTGCGATAAAAATACTGCAAACCGTTTTGAGTAAAAAAGAAAAGAATTAATAATCAGATTTTACTATGGAAAAAGATATTAATTTGCCGTTTTATGTAAAGGCCTCACTGTTTTTTGTGGGACTTTATGCTTTAATATCTATGCTTTCAATAGCTCAGGGAATAATCATACCTCTGGTCTTTTCTACCTTCCTTGCCATTGTCCTCCACCCTGTCGTGCATTTTTTGGAACGCATCAAAATCAACAGAGTAGTTGCTATAACCATTGCCCTTATTCTTAGCATTATTGTTATTGCCGGTCTTGGCACTTTTCTGGTTTCACAAGCATCCAGGTTCAGTGAGTCTTGGCCAATACTGGTGGAGAAATTTACTGAACTGGTTAATCAATCTATAAGCTGGGCATCAGGATATTTTGATATAAGCTCAGAAAAAATAATCGACTGGATTGCAAAATCCAAGGGTGAGCTGGTGAATATAAACAGCACCTCTATCGGTCAGACACTGGTTTATGTGGGCAGCGGTGTATTTGGACTGATTCTTATACCGGTTTATATTTTTATGATACTGTTTTATCAGCCTCTTATTCTGGAATTCTTCCGAAGGCTTTTCGGGTCGGACAACCGCAAGGAGGTCAGTGCAATAATTGCAGAGACTAAAACCGTTATCCAGCGATACATCTCGGGTTTGTTCATAGAAGCAATCATTATTGCAGCTATGAATTCTACCGTACTACTTATATTGGGTATCGAATATGCGATACTTCTAGGTGTGATTGGCGCATTGCTAAACGTAATTCCATATATAGGAGGTATTGTTGCAGTAGCATTGCCCATGATTATTGCTCTGGTAACCAAATCAACGGCTTGGTATGCGGTTTATGTTCTGGCAGGTTATTATTTCATTCAGCTTGTAGACAATAACTACATAGTTCCCAAAATTGTGGCTTCCAAGGTTAAAATCAACGCACTGGTCTCAATTATTGTTGTCTTTGCATTCGGGGCACTTTGGGGCATTCCCGGGATGTTTGTCTCTATTCCTCTTACAGCAATTATAAAACTGATTTTTGACCATATTGAACCATTAAAGCCATGGGGATTTTTACTGGGCGACACAATGCCATCTTTTACAGATATAAAATTTCATCTGACTAAAAAGGCAAAGAAATGAATCAGGGAAATTCAGCGGTCGTAGTATTCCGGAATTTTTTTCAGGAAGTGGGACAGTTAGCAAGTTTTTCCATAAGGTTTTTCAAGCAGGTCTTTGTTCCTCCTTACGAATTCGATGAGTTTGTCAAACAATCTTATATAGTAGGATACAAATCTCTGCCGCTTGTAGGAATAACCGGATTCATAATGGGTCTTGTTCTTACAATTCAATTAAGACCGACACTCGTAGATTTTGGAGCTGAATCGTGGCTGCCTGCAATGGTGGCACTCTCAATAATCAGGGAAATAGGACCGGTAATTACCGCACTAATCTGTGCAGGCAAAGTGGGTTCCGGTATTGGAGCAGAAATAGCCTCAATGAAGGTGACGGAACAGATTGATTCTATGGAAGTTTCCGGCATTAATCCCTTCAAGTACATTGTTGTTACCCGGATAGTTGCTACAACTCTCATGATACCCTTGCTGGTGGTTTTCTCCGACTTCATTGCTCTCGTTGGTTCTTTCATCGCTATAAATTTTAAATCGGATGTCAGCATAAGTCTGTTCATTTCACAGATTTTTGATTCACTCGACTTCATGGATGTAATTCCTTCACTTATTAAAGCTTTGTTTTTTGGATTTTTCATTGGCTTAATTGGCTGTTACAAAGGGTACACATCGTCAAACGGTACCGAAGGTGTGGGAGCTTCTGCAAATTCTGCAGTAGTTGTAGCCTCATTGCTGGTCTTTATTATTGACATGATAGCTGCACAGATTACAAGTTTATTCACTTAGTATAGAATGGAAACTGTAAAAACCAATAATTACGAGGTTGAAGTTAACCACCTTCAGATATCTTTCGGCACGGAAGATGTCCTCACCGACTTTAATCTCTTTCTTAAAAAGGGAGAGAATCTTGTTGTGCTTGGAAAATCCGGAAGCGGGAAGTCTGTTCTCATAAAGTGCATTATCGGTTTAATAAACCCCGATGAAGGAACCATTATGGTTCAGGGTAATAATATTTCGGAGCAGGATGACAAGACTTTGAACCTTATCCGCAACAAGGTGGGATTTCTTTTTCAAAGTGCGGCACTTTATGACTCAATGACAGTGAGAGAGAATCTTGAGTTTCCTCTGCGAAGACAAAACACAGTCAGAGGTGAAAAGCGAACCTCTCTTGTTGAGGATGCTCTTGAAAATGTAGGACTCTTAGATGTGATTGACAAGATGCCTTCTGAATTATCGGGTGGTATGAGGAAAAGAGTTGGTCTGGCAAGGACTCTGATACTTAAGCCGGAAATTATGCTTTATGACGAACCTACAACGGGATTGGATCCTATAACATCAAACGAGATAAGCTCACTGATTGTCCACATTCAAAAAAAATACAAAACATCTTCCATTATTATTACTCACGACATTGCCTGTACAAAGAGTGTTGCCGACAGGATAATTGTGATACGTGACGGAGTTTGTGCTGCAGAGGGAACTTATAAGGAGCTGGAAAATTCCGGGGATCCCTGGATACGATCCTTCTTCTAATAAAAAAAACTAATAAAAGTACTCCAATGAAAAAAGAAACAGGAAACAAGATGAAGCTGGGAATATTCATTTCAGTCGGCTTGATAATACTGATAGCCGGAATCTATCTGATAGGCAGCAAACAGCAGTTGTTCAGCAATACTTTCAGAATAAGTGGCATTTTCAAGGATATAAACGGACTGCAGATAGGGAACAATGTGAGACTCTCCGGAATAAACGTAGGTGTTATTGGAAATATTGAAATCATCGCAGATACCGCAGTAAGAGTGGATTTTGTCATTGAGGAGAATGTCAGAAAGTTCATAAAGAAAGACTCAAAGGCAAATATCGGTTCTGATGGACTGATGGGAAGCAAAATGCTGACAATCATCCCGGGTACTTCCGGCAAAAAAATAGTGCAGGATGGCGATTTTATTGAAACCACTGCTCCTGTAAGCATAGACAACATATTACTCAATCTCGAAATTGCCAGCATAAACGCTATTGACATAACTGACGACCTTTCTGCAATAATGCTGAACATACGTTCGGGAAAAGGTGCGATTGGAAAGATTTTCATGGACTCCACGTTTGCAAAAACGGTAGATGAAGCTCTTGTAAATGTAAAAGAGGGGGCAGGTGGCTTTAAACAGAATATGGATGCTGCCAGTCATAATTTTCTTTTAAGAGGATTCTTAAAGAAAAAGGAGAGGGAGAAAGAGAAGGAGAGGGAGAAAATTGTGAAGGAGAGGGAGAAGATAGAGAAGGAGAAGAAGAAGGCACAAGACAATAGGAAATAGGCAATGTGGGAATGATGTAACTTATTTCCAAAGTTGTGTAATGCTTTCCGACCCCAAGATAATCACCTTTATATATAATCATTTATACAAAAAAATGGACACAACACAAAGTAAAAACGGTGATACCTTTAAGATCACCGGAAACTGGAATAACCAGTCGAAACAACTTAAAGAAATTTTTCGCTTCAAACACAAATGGCTCTTAATGTTATTTCTGCCATTTTTGTTATGGAATTGCGAAAAGGATGACTATACAGGAGAGACTAAAGGTATATGTCCCGAAGTTGTTACTGTAAACCCTGCAAATGGTGCGACCGGAGTAGCTGCCACACAGCTTATTTCTGCCACATTCAATGTTAATATGGCCCCCGCCACAATTAACACAACAACATTTTTATTAAAACAAGGTACAACTCCGGTTACCGGAACCGTAACGTATTCGGGAAAAACAGCTGTCTTTACACCCAGTGCCAATCTGATTGCAAACACAACCTACACCGGAACCATTACCAAAGGATCTAAGGACCCTGCAGGAAATGCTCTGGAAGCCGATTATGTCTGGAGTTTCACGACAGGGAGTGCTCCACTTGTAATTTCCACCGATCCTGTAAATCTTGCAACTAATGTTGCCACGGGCAAAATTATAACTGCAACATTCAACCGGATAATGGATCCATTAACAGTCAACTTAACGACATTTGTCTTAAAACAAGGATTGACTCCTGTTTCCGGAACTGTAACATATTCCGGCGTGACTGCTACCTTCACTCCTACTGTGGCATTGGCTCCAAATGCAGTATATACTGCCACAATAAACACGGGAGCTAAAGATGCAGCAGGAATGAGACTTGCAAGTGACTATTCATGGAGTTTCACTACAGGAACTGCTCCACTTGTTATCTCTACCGATCCTGTAAATCTTGCTACTAATGTTGCCACGGGCAAAATTATAACTGCAACATTCAACCGGGCAATGGATCCATTAACAGTCAACTTAACGACATTTGTCTTAAAACAAGGATTGACTCCTGTTTCCGGAACTGTAACATATTCCGGTGTGACTGCTACTTTCACTCCTACTGTGGCTCTGGCTCCAAATGCAGTATTTACGGCCACAATAAACATAGGCGCTAAAGATGCAGCCGGAATAAGGCTCGCAAGTGACTATTCATGGAGTTTCACTACAGGAACTGCTCCACTTGTTATCTCTACCGACCCCGCAAACCTTGCAACAAATGTAAGTCTAAACAAAATCATCACAGCTGTCTTTAATAAGGATATGAATCCTTTAACAGTGAACCTTACAACATTTGTAGTAAAACAGGGTTTGATTCCGGTTACCGGTGTGGTAACGTATTCAGGTATGACAGCTACTTTTACTCCTGTTGTTAACCTGACAGCAAACACCTTATACACAGCAACTATAACCACAGGCGCCAAGGACGCAGTAGGAAACGGCCTTTCAAGTGATTACACCTGGAGTTTCACTACAGGAACAACTCCTCTTGTGATTTCTACCGATCCGGCAAATAATGCTATTAATGTTCCTTTGAGCAAAATTGTAACAGCAACGTTCAATAAGTCTATGAATCCTGCAACACTAAGCACAACAACTTATGTGTTGAGAAAAGGGACAACAATTGTTCCCGGTTCTGTAACATATACAGGTACAACAGCCTCTTTTACACCAACAGCAATTCTGGAAGCCGGCATAGTATATACAGCTACCATTACCACAGGAGCAAAGGATGCTTCAAATGTTGCGCTTACAGCAGATTATTCGTGGAGTTTCACTACGGGAATAATACCAACAGTGATTTCTACAGATCCTGCAAATCTTGCGACAAATGTATCACTGAGCAAGATAGTAACCGCCACATTCAGCAAGATTATGGATCCGACAACTATAAACAACACTACTTTCTTATTGAAGCAAGGTGTTAACGTTGTACCGGGAATGATTAGCTACCTTGGAACAACTGCTTATTTCGTACCAACCTACCCGTTTGTAGAAAGTACTGTTTACACAGCAACAATAACAACCGGTGCAAAAGGTTCTATGGGAAATCCGCTTGAGAATGATTATACATGGAGCTTCACCACCGGTGCACTTCCAATGGTAATTTCCACAGATCCAGGAACCAATGCAACAGATGTGCCTCTTAACAAGCAGATCAAAGCTACATTCAGTAAGGATATGGATCCATTGACAATACTTCCGGAACACTTTCTTGTCAAACAAGGACTTAATATTATTCCTGGAACCGTTTCTACTTTGGGCAATACGGCTACTTTTACTCCTACAGCAAATTTAATGGCTAATACAGAGTACATTGTAACCATTCTTGCAGGAGTAAAGGACGTTACCGGAAATCCTATGGCAAATGATTATGTATGGGGATTCACAACCGGTGCTCCTCCTATAGTGATATCAACCGATCCTGTAACTAATGAAGCAGATGTCTTTCTGGAGAAGAAAGTAACTGCAACATTTAGTAAAGTGATGAATCCTTCTACTATTAATTCAACAACATTCTTAGTTAAAAAGGGAACAACCGTCATTGCAGGAACTGTATCATATACCGGAAGCACAGCTAAATTCACACCTTTCGGCAATTTTGTGCCAAATTCACTTTATACTGCTACTATTACAACTGGTGCCAGGGACGCAGCCGGTAATCCGCTAGCAAACGATTATGTATGGAACTTCACAACAGGCAACCTTGCAGATGTGATTCTTCCAAGGATAATTTCTACGGACCCAGTCAATCTGGCGACTAATGTTCCATTGAATAAAACAGTAACAGTTCTGTTCAGCGAATTGATGAATCCTTTGACAATAAATGCTATAACATTTACCCTTAAACAAGGAGCAGCTATTGTACCGGGAAACATCACTTATAACGGTATGACCGCCACTTATGACCCTACAAGTAATTTGTTGTCCGGAACTACATATACGGTTAAGGTAACTATAGGAGCCAAGGATCTTGCCGGCAATGCATTGATAGCTGACTATACATGGACATTCACCACAATACCACCTGCTGGTCCAGGCACCATAAATCTAAGGACTGCCGGTGTCTTTGCAATTCTTGCAGGTTCAGGAGTTACAAGTACTGGAGCCACAATAATCAATGGTGATCTTGGTACCAGTCCTACAGGCACAATCAACGGATTTCCTCCGGGAATTGTGAACGGGTTGATCCAAGCAGCAAATCCTATAGCAGATCAGGCGAAACTTGACCTTACCCAAGCATTTAACGAGGGTATGGGAATGTCTCTTAACGCTATCAGCTTACCTGGCAATATTGGTGGACTTACTCTATACCCTGGATTATATTCAAATTCAACTTCGGTTTTAATATCAGGAGGGAATGTAACCTTGGATGCACAAGGAGATGCTAACGCAACGTTTGTATTGAAAATGGGTTCTACATTAACAACTGGTCCGGGATCTCAGGTAATTCTGAGTGGAAATGCTCAAGCCAAGAACATATTCTGGATTGTAGGAACTTCTGCAACACTTGGAACAACATCAATTTGTTATGGAAACATACTGGCCGACCAGTCGATTTCTCTGAACACCGGCGCAGTTTTGAACGGCAGAGCGTTGACTCGTATAGCAGCTGTTACTCTGCAAGCTAATATTGTAACCAAACCATTATAATTAAATGAATAATTTTATGTTACGCAAAATATTTGTCCTAACGTTGATATTGATTGGCATTGCCTCAATATCACAGGCACAAGAGAGTAAACGACCACAGCCAAAGATTTGGTTCGGCGTCTCAGGTGCTGCAAATTTGAACTTCTACTCAGGTACAACTCAAGTTTTGAACTCTACAGTAACTGCTCCCGGAGCTTTTCACACTGGGTTTGGAGTTGCACCGTATGCTTCCGTATTACTTGAATACAGGCCAACCCCTGTGGTGGGTTTCATGTTGAATATTGGTTATGACGCTCGTGGTGGTGTCTTTAAACAGGTAATGGCCCCGTGCAATTGTCCGGAATACCTGAGAGCAATGATAAGTTATCTCTCGGTTGAACCCAGCTTACGCATATCGCCATTTGCATCTGGCCTCTACTTATATATAGGAGGCGGATACAGCAGGAACTTCGGCCACTCCTTTATTTACAAACAAGAATTACAAACAGACGAAGAAGGTGACTTCAGCGAAATGAGAAAAGACAAGATATCCGGCCATATTGGTATCGGGTACGATATACCGGTTTCTTCTTCTACAAGCCTGACTCAGGTAACCATCTCACCTTTTGTTTCATACTCTCCATACTTTGGTCAACAACCCCGTTCTATAGAGAGCTGGTCGTTGAGCACGCTTAGAGCTGGTATTGCAATAAAATTCGGCAAGGCACGTCCTACTGCCGTTGTTGTACCACCACCTCCTCCATATATTGCTCCTGCTCCTCCCGTTTTTGTTAAGGAGATACTATTTACAATTGAAACACCTGTAAGGGTGCCTGTAAGAAGAGTAGTTAAGGAGACATTCCCACTCAGGAATTATGTGTTCTTCGATGAGAAATCGACCGAGATACCTAACCGCTATGTGCTTCTGAAGAGGGACAAAGCAATAAGTTTCAAGGAAAGTATGTTCCAGGAAGCAGAGCCAAAGGATCTGCCCGGCAGGTCCGACAGACAGCTTACTGTTTACTACAACATCCTTAATATACTTGGTGACCGTATGCGTACATATCCAACAACAAATGTAGTGCTAATTGGAGCATCCGCAGGCAACGGCCCTGAACTTGGCAAGTCTTATGCAGAATCGGTTAAGTTGTATTTAGTTGATGTCTTTGGAATAAGCCCGTCAAGGATTACGACCGAAGGTAGAAACGAACCTATTATAAAGGGTGAACAACCAGGTGGCACAAAATATCTTGTACTTCTCCGTGAAGGGGACCGCAGGGTAGACATTGTAAGCAATTCACCATTTCTGTTGGCTCCGTTACAGATAACATCTGTACAGCAGGATCCTATTGACAGCCGGATTGTTTTCAAAACCGAAGCCGGTTCAAAAGAGTATCTTAAGACATGGTCTTTGCAGATAATAAATGAAAAAGGTGATGTTCAGCATTACGGCCCATTTACAAGAGCAAATGAGACCATCTCCGGAAATCTGATTCTGGGTGATCGTTCGGAAGGTAACTATAAAGTAATCATGATTGGTGAGACCAAAGAGGGAAATACTATCCGTAGGGAGAGCACTCTTCGTCTGGTAAGGAATGAAGCACCAAAAGAGATAGGGCTTCGTTTTAGTATTCTTTTCGACTTTGACAAGTCAAAAACAGTTACTGCATATGAAAAATTCCTGATTGAAGTTGTGACACCACTTGTGCCCGATTATGGAACAGTGATTATTCACGGACATACTGATATAATAGGTGATCCCGATTACAACATGACTTTGTCACAGGAACGTTCCCTTGATGCCAGAACAATTCTTGAGAAGGCTCTTTTGAATGCAGGTAAAAAAGGCGTGAAATTTGAAAGCTATGGCTTTGGGTCGGACGAAAGTTCAGCCCCGTTTGAAAACAAACGTCCGGAAGAACGCTTCTACAACAGGACTGTTATTATAGATATTGTCCCTAATAATTAACCCTAATTAAGTAAGACCGTCTCAAAGGTAAAATCTTGAGACGGTTTTTATATCACACTTAAAAATCATATAAAATGAAACTAAAAAATATTAATACAGGTGTAAATAAAATTTTGTTTATCCTGGCAATGGTTTTAATGATTCTTCCTCTTAGTGCTTGCGCCCAAAAGGTTAAATTTCTTACATCAACAGTGGTTCCTGCAGCACAAGGAACAGTCAAGGTAAAGAAAGACATCAATAAGAACTATCGGATAAAGATCCATATTGATAATCTGGCCGAACCAAACAGACTGGACCCTCCAAAAAGTGCATATGTCATATGGTTAGTAACTGACGAAAAAGTTACTCAGAACATAGGAAAGATAAAGACCGCTACAAATTTTCTGTCCAAGAAGCTGACTGCAACATTTGAATCAGTTACAGTAGTGAAACCCACAAAGATATTTATTACAGCTGAGGTTGATGCTTCAATTTCTTATCCGGTTTCGGAGATTATTCTGGAAACCAACTATTTTTAAAATATCCCCACAAACAATATAAATAAATGTTAAACAAATCAATAATAAAGAGCCTCTTTGCAGTTGTAATTATTGCATCCCTGGCTCTGTCGGGTTGCGGAGTAACTGTAAGACAACACCCGCGTCATGTAAGACACGTAGTTTATGTACCAGATTACAGAAGAGATTACGAAGTCCGCTTTAATAATAACGATCGAAGGATTTCGGAGTTGAGGGAGAGTCAGCATCGCGACAAGATAGTAGTGATTGAGGTGAGAAACAGCAATGCTAAAAGGAGATTTAATGAGTTCAAGGGTGAGAGCAAGCAGGAATGGACCGCTTTTAAACGTGAATTGGATAGGGACGTAAGAGCAGTAGAAAAATCATTGAAGAAAATTTCGAACAACCATAAAAAAAGATGAACAGCAACCCGGAAATTTTAGTAATAACTTCATACCCTCCGAGGGTTTGCGGAATAGCAACATATTCGCAGGATTTGATAACCGCATTGAATAAAAAATTCGGTGAATCATTCTCTATAAAGGTTTGTGCTCTTGAGAATGAGTTTGAAAAATATGACTATCCTGAGGAGGTGAAGTATATTCTTGATACTTCCGTTTCATCTGAATATTCTACTATTGCCCGTCAGATAAACCAGAATAAACAAATAAAGATTGTTCTTGTACAGCATGAATTTGGATTTTTTGAGAATCATGAAGAGGCTTTCCTTCAAATGTTGAAAAAAATAAAGAAACCCTTGATATTGGTTTTTCATACTGTTATTCCTCATCCCGGCGAGTCATTGAAAAACAAGGTGAAAAGCATGGTTGATGCAGCTGCCTCTATAATAGTAATGACCAAAGGAGCTTCCCGTATACTTGTAAATGAATATGAAACCGAAGCACAGAAAATCACTGTCATTGCCCATGGAACCCATCTTGTACCGCATATAAACAGAAATCTCCTTAAAGAGAAATATCGGCTATCCGGAAGAAAAGTTCTCACAACATTTGGTCTGTTAAGTTCCGGAAAAAGTATCGAGACAACGCTGGATGCTTTGCCTGATATTATTAAAACCAGTCCGGAAGTTATTTTTCTTATTATAGGCAAGACACATCCTATGGTAATAAAGTCCGAAGGTGAAAGATACCGGAATATGCTTGAGGCAAAGGTTATTGAACTTGAACTTCAGGATCATGTAAGATTTATTAATAGCTATCTTGCTCTTCCTGAATTACTTGAATTTCTACAACTAACAGACATCTATCTCTTTACTACAAATGACCCCAATCAGGCCGTGAGTGGCACTTTTGTATATGCAATGAGTTGTGCATGTCCTATCATATCAACACCCATTCCTCACGCAGTAGAGGTGCTGACAAAAGATACCGGAATAATTATAGATTTCCGGAATTCACAGCAACTTGCAACCGGGGTAAAAAAATTATTAAATGACGAACCTTTAAGGGAGAGCATAAGTACAAATACATTACAGAAAATTGTCTCGACATCATGGGGAAACTCGGCCATAGCTCATGCAATTCTATTCGAACAACAGGCAGAGGGTGAGATAAAGATTATTTTCAGCCTACCGGAAATTAACCTTAGTCATATTAAAAAACTGACAACAGGTTTCGGCATGATTCAGTTTTCCAAAATCAATCAACCCGATATTGAATCGGGGTACACTCTCGACGATAACGCCCGGGCACTTGTTGCATTGTGTATGCATTATGAACTGACATCAGATGAAAGTGATCTTGCATATATTCAGAAGTACCTCGCTTTTATAAGGTACTGTATGCAACCAAAGGGAAATTTCCTCAATTATGTAGATAAGGAAAACCGTTTCACAAAACAGAACGACACAAATCTGGATGATGCCAATGGAAGGGCAATCTGGGCATTGGGTTACACTATTTCAAGATCATCCGTGCTGCCTCAGGCTCTGATATCTAATGCAAAATCCATTATTCAGACAACCATGCCAAGGATAGAATCCATTCTTTCTGCCAGGGCAATGGCATTTGCAATAAAAGGGCTCTACTATTACAACTATGAGGTTGAAGCAGAAAAAAACATTGCTCTTGTAACAATTCTAGCAGATAGGTTGGCAGATATGTACAAAAAGGAATCTGCCAAGAATTGGGAGTGGTTTGAGAGTTATCTCACATATGCTAATAGTGTTTTGCCCGAAGCAATGCTATTTGCCTGGCAGTTATCCGGTAACAAACAATATAAAGTAATTGCCGAAAAATCATTCAGGTTTCTGTTGTCGTCAATATTCAATGAAAGGGGTATTGAGGTGATATCAAGCAAAAGCAGGTTGAACAGAGGAGGCGAAGCTGGCAAATATGGAGAACAACCTATAGATGTTGCCTATACTATTATGACACTAAGTAAATTTTATGAAGAGTTTGATAACAAGGAATATCTGGAAAAAATGTCAACAGCCTTCGACTGGTTTTCTGGCAACAACCGTTTGCATCAGATTGTCTACAATCCATGTACAGGTGGATGTTACGACGGATTGGAAGAGACTCACGTCAATCTTAATCAGGGAGCAGAATCGGCAGTTAGCTACCTCATGGCTCGGTTAACCATAGAAAAATGAAAAAAATTAAAACTGTCGCTGTTATTGTTGCCCACCCCGATGATGAAACATTATGGTGTGGCGGGACAATTCTAAGCCATCCCTCATGGAGTGTGTTTGTAATGACTCTTTGCAGGGCCAGCGACCAAAACCGCGCACCTAAATTCTACGAAGCATTGGAGATATTGAGGGCACAGGGTAAGATGGCAGACCTCGACGATAATCCGGGTCAAAAGCTACTCGATGAGAATCTGGTTCAGGAGACAATTCTTGATCTTTTACCTGAAAAGCATTTTGATATAGTAATCACTCATAATCCTGACGGAGAGTACACAAGGCACATAAGACACGAGGAGGTGAGTAAGGCCGTAATCAAGCTCTGGCACGCAGGAACAATTTCCGCTACAGAACTATGGACATTTGCATATGAGGACGGCGAAAAGAAATATTATCCCAGGCCAATAGAATCAGCAACAATTTTTCATAAGCTGACCAAACGGATATGGCTTAGAAAACAAAGTATAATTACAGATATTTACGAATTTGAAACCGGCAGTTTCGAGGCAGAAACATCGCCTAAAGCAGAGGCTTTCTGGAAGTTTTCAAACTCTTACGATGCCCGGCAATGGCTAAAAAACAACGGAACTTAAAACATGAAAGTACTTGTATTGTATGACTATCCACCCTCGCCCGGAGGGCTGGCAACTCAGGGAGATCTTCTTTACAGAGGGTTGCTGGAGATGGGGGTAGATGCCCACGCAGTTCATTATGAATCGGCACAGGAGAAGGAGTGGTATTACCGCTGGTTCGAACCCGATGTTGTAATAGGAGTTGGTTACTGGGGTCATACACCGCAAATTGTACTTCATCCGTTAAGATATGGTTGCCAGCCTGTACCATGGCTCGTGGCAGATGGTTATATAGCAAACTATCAGGAAGTACTGAATGATCTTCCGCTTATTCTTGTGACATCTGTCTGGGTTAAGGAGATGTATGTCAGAGATGGAATAGATGAGGAAAAGATTGAAGTACTTCCGGTAGGATGCGATACAAGTTCTTTCATCCCATTTGACAAAAATGATCCTAAAATACTTGCAGTGCGTGAGTCATTGGGAGTATCTCCGGATCAGATTATGATACTTACAGTTGGTGGTGACGCTACTTCAAAAGGGGCACAGGAGGTAATGCAGGCACTTGCTTTAATTGACAAAAAGGCACCTGACTGGAAATATGTATGCAAAGTATGGCCCCAACCCAGAACTAGACTCCAGAACCTGGCAGATCTGGAAATGGCAACACATCTTGGCATAGAGAAGAATGTTACTTATGCAACAAATACAATCTCCCGAAGCTTTATGCCATATCTCATTGGTGCGTGCGACATTTATGCAGCTCCATCCAGGCTCGAGGGTTTTGGAATGCCGCAGGTAGAAGCAGGAGCATGTGAGAAACCCGTAATAGGAATAAAGGCAATGGGAATGCTCGATACTCTTGTGCATGGTGAAACTGCTTTTTTGGCAAAAGTCGCTAAAAAAATTGTAGTCGACCATGTTGTTCTCGGAGACGAGTCTGGTTTCGATAACAAGCACATGGTGCTTTTCGATCATCCCCGAACAGTGGACTACCGTGCCAGTATAAATGATATTGCAAAGTATTTATTGCAGCTTATGAACGACGAACCATTACGCGAAAAGATGGGGAAGGCTGGAAGGGAGAGAGTGGTTGAATATTTTGATTACCGTGTGGTAGCAAAGCAATTTGTAAAAATCATAAACGAACGGTTGGGAATTTATTAGCACATTAACCCATTAACCCCTTAACCCCTTAACCCCTATGAAAAGCAAAAATCTTGAAGAAATCGGGAAAGCCAAACAGGCTGCAGAGGAGGTGCTCCTGCACAATGCTCATGGTCCTTATCATGGATTGCCCCGCACTGCCGGATGGGGATACCCGGAACCCTATACCAGGGATCTTATGTTTTCGATACTTGGAATTGCTGTTACAGGGAACAAGAAACTGATAGACAGCATACAGCGTGTACTTGAGACTCTGGCTGAAAACCAGACAGAACATGGCCATATTCCCTCTCTTGTCCACGATAAGGATAACAGAGGAGCAAGTGACACTACTCCTCTCTTTTTGATTGGGGTTGGTATTTTCAGGAAATTGACAGGCAAAGATGACTTTCTTGATGCAGCGGTGAAGAAGGCATTAACATGGATGGATTATCAAAGTCCTTCTGACAGATACCTCGTTGCCCAGCAGCCGACAAGCGACTGGAGAGATGAACAATGGGTCACCGGATATGGATTGTATGTGAACACACTAGTTTATACATATCTGAAACTATTTGGCATGAATGAAAAGGCGGCCGGTGTTCGCGAAGAGATGGATCATTTTACTGTTACTGGTGGAGTAAAACATCGTCGTGTACACGAGGGTCTGGTTGTTCTTCATAAGCCATATTATGCATTCTGGTCATACAAGATATTCAGCAATGAGAGGTTTGACCTGCTGGGAAACAGCCTTGCCATACTCTCCGGAATTGCTTCCCCAAACAGAGCAGACGAAATGATCTCCTGGATTGAGGAGGAGTGTGCAGGAATGAGAGAAGATGGAGACCTGGCCGTTGATATGCCTCCGAATTTCTTCCCATACATTAAACCGGAAGATCCGGACTGGCTAATCAGATATTCCACTTACAACAATCCGGGTGAATACCATAACGGTGGCATCTGGCCATTTATATGCGGCTTTTATGTTGCGGCTCTGGTAGCTGCAAAGAGATATAAGCTGGCAGAGGAAAAGCTTATGGCACTTACAGAGATGATACGTCTTGCTAATGACAATAATCTGGAATATGGCTTTAACGAGTGGATCAAGGCACAGGATGGAAAACCAATGGGTCAGGAGTGGCAAACCTGGTCGGCAGCTTTGTACCTTTATGCGGTACAATGCGTGGAACTTAGAAGCACTCCTTTTTTTGACGAGTTACGATTCTCTTAAATCTATTTCCAATTTGTATATAAGGTTGTGTTCTGAAAATTTCATATATTTGATTTAATAATCAAAATACAGCATGAAAAACATTTTACTCCTTTCCATAATCTGCATTTTTGCACTTGTAGGGTGCAAACAAGAAAAACATGTAAAAACCATTGAAAACCTTAAAGCGGCAATAAATGGTGAACTGACAGCCAGTGCCAGATATTCATCATTTGCCGTAAAAGCAGAGACCAATCACCCGGAAATTGCCAGACTTTTTAATGCAGCATCAAAGTCTGAAGCCATTCATGCAGCCAATCACCTGAAGGTACTGAAGTCTATTGGGGAAAAGCCTGACGAATTCATACTGGAAATTAACGTGAACACCACCCTGGAAAACCTACAGAAATCAATTCAGGAAGAGACATCGGAGATTGATTATATGTATCCTAAGTTTATTGCAGATGCCGTTGCAGAAAAAGGGGATAAAGCAGTAGAATCATTCACATGGGCACTCGATACAGAAAAAAAACATCTGGAGTTTTTTAAAAGAGCAATTACATCAGTGTTTGAAAAAATCGACCGAGTTGAAGCAACAGGTACCCCTTTACCTGGCGGATACTTAGTTTGTCCTGTATGTGGTAACATCTATGACAACAAAATTACCGTAGGAAAGTGCGAGTTTTGCTTTACAGATCAGGGTAAGTTTCTGAGTTTTTGAAATAATTCAAGCGAACGTTTTGTAGTGATGGTCATTAGTTTCCACTAATCAATTTGAAAAGCAAAATCAGTTAAAATCAAATTAATTGTAGAGCTGTATCTCATCTTTACATTATATTCGATTACCACAGGAATTGTTATAACAACATCATTTTTCCCTTTCTTATATACAAAATTCTGGCAACCGGCAGATAATAACTTTTTTCTATCATGGGAACCACTAAGTACACTTAAAGGAGTGTATGATTCAATTGTTTCAATCTCTTGTGTATCCTTGTTAACAGAAAATAAGATTTGAAAGCTTGTTGTATTCTTAGATCGATTATCAATATAAACTAATCTATAAAAGTGGTAATTATTATATAATCCTAAATATGATACCTTAGAATATTTGGAAGTAGTACTATGTTCCCTGTTAATTTTTGATATAGTTCGACAAAAATTTATAAAAGACACTCTTATAGAGTATATTATATTGTTTTTAACATCTTTATTTACTGTTGCTATAGTTGTAATCTTAGGTAATGGAGGAAGATAGTATTTAAAAAAATTATCTAACGATATTTTTGGAGGATTTTTATTACTCAACTCAAAAGACCCTTCAACATTGTGAAAAATAGCATCTTGTGACAAACATACCTCAGCTTTGAAGTTTCCTCTTATAATACAACTTGTAAAAATAGATGAATTGTAAGTTTTTGTGTTTTTACGAAAAAATTTCCAGCCATTTTTATCATATGCTTTTATAACTACAGGATCAAGTTCATAAACTTTATCATCCTCGAGGATAATGGTACATTTTGATAAATCATGAATTTCCTTATTGAAAATTATTGAAGCTGCTTTCATCCCTAAATATGTAGATGTTATTGTATCTCCATAATTTAACTTATCAAAAGAGATTAAAGCTATGCCATTAATATCAGCTATGCAGCATAGATCTTGGTTTATGTAAATACTCGCAAATGAGAGTGCTCCTTGATCATCCCTGACAGTGACCTTGAGACTTTGTCCATAAAGACATACATTAGACAATAATATAAGCAAACTAATAATATATCTCATCGATTTTAAGTTTAAGGATTGTCTCATAATAATCTTAGTCGCCAATTTGCTTTCATGCAAACTTATATAATTTTATTTGATCCCAAGTTTTTCATTGTATATTTTTATATTTTCTCTTAAACAACCATTGTTAAGTCACAGTTTATAAGCCAAGTATATAATTATCAAGTATAATATCCGCTATTGTGCTGCTCTATAACTTCATGTATTAATACTCCCATTTTTTCCTAAGCAAATAAATTGTTACATTATCTCCAAGTTATTGATTTGTATTTAATTTTGTATTGAAACAAAAAAATACGATTATGAAAAAAATTAATTTTCTAAAACAAAAAGGATTATTTCGAATTTTATTTCTTTTAATTCTGATGTTTCCATTGTTCTATTTCTCTATAAAAGAGGTTAGGGCAAATGAAGTACTGACTAGCTCTACTCAATCAGAAACGTATTATGTTTACATTGATAAAGAGACTTGTTCAGGATGTGGAATATGTGTGGATGCAGATATTTTAGGATATATCACCCTTGATCCTGATGATGGCAGGGCTGTTTTTTATGTTCAGGGAAATTACTATTCCGGATTGTATATGGATGGTAATTCGTATTTTCTCTATTATAACTATGTAGCCCCTAATTGCCCTTCTCTTTCAATATACTGTTCTAGTTGGTAATCATAAATCAATATATATATCCACTAAAAATAATTCTCTTCCTTTAAAATCGTTATATATTAACAAGTTACAAGCTGTTTGGTTGTATAACAACTTGAATTAAATAATTTTGCCGTAATTAATATCTTCAACAATGTTTAACGGTAAATATGTTTTCACCCAATTAGTTGAGTTCTTCCTCAGCGCACATTTGATGGATTGCAGAAATATCTGATGGGAACTAGTATGTGAAATATTATACTGCTGGAAGCAACTGCTTGTCAAGATGTTCTAATAACTTGTCAAAAGTGAAAATTTGACAAATCTGAAAGTTGCTATTGATGCCCATAGGTTAAATATCATCTCTATGATGTAAAACAGAAGTGATTTGTCATAAACGTATGGGAGTAGAGATTTTCCCTTATATCACAACAAGGGTGTCCAAAAATTGATTTCGGACACCCTTGTTATTTAGATAGTTACCAAAAACTATGGCAAGGTAATCAGTGGTGACTCTTTAAGTACACTCAGAGGTTTGTTGTTTATCTCAACATCTTCTACCAGGATTGACTTAGGGTAGATGACAGAGGTTGGAATCTCTCCTTTGTACAAGAAGTTAGCCGCAGCCAGCTCTTTGCTCACACCAAGAACCCTCTTTAGTTTGGTAAATGGTACCGGGGTTATTTCTGAACCAGTCATAAGAATTTCTGAACCGTCCTTAACAGATACTTTGTAAATATACTGGTTTGTTTCAGTTGCAATCTTCCTCACAATGTACGCATAGTCCAGTCCCTCTTCAATGGCAGCTTTAATAAGTTCTGCCTTAAGTTCTGCGGAGGTGCTTCCGTTTGGCGCACTTACTACAAGTGTTCCCGGAACCACATCAAGAACAATGGCTCTAGGTCTTACACCAAAGCGCAGGCTACCGGTTGATGTTTTGATCTTCTTGGTAGGAACGCGACTACTTAAAAGTGTCTTAAGAATACCATTCTCGATAAGCTTCACCTCTTTTAAAGGAGAAACTCCCTGAGCATCCAGGTTATAGTTACCAATAAGCGACATTCCGTTGAAATCAGTCATATCCGTTTTATTAGTAACAGATAATCTACTGTCTATCACCTTTTTGTTTATCCTATCTTCTAACGGTTTGATGTCTCTTTTTGCAGAGATGTTCTCTACCCTGCCTACAGTAGACATAACCTGAACTGGCTTTCTGAAAGAGACAATACCGGCCGGAGAGATAAGGTTTTCGGAAATGATTGAAGCTGCAGCTGCATCTTCGAACAGAACCGGTCCCTGGTAGTACTCTTCCATTGAGACTGCACCCTGCAAAGCAATAAGTTTGCTGGAGAATTCATTTACTTTTGCAGCAAGGGCCTCCTTTGAAGGCAATTTGTCAAAAGTTCTTGAATATATGGTCTCCTGATCACTTATTACTTGTCCTTTGAAATTTCTTACTTTTCCTTTTATAGTAAGAGCAACATAGCTTACCGGTTCGATGATTTTGGTTCCCTCGGTAGACTGATAATAGTAGATGGTTTCAACACCATCTATCTCTATACGTGAATCAAAGACTACAGGATACTTTGCAAATTCCATCGAAAGGCTTTTTGAAAGATCCTCATATGATTTCCTATCCAGGTTGAAGGCAGGATGATTAGGAGTATAAACCTCAACCTTGGTTAAAGGTAACATATCTGGCAGAGCTTTTTCTTCATCTGAAAGGGTAGCTGTCTTTACTGCGTTTTTCTTTGAGTTGTAAACTTCTACAGCCATTTTATAAGCTACATCCGATGTTTGCCAGAAGTTTCTCTTAAGCTGGTCGTAATTGTTCTCTATTGCAGTATAGTTTGGAGACATTATCCCGTTGCCTGAATAGGAGTAATCACTAGAAAAATTATAGTCCCCAACAAAGAGGTTTACCGAATGCACCCTCTCTTTTGGGCTCTCTTTTGTAAGTAAGACTGCTCCTAAAGAGCTTATTACGGAGATGTATTGGTTTTCACCAACCGTATAAGCAACAAAAAACGGAGCGGGTGAGTTTGGAAGTTTCAACTCCTTTTTGCTGCGATCCATTTCATCCTGCATAGCTTTGAACAAACCATTTTCGTTTGTCTGTCCGAACAGTGCAGCCATAGATACAATCTGCGCCAGAACGAATGTACAGAAGAATTTCATTGATGTATATTTATATCTCATTTTCTGATTTATTTTTAATTATTAAGGTATTACGGACGAGGCAAAAGAGCCGGGGTAACTGTTGGTTTTGCTTTCTTTTGCAGCTCAACCTTATTTACCAGGATGGTTGGAGAAATTGCTGTTACAGGTACGTTCCCCGAAGAGGCTCCGCATGTTCCTGTAAAGATTTCAAAGTCACCTCCTGCAAACTCTATGTTCGAGAACATCGAGAGCGGTGTTCCAATCATGTCTACACCTCTTACAAGTTCATCGGCTTTGCCGTCTACAAATATTTTGTAAACTTCCAGCGGCGTAACGTTAAATGAGTTTGCTCCTGTTCTGCCAGTCTGTGTAAAACCACCTGTGACAGCCTTGAAGAAGTAGCCATACTCCTTGCCCTGTTTCTTAGCTTCGTCAATAAGTAATTTTCTCAACTCTGCATCTGTCTTGTAGTCATTTGTCTCAACAATAAGATTTGACTGGCGCGAAGTAGGGTCGTTCTCAAATTCAGTTCTTGAGTGTCCGTTTGATTTTGGGAAACCGTCAAGACCTGTGCGTGTCATAAGAAAGTTTCTAAGAATACCATCTTTAACAACTTCTACCCTCTCTCCTCTTACACCCTGATCATCAAAAATATAGTAACCATTCAAAGGATTTCCGTGATATTTTTTCATTGTAGGGTCCATGTATACACTCAGACTCTTTGGTAGAACACTTTCGCCAACCATGTTTTTGAATGTCTGACCATCTGCATCGCTTTTCATCTTCTGACCCTCAACCCTGTGGCCGAAAATTTCGTGGAAGAAAACGCCGCTTGCAGATCCCGACAAAAGAGCCGGTCCTGTATAGGGCTGAACCAAAGGAGCCACCTTCAATTGAGACAGTTTAGCCGACATCTCTTTGATATCTTTTATTATCACAGCTTCTGTAGGAAGTTCATCAAGTGAAAAAGCAAAATAACTTTTGTGCAAAGGAAGTTCCATACCGTCGTCGGCCATAGTTATTGCCCTTATACTCATATTTATGTAAACCCTGTTTTCTGCAATCTCAGCACCTTCTGTAGAGACAAAGTACTTTCTCCATATCTTATAGGTTAATGTAGAATTAGCAGAAATAATATCCTTGTTTTCTGCAAAAAGACCGCTGTACTTATTCAGTTTTTTCTGCCATGCTTCAAGGTCTAGGGCTATCTTGTCTTCCTTGAGAGCTGGCTCAAAATATTTCTCGGCTTTTGCTTTTGTAAAGTCGGGTGACTTGTCGACATTCTCTACCTGAACACCTTTTTTTGCCTTTGCCCTGTCCAGGCTGTTGATAGCAAATCTGTAACGACTGTTGACCTCTTCTTTTATAATCTGTTTGAATGATTCCATTCCGTTTTGCAGGTCCTTTGGGAGCAAAATGGTTGGTGGCCCCACGAATCTGCTAATCATTACTCCGTTTTGAGACTCATGAAAGTTGTCAAACTCGGGAGATCCGATTCGTACTTGTGGTACAAACATAACTTGTTTGTCCTCTTCTATGTTGTTGGTTGCTCCCATTGAAGAGCGGATAATCCTTGTGTGATTATCCAATACTCTGTAATTCATATAATAAGGAGGGTATTCACCTTTCTGAAGAGTAGTCATCTGACTCTTAAGTTCGGCTTTTAAAAGGTCCAGCATTTTGTCTTGTGCCGGAAGCTGAATGGCAACAAGAGCCAACAGCGAGACTAGTAAAACTTTAAATTTCATCCGTAATTGTTTTATATATATAGTTTCTTTATTTTTTCACAATATTCATCTCATTTATCAACGAACCTGCACCGGCATACTTATCAATAACCCACAATACAAAGCGGATATCTACATTAACCGTTTTAAAATATTTCGGGTGGAAATAGGCATCTCCGCTCATAGATTCGCGATTCCCGTCAAATGCAAGGCCTATAAGCTGACCCTTTGCATTCATGACCGGACTTCCGGAATTTCCTCCGGTAATGTCTGTATTTGTAAGGAAGTCTGTATATAGCTCACCTTTTTCGCCCCATCTTCCCCAATCTCCCGCCTTCATAAGAGAGTCCATTCTTGCTCCTACGTGAAACTCATAGTTTGTCTGGTCCTTCTTCTCCCTGTAACCATTAATGGTTGTCCTGTATGAGTAAGTTATACCGTCGGCGGGAACAAGCCCACCTACTGTTCCGTAAGATATTCTCATTGTTGAATTTGCGTCGGGATATTGCGCAACTCCTTTTTCCTCCCTCATCTGGTAAAGAGCCCTTCCATATTGAGTCGTAAGTGCTTCAGGATCAAAGCCAAGCGCTTTGTTCACCTTTTCGTTTTCTGCTGTAACCATCTGGATAGAAGAAGATTCTGCCAGTTGTACTGCCGGGTCGGAAAGTATCTCCTCCTTTGTCCTGGGCGTTTCAAAATATTTCAGGAACTTCTCTCTTGTTGTATATACAGAGTTGTCGAAAACGTAATCTGCAATTCTTCCGGCATCGCCGTTAAACTCCTCTCTCCATTTCGCAAGTGCCCCTTTATACAATTTAGGCGACACATACTTAAGAAAGAAAGTCAATTGCTGCTTGAACAGTTCACGATCGGTTGCAAGGTCATAAACATTGTAAAGATCGTGGTCTGCACCCTTTAATTCTGTCTGGAAAAGCTTGTCGTTAACAGATAGCTTGTCCATGCCTGTCTTCTCCATCTCTCCAGTTACCCTGGAAAATCTCTTTGCCTGCTGCACAACTTCAGAAACGGAGGTCCAACAATCTCTAAAGTAAGCTCTGTCCTTAATAAACTGTGCCCTGGCATCAAAGCCCTTCTTCATGTTTTCCAGAAGCTTTCCGTATTTTTCCACTGTTGCAGGATTTGAATTTATCCATGCTGCCAGTTCTTTCTCCTCCTGCTCTCTTATTGAAACAACATCATAACGGATAAAACATTTGTTTTCCCACTTTGCATAGTCGGTATAATTGCTTATGCTGAAATATTTGTCAGAGTATTTAAGCCTTACTGCAGGATCTGCATCCATATGCTTTTTCCATACATCCAGCCTCGCTCTTCTTATTTCTACAACTATCGGGTTTATGATCTCCTGCTTTTCCTTAACCTCAAATGAAGATACGTAACGGTTAGTCCTGCCGGGGTAACCCATTATCATTGCATAGTCCCCCTCTTTAACGCCCTTGATTGAAACATCCAAAACCCTGTTTGGAGCAATAGGCTGATTATCTTTTGAGTATGCCGAAGGACGACCATCTTTGTCGCCATATACCCTGTAAAGGGCAAAGTCTCCTTTATGCTGTGGCCAGCCCCAATTGTCTGCCTCTGCGCCAAATGCACCTATAGAAACCGGAGGGGCACCTACAAGTCTCACATCTGTATAGACATCATAAAAAAAGATGCAGAACTTTGTTGAGTTCCACATTGACGCACAGATAACCTCGTTGTCTGTACCTTTCTTATATTTATTCTCTACGTTCTTGTATACCCTTCTCATCATCATACCCTTGAAGCCCTCCTTCTGCATTGCTGCCACCTCTGCCTTAACCTCATCGGTAACATCCAGTACCTTTCTTAAAAAGAGAACGTTTTTACCTTTTATTGGTCTTTCGTCTGCCAGCTTCAATGCCCAGAAACCATCCTCGAGATAGTTCTTTTCAGGAGTGCTGAGTGAGTGAATATCGCCGTAGGCACAATGGTGATTAGTAATCATTAGTCCATTATTGGATATCATGCTGCCGGTGCAGCCAAAGTCAAGTGAAACAATAGCATTGCTGAGAGCGTTTTTGTCTGCCTCGTTGTAAATCTCTTTTGATTTCATCTTGAGACCCTTCTTTACCATTTGAGGATAAATACTTTTCTCAAACAGATTCACGAGCCACATACCCTCGTCCGCTGTCGATCTGACAGGGGAGAGAACTGTTACTATGAGAAGTAACAGAAATATTTTTTTGATCATTATTCGATTTTAATTTCTTAGCGGTGCATACCACGTTGGTTGGCAGGATCGGCAGCAGATTTCTCTCTGTAAATCTTGTACTTTTCTGTACCCATGGCAGCTTCAAGTTTTCCCTGAAGAGCTTTTACAATTTCTGAACGTTTTACCTTGTCTTGGCTTGCAGTGGCCTCTTTCTGGTAGTCAACAAAGATTTTCTGAAGCTTTGTGCTGTCTTCTTTCGTAATCTCTACATACTTGGCCATGTTTGCAATTTTTTCTTTTGCAAAAGCCACAGGCTCTCTTGGACCGACCTGACGTTGATGTTGTGCGTTGGCTCCCACTGCGAACAATGCGACTGCGATAAATAGAATGATTTTTTTCATTGGGTAATTATTATAAATATTGTTTGGCAGTTTGACTAATGAAAATGGCTTAAGTTTAATCTTTGCCTTCAATTACCCCATATGAAAATTACCGTTTCATCTTCTGTGACTTATTTGTTACTCTACCTGTGAGATAATTGCCACATAGTTTTTACCGTACTTCTTTGCACATTTTGGGCAAGTTGTATACCACATGTACATTTTTTTGCTGACCAGACTCTTAGATTTTAATATTTCAGCATAATCCTTACACCATTTGCCGGTATCCCTGAAGTCTCCCTCATATACCTTGCTGTAAAACTTTCCGCTCAACACTTTGTTTTCTGCTCCTGGTATTTCCTGGTCAACTGCCAGCCAGAGATCCATGTTCCATTGTGATGTGTGGTCCGCAAGGCAAAGCCAGTCAGGTACGACTGCCCCTACTGCAGTTACTTTCTTATCCATTCTCTTCATTGCACTGCCAAAATTCATTGGCATATAAAAGAGTGTAAAAACATGGTCCTTAATGAATTTCTTGTTGTCCCATTCGAATGTCTTGTCATCCCATGGTTCAGGGTCAAACTTAGGACAGCAGATTGGTTCCTTTTCTGATTTAGTTGTCATAATGGCCTCCTTGTTTATAGATTTAGTATAGTCAAATTTAGTAAATTAAAATCTAACTGCCAGTTGTTATCTAAACTTCTGAAAAAATCCTTGTATGTTGCTCACTATATGCGCATTGTAAAAACAACTGGCAGTTCAAAACAGAGGCTGCCTGAAAACAGGCAGCCTCTCCGCACTCAACTATATCTATAAACTTAACCTATTTGTGCGTACTTTTTTGCTTGCAGTTTCTTTATTTTTCGAGCAACTCTTTTATCGCATTCTCCATTGATGCCCCCCGCAGGTTCTTCTGAACTATCCTCCCCTCCTTGTCAATTAGTACAATAAACGGAATTCCGGAGAACTGATATAGAGATGTTATCTCCTTGCCAGCATTTGTTGCCAAAACCTGTTTCCATGGCATTTTGATCTTATCCAGTGCAAGCAACCACTCTGCACTGCCCTTATCAATTGATACACTTAGCACCTCGAGCCCTTTGTCCTTATACATTTCGTATACCTTCTTCACATTAGGTATCTCTGCAATACATGGACCGCACCATGATGCCCAGAAGTCTATCAGAAGCACTTTGCCTTTATAATCCTTTGGTCCAACCATTTTGCCATCTGGTGTAGGATACTCGAAAAATGGAGCCGGTGACCCTAATGAAACTCTTTTTGCATTTGCAGCTGCAATTTCCTTATCCCTTAAAAATTTTTGAAGTGGTGCATAGTTCGGATACTTTGAATTGATAGTTGCATAAATCTTGTCTAACAGCTCTTTGTCTTTCTCAGGGTTTAAGAAGCGCAATAAAGCAATCACGCTTGTTCTATCTGAATAAAGTTCTGCAATAAATTTAATCCTATCTCTCATATCCTGATTGTTAGCATCATAAAAGGCACTTGTGGTTTTTTCCTTATCAAGATCAGTTGCAAAACTTGCCTTATAGGCAGCTTGAGAAACTGCAATCATCATCTGATAATTACGGAAGTTGATAAAATTAAGATGATTTATTACCTCATTCTTTGGTCCTCCATTTATAATATGAAAAGGAGGGTTTTTAATCTTCATTTTAGCAGTATCCATTCCTCTGAAGTTGACAGATACATTTTCGTCTTCGGCCCAAAAACCAATACTCTCCCATTTTTTACAGTCGATATAATATAGTCCCGGCTCATCTACAGTAATTTCTTGTCTGAAGTTGTTGTTTACATCTACATCAAACTCGGCAATTATAATTTTTTCAGGACCATCAGTTCTATAAATCATCATTTTAGCCCTGGGCTCGTTGAATTTTACATTTCCGCTCACCACAATTTTCTTTGGCTGAGAGAATAATAGAGCAGGAGCGAGAAAGGCACATAAGAGCACCAGCACTCTGCCAATTTTTATCATTTTGTTTTTCTGCATTTTAAATGTTTTTTATTTTTATTAAACTAAATCTTTATGAAGCTTCCCTTAGTTTATACGATGTTATACTTATTTCTTTCTGTTAGTAAGCTCTTCCAACCCCAAAGCCAGTTTTTCTCCCCTTAAATTTTTACCGTAAATAATACCATCGCTGTCAATAATAATGATAAAAGGAATCATAGAAAACTGATAAAGAGTCATAAGGTCTTTGCCTGCCTTAGGCGACAAAACTTGTGGCCATGGTAATTTTTCCAGACCAATTGCCTTCTTCCACTCTTCCGGATTTTTATCTATGGAAACACTCAAGAACTCAACGCCCTTGTCTTTGTACTTCTCATAGGCAGCTCTAAGATTAGGAAACTCCGCTCTGCACGGACCGCACCATGAGGCCCAGAAATCTATTACTAATACTTTCCCCCTGAAATTCTTAGGGCCGATCAACTTTCCATCTATTGTCGGAAATTCAAAATCCGGAGCAACTGAACCTATAGCAGCCCTTTTAACATTGGCTGCTGCAATTTCTTTTGCCTTAATGTATTTTTGAAGAGGCACATAACCGGCAGGATACCTCGTATTAAAACTTGAAAGAATTTTTTCTAGCAACTCTTTGTCAGAATCGGCCTTGAGGTAATTCAATATTGATATAACGCTGTTTCTGTCGAAATAAAGCTCAGCGAGCATTCTCATTCTCGCAAATTGGTCGTCTTGGAGCGATTTGGCTAAAGTGCTATTTAAAACGGCTTTATCCTTATCATTCGTGAAACCGGCATTTGAGCAAATCATGGTTATGGCAGCAGATGTCTGGTTTTGTCGATATGAGCTGTAATTTATATGATTAATCAAATCATTTTTGGGGCCACCTTTTATCATATGGAAAGGGGCAATTTTATCCTTAACCTTTGCAGTGTCTTGCCCCCTGAAATTCACTTCAATATTTTCATCCTCAGCCCAAAAATTGATTTTTTCCCAACTTTTGCAATCCAAAAAACAGATTCCTGGTTCTTCAACTTTAATGTCGAATTTAAAATTATTATCCTTGTCTGTTTCAAATTCACCAAGAACAATTTTTTTCTGATCCATACCTTGGCCTTCATACCTGAAAACCTGCATCTTTAACTTTGGATCGTCGAACTGGACGTGCCCTTTTAACGTAATTGTCTTTGGCTGAGCAAGTGCTATTACAGAAAAAAGCGAGAGATAAAGCAGGAAAATGATTGTTTTTTTCATCCGTGTTTAATTTTCGTAAGATTTATTCTTGGCTTATTTTGCTGACAAAGAATCGTAAAGCCTCTGGAACTCTTTACCATAATTGATCATGCTCATAGCAAGCATCGCTCCGGCCTTTTTGGCTTCTGCATTTCTTCTAGCTTCATTTTCTGCAAAAATCGGAATCATTTTAGCAAACCATTCTGCTGCCTGATTTCTGTATTTTTTATCGGTGCAATTCTTGTCTATGCGCATTCCCCAATTGAACAACTCATAAGCAGGAATGTTTTCAAGCTTTTTGGCTTTTATCTTTGCATCTATTAGTGTCACAAACTCATTCCAGTCCTTTTGTTGCTCTGCATTGATTATTTTCGCATTGATTATAATGTCTTCCCAACCTTTCACTCCCTCTTTCTTAATCAATTTTGCATAATCGTTAAAACCTTTCCCGTCAAACTTAACAACGTCACCCTCTTTGGTTACAAAACTTTGCGAACCTGCAGTCCATACATCAAGAAACTTTCTATCTACCATTTCCTGAGGGAACAAAGAATAGAAATCCGCTTTGTTTGCGTAGACATATTTGAAAACATTAGATTTATAGTCACTTACATGCGCAACGAAAAGCATCCAGTAAGGTTTGGTTTTCAATAATGGATAATCTACCGGTTTTAGGCTATTGAAAAACTCTGTAGCAACAACCTTTGCATCTTTCTTCAAATAAGCTTTGTCAAGAACAGCCAGATATTCCAGCACAAAAGCCGACGATCTTTCACCTGCGGCATATTTAGCCTGCATCTTAGTCAAGCCGTTACCGCTCATGCCAAGTTTCGACTCTGCAATAAATTCGGCACCTGGCATACTTCCAACAATGCGGTTTAGCTCCTTGCCATCTTTATCGAGGTACAAGAAGGTAGGATAAGCTTTCACCTCATACTTGTTTTTGATATCTATGCCCTCTCCCTTCTCCATATCAACTTTTGCATTTATAAAAGTTGAGTTGAAATAGTCTGCTACTGCTTGTTCCATAAATACCGTAGCGGACATCATCTTGCAAGGGCCGCACCATACAGTGAAACAATCAACAAAAATTGGTTTGTTCTCTTTCTTTGCTAGTTGCAGGATTTCACTCCATGTACCATGTGTAAATTGAATACCATTTTTAGATAATGCAGCTTTACCATGTTCCATGAATTTGTCTGCCTCCATAAATCCACTGGCAGTATACACAAGTTCACCTTTTGAGTTTACGAAAAGATATGTCGGGTATCCGATAGTGTTGTATTTTTTTGCCAGATCTGTGCGTACAGTTCCCAGATTAATAGTCAGGTTGATAAAGTTTGCATTGAAATAATCTGCAACCTTGTCCTGAGAGAATACATCCTTAACCATCTTCATACAAGGCTGGCAGTTGTCGGTATATGCATCAATAAAGATAAGCTTGTTCTCTTTTGCAGCCATTTCAAGCGCCTGTTCAAAAGTAGCATCTTTAAAGGTTATATTGCGACTGTTTTTCCATTTTTCATTTGCCTTGTCAAAAGCCTCTTTGGCCTTTTCCAGAAACAGAGAAGGGTTCTTAGCAAACATGTACGGACTTGCTACCTGCAGCAAATCTCCGTTCGGCATAAGGAATGCGTAAGTCGGGTACATATTCATCATTAGAAGGGGTGCAAATTCCTTTCCTGCTTCTGTTCCCATATCTATTCTTATGGCAACTATATTCTTGACCATGAACTCTTCTACTCCGGGAAGAGCATAAATCTCCTTCTCTTGCTTGGCCTTAGCTTCATTCTGTTGTCTCATGTTCATCACATCTACCAGAATAATCTTCTTCTCACTTTGAGCCTTCTTTTGGGCCTGTTGCAGCGTAAGGTCTGTAAAACTCTGTGCTGCTGCAAGTAGTGGCAGCACAGAGAGAGCGATTGTAAGTAATTTTTTCATCCGTATTTTTTTAAAAAAGTATTAAGGAACGAGCATGCCCTTTCCTTGGGTTAGTTGTTTATCATTCGAAGAACTAGCGGTATCCTTTGTTCTGGATAATCTTACCATATGATATTCTTATATCGTAATTTGGTACAGGTAAAATTTTCTTATCGTTGGTTATGCTAGCATCTCTTAATGGTCTGTTTGTTCTTATTAGGTCAAATCTCGTCATTCCCTCAAAAGCAAACTCCTTCATTCTCTCTTGCAGGATTCTGTTAATAAGGTCGGTTGCAGTAGTGAAATCAGATGCTTTATAGTCTGTAGGTTTTGTAGAGAAGTCACGCTTGTTTATATCGTTAAGGTGTTTGACAGACTCGTCATTAAGTCCGTTTATACGAGCATATGCTTCTGCTTTTGTCAATTTTGCTTCAGACAATCTAAGAAGCATTACATTGTTGTACCCGCTACCGTTATTATATTTATATGAAGTCATGTCATTCGGGCTGTTTACGTTACTGCCTTGCCAAATGAGGGAAGTTGCTGTTGCAGGGTCCACATAGCCTCTTCTGTCCCCAGCGGGATATAGTGCAGTAAAATTTGGGTCGATGAAGAAGTTGGTTTTATTGAAAAACAGACTTCCTACTCCATTTGCATATTTAGAAACACTGGAGTAACATGGAGCCATAAGTATAACTTCATCGCTGTAATTTGCAGAATTTGTCTCTGTACCAGTTGTGTTCAAAGGAAACATCCATGTTGTATGGTTCGTATAAGAAGTAGAAAAACCAAAATTCTTAGTGTTGCTTATTACAGAGTCGGCATAATCTGAGGCTAACTTCATATCTGCAAGATCATTTTTATATGAACCTCTGTAAAGATATACACGTGATAAAAGCGCATATGCGGCAACTTTGGAAGCCCTGGTTCTGATTGCCAAAGTAGTGGCGGAGATATTTGGCAAATTAGGTAGAGCTTCTGTAAGATCCTTCAGAATCTGTTCATAAGTCTCACCTACAGTGGAACGGGCGGCAATATCCTCTGGCTTATAACCATTGTATGGTGTAAGCCTTAACACAGCTCCCAGCCCTGTCATGTCACCAGTAAGCGCACCATCTCCAAATGCTTGCAGTAAAAGCATATATTCATAAGCTCTAAGAAATTTTGCCTCCGCAACATGCTGGTTCATAGTAGCCTGATCGTACGAGCCATACTTGGCGATGTTTGCAATTATATTATTTGTATAGTCAATTGCATAATATGTTGTTCTCCACATTTCAAGAATATAACCATCATGATCAGTAGAATTATATGCAGAATTCTCCATATTGATTAACCCGGAGTTTGACCGCTGAATAAGAGTCGGGGTTCCAAGGTCTCCGAATAAAAGCATATATCCAGTATTGGCATAATTGTTAACTCCTGTAGGCGCACCTGCGAAACATGCATTCAATCTGGTGTAAGCTCCAATAAGGACAGCCTCAGATGTTTTTGCATCCTTATAGACAATCTGGTCTACCATTACATTTTCAGGAGCCAGTTCTAAATTACATGACCATATAAAGGTCGATGTGACAAATATTATTGATAATTGTATTAACTTTTTCATATTCAATCATTTTTCAAATTAAAAACCTATTCTTACACCAAATTGAAGACCTCTGGTTTGAGGCATAGTTAAGTTATCATAACCCGATGAAGTTGCCGATGATCCAAAAGCACTGACTTCAGGGTCAATTCCAGAGTATTTTGTAAGTGTCAAAAGGTTTGTAGCCAATACAAAAACTCTTAGTTGTCTGACTTTGATTTTCTTTAACATTTCGCCTGAAATAGAGTATGCCAATTCAAGATTCTTTAACCTTATAAATGAATTATCCTCTAAAAAACGAGTAGTTGTACTTGATGCAGTATAGTCATAGTTTCCTGTGATTGAGTTATTTTTAAGTTTAGGAACTCCTGTTTCATGACCGTAAATTTGCCAGAATTTTAAAATGTCGGTACTTAGGTTGAACGCCTCTTTTTGTGAATATGTCATTAACTGGGCCTGTGTATTGTTTATCATTTTACCGCCATAGGAGAATGTAAACAAGAAATTAAGTTCGATTCCCTTATAAATTAACGAGTTGGTCAAACCGCCATAGAAAGTAGGATTAGCAACACCCATTACAAACTTGTTGTCGTTAGATGTTTTTGAGTCTACAGCAGGAGCTGTACTGCTAATGGTTCCATTTTTATATTCCCACAATGGATCACCAGTTTTAGGGTCTATACCTGCCCATTTATGCAAATAAAATTGTCCGGCAGCATAACCTACGGCATAATATTTATATGAGCTGTTCAGCTGGTCAATCTGATTTCCTTCGAAATTCAGTTTCAAAAGCTTATTTGTATTTCTTGAAAGAGTTACAGTGGTCATCCATTGAAAATCTTTAGTCATAACATTGTATGAATTAATTTTCAATTCTATCCCTTGATTAGACATATCTCCAATATTCTGATCCTGTTTTGTGTAACCTGTGTAGGCAGGAACATCGGACCCGAATAACATGTCGGTGGTTTTCCTGTAATAGTAGTCGAGGACAACATCAATTCTTTTTTTCAGGAAACTAGCGTCTAGTCCAATGTCGTAGGTCATTGTCTTTTCCCAGCCTAAGTTGGTATTACCCGGTTGAGACATCTGTAAGAAAGAACTTCCGGCATAACTTGTTCCTGAAATAAGGCCATAAGTGGCTTGGGCACCATAATAACCCGAGTTGCCATCTTTGCTTGACCAGCCAAGTGATGCTCTTAACTTCAATTCATCGATCCATTTTAAGTTTTTCTTGACAAAAGCTTCGTCGCCGATTCTCCAACCCAAAGATAAAGAAGGCGTTCCCAGGTACCTATTGTCTTGATTGAACCTGGATGAACCGTCAATACGATAAGTGAACCCAGCAAGATATTTTCTTTTATACTGATAGTTTAATCTTGCAAATGCAGAAAACAGCGCCCATTTTTGCTCACCTCCGGCAAGAACGGATTTATTTTGAGCAGCTCCGACACCTATAAGATAAGGACTGAAAAAAGATGATCCGGTAATTGAGTTTCCGTACATGGTTGAGGTCTCATAACTCTGACCTATTATACCTTGAATAAAGTGACTCTTTATTTCTTTGGTAATATTCAGAGTGTTATTGATGACAAATTTTGAATTCATGTTTACAGATTCCTGTGCTTTATTTTTCTGAATTACCTCAGTTAAAGGAACGTCAGCCATTCTGGTAGCCGTCTTTGTGTTATATAAATCTGCCCCAAAATCTGTTCTGAAGGTCATCCATTTTGTCAGTTTAACATCGAGGTAAATGTTACCAACAACACGTGTGTCTGAAGAGGACTGACTGTTTCTGTAAGCCATGGCAACAGGATTGTATGCCTCTGCATAACCATAAGGATTTGTTCCCTGACCATAGAAATATGAACCATCTGCATTGTATATTGGCACATTTGGGGCCTTCTTTGCAGCCATGGCATAGATATTAGGTGCCGTTAAACCATTGTTGTCAACTTTAGACAGAGAGATGTTGGTTCCTATTGTTGCCCAAGAGCTTAGTCTTGAGTCCAGGTTTACCCTTGCAGAAAATCTCTGCAGGTCGTTGTTTATTATATAAGACTGATTTGTGCTTAATGATGTACTCATGAAATAATTTGTCTTCTCTGTACCACCCGATACAGATGCAGAGAAATTATTGCTTACAGCCTGACGCGTAACGGCGCCTATCCAATCTGTATTGTAAGCAGATGTAAATGGACTGTTAGGATAATACATAGAATAGATCTGGTTGTATTGTTCTCCATTAAGAAGGCTAAGCTTGCCCAGTGGATTTTCAAAAGAAATATTATAATTTACATCTACACTTGTCTTGTCGCGAGACCCTTTTTTAGTAGTTATCAATATAACACCTGCAGATCCTCTCGAGCCATAAATTGCTGTAGAAAATGCATCCTTCAAAATCTCAATGGATTCGATGTCTTCTGGATTAAGAGACGTCAATGGATTTTTTTCAAAAGAATAATTCAAAGATGTGTTGTAGGTAATACTGCTGCTTATCTGCGTTCCGCCTAGTGAATAAGCCGGCATTGAGCCACCACTGGTAGAAGTTGAGTTTTCCGACCTGCTAGTTCCATAAATGGGAACGCCATCTATTACATATAATGGGTTATTGTCCCCCATAATTGAACTTATTCCACGAATAGTCAGAATATTTGCAGCACCCAAGGCACCTGAGGATGAAGACATGTAAACTCCGGTAGCCTGACCGGCTAAAAGTTTATCGACAGAAAGAGCAGAGGTTACGTACTTTGTCTTGACGGTAGCAACCGAACCTGTGATATCCCTTCTCTCCTGTTTTGAATATCCTGTAAAAACAATATCCTGTAGTTTAATGTTGTCTTCTAAGAGAGTAATATTTATCCTATCTGCATTGTTAGCTACCCTGTCCTGAGAGATATATCCTGTAAAAACAAAACTGATTGATGCTCCTTTTTTAACGGTTATACTGAAGGCACCATCAATGTCAGTAATCGTATTGATATTTGTTCCTTTTACAAAGACGCTGGCTCCTGCGACAGGAGTCCCGGTATTGTCCTTTACTGTTCCTGAAACACGTATATTGTCTTGGGCCAAAGCAAAAGTTGTAGCCGCAAGTAAAAATATTATTGTTAAAAAGTTTTTCATAATTACATATTTATAATTTTCATTTTGGCTATCTTACTTTAATTTCTTGATCCAGACATCAAATTTGGCAGACATTGTCAGACCATTTATAGTATAGTTTCCCAATGAATTGTTGAAACCACCTATAATCCATATAAGATCGTCTTTGCCCATAAACACGTTTGATACAACCCTTGAGGTAAATGCAGCAGGAAGTTGCTGTGTAGCAGGCAATGAAGTCCAGTTAATTGCATTTGAAGAGGTCATAACATCTGTAATACCTATTCTGCTTGAAGAAGCATTAAGCATTTCTCCCCCTATCATATAAAGCTTTCCGCCGTATGTAACAACATTATGCCCGAATCTCATAAGGTTTGTGCCTGATGCAGCTGTCTCCTGTACCCATGTCAACCCGTTATCTGCAGATGACCAAATATCGCTTCTCATGTTAGATGTGCTTATATATCCTGCAAACCCACTTACTATCCATAATTTTCCGTTAAATGAAAACATTGCGTCTTCTGACCTGTTGGTAGCAGTACTCGGGGTAGCAGTGACACTTGTCCAGTTGATTCCGTCTGTTGTTTGGTATGTATTTGTCTGACTTACATTCTGCCACATTCCAAAACCTACCATCTTTCCTCTGCGAAGAACTATTTTGCCATTATGTACACAAACTTCCGGGATTGCCCTTCCAGACGGGTTGCCTACCTGACCTACGGTGCAATCTGTCCAGTCTGTTCCGTTTGTAGTAGACATTATTCTCCATGTAATTGATGACTCTGGTAAGGTTCCATTTACATCTTTGCCATAAAGACGTGCACCGCCAATTGCAAATAACTTGTCACCAAGTACTGTCAATATAGCACCAAATCCACCAACTACATTTGGATTAGTTGTTACTTTTGTCCATAAACCGCCATCTGTAGAAGAATACAATTCATAGCGCGCTGTTCCTGTTGCCAATGTTCCGTTTGGATAGTAAGCACCCAATATATATAGCTTATTTAGAAAATAAGCAGCGCTGTATGAGTTGAAAGAAGGCAACCCTGTCAGACGCATATCTGTATTGATTTTTGCTCCGGAAACTTCGCTGTGGTCCTTTTTCTCTACAAATGCGTTAACAGAATAGTCTCTTACTACATTATTGTATGCAGTATGAATTTTTACAGGCTTTGTAAAATCAATCTCGCTTACACCACTTGTAATTTCAACATTGTTTACATAGACTTTTGCGCCTATTGTAGTTGTGAATACCGGTTTTAGTTTACTCATTGTAGTAGCGGAAGTACCATACAGAATACTGTCCAGGCTATTAGAAATAACCAGATTGGCCTGATCGACAGTACAGTCAAACACGCGACCATCTGGAAGCTGGAACCTGTAAGTAAGGATTCCCGAGCAGTCCTCGTAAGGAATCTCATTTTTAGTACAGGATGCCACTGTAAAAAGCATCACCCCCGCAAAGATCATCTGCAGGGTAAAACTAATGAGAGTTTTAGTTTTTTTCATAGTTAATTTTGTTTAGTTTGATTAAGTAGTTATTTTCTAGAATATATCAATTACTCATTTCGTAAATCAAAATTGAATAATTAAATTACAATAGTGTTGAAAATTCTGAAGAAAAGTATCTACAATTTTGATAAACCAAATAAATGATATCTACAATTAGTATTGTATATATCACATATGCTGATAATTATAATTATATAATTATCTACAATTGCCTTTTATTACAATGAAATTTAGTTATAGGGTTTTTAGATACGAAACCAGGTTGGTGCTGGCCGCCAGATTCAGATGAATGCGAATTCTGTATCTGGCCATATTGATGCTTTTGGGAGAGCAATCCATAAGAGTGGCAATTTGCTTGGTAGTCAGGTTGGCTCTGAGCAGCAGAGCTATATTCTTGTCGTTTTTTGTAATTTCAGGATGTTTTTCAGATAAGCGTGATATGAAATCCTCGTTTATCTTTGCTATTTTATTTAATACAGATTCTACATCTTCATTCTTCGTCTGGAGATTTTTTATATACAGATTCAACTTTCGTACATCTGTATAGATGTCCTTTTCTGATGATTTATATGCTTTGCTTAAAGAAGACTGGATATTGTTTAAAATTACATTGCGGCTGTTCAGATATGTCGCGAGGTTGACAAGTTCACTTTGTGCATATTCTATCTCTTTCTCTGAACTCTTTTGTCTGGTTTCCAGTAATTGTAATTTTCTTTTGCTGCTTATGTAGAAAAATATATAGATTATGAGTAGTATAGATACTATAAGAAGAGTTGAGGCTGCAATAAGTAAAAAGTTCAGCCATTTAATATCGGATTCCTTCTTTTGCAAGCTGAGTTCATACTTGTTTTTTGAAATAACCCTGTTGACGATTAACTGCTCGATATCTGCAAAGTTCTGAAACTTGATCAACTCGTTGTTAACCTCATGTAGTTTTAGAACAGCATTATAAGCATCTTCATACCTGTTCTGAGAGGCATAAATTTCTGATTTCAATTGATAGTTGTAGGACAATATCTCATATGAGGCCAGTTTATCTGAAATTTTATAAGCCATATCAAGGTACTTCAAAGCTTCATTGTATCTATGAAGAGTCATGTATTGAAAGGCCATATTGTTGTAATTTTCTGCAAGCGAATATTCCCGTTTCAATCGCTTATTTATCACAATTGCTTCATTCAAATATGAAATCTTTGTGTCGGGCTCACCCTCGTCTTTAGATAAATTATTTAGGTTAATGGCAATACTCATATCGTCACCCAGACTTCTGTTGAGATAAAGTGATTTCTCGAAATACTGTTTTGCTAATTTCTTCCTTTCGAACTTCTGGTGGAAAAACCCAAGGTTATTATAATGAAAAGCCAGTAAATTCAAATCTCCGATTTTGCGAAAAAGTGAATCACATAAATTCAGGCTGTTTACAGCTTTTGTATAGTTCCCGGTTTTAATCTGAATAATGGAATAATATGCATTTGCAATTGCAAATGTTCTTGCCTCGTCTGACGGACAGAAAGTAATTGCCTCATAAATGCTGAACAGTGCCTTAGCAATTTTCCCTTCGTCCAGATAATTGATGGTTTTTGAGATGTTGCTTTGAGAACTTTCAAGGCTGTCCATCCGATTAACAGGAATTTTGCTTGTATAAGGTTGTAATTTCTGGGGTAATACAACACGTGTGTTTTTATCTTCCCTTAAAATATTTAATGCATTTATGTTCCTGTCGGTTGTAACGGATTCTTGTCTCGTCTCCTTTTTGACAGAGTCCTGAGCTGTCAGATTGATTAGAGAAAATACAAGACAAATGCAAACAACTGAATATCTTTTAAAGGATTCGTACATAAAACCTAGGCTTGACTGAACTTTCCTGTAATTTCCGATATATTGAACTTCCCGCCTATTGCCTGAATTTCAATTTTTCCATACAGGATATTGAAGAAAAATTCCCTCAACTTTTCAAAAGTGAGCGGAACAGGACCTCTCTTTGCGTCGCCACCCAGCTCAAAGTCTTTAATTAACTGAGATCCCAGGCTAGCGGCCGTTAGCAGGAAGTGGTTCTGAAATTTGTCAACATCCAGCAAATCTGCAGCCAGCACTTTGCCCACTACTGTATAACTGCGAAGTGTCTTCTGAGTCTCTTCGCTAGTAAGAGTAGTTTTAACCTCATCTGAATCTATATTCATCTCTATACGTCCCGAACTTGGCGACTGTGGGTTCCCTTTATAGAGGGACCCCAGATCTGCCAGACACAGGTTATAGAATTTTGTTCCCGGCACTGAGTTTATCTTTTCTATAGTGAAGGCGCTTGGCAGAAGTATTGATATCTGGTCCGCTACTTTTACGGAAGGGCTGTTGAAAGTACCTACCAGTGAGTTTGTGAAGTCTACGCTTTGGGTTGCAAATACCCCTCCTATTACAACGCAGTTTGTGAGGGTAATTTCATCTGCATAAATGCTTCCTGCAATAAATGCATTGCAAAGTGCAACCCTCTTTGCATTTATGTCTGAACAGAACGTAAGGGTGCATGTGGTTGATCTGGAAACAATTGAGTTTGCCGACCCTACACTCTTTCTAAAAATGATATCTCCCTCAGCTTCTGTATTTATATACATTTCAAGTTGTGTAAAGACAGCTCCTTGAAAATCTGCGTTTCCCTGCTGTATTTCAAGCTTATAGGAATATACTGCACCTTCAATTATGGTATCCTTCTGAACAGTAATGTTTCGGTCCAGATCTGCAATTTTTTCAGGCAGAATGGAGCCCTTTACCAGATTGTCTTTAAGCTGGATATTTGTTTCGTTAAACCGGATTTCATTTATTTCTTTCATAGTTGGATAACATTTATTGAACTTAAATCTGCCATTTTACGGATTGTTTCACGCACCCTCACAGAGTGTTCGTAATTTGAATAATATTTTTTGTCTAATTCGGAGTCAAAATAGAGGCGAAGGTAATTTTCTTCCTCCTTTGAAATCTTTTGCCATTTGTACTCATCAGACGACATTCTTTGAAAAAGGTCATCTCCAGAAAGCTTCTCTTCCAGTCCTTCAAGAAAGTTGGAAATATAAAGATTCTTGTCTGTCTGCCGCCTTATGTTTGATGACTCCACATAACATACAGGAGAATACAAGGTTCCGTCTACGTATTCACTAAGCATACTGTCCTGAATAGAGGCTGCAAACCTCTTCTGATGCATCAGAAAAAGCTTTGACTTGTCTATAGTGTCCAGTGTCCTTTTCTTTGTAACTGACATGCTTAGATTTGCAATCAGATGGCTGTTCTCTGCGCCAAAAACCGATATAGTATTAATAAGGTCATTATTAAGCGTCCTGACAATGTGGTTATCCGATTCAGTTTTGAATTCAAATGCCGGCTTGTCAATAGCAAAAACACGGTTGGAAAGCTCTCTGTCAAGATCTTCAAAGATTTTGCGATATCGACCGGATATTCTAAGAAAGTCCTGTTCCATCTGCCCTTTTTTGGACAAGGCAGTTTTCATAAGTTCTCTGAGCAACATAAGCTGTGATTCAGCTTTTTGCGAAAGCTCCGATACCTGTTGGCTGATTTCCGAACGTATGTATCTGAAGAATCCGTTTATTATTGAGTCTGCAACCTTAATGGAGTTGCGTTCTCTCGATTCCACCTCAGCAACCTCAGTGGCCACAACTGCTGCTGTAAGAAGGTCGACGTTTCTTTCACACACTCTTACGCTCGATTCAAACTGATCGGTATCCAGTTCAATATTGATCTGAACAGGAATAGTGACAAGAACAGACTTTGTGCCACCCTTTTTCGAGGGGTCATACGAAATCTCCACCGTCTTGCTTACCGTCTCTGTATAGCTTTGCTTGTAACCCATAACGCTACACTTTAGCAGTTAAATATTTGTTTGCCTTGAATAACTTTAAAGCCACTTCTTTCTCCCTTGGTGTTTTGCCCGACTCCGAAAGTTGTTTACAGAACTCATCGTATATAATCTCGTCAGAATGATCTTCTTGTCTCCACTCAATATTTGCAAGTCCAGAATAAAATCCTTCCGAAATAGTACTTTTTGCGGTATCGTTAAGTTCTGTGTCCGTCATTACAATCTCCATATTCTCTTTCCCAGATCTGTCTCTGTTAAACTGGTACAGAATAACCGGGATATATGCATCTCCCAGTCTTTGGGGGTAGTCATCCACCAGAATCTTATCTGTCAGCTTCTTCTGCATATTTACTTCGTGGATGAAACTGGTCATTGAGTCAATTACTTTAAACCCTCGCTGTTTTAAGTTAGATGCGATTATCTTCTGACTAACAGCTATGGATTCCAGATGGGTTACGGGAATTGTAGCTGTAAGATACTTGGTTCTGTTGGAAATCCTCCCTATTTCCTTACATGCAAAATCTACCGATGGTTTGTCCAGTTCGAATACTCTTGTTCTCAAATTTGAGTTAAGTCCGTCGAACAGTTTTGTGTACCTTCTGGATATCATATTGTAGTCGCGCTCCATCCTGCCCTTTATGCTTTGCAGGGCTCTTTTTTGCTGCGAAAGAAGCATTGTCTGAGAATCCACGTCACTCTTGTACTTGGCAAGCTTCTGAGATATCTGCGCACGGATAAGAGCATAGAATCCGGTATTCACATTATCACAAACATAGTCCGATGCTCTCTCTTCTGCCGCAATAACCGCCTCCTGCATAGAAACCATTGCTCCTGTTGTAAGGCTCACATTATTGGAAACATTTCCCAATTCATTTGCAAGCGGCTGTGTATCTATCCTGTAGTTAAATGTTGCCATAATCTTCCTCGTTTTCTTCCAGTTCTGCTATCTCCTCCAGCTCTGCAAGAGCATCTTTTGCTACTTGCGGCAGATTTATGGAGAAGTGTTCAAATGTAATATCCTCTACACTTGGGGCAGGAGGTATTTCTGAAATCTTTGCAAAGAGAGGGTTCACTGCAATGAGTGGTTTGCGGCGATCATCCAGATTGTGCATTTCACTTGCTGCAATTGCTGTATCTCTCGATGTTCCGTCTCTCAACATCGCGTCGTAGTAATCTATGTGTTCAAACTTCTCAGCCTTAAGGTCTATGTCCTCTTTTAACTGATCCATATAGCTTTCGAACTCGTTCTGAACCTTCTGGAACTCTTTTGACTGCATTTCAAATGCAGCCAGAACTTCAACTGAATTTCCCTTAAGCTCAACAACAGTAGAATCAAGGGAACCATTGGATTGCTTCATTGTCTCTTCAGTTTTCTGAAGAGATATCATTGTATTGTAAGCAGCAATGTATTCACCAAGCGTTGAGCGCATCAGATTTACAAGATCTGCACTCTCTGCTCTGTTTCTACCGTAAAAATCCTCTGTGTCCTGATGCCATTGGTTCAGATAATTTATTTTCTGGTCCTTTATGTGATTGTATATTTTAAGTCTTTCAATTCTGGTTTCCCTCATAAGGTTCAGGACAATAGGAGCGACTATCTCTTCGTGAATCTGATGGATGCCGAATGGAAGGTTAGTAGTACTACCATCCTCTGCTGCCCATGTGTCGGTAAAGAGATTGTATCTCACACGGGAACTGCTTTTCAGCTGAAAAGGAACATACTCGGTGAAAGATTCTCCATAATTGAAGCTTTCGCTTCTTATTCTCTCAATTTCTGCACTTTCAAGCACCGGCGAGTAATGGTTGTAAGGCGACCTTAATATTTTGAAAAGAACTTTGTTGGAATCAAATACAAGCTTATCTGTAGACGCAACTTTAAGTGCCGATATTGCCTGAACTGAGTTTGCCATGGTCACCATTAACCCTTTGAGCACGTCTTCGAACTGTTCGGTATGTCTGGACAGTGAATCCTTAAGTTTGTTCAGTTCCTGGAACTTTGCAATATGCTTGTTATATTTTGCAGTGTCGAATATCTCAATTACAGGAGCCCCTTCGGGCACTTCAGAAGTTGAAAACTCGCGGATAAAATCGTGATAAGAGCTGTTGTTTGCAACCAGCGGGAGCGAAACAGATGTAATATCCAGATCATCCATACAGAAAGATATTGATCTTAACGCTCTCTCTAAATTGCCGAAATAATCGTGATGGCTAAGATGCTGCATAGATTGTGAGTATTGTTCGGTATCTATCTCTTCTGTATTGTTTGAACTCTCAACTATTGGAGCCTCTTTTGAAAGTTTTTCCAGTTCATCAATCTTTTCAACAAGTAAATCGTTCTGTCTTGAAAGCTGTAGCTTGAATTCTGCCTCTTTTGTAACACCGGTGTGGTCCACAATGAAACTTCTGTTATCATACTTGACCTGACTGGCAACCGGTACGTATGCCACACCCAGTTTACTCACCTTGTAGTCACGAAAAATATCGTTGTGCTGTTTCTGCAACTCTGCTATTTTACTATCAATCTCTGTAACTGTCTTTTTTAATCCCCTCTCTTTGAGCAGGAAGTAAATGAAAGGGATGACCAGAATGAGTGTCACCCATTTCCATATTCCTACTTTTGACAATTCCACCTTGAAGGGTTTCTTCTCCTCTTCTAAAGATGCTATGTTTTTTTCTATTTTCTCCTCCTCCTGAACAATTTTCTCTGCAGCCTGCTGATAGTAATTAAGCAGTATCTTTGCCTGATCCTGATAGATATTGCTGGATTCCTTAAAAATTTTCCCTTTCATAGTCTAATGGTCTGATTTTAATATCCTGTTAAATTATCTTGTCTCTTTTTCTCTTTTTGCTGTGGGGTCAGTTTACGGTTGTATTCATAAAGGGCACTTTCCCAATCTCCGTAAATAGCATTTGGCAGCACGATGAATCTTTTCCCCCACTCATTATGAAATTTGTCTACTTCAGCTTTCCTGTCCGGAATGGTCCTCCTTTCGAAAACATTTGAGAAGTCATTGAGGTTGTCTCCCAACAACATTACAATCTTGTGATTTTCCGCTACTTTTATTCTCCTTGGTTCCTTAGTTGCTCCATCGGCCAGAAACAGCATATGCTCCTTATCTGCATAGGGCAATTGGAGTTTTTTAAGATTCTCTATGGTTGCATTTATGTCTGAAGCCGTCCTGTTGCTAATGTAAAAAATTGTAATATTCTGTTCTGATACCCACCTCAGAAAATCAACTGCTCCGGGAACTCCTGTTGCTGCTGCCGAATTTACCCATTTTTTCCATCCCTCCGGATCATATACCTTTCCATCTTTAATATTCTTTGCTTCCAGGAAGCTATTGTCAATTATTGTCTCGTCCAGATCTGTAATTATCGCATACCGTTCATTGGGTTGCCTTGCAGGTATAATTGTTTCCAGATATGTACGTGCCACATTGAATGCCTGATAGCACAGCGCTCTGTACTCAGCAGAGGTCTGGTGCCAGAGAACCGGATACGTTATGAAATCAACCTCTCTGGAGGTTGGAGGGTTGTTTTTAGAGGTGTCCTGCGACTGCAGATTTAATACGAACAGAAATAAAGAAATAATCAAAAGCGCTCTTTTCATCCTTAAATGTAATTACGGGTGTAAAGATAAGACAATTGATGCTTTTACATCAAAGTTAACTTGCCATTTTCAATCAAATATTATTATACTTACGCGAATTTTCTATGCACCCAAAGATTTTAGGGCTTCGTAGACAAGATAAGCAGGCCATACAATAGCCTTTAAAATACCAAGGACACCTAACCAGAAGCTTGTAGCGTGAGAAATGAAATAGATAGCGGCACCTATAAGTCCAAGTCCGTAAACAGCTCCAGAAGGAGCGCTTTGTTGAATTTCTCTTTTCATGTGTTTATCCTTAAAATGTTTATAAATGGATCTAAAACCCCGGAACATGTGATTTTGACAAGGTCACTACATTGTCCTTTATGGAATAATCTATAAAAGAACAATATTTGATCATCTCCATAATCTGAACCAGCGATTCTGATTTAAAATTAGCTGTAAGTCTGTACTTGAGAATATCTTTGTTCTCTACTGAAAACTCAGCACCGTGCCATCTTTCAAGTTTTTTTATAACCTCGCTTATTGGTGTAAAATCAAACATTAGTTCACCTCTCCTCCATGCATCCTGCCTCACAGTATCTGCCTGCTTGATTAGTACAGGACGGTCATTATCCTTGAATAAAAAAGATTCCTTCGGTTTAAGGTCTGTAACATACTCCTTGTCACTGTCCGGATATCTTCTTATAAGCTTTATTGAGCCGGAATATAGGGTTGTCTGGGCCTCAGTGTCGTTCTCATAAGAACGGATATTGAATTTAGTACCCATAACCTTAATGACAAAGTTTCTGTTTGTACTCACAATCATGGGTTTTGTCGAATCTTTGACAACATCGAAAAATGCTTCACCAGAAACGGCAACCTCTCTTGTAGAACCAAAGAATTGGTCCGGGAAAGTAATTTTTGTATCTGAGTTAAGACTCACCTTCGAACCGTCCGGCAGTACAACGTATCCCTTAACACCCTTGTTTGTGTAAATGGTATGAGTAATCTTGCGAGGCACATCTGAAAGCCTGATTCTTTGATCAACAGGAATTTCACTTTTTGTTTCCTTGCCGGATATCATGTATACATTCAAAGAAATAGAGACGAGCAAAACAATTGATGCTGCATAAAGGATAAATTTGAAATATCCGGAAATTTGTCTGCGTTCGGCAGATCCTCCACTTACTGAATAGGAGACTATATTTTCAAGGTCAGACATCTCCTTCCTGTCAGCAACTGTGTCAGGCATGTTATTGTGTATCCAAAGATTCTTAAGCCCTATATAGTACTTGAGATTATCTTCAGATCTGCCAACCCACGACATTATTTCCAGCTCATCCTGTCGAGTAGCTTTTCCTTCAATATATTTTATTAATAGTTTCTTTGTCATAAAGGCAAATAATCTTTTAAATTATTTCTGAGAATTTTTAGTGCACACATCATCCTGTATTCTATTGTCTTTATATTAACTCTTTGTTTTTCTGCTATTTCTGCATATTTTAAATTATTAAACCTGTTTAATAAAAATGCCTCTTTTATTTTTTCAGGCATCTTGTCTACAGACGCCTTGAATATCTTTTCCACCTCTTTGGCGTATAGATCCGTAGAGGAAGAGTCTTTAAGTGTAAGATAATTTAACGAGTCTCTGTCATACTGTTCCTTCTTAAAATTGCCGAACGAACTCTCTGTTTTCTTTCTCCTGAGTAAATTCAAACACTTGTTTTTTGTTACTGTCAGCAGGTAACCAATTATATTCTCGTCAAAAACCACTGAATCTCTGTTTTCCCATACCGTTATGAACACCTCCTGCGCCACACATTTTGCTGCCTGTTGGTCCTGAAGATAATGAAAGGCGAAGAATCTGACCTTATGTAAATAAGACGCATAAACTTCTCTAAAGGTTACTTCAATATCTTCTCTGTTTGTATTGATTTGCATTGAAACTTGTCAGAAAAATGGTTTTTCAGCTTAAGCTTCAAAGATAATCTTTTTTTTTAAAATTTTTGTCTTATCATCTCATCAAACATCTCCTGAACATTAGCGGTTCCGTTAGCTTTGATAAAGGTATTTGCATCCTTAATATCCCTTAAAAGTATTGCATGAAGAACTACAGGAAGTCCAACTTTTACAAAGTCCTCTTTCTGAAGTGTAAACACAAAACAATTATCCTTAACCGATAACCCGCTAATTAAAAATTCACTTGCTTTTTTCCTTAACTCAGTCTGTTCTTGGGTAAGTACTTCGCCCTGTCTTTTTACAAGAAATCCGTAACCTATTTTGTCAAGTTCAGATGCGGCATCAGATACTAAAACACTCTCCTTACTTATTGTTACCGGTAGCTCCTTTTCAAATGGTGGTAGACATATCTGGTCGTCGCAGCATTGGTAAGAGAATTTTAACTTAAACTCCTCTTTGCCTGTACCAACGAATTTCTGGTAGAACAGAAGATCACCCTCATATATAAATGTTCCGTTTTCGCCATATTTTGAACTTGCCGGTATGCCCATTTCTGAACACTTGACAAATCCTTCTGTTGGCTCAAACGCTACTTCGGTATTGATGTATGGTTCCTTTTCAGACACCCTGGCATAGATATGAAACCCCTTTTCAATTTTCACCCTGGCAACTGCGGCAAGTTCTCCGTTCTCCAACCGTAAAAGTTTAGTTGCAACATTTACCGGATTTATGTTATTTGTGGCTTCTACAACTATGTCTCTGGCAGCTCGTTCTATCTGCATAAGAGAGTAATCGTTTCCGTATACACCTTTCTCCTTTGAATTGATAAGAAAATAAAAGCCGCCCGATTCTGAGAAGAACATTAGGTTCTTGTACTTTTCATACCACTCTCTCCACTGACCCGGAGTCTTGAAGGTTGCCAAAGTGTATCTGTCTAATATCCGTTGGGCAAGGTATTTGTTTTCACCCTTCTCAAGCATATAGATTGCCTTGTCTAGTATTGTATGATTATTGTTCGCAATGCCCAGATATTTTGCATCTGCATCTACTGTCAGGCCTGCTCTCGATTTTTCATCTTTATAGAGATAGAGAAGATTATCTGTAAGTATTGCTGAATCTTCATGTGCCCTGGCATAGACGAAAACCATTTCGTATCTGGTGGTTTTTCTGTCATCATACTTTCGTGAGATAACTCTCTCATTTTTAAGAGTTGCTGTGTAAGCAACAGCATTTGCAAAGACTATTTTGGCCTCATCTGTCATAAACTCTGGTGATGCTGCAAATCCCCAGTGAAAGAAGTTACCATGCCTTCCAATCGCAATTGCATCAGGTGATTTGAGACTTACACCACCTGAGATAACCTCTGTTTCAGGAGAGTCGTCAAAACCCCATGGGCGGCAAACCATTCCTATCCTGAAATCCTGATTTGTCATGCAACCTTGCGTCTGCACCCTCCACATTTTTTGTGTGGGAGGTATGGCTTCCTTGTAGTATTTCTGAAAATCCATGGCAGGTTTTGGAGTAGGCAACACCTCTGTGGTCAGTTTAACCTTAAACGGTTTATTGAAAACAGGATGCGTTATGTCAAAATTATATGCCTGAGCATCAAGGCACAGACAATACCAATCCAGTTTAAGCCCTATTCTCCGTCCTATCCTGTCTGAAGCCTCAGCAATTGTAACCATAGGACTGTCAAAATCCTCGCTTATATAACCTGCATTTTTGTATACAGTATAGTTTCCCTTCTCATCTTTCTCGGTATAGAGAGGGACCCTGACCGGAGGAGTCCCGTCCAGAATTGTGACATCGAAATTTTTTGACAGAACCTCTTTGTAGTCTTTATCTCTGATAACTGTGACATCGGTAAAATAGTTCTTGAGAAGAGTCTCAAACGATTTCATCCTTTTAAGAACCGATGCCTCCTTCTCTTCAGGGGTAGGTTTTTTGGCAGCATAAGGCGAAATGTCTGCCGATCCCCCTACATAGAGTACCTTAAGGGTCTCTTTTTTGATTTTTACTGAATTTTGAGAAGAGGCAATGTTAAATGTGAATATGACAACCAGAAATGTTGTCCCGATCATGTTAAAAAAATATTTCATATCGGCCCTAAAGTATTTATATGATTATTTGACAGCAATATACGAGTTTTTTTTATAATTATATTATTTACGCAGAAAAATATAAACATTCCCCGAAATATCTCCACCCTGCGATTTATCGGTGGCATAAGTGTTGCCTACCAGGAGGTCCGGTTTTTTATCGTTGTTCCAGTCTGCTACAGCAAGACGGACACGATAACCGGGGTAAGGTCTCTTGTCGCCAAGAGCATCCATACTCTCTTTTATTTTCTGATATTTAGGTTTTTCACCAGGTTTATATATGTTTCCTGTCCATATTGATATGCCCGATTCAAAATCGGTACCTCCATTTTTGATACCCTTGAAAAACACTATGTCTGCAGCCTCTGTGCCTACTAGTAAGTCAAGTACGCCGTCATTGTCCCAGTCAACAGGCAATGGATCAGACTTTCCGTCTACATTTACAGCTAATCCCTTAGTTGTTATTGGGACTGCCTGAGCAAATTGGTATTGTTTTTTTGTTCCTGTATTTTGTGAATAATAGACTTCACCCATGACATTACCCCATATCATATCGAAATCACCATCCTTGTCAAAATCGGTAAAATTTGCCGTTCGCATAAGTTTAACCATAGATCTTTTTGATTGTAAAATGGTGTCGGGTTGTATAAGGTCCGACGGTGCTTCAAATGCGAATGGATTGCCTTTTATCCCCTTGTAAAAGTGAATAAATCCTCCGAAATACTCTCCTGAGGTTACATCCCTTGTTCCATCACCGTCGAGATCCATGAAGTTAGGATCGAAACCTATGCAGCATGATGGCAGAACACCGGCGTCTGTCCCTCCTGCCTGCAGGTAGGTATAGTCACCGTATACAGGAGCTTTGTCTGTACCTGTGTTTATATATATACGCGCCTTGCCTCCGAATGGTTTTACAAATGCCTTTTTCTCTGCCTCAGACATAGCGTCATACTTTACCTGCAACTCCTTTGACATTGGGGCACTGAATTCGCCTATGACAATGTCTTTCTTGCCATCTCCGTTGAAATCAATTACAAATGGTGCCGCATGGCCTGAAGCGTACAGGTCTATAGTGCTTCCTCCGGCAATCAGCTTAAATGGTTGCTCCAGCTGTGGCAGTTGTGAATAGCAATCGGTAGAAAAAAACAATATGAGTGCCGCACCGCTTAATAATGATTTTACAAAAAGTTTCATGACGTATTGTATTTCGTGTTTTGTTGAAAATTAAAAACAGAGGGGCTTTTACACCCCTCTGTACTATTATATTATTTTAACCTTATTCCGTCGAGACAGAAGTAAGGCGGTGTTCTCATCTTTCCATTGGCATCCTTATCGGAAGAGTCCATGTAAAAGATAACTTTGTTTACAGTTCCAAGAGCGCTCAGGTCCCACTTAGCCCATGCACCCTGTATTGTGTTCCAAAGGTCAAGCGGAGCAGGTGCCACACCCGGGAAAAGAGCAAGGTAATACTCAGATGTTCCGGTTTGGGTAGAGTTAAGGTAACCTTTAGCAATAAGCTTTACATAGCCTTGTACCTTAGCAGTATATGCTGCTGTAGAGTCGGCTGTAGCTTCAGTTTTTGTCTTGCCTGCGGCTCTGGCTGCTACTCCGGCAGCTCTTCCTGCTGCAATTTTCGCAAGGATCTGCTGACCTGCAAGTCTTATATAGTCTAATCCACCTCCAAAATTATAGACATCCGACATATACCATACACCAAATTTTGCCGGGGCAGCATCGGGTATGTTCGGATTTCTCACAGTAGCATAGGTTGTTCCGCTGCTGTACTCATCATATACCTGTGTTGTGGCATTTAACTTTGAAGAGTACCTTGAACCGTAATTCAAAATCTGGAAGTTGTAATTTGTGTTTGCAACTAAAACATGCTCAACTATTCTCGGCTGATCAATTGTAAAGAATGCATCATCACCTTCCACTCTTACTACGGTAAAGTTTTTCAGCTGATTAGGATAGGTTCCTGAATAGACAGAATAAATTGAACTGTCTACTGCAGCTTTAATCTCAGCAGCTGAAGGAGTAGTGGTACTTGGCTTTTTTGTTAACCATGGGTATGAACGGTAGTTTTTACTTGAAAGAGCAAACCCTGTATGTGTGCCGTTAGCGTTTTTCTTTACATTCATAGTTACTTCGCCATACTTATAGGCAGTCACCTTATAAGCCGCATCCGGCACAACGTAGGTTAGCCATGGCACATTAATGGAAAGGCCTTCTCCTTCGTTGAAGGTTACATCATTAGGGAAATCTATCTCTTTTTCTTTTATCTCATCAGAACAGGAAGAAACAAAGAGTATCCCTGAAATTAACAGTGTTATCGTAAAATATTTTTTCAACTTTTTCATAATCTTACTTTTGACCAGGGTTTTGTTCAATTAATGGATTGTTTATCATCTCGTTATTAGGGATTGGCCACTGAAGTTTAGTCTTGTCAAAAACAAAGCTGCCGGCCTTCATTACCTCCATGTATGTCTTTCCCTCCTTCATAAAACGGAAGGATGCATAGAATTCCGAGCCATTTTCAAGGATAAGTTCTTTTATATACTCCTTGAAAATTATATCCATAAGCTCTTCGTTTGATGCCGGAACAGGTATTTGAGCAAGAACAGGATTTGTCCTTTTAGACCTCATCAGGTTTATTGGTGCTATGGCCAGTGCTGCTGAACCGCCTGTGCGGGCAATAAGTTCTGCCTGCATTATGTACAATTCAGGAAGACGCATATGGTAAACTGCATATTTTTCATCTTTAGGAGTTGTATTGGCCCCTGCATATGATCCCAACCTGTAGATCTTTGTCCATATCCATGCTTCTGATGTATCCCAGGTTTCTGCACTTCTTGCTCTGCCTGTATGAATGAACCAACGTGGATCTGTCCTTATCCAGTCAAGTCCGTACCTCACACCACATACTGCCTCACTTTGTGGAAGAGGGGTATTAGCAGCTGTAAGGTATTTTGTGCTTGCTGTGTATGAGAAACCATAGCTTGACCAGTAACCGGCGGTGCTTGTTCTGTTGGCAACATCTTCCAGGTACCTTACAAATATATGCTCCTGAGAATCCCATGCTTTAAGGAATGTCTGCTTCATATCAGTCTCCATCTTGATGGTTGCAGGCAGTGTGCTTATAACCTCATCAATAATTGTCTTGGCATCGGTCAGGTCCTTAGCTGAGTTTCTTTGGGTCCCTCTTATAAGAAGAAGCTTGGCTTTGTATGCCTTTGCAAATACCTTGGATACCTTCTTTGGTGTAGCAAATGTAGAAGGCATATTTGCGATACCGAAGTCGATATCTTCCATAACCTTTTTCCAACTCTCTCCAACGGTGATTCTGGGTTGGGTTGTGTTTGAAACGTCAGATGTCTGATCCCTGTATATTATTCCGAATTTACTGTCGTCGGTATCCCACCAACAGCTGTAACTCAACAGTAGCAGCGAGTTGAAGTAACCTCTCAGAAACCTTGCCTCACCAAGCAATTCGTTTTTTGCTGTAGTTGTTGGGAAGGCACTGTCCGGAACCTTTGGTATGCCATTGATTGCAAGATTACAAGCATTAATTGCATAATAAGATGTTGTCCAGGCATTTATGGGGCTATTCGATTGATTTTCACTGAAATCCATCAAACCGGTTACCTGTATTAAGCCCGATCTTGTAGTAAGTCTGGCATAATAGTCCTGATTGACATTATCACCAGACATGAAGCGGCCATAGATTCCGTTCACAGATTGTTTGGCTTTGTCGTATGTTGTCATAGCCTCCTCAACCGGCCATTGATTTCTTGGAACATTGTTCAGGAAGTCTTCGCAAGATAACAATAGCAGAGGGGTTAAAACCGATAGTAGTATTATTTTTATATTTTTCATATCTCAGATCTATTTAAAAGTGAATTTAAACCCTAGATTAAATGTTCTGGCAGAAGGATAGTAGCTGTTGTCTACACCTTGTGTGGCAGACATTCCTGTTGCTGTTGAGAAGTTACCCTGAGGGTCAAAACCCGGATACTTTGTTAACGTGAACAGATTGGTTGCCTGGAAAGTTACCTCGATATTATCTACCAATGTGTTTTTGAAGTATTGTTTACCAAAGCGATAACTCATATTCAAGGCATTCAGCCTTATAAAAGAGGCGTCATATAGCCAATAGTCACTGAATGTCCCATTTCCACCATCTCCGTAAGGAGTTGCGTTAGGGAATGTTGTCTTTTCATAAGGTGATTTAAGAATGGCACTCATACCTGCTATCTTGTTCGATTGATTGTAGTTACCGGTATATCCCACATCGCTCTGAGCCATATACCATAACCTCTTGTTCCCGTAGGCATATGTAAATGTCGCACCTACGTTGAAGGAACTGCCTATATACAATTGAAGGCCAAATCCTCCGAATAGTTTAGGTATGCTTGTTCCAAGTACAATTCTATCATCGTTATTGATTGTTCCGTTCCCGTCTGTATCTTTATAATAGATATCTCCGGCACTCTCCAAGTTGTTTCTGTACATTGTTATGCCACCGGTTGTTGTTCTTGTCTTTAATGCCAGGGCCTCTTCAGATGTTCCGAATAGTCTTTTGTATGTAGGAAGACCAAACCAGTCACCTATCGGCTGACCAGCAATGATTCTTGTGTAACTTGGAAACAACTCTTTTACGGTGTTATTGAAGCTAATCACCTTAGATTTATTTCTCGACCCGTTCGCATTCAGGGTCAGTTGCCATGTAGAATTCTTTACAACATCTACATCAAATGAGAATTCAAATCCGCTTGCCGCTGTTGATGCGATATTGGAATTCATGGAAGAGAATGCCGAACTTGGTGCCAGGGTCTGGCTGTAGATAAGGTTCTTCGATTGTTTGTCATAGTAGCCTAGGGTTGTTCTTATCCTTGAGTTCCAGAACTCCATTTCCAGTGCTAGATCTGTCATAAGGGTCTCCTCCCATTGTAGCCCGAGATTTCCTATATTGCTTGGATAGATACCGGGTTGTTCTCCGTAGTTTACAGAACCTACCATTGTCATCCACTGATAATTAGAAAGGTTTTGCGACCCTGATTTACCATAGCTGGCACGTAGTTTCATGTGTGTAAGGTTCCTCCCTAGCCATCCGTTTTTCATAAAATCCTCGTTACTTATGATCCATCCAAGACCACCTGAAGGGAACCATCCCCACCTGCTGTCCGGACCAAATTTTGATGAACCGTCATGTCTTATAGTAATTGTTGCAAGGTACCTGTCGTTGTACTTATATTGTGCACGAGCAATCTGCGACACCATTGAACTCATCTGGTATGCTTCAGAAAGATTTCCTTTTGTTGCTGCATTTGCAAAGCTGTTTAAAACATCATCATCCGGAAAATTACTTGCCGACATACCATACAACAGACTTTGATAACGTTCTACTGATGCAGTCAAACTTGCACTTAAGTCATGCATTCCAAAAGTGTTTGCATAAACCAATGTATTATCGAAGATTTTTGTGTCTGATTTTGTCCTGCTCCATGTTCTGGTACCATCATAATTGAATGTCGAACCTCTTCTTTTATAAGTAAGACTCTCTGTATTGGAATAGTTTACACTTCCTCTTGATGTAAAGATAAGACCCTTTAGTATTGTCCACTCCAGTTCGGCAGATGCTGTAATGTTCTCACCAGTGCCATAGGCTGTATTTTTAAGAGTGGTGTATGGATTCTCTGTATAAGCATCTCTTGTAAACAAAGAACCGTCTGCATTATAGACAGGTATGTCGGGACGTACCTTCTTCAACACATCCAGCATATAGTCTTTGTCAGAGGCATTACGAGTAGATCCGTTTGCATTAACCCTGAACTTAAGATCCTTGTTGATTTTTGCCTCGAGTCTGATTCTGCCGCCAACATTTTTGCTGAAGCCGGTTTTAACAACCCCCTGCATACCACTGTAATACATTGCCGCAAGGTAGCTTACCTCTTTGGTCCCACCTTTAAGTGTAAGGTCATATTGCTGTTGCCATGGATTCTGGGTCATCTCTCCCATCCAGTATGTATCACTGTTGTAATAAGCAGCCGGAAGTTCTACAATTTTACGAACATCTACCTCACTGGTGTTCAGTTTCCAGAATTCTGCCTCACTAAGGTACAATCTTGTAAAGTAGTCAAATGTTCCTCTGTTGTACAACTCCTTTCTGGTTGCGGCTTTTGTGAAAGTCAGGTACTCCGGTCCTTTAAAATAATCATAACCATTGAAGTCCATCTGTTGGTAACCCCAGCGAGTAGAGAGTTCCAATATTGGTTTCATTCCCTCTTTACCGCCTTTAGTTGTAACGACTATAACACCATTAGCTGCCCTTGAACCGTAAATTGCTGTTGAAGAGGCATCTTTAAGGATATCGATACTCTCGACATCGGCAAGGTTAAGTGAATAGAGCACATTTGAAATACTGCCCGATACTCCTGAATTGTATTCAGGAATACCATCAATTACCCACAACGGTTGGTTGTCACCACTCAACGATGACTGACCGCGGATAATTACAGATATAGGAGAGGTTGGCGAAGCAGATTGAATCTGTACGTTTACCCCTGCCGCCCTACCCTGAAGCATAGACTGAACGGTAGAACCCATTGGTGCTGTTGCAAGTTCTTTCTTTCCCATGTGGGCGATTGAACCTGTAATATCTTTAATTTTCTGGGTATTACCATAACCGATAATCGCAACGCTTTCTAGAGCGATAGCATCCTCTTCAAGGACAATATTCAGAACACCATGTTGAGTACTGATTGATGGAACAATCTGTTGCTCTCTGCTCTTAAAGCCAATGAAAGTTAAAAGAAGTCTGTCACCATACTTTACATCAAGAGTATAGTTACCATCCATGTCGCTATATGCTCCTGTTTTTCCTGTAATGTTCTGGATTGACACACCGGGAAGAGAGAGACCGTTCTGGTCAGTAATCTTTCCTTTGATTTTAATCTTACCATCTGTGTTCTGATTAGGTTTTACTGTCGTGGTCAAAGCAGCCTCATCTCTGTTTGCCACCTCTTTTGGGCTGATTACCACCTGTTTCCCCTGAATTTTGTAACTAACTCCAATTGTTGGGAAAAATCTTGCAAAGAAGAGTTCTGCCTTCTCGTTTTTAGAAGATACACTTACCTTGCTGTTAATTGCTTTGAGTGCATCGGAATAGACAAAGTCGTATCCAGACTGCTCAGTAACCTTTTTAAGAACCTCTTTTAAAGAGGTGTTCTTAAAATCAAAATTCAACTGTTGCGCGTTTAAGGTCGCAAACATTGACATAAATACCACTACAAAGGCTGTAAGGTATTTATGCCGTTTTGGCATTTGTTTTATATTCATAATTTAAGTTATTGGTTGTGAAGAAACTATTCATTACTTGGAATACCTCTCAATGGCAGCTGTAGTTTGTTCTGCCATTTTCTTATAATAATCCTGCTTAGCTTTAAGATATTCAACCACCTTTTCCTTTGGCATACCTTTCACCCCTGTGATAAGTCTCTCGGCAGAATTTCTGTCATTCTCGCTGAGTCTCATCATATCCTGAACCTTCAACATCCCTGCAATTGCATCAATGTCATTTTTTGCATAAAGCTGTGCCACCTTTACAAAGTACGAAGCAGTTTCGTCTTTGCCTGCTAGCAGGGTCAGATAATTGATTTTTGCAAGAACCTTTTCGTTGTTTGCATTAGCCATTCTGCCAGTTACAAAGGTGCCTGCATAATTTTTCAGACCACCGCAAACAGCTGCATCAACCTTCTCTTTGGAAACAAATCTGTCTGCTGTCAACTTATCTTCCATAACAAGAGTAAACACGTCAGAATCCGGATTTTGAAGCAGTTGCATTACATATGGCCACATTTTGTCGGAATATTTGTCTCTTGCAGAAAGTCCGGGGAATATCTCAGCAACAAAAGCTGCAGATTCTGCATTCATGTATGAAGCTTTAAGAACTTCCAGATATGCAATGGCATTTTCTGTATTCTTGCTTGCATCATAGACTGCCCTTTTTGCCTTAGGACTGTTGGCTGGGTTCATTGCACTTTTTACCCTTTCAATGAAAGGATCTGCCTCGCCGCTGCCGACTACTCTGTTTATTTCGTTCCCGTCAGCATCGAGAATCAGGAATGTTGGATAGGCTCTAATGCCATACTTCTTGGCAAGGTCTATACCTTCACCTTTTTCCATGTCAATTTTAACATTTACAAAATTGGCGTTGAAAAATTTTCCCACATGCTCCATCGGGAAAATAACATTGGCCATCTGTTTGCACGGACCGCACCATGTTGTGTAGCAATCCATGAAGATGATGTTTGGCCCTTTTTTGTTTTTCTTTGCTTTAGCCAGAGCCTCGGCAAAGGTACCATGCTCAAAGAGAACCCCTTTTACCTCCTGGGCAATCAGGCCCATCGTAAAGAACAGGCACAAGAATAGAATCGAAAGTTTTTTCATATAAATTTTAGTTAGTTTGACTTACAATTATAGTACACGTTCAAAGTGCCCGACCCTAAATATTATACAACAATATAATATCATAAAATACCAAATTGGGCATTGTCCGTCCTCAGTCGTATTCTAAGACTTTTCCAAATATAATTTTGGTTTTTATTTGGTGATTAAATATCTAATATCTCTGAGATGTTGAAATATAAAGTATTATAGCAAGAAAAAATCCTTACTATAAACA